>NZ_CP013495.1:3635000-4012500 GCF_001664325.1 Rhizobium sp. N621
GCTCACGCATGTGACCAAAACCTATCATGTCCAGATCGACCGCCTCATGGAGGACGAGGAAATTGCCGCCATGACATCCGGCATCCGCCATGACGGCGAGTTGCTGACCGCCACCGCCACACGACGCCTGCGCCAGGGTGACAGGAACTCATGGATCGAGGTCGAGCTCGATGAAGGCCGCAATCGCCAGATCCGTCGTATGCTGGAGGCGCTCGGGGCCGAATGCTTGCGCCTTGTGCGGGTCGCAATCGGCGGGCTCGAACTCGGCGAACTCCCAAAAGGCGCCGTGCGTGCGCTGACCGAGGGAGAATTGCAGGGGTTGCGCCGAAGAGCCGGCATGGAAAGGGCGAGACGTTGACCGATGTGTCGGAGATGGCGCCGCATGACTTCTGGCAGGAGATCCATCCGCCCGGCACCTTTCCCGAGGATCGGGAATTCACCACTTTCTATGTCGCCACGCTGGAGGACGGCCGCCAGCTTCGCCTGCCGATACGCGTGTTGGCAGATGGCGATCACGCCCTCGCTTCCCTGATCATCAACCAGGCGAGCTTCGCCGTCCTCGACGCGTTGGCCGACGGTCTCGCCGAAAAGATCAGACCCATGGGCGTCGATGTCATCGCCGGTCTGCCGACGCTCGGCTTGACGCTTGCCGCCGCCGTTGCGCAGAAGCTCGGCCACGGCCGCTACGTCCCTCTCGGCACCTCGCGAAAGTTCTGGTACCGCGACGAACTCTCCGTTCCTCTGTCTTCGATCACCACGCCGACACAGGACAAGCGCCTCTATATCGATCCGCGCATGCTGCCGCTGCTGACCGGACGGCGCGTCGCCCTGATTGACGACGTCATTTCCAGCGGCGCCTCGATCGTCTCGGGCCTTGAGCTGCTGACGGCCTGCGGCATCCAACCCGTCGTTCTCGGCGCGGCCATGCTGCAATCGGAGCGCTGGCGCGACAGCCTCGCAGCCGCCGGGCCGCAATGGGTCGCGCGCATCCGCGGTGTCTTCGCAACGCCCGTGCTGGAGCGGAATGCCGAGGGCCGCTGGCAGGTTTCGGCCCGACCGAAGACATGAGATTGTTCAATCTTTGCCGGCTGGCGCCTCTGTACAGCAGATGAGGAACGACTACAGTCCGCCCAAGGCCTGTCATCCGGAAATCTGCAGCAGTTCCGGTACCGCGACATGCCTCCGTCGATGAAACACCGGATCCGCCCATGTCGTTCGAGCAAGCATCCCTGCTGATCCTTCTGCTGGCGATGCTCGTTCTCTTCTCGCTCGAGCGCATACGCATCGAGGTGACGGCGATTGCCGGCCTGCTCGCCGGCTATGCGCTCGGACTTTATCCGGTCGACCAAATCTTCGCGGGCTTCGCCAGCCCCGTCGTTATCACCGTCATCGAAATCCTGCTGATCGTGCAGGTGCTGGCACGCGCCAAGCTCTTCGACAACCTCGCTGCGCATGTCGCAGCCGCAAGGTCATCGAACTTCAAGGTCATATCAGGCGCTTCCTCGCTTGCCGGCTTTCTTTCCATCTTCATGAACAATATCGGCGCCTTTGCGATCACCCTGCCGGTGGCGCTGCGGCTCGGCGTGGCGCTCTCAATCCCCCGCCGTCAGCTCGTCATGCCCATCTCGTTTGCCGCCTTGCTCGGCGGCCTCGTCTCGCTGATCGGCACGCCGGCCAACCTGCTCGTCAGCGATGCGCTTGCCAGGACGTCCGGTGCGGGTTTTCATTTCTTCGATTTCAGCTATGTCGGGCTGCCAGTCGCAATCGCCGGCATCCTACTCATCGCCGTTCGGGTCCGATACCTGTTCCCGGAACCTGACGCAGTGCCGGCAACGCTCGCCCAGGGCTCGCGTCGCATCGTCATCGAACGTCGCATTCCCAATGCTTCGCCGCTGATCGGCGCACGGCTTTCCGAGTGTCTGACCCGCTTCGGCATCAAACCGCACGCGCTGATCCGTGACGGCAATTTCGTGTTTGGCCCGCTCGACCAGTCGATGATCAGCGCGGGCGACGTGCTGCTTGCCGAAGGCGCCGATGACATCTTTGCCGGCCTTGCCGCCACACAGGCCCTGGTGGCCGATGCCCATCTGAATGGTCGGCCGCCAGATTTCACCCGGGTCGAAACCGTCGTCATGCCCGAAAGCACACTGGTGGGTTCACGCGTCAGCTCACTCGAAGTCTTCCACCATCGCGGCATCGCAGTCACTGCTCTTTCCATGCGCGCACCCCGTATCGAAGGCCGCTTTCTCGATCTGCAACTGTCGATTGGTGATATATTGACGCTGGAAGGGCCGCGTACGGCAATCGCCGAAGCGCTGGAGGAAAGCGAGTGCCTGCCGCTTGCTCCGACAGCTTCAGCCGAACCGGCCCTCCTCTCCTGGCGGCCTTTCGCATTATTTGCCTGCGGCGTCGCGGCATCGGCGGCGGGCCTGCATCCCGAGGTCGCTTTTGCGGGTGTTGTCCTCGTCCTCGCTTTGCTCAATCATCTCAACATCCGCCAGGCGATGGCCGACCTCAACTGGCCGATCATCATCATGCTCGCGGCGATGATTCCGATCGGCCAGGCAGTGGCCGGCACCGGGGCGGCCGAAGCGATTGCCGGCTGGCTGAGCTTCATCGTGCCGGTTAACCATCCGCTTTCCGGCATCGCCCTCATCCTCTTCCTCGCGATGGCGCTGACGCCCTTCGTCAACAACGCGACGGTCGCAATCGTGCTCGCCCCGATCGCACTCGAATTTGCGAGGATCGGGCGGCACACACCGGACGCCTACCTGATCGCGGTCGCCATCGGAGCCTCGCTCGATTTTCTGACGCCCTTCGGCCATCACAACAACACGCTGGCGATGGGCATCGGCGGCTACCGCTTCAGCGACTTCCTGCGGGCCGGCTGGCCGCTTGCCGTTGCAACTTACGGCCTCGCTCTGTTTCTTCTGGCTCTGTTCTGGCTGTGATGCGATACTTCGGCTCGGCTTGACTTCGCCGGTAATGAAACTAGAGCAGGAAGCCATCAGCCAAATACAAGGACAGTCGAGCGCCGTGCGAATCCTCTCCGAAGCCCATTTCCCGGAACTGCCGAACTACTATCGCGGCAAGGTGCGCGAGAATTACGATCTTCCCGACGGACGCCGCATCATCATCAGCACAGATCGGCT
Organism: Rhizobium sp. N621; assembly: GCF_001664325.1. Classification (NCBI taxonomy): domain Bacteria; kingdom Pseudomonadati; phylum Pseudomonadota; class Alphaproteobacteria; order Hyphomicrobiales; family Rhizobiaceae; genus Rhizobium; species Rhizobium sp. N621. The sequence goes on from NZ_CP013495.1 coordinate 3,638,153, forward strand.
GAGTGCTTTCGACCGCATTCTCACCTGTATTCCCTATAAGGGCCAGGTGCTGACGCAGACGGCGCGTTACTGGTTCGAGGCGACGAAGGACATTTGCCCGAACCACGTGCTCGACTATCCCGATCCGAATGTGGTCATCGGCAAGCGGCTCGACATCCTGCCGGTCGAAATCGTCGTGCGCGGTTATCTCGCCGGCACCACCGGCACCTCGATCCTGACCCTCTATAAGAAGGGTGAGCGGGAGATGTACGGGATACGTCTGCCGGACGGCATGCGCGACAATCAGATCCTGCCGGAACCGGTCATCACGCCGACCAGCAAGGAATTCGACGGAGGCCATGACGAACCGCTGACGCCTGCCGAAATCGTCACGCGAGGCCTTCTGACCAGCCGGCAGTGGGAAACCTTGTCGAAATATGCACTCGCGCTCTTTGCCCGCGGCCAGGAAATGGCCGCGAAGCAAGGCCTGATCCTCGTCGATACCAAATATGAATTCGGCACCGATGGCGATGGCAACATCATTCTCGCCGACGAGATTCACACGCCGGACAGCAGCCGCTACTGGCTTGCCGAAACCTATCCGGCAAGTATTGCCGCTGGCAAGCGCCCGGATAGTTTCGACAAGGACTTCGTCCGTGCGTGGGTGGCGGAGCGCTGCGATCCTTATAAGGACGAGATTCCAGAAATCCCCACCGAACTGATCGAGCAAACCTCGGCCGTCTATATCAGGGCCTACGAGGCGATAACCGGCGAGCGCTTTGTTCCAGACAATAGCGGCGAGACGCCGCTTGCCCGTGTCCGCAGCAACCTCGCCCCCTATTTCCCTTGAACAGGCGACGTGCGAAAGCCGCCGGGCCTTGCATCGGCTTGGCAGTTTTCGCTGAATAGCGCTAGCATCGGCAAAAAGGGATACCGGGCGCGGCCCGGCGGGGGACGGATGGTAAGAAGGCCGAGACGCAAGGCCGAGGAAACGCGACAGGACATCCTCTCCATGGCGGAGATGCTGTTTCGCGAACGTGGCTTCGCCGCGGTGTCGATCGCCGATATATCAGGCGCGCTGCACATGTCACCCGCCAACGTCTTCAAGCATTTCCGTTCAAAGGTGGCGCTGGTCGATGCCATCGCCGGACGACATCTCGACAATGCCGCCGAGCGTTTCGTCCCTGTCGACCAAGACATGCCCGCGAAAGAGCAATTGCTCCGCTTCGTCCTGCGCCTGCTGGAGGGCCATCTGCAGGATATCCAGAAAAGCCCTTACATCTTCGAAATGGTGCTCTCGACCATCGAAGCCAAACTCGAAGCTGGCAATCGCTATCGCGCCCGTATCGAGGAGAAAATCGGCGAGATCATCCGCAAAGGCATAGTGGAAGGACGTTATCATTGCCGCGATCCCGAGCGTGCGGCACAGACCGTCGCCGATGTGCTCGCCTGCGTGCTGCACCCTGTCCTCATCGTCCGCGACGACAAGGAGACGCTGGTGCATCGTGCCGAGGAAATCGTCGGCTTCGTCGATGCCGCACTGCAAAATAGCGCTTGCTAAGTGACGGTTGCTGACTTACGTCACTTCGTAAAGCTTTTGTTAGACTCGGGATTATGGCATTTGAGGCCAAGCTCGTCCTGACGCTTATATAAGCCTGCGCTCGGCCTGACCGGGCCCGTGGATCGAACGGCGATTGCCACCGCATGAGGGAATTCAGAATGATTCGGCGTGCCGTCCTCATCTCCTCGGCCCTGCTGGCCGGCGTATTGGTTGGCGCCTGCAGCGACAACGCCGGCAAGCCCGCGGGCAATGCCGGCGCGGGCGCGGCGCAGCAGGCGACCCCCGTTGGCGTGATCGCCCTGACGAAGGCAAGTTTCCCGATCACGACGATCCTTCCTGGCCGCGCCGAAGCCTTCCAGACGGCCGACATCCGGCCGCAGGTGAGCGGCATCATCCGCGAGATCGCCTTTAAGGAAGGCGGCGAGATCAAGAAGGGCGACCTTCTTTATCAGATCGAGGATGCACCCTATATCGCCGCCGTCGAGCAGGCCAAGGCGGCCATCTCCAAGGCCGAGGCGAGCGTGCCGAGCGCTGAAAGCAATCTCGAACGCTACCAGCGCCTCGTGGGCAGCGGCGCCACCCAGATCGAATATGAGACGGCCAGAACGACGCTTCTCCAGGCGAAGGCCGAGGTCGAGTCGGCAAAGGCAGCCCTTTCCGCCGCGCAGATCGACCTTGACCACACGAAGATCGTCGCTCCCTTCGACGGCGTCATCGACCAGACCGCCTATAATGTCGGAAACGTCGTCTCGGCCAACCAATCGACGGCGCTGACGACGATCCGTCAGCTCGATCCAGTCTATATCTCCCTGACGGAATCGAGCACCAACCTCCTGAGGCTGCGCGATGCGATGGCCGCCGGCGATATCAAGGGCGCGGAGAACGTCGCCTTTCACCTGATCCTGGAAGACGGCAAAGAATATAATCAGCAGGGCAAGCTCGACATGTCGAAGCAGGTGGTCAGCGAGACCACGGGCACCTTCATCATCCGTGTGCTCTTTCCCAATCCCGACCGTATCGTCCTGCCCGGCATGTATGTCCGCGCAACCGTCGAACTCGGCGCCGAAACCGGTTATGCGCTGCCGCAGCTGGCGACGAGCCGTGACGCCAACGGCCGACTGACGGCGCAATTCGTTTCCGCCGACGGCAAGGTCGAAACCCGCGCCTTCGAGAACAGCTCGCCGTCCAACAATTCCTGGCTGGTGACCGAAGGCATCAACGATGGCGATCAGCTGATCGTCACCGGTCTGCAGTCGGTCGCGGCGGGCATGCCGGTGAAGCCGGTTCCGATGAAAATCAACGACAATGGCGTGGTCGTGGCTGCCGAGCAGCCCGCGGCCGGTGACGCTGAGAAGCCCGCAGCGAAGTAATCTCTGCGAGCCCGCATCGTCACCGTCTCAGCCGCACAGGAACAACCGATGGCCAAGTTTTTCATCCGACGTCCGATTTTTGCCTGGGTCATTGCGATCACCATCATGCTCGCCGGCCTTCTGGCGATCTTCACCCTGTCGATTTCGCAATATCCCGACATCGCCCCGACGACGGTCCGCATCAACGCCACCTATCGCGGCGCCAGCGCCGAGACTGTCGAGAAATCAGTGACGACGATCATCGAGGACGGCATGACCGGCCTCGACGACCTCACCTACATGACCTCGACCTCGTCGACCGGTTCGGCCAGCATTCAGCTCACCTTCGGCACCAGCATCGATCCCGACATCGCTCAGGTGCAGGTGCAGAACAAGCTGCAGCTGGTTCAATCGCAGCTCCCCGGCGACGTCATCGATGCCGGCATCAGTGTGACGCGCTCGACCTCGAGCATTCTTCTCGTCGGCTCGCTCGTTTCAACCGACGGCAAGCGCAATTCGGTCGATCTCGGCAACATCATGTCGACCTCGATCGAGGACCAGATCCAGCGCCTGGAAGGGGTCGGCAGCATCAACGTCTTCGGTTCCGGATACGCCATGCGTATCTGGCTCGATCCCTTCAAACTCTTGAAATATCAGCTGACGCCAAGCGACGTCACGGCAGCGATCCAGGCGCAGAACACCCAGGTCTCCGTCGGCTCGCTCGGCGCCCAGCCGACGATTCCAGGTCAACAACTCAACGTCACCATCACCGCGCAAAGCCAGCTGACCACCGTCGCCGACTTCGAGCACATCATCCTGAAGGTCGAAAAGGACGGCGCGACCGTGCGCCTGAGCGATGTCTCGCGCATAGAGATCGGCCAGGAAAGCTACGGCGGCAGTTCACGCTACAACGGCCAGCCTTCGAGCGGTTTTGCCGTCAACCTCGCGATCGGCGCCAACGCCATCGATACCGCCGCCCGCGTGCGGTCCGCCCTCGATGTCATCGGCCGCACTCTGCCGGAAGGCGTGAAGATCACCTATCCCTATGACACGACACCCTTCGTGGAATTGTCGATCGAGAAGGTCGTGCATACGCTGATAGAGGCGATTGTGCTCGTCTTCGTGGTGCTGCTCGTCTTCCTGCAGAATCTGCGGGCAACGCTGATCCCGACCATCGCCGTTCCCGTGGTATTGCTCGGCACCTTCGGGGTGCTGGCGGCCACCGGCTATTCGATCAATACCTTGACGATGTTCGCCATGGTTTTGGCCATCGGCCTTCTCGTCGACGATGCGATCGTCGTCGTCGAAAACGTCGAACGCATCATGTCCGAAGAGAAGCTTTCGCCGCTCGAAGCGACGGAAAAATCAATGGGCGAGATCACCGGCGCCATCGTCGGCATTGCGCTCGTCCTGACCGCCGTCTTCATTCCGATGGCCTTCTTCGGCGGTTCGACCGGCATCATCTATCGCCAGTTCTCGATCACCATCGTCTCTGCCATGCTGTTGTCGGCGCTCGTCGCCATCGTGCTGACACCGGCGCTCTGCGCCACGATGCTGAAGCCGGTCAGCGAGCACAGGAAGCACCGCGTCGGCGACTGGTTCAACCGCAACTTCACCCGCTCGACCAACGGCTATGTCAGGACCATCGGCTATCTCTTGAAGCGGCCGATCCGCGTCATGCTGGTCTTCCTTCTCGTCGGCGCCGGCTGCGCCTATCTCTTCACCAGGCTGCCGAGTTCCTTCCTGCCGCAGGAAGATCAGGGCGTGCTGCTGACCATCGTCACGACACCGCCAGGCTCGACGACGCAGCAGACGCAGGCCGTCGTCGAGAAGGTGGAAAACTATTATCGCGAGAATGAGAAGGATGCCGTCGAATCCGTCTTCGGCGCACTCGGCTTCGGCTTCAGCGGCTCCGGCCAGAACAGCGCCATCGTTTTCACCAAGCTCAAGGATTTTTCGCTGCGCACTGATCCAAATCTGAGCGCCCAGTCGGTTGTCAACCGGGCGCTTCGCAGCTTCTTTGCGATGCGCGAGGCACAGGTTTTCGCGCTCCTGCCGCCGGCGATTCAGGGCCTCGGCGTTTCGAGCGGCTTTTCCATGTATCTCGTCGATACCGGCGGCCACGGCAACGACGCACTGACGGCGGCTTCCAAGCGCCTGATCCAGATGGGCAACAGCTCGGGTAAGATCGTGGCGCTACGCAGCAGCAACAAGGAAGTCGAGCCGCAAATGCGCATCGTGCTCGATCAGGAAAAGATCGGCGCCATGGGCGTCGACATCGCCTCTGTCAATTCGATGCTGTCGATCATCTTCACCGGCCGCGACGTCAACGACTTCACGCTGAACGGCGAGATCAAGCCGGTCTATGTCCAGGGCGACGCGCCCTTCCGCATGCAGCCGGACGATCTTAATCACTGGTATGCCCGCAACACGGCCGGCGAGATGGTGCCCTTCTCCGCCTTTACCAAAACCGAATGGGTCAAGGGCGCACCTTCGCTTGCCCGCTTCAACGCCGTCAGCGCGATTCCGCTCGATGGTGCTGCCGCGCCCGGCGTGTCCTCCGGCGATGCCATGAACGAAATGGAAGCGCTGTCCGAGCAACTCGGCGGCGGTTACACGGTCGCCTGGCAGGGCATTTCCTATCAGGAGCGCCTTTCCGGCTCACAGGCGCCGATGCTCTATGCAATCTCGGTTCTCGTCGTCTTCCTCTGCCTGGCAGCGCTTTACGAGAGCTGGTCGATTCCCTTCTCGGTAATCATGGCAGTGCCGGTCGGCGTCCTCGGTGCTCTGGCGGCGGCAACACTCTTCGGCCAGGCCAACGATGTCTATTTCAAGGTCGGCTTGCTCACCACGATCGGCCTGGCGGCGAAGAACGCGATCCTGATCGTCGAATTCGCCAAGGATCGCATGGAAAGCGGCAAGGGGCTTTTCGAAGCGACACTGGAGGCGGCGCGGCTGCGCCTGCGGCCGATCATCATGACATCGCTTGCCTTCATTCTCGGCGTCGTGCCGCTGGCGATCGCTACGGGCGCGGGCTCGGCAGCCCAGAACGCCATCGGCCTCGGCGTTCTCGGCGGCATGCTGTCGGCAACGATGCTCGGAATTTTCTTCGTGCCGTCCTTCTACGTCGTCATTCGACGCATCTTTGCCACACGCGACAAAAATGCGGCAGGAGTGTGATATAAATGCACTGTGATAATGCTGTTTCGATTGCTACATTGCGCCCGACTGCTTCGGTGTGTGTGTTTGTGGTAGGACGAGGCGCGGCTGCGATAGTGAAGCATGAAGCTTCGGACAAGAATTGACTTGCTCGAGTACAGGATGAAATGAATGGTATCTCTTCGTTTTGCCACACCGGCATTATTGTTATTACTGTCGGGCTGCGTTGTTGGCCCGGATCATGCTCCTCCTGAAATGCCGCTGCCCGCCAAATTCGGAGAAGGCGGCACGAAAAGTGTAGGTGACGTTGCTACCGCAGCCTGGTGGACCGCCTTCAACGACCCCAAACTGAATGGCTATGTCCATGCCGGCCTCGATCAGAACCTGACGGTTCAGCAGGCGATCGAACGCATCAATGCGGCCTCTGCAAACGTCACCACCGCCGGCGCAGGCGCCCTGCCGAACCTGAATGTCGGCGCTTCGCACACGGTCAGCGGTCAGAAGGGCGAGCTGCGCTCGCAGTTCGACACACGCAACACCAGTGCCGGCGAAGTCCAGCTGACCTGGCTGCTCGATCTCTTCGGCCTCTACAAGCGCAGCACCGAAAGTGCTCTCGCCTCGCTTGATTCCGCATACGCATCCGCTGACGTCGCCAAGCTGACCCTCGTGCAGGATCTCGTCTCGAGCTATATCGATGTTCGCTATTATCAGCAGCGCCTGGCGCTTTCGAAGGCCAACCTGAAGTCCCGTCAGGAAACCTACGAACTGACCAAGTTCCAGCTTGAAGCCGGCGCCGCCTCGCGCCTGGACGTCGTGCAGGCCGAAGGCCTCGTACAGTCGACGCTCGCCGAAATTCCCGGCCTCGAAACCAACATCCGTATATCAGCCCATCACATCGCCACGCTGCTTGGCCTGCCGGCCTCGGCCCTCGTCGACGAGCTGCTGAAGGGTCGCGGTCAGCCGGTCTTCCGTGGCGGCATCAACTCGGGCATCCCGGCGGACCTGATCCGTAACCGTCCCGACATTCGCGTCGCCGAGCGTGATCTCGCCGCCGCAACGGCCAATATCGGTGTTGCCGAGGCGCAGCTCTATCCGAGCATTTCGCTCAGCGGCTCGATCTCGCCGTCCTACATCAACCAGCGCGGCATCCATGGCGACCTGACCCCCTGGTCCTTCGGCCCGACCCTCAACCTGCCGATCTTCGATGGTGGCCGTCTGCGCGCCAACGTCAAGTCGGCGCAGTCCACTGCCGCAACCGCCTATCTCAACTGGAAGTCGACTGTGCTGACCGCTGTCGAACAGGTCGAGAACGCACTCGCCGCTGTCCGCCGCGACGCCCGCACGGTCGCGGCCCTACAGGCTCAGGTGAAGACCACGCAGGAAACCCTCGAACTGTCGACCGCGTCCTACAAGGACGGCGCCTCCTCGCTGCTCGACGTTCTCGATGCGCAGCGCCAGGTCTCGCTTGCCCAGGCAAGCCTTGCCCAGGCCGTCCAGCAGATGGCCAAGGACTACGTCTCGCTGAACATTGCGGTCGGGGGCGGCTACGCGCCCGGCGGCAAGACCACAGCAACGGTGACGCCGGCGCTGGCAAAGGCCAAGAGCTGATCGGCATTTCGCCTTCCTGGAAATACAAAACCCCGCGATCGCCTCGCGGGGTTTTTTCATGCCGGACAAATCCCGGAATAATCGCACACCGAACGAATTTGGATTCGACAAGCAGAAACGGCTGCTATAGGACTGATTAAACGATTAATCAGAATATTCCTGACCATGGCTTCATCGCGCTCCGGACCGAACCTCAGCAGGATAGCGACCTCGCTCGGCGTCTCCATTGCCACGGTCTCGAATGCGCTTTCCGGTAAAGGCCGGGTCTCGGGGCAGCTGGTCGAACGGATCCGCGAACATGCCGCTGAACTGGGCTATGTCCCGAGCCAGGCCGGCCGCGCGCTCAGGACCGGCCGCAGCGGCGTGCTCGGCCTGGTTTTGCCCGATATCGCCAACCCTCTGTTCCCGAAGATCGCACAGGCGATCGAATTTGCCGCCTCCGCCGCCGGTTACGGCGTGCTGATCGCCGACTCCCGCGGCGATGCTGCCGCCCAGACCGAGGCGATCAATCGTCTCGTCGAACGCGGCGTCGACGGCATGGTCATTATTCCCCGCCGCGCCACCCGCATTTCGTCCGCCGCCTGCCCAGTCGCTCTCATCGACACCCCCTCGACGCCAGGCAACACCGTTTCCGCCGACCATTGGCAGGGTGGCCGCGAAATCGCTCTCCATCTCGCGGACCTCGGCCACCAGCGCATCCTCATCATCGGCAACAACCAGGAATCCAGCGTTCAGAACGACCGCGCCGACGGGATTCGCGCCGGTATGCACGCGGGCATGCATGCCGAAACGCTGTGGATCGGGAAAGTGGAGCAGGATGGCGGCAGCGGCTGTCCGCTCGGCCTTGCCGAAAAGGTGCGGGAGGGTTTTACCGCTTTCGCGGCTCTTTCCGATCTGCAGGCATTGCGCGCGCTGACCGAGCTGCAGCAGGCCGGCATCAGCGTTCCCGGCGATGCCAGCGTCACCGGCTTCGACGACCTCATCTGGTCGCCTGTTGTCACACCGTCGCTGACGACGGTCAGGATGGACATGGATAGAATTGCCGGGATTGCCGTGTCGGCGCTGGCCGATACCATCAGAAAAAACCGCGCCCGGGAAGGCGTGCTCGTTACCGCGGACATCGAACGCGTCGCGATGCAGCTGATTGTCCGCCAATCGTCCGGGCCCGCGAGCCCGGCACCAAAAACCTCAGAGATGGAGAACATGTAAGATGAAAAAAGCTCTCATGGCGTCGGCGGCGCTCGCCGCACTGTGGCCGTTTGCCGCCTCCGCAGCCGAACGGACGCTGACCATTTCCGTCTACGCCTTCGCGCAAGACGACTTCAAGACGCTGGTCTATGATCCGTTCGAAGCCCAATGCGGCTGCAAGGTGGTGGTCGAGACCGGCAACAGCGTCGAGCGGCTGGCCAAGATGGAGGCGAACAAGGCCAATCCCGTGGTCGATCTCGCCGCCGTTTCGATGGCGGACGCGCTTGCGGCATCGCGCGCCGGCCTGACCGACAAGATCGATACGACGAAACTTGCCAATTTCGACAAGCTCTACGACGTCGCCAAGGATCCCAACGGCGACGGCATGAGCGTCGGCTATACTTTCTATGCCACGTCGATCGCCTATCGTTCCGACAAGATGAAGATCGAGTCCTGGGCCGATCTTCTGAAGCCGGAATATGTCGGCCATGTCGCCTTCCCGAATGTCACCACCAATCAGGGCCCGCCGGCGCTCTATATGCTGGGCCTGTCGCTCGGCAAAGATACGCCTGATCTGCAAGGCCCGATCGCGGCGCTGGGCGAGAAGAAGGACGACATCGTCACCTTCTACGAAAAGTCCTCGCAGCTCGTGCAGCTCATGCAGCAGGAGGAAATCTGGGCAGCCCCCATCGGCCGTTTCTCTTGGGCCCGCTTCACCAAGCTCGACCTTCCCGTCGCCTGGGCAACGCCGAAGGAGGGACAGACCGGCGGCATGAACGTGCTGGTGTTGACCAAGGGTTCGAAAAACCAGGATCTCGCCATGCAGTTCATGGATTTCTGGCTTTCGACCGAGATCCAGACCAAGCTCGCCGAAAAGGTGATCGATAGCCCCGCCAATAGCGAGGTCAAGCTTTCCGAAGCTGCCGCCGGCAACCTCACCTATGGCGAGGAAACGGCCAAGAGCCTCAAGCTGATCCCTTCCGCCATCGCCCTCGACAACCGCGCCGGTTGGCTGAAGACCTGGAACGAGAAGGTCGGCCAGTAGAGCCCGCATGAACCCGCCCCGGCCGCTCGCCGGGGCCATCTCCTCTCCCGGAAAGGCACGTCATGTTCCAGAACCGCGCGGAAGCCTTGGCGCTTGCCCTGCCGGCAGCCGTCTTTGCGACAGTGGTCTTCCTGCTGCCCGTCGCAATCCTGCTGTCGGAGGGTTTTCGTGCCGGCGGCGCCTGGACGCTGTCGGCCTATACAGGCTTCCTTTCCGAGACGCTGAACCGCACCGTTTTCCTGCGCTCCTTCCGGCTCGCCATCGAGGTCACCGCCGTCTCGGCCGTCATCGGCTATGCCGCAGCCTTTGCCATCGTCAACCTGCCGGCGAACGGCAAAGGCCGCATGGTCGGCTTGGTCACCCTGCCGCTGATGATCTCGCCGGTGGCGCGCACCTATGCGTGGATCGTCATTCTCGGCCGCACCGGCATCGTCAACCAGGCAATAACGGGTCTCGGTTTCAGCGCCGAGCCGCTGCGCCTGCTCTTCACCGAAACCGCCGTCTTCATCGGCCTGCTGCAGCTCTTCCTGCCGCTGATGATCCTGTCGCTGATTAGCGCCCTCGAAAACATGCCGAAGGATGCGATCCCCGCCGCCCGTGTGCTTGGCGCCAACTGGTTCCAGGTCTTCTGGAAGGTCATCCTGCCGCTGACGCGTGAAGGGCTCGTCGTCGGCGGTACCCTCGTCTTCACCGGCTCATTGACGGCTTATATCACACCCGCCGTACTTGGCGGTTCCAAGGTGCTGATGCTCGAAACGCTGATGTACCAGCAGGTTTCCGTCGCCAATGATTTCGTCTCGGCAAGCGTCATCGCCTTCATTCTGATCGTCATGAGCTTTGCCGCCAATATCCTGCTGAAACGGCTAGCGACCGCGAGGAGCCGCAGATGAGCATCCGTCTCTTTTCGCCTGTCGTGCTCTTCCTGCTGCTCGTCTTCCTGATCGGTCCGTTCCTGATCATCATCGCCGCCTCGCTTTCCGCGGGCGATACGCTGGCCTTTCCGCCGCAGGGCCTGTCGCTACGCTGGGTGATGAAGGTCTTCACCATCGAAAGCTTCCGCGACAGTTTCGCCATGTCGATGTTCCTTGCCGTCTTCGGAACGCTCGCAGCCCTCATCCTCGGCATCCCCGCCGCCTACGCCCTGTCGCGTTACCCGCTGCCCGCAGCAGAGACCGTCCGCACCATCGTCTCGCTGCCGATCATCGTTCCCGGCATCATCGTCGGCCTGGCATTGCTGCGTTATCTCGTCGTACCCTTTGGCTTCAACATCACGCTCGCGCTCTTCTTCGCCCATGCGGCCCTCGTGCTGCCTTATGCGGTGCGCGTCGTTTCGGCGAGCCTCGACAATCTGCGCTCGGATATTGAGGAGGCGGCCGTCCTGCTCGGCTCCTCCAGGCTCGGCGCCTTTTTCCGCGTGGTGATGCCGAATATCCGCGGCGGCATCCTGGCCGCCTTCATCCTCGGCTTCGTCACCAGTTTCAATCAGGTGCCAGTCTCGCTCTTCCTTTCCGGCCCGGGTGTCCGAACCCTGCCGATCGATATGCTGGGTTATATGGAAACCACCTACGATCCTTCCATCGCGGCGCTCTCCGCCCTTCTCGCTTTCCTCTCGATCGGCATCGTCTTCCTCGCCGAACGCTTCCTGGGATTCTCGCGCTATGTTTGATGCCTATCTCCAACTCGATAAGCTGACGCTTCGCTATGGTGATACGGTCGCCGTGAGGGATCTCGACCTCGCGATCGCCAAGGGCGAGCTCGTCGCTCTTCTCGGCCCCTCCGGCTGCGGCAAGACGACAACGATGCGCGCCATTGCCGGCCTGCTGAAGCCGGCTTCCGGCCGCATCGGTCTCGACGGCGCCGATATAACCCGCGTCTCCGCCAACAAACGCGCCGTCGGCCTCGTCTTCCAGTCCTACGCGCTTTTCCCGCATCTGACGGTCTACGAAAACGTCGCCTTCGGCCTGCGCCTCAAGGGCATTTCGGGCGCGGACCTCGATGCCCGCGTCGGCGCCGGCCTGAAATCCGTCGGCCTGACCAGCTTCGCTGGCCGAAAGCCCGCCGAACTCTCCGGCGGTCAGCAGCAGCGCGTCGCACTGGCGCGCTCCATGGTGATGGAGCCGAAGGTGCTGTTGCTCGACGAACCGCTCTCCAATCTCGATGCCCGGCTTCGTCTCGAAATGCGCGCGGAATTGCAGCGCGTGCAAAAGGAGACCGGTATCACCATGATCTTCGTCACTCACGACCAGGTCGAGGCCTTGGCGCTCGCCGACCGCATCGTCGTGATGCTGAACGGCGGCATCGAACAGATCGGCACGCCTGAGGAGATCTATAACAATCCCGCCTCCGCCTTCGTCGCCGATTTCGTCGGCTTCGAGAATGTCTTCGCCCTGAAGGACGGAAAACTCTTGACGCCGCACGGCCCGGCAGCACTCTCCGATCCGCCGCCGCAAGCTGCAGCCGGCCTGGCCTGGCGCCCGCGTACGGTGACTCTCGGCTCCGGTCCGTTCCAGGGTACGGTGCACGGCACGTCTTTCGCAGGCAATACACGCGAATACCTCCTCCAAACGCCGCTTGGGCCTATCAAGGCTGAAATCGACGCGAGCCTGCCGCCGCACGAGATCGGCAGTGCGCTCGCCTTCGATCTGCCGGTCGCCGGCGCGGCCAACCTCAAGCGCTTCGGGTGACATCATGGGTGTGTGGATCGATACCGACATGGGCTTCGACGACATCGCCGCCATTCTGGTGGTGGCGATGTCGGAATATGCAATCGACGGCGTCTCGCTGGTCTTCGGTAATGCGCCGCTGCCGCAGGTACTGGCGAACGCCGCCGGCGCCGTCAGCGCCTTCGGCTGGGCGTTCCCCGTCCATACCGGTCGTGCAGCACCTGTTCTCGGCAAGCTCGAAACCGCCCAGGCGATCCTCGGCGAAACCGGCATCCCGACGTCAGGCAAGAGCCTGCCGAAAGCTCCTGCCCTTGCTGAGAGCGATGCCTTCACCGCGCTCTGCCGCTGGCTCGAAGGCGACGGACCCCACCGCATCCTGGCGCTTGGCCCACTCACCAATATCGCCGCCGTAGCGCTCGCCCGCCCCGATCTTGCCGCCCGCATCACCGACCTCGTCTGGATGGGCGGCGGCGTCACATCAGGCAACCACACGGCCTCTGCCGAGTTCAACGCACTCGCCGATCCCGAGGCGCTGGCAATCGTCATCGCCCATGACCTGCCGCTGCGCATGGTCGATCTAGACCTCTGCCGCAAGGTGCTGGCGCGGCCCGAAGATGCCGAGCCGGTGCGCAATGCCGGCGGCAATAATGCCGAACTGATCGCCGACATGTTCGCCGGTTATATCAGCATCGGCACCAGCCGCGGCCGTCCCGGCATGGCGATCTACGATCCCTCCGCCGCCGTGGCCTTCGTCGCCCCCGATATCGTCACCTTCCGCCCCGCGCGCATCGACGTCGAACTGCAGGGCGCCCTCACCCGTGGCCGCACCGTCGTCGAGGTCCGCGCCACGCATGCGACCTTCAACGCCCAATTCGCCGCCGATATCGACGTCGGGAAGGCGCGTACCATCATTCTCGCCGCCCTGATCAATGAGGCCCGCAGATGAACGCCATCGCTCGTCAAGAACCTTTCGATCTCAACGATCCCGAATTGCGCGCCCGGGCCGTTGCCGCCGCCCGCGGCGATGCCCCATTCGATATGCTCCTCACCGGCGGCCGGCTGCTCGATGCGGTGACGGGTTTGATCCGAGAAGCCGACATCGGCCTCGTCGGCGCGCTCATCGCCAGCGTCCATGCCCCGGCGAGCCGCACGGACGCGGTCGAAATCATCGATGCGACCGGCGGCATCCTGACGCCGGGCCTGATCGACATGCACATGCATGTCGAAAGCTCGATGGTGACGCCGGCGGAATATGCAAGCGCCGTGCTGCCGCACGGCGTCACGACGGTCGTCTGGGATCCGCATGAATTCGGCAACGTCCACGGCCTCGACGGCGTACGCTGGGCGATCGAGGCGGCGCGCACCCTGCCTCTGCGCATGATCCTGCTTGCTCCCTCCTGTGTGCCATCGGCGCCGGGCCTGGAACTGGCCGGCGCTGATTTCGATGCCGCCGTCATCGCCGAAATGCTGCGTTCGCCTGCCGTCGGCGGCGTTGCCGAAGTCATGAACATGCGCGGCGTCATCGACGGCGATCCGCGCATGAGCGCCATCGTCAACTCAGGCCTTGCCTCCGGCAAGCTCGTCTGTGGTCATGCCCGCGGCCTCACCGGCGCGGACCTCAACGCCTTCATGGCAGCGGGCGTCACCTCGGACCACGAACTCACCTCCGGCGCCGATCTCGCCGCCAAGCTTTCCGCCGGCCTGACGATCGAGCTGCGCGGCTCTCACGATCATCTCTTGCAGGAATTCGTCGAGGTGCTGAACGGTCTCGGCCACCTACCCTCCACCGTTACGCTCTGCACCGACGACGTCTTTCCCGATGAACTCTACCAAAGCGGCGGCCTCGATGAGGTCGCCCGCCGCCTGGTGCGCTACGGCATGAAAGCGGAATGGGCACTGCGCGCCGCGACCTTCAACGCCGCTGAGCGGCTGAAGCGTTCCGATCTCGGCCTCGTCGCCTCCGGCCGCCGCGCCGATCTCGTTCTCTTCGAGGATCTCACGGAATTGCGGGCACGCCTCGTCATATCAGACGGCCGCGTCGTCGCCCGCAACGGCAGCATGGAGGCGGCCGTTCAATCGCTCGATACGGCGCCGCTCATCAACTCCATCAAGCTACCGCCGCTGTCGGAGAATGATTTCCGCGTCCCTGCGAAGGGCGCGCGCGTCCGCGTCGCCACCATCGACCGTCCGCGCTTCACGCAATGGGGCGAAGCCGAAACCGAGATCCGAGACGGCTTCGTCGTGCCGCCGGCCGGCAGCGCCATGATCGCCGTCGCCCACCGCCACGGAAAGGCCGGGGGCACCCCGCGCATCGGCTTTCTCACCGGCTGGGGCGAATGGCGCGGCGCCTTCTGCACCACCGTCTCGCACGATAGCCACAACCTCACCGTCTTCGGCAGTAATGTGCGCGACATGGCGCTCGCCGCCAACGCCGTCATAACTGCCGGCGGCGGCATGGCAGTCGCCAAGGACGGCGCAATCCAGGCGATCCTGCCGCTGCCGCTCTCCGGCTTGGTCACCGACGCATCGCTGAAAGACACGGCTTCGGCCTTTTCCGATATCCGCAAGGCCATGGACAAAATCGTCGACTGGAAACCGCCCTACCGCGTCTTCAAGGCCTGCTTCGGCGCAACGCTGGCTTGCAATGCCGGTCCGCACCAGACGGACCGGGGGATTGCGGATGTGGCGACGGGGAAGGTGCTGGAAAGTCCTGTACTGGAGATTTTCTAGGCCGGGACGCACCGATCAAAGGCGAAGCCACGAGAGCCCCGCGAACCCTGTGCCAAAGTCGTCGAGCCAGACTTGCATGGAAATGCAACCACAACATCATTTACAGCACCATCAGGAAGCTGTCGTAAGTCGCGACGGTGGCGCCCGGCCGCGCTGCCGCAGACCGACCGGGAACATCCGCATCAAGAGAGAGTTAGCAAGCGTCTGAGATAGACGGAGCAATCGGATTGCGATGACGCAGCAGGGCCATTCCGCAACGTGCACGACAAATGGCGGTAGTTGGTGACGAGGCCGCAGCGAGCACACAGAACAAGAGCGTATGGCGCCACCGCTCATCATGATCGGGGGCATCGAGAGGGGCGTCAAAATGGACAGTGATGCCATCAACCGACAACCGTGGAGGCTGCTGAAGATGGCCGCGACCGCAGGTCTTGCCCTAATGTCCTTGCGGATCATCAAGGGGGAAATTCCGCGTGTCGTGTCAGATCACGGCCTTTGGGATTTCGGCGCCTTCGTCGCGTCGGGTCGCGCAGCCGCTGCAGGATGGGATCCCTATGGCATTTACCCGCCGCTTACGCCGCATGTCGTCTTTCCCGGATTTGAATCCTGGAACCCAAATCTCAATCCCCCGATTTCGGCACTCCTGTTCCAGACCTTCGACCTCCTCGAGCCGGTGCCATCGCTTCGTATCTGGTGGATGATTTCAATCTCCAGCTACGTCGCCGCGGTCGCTTTGCTGCTGCGACGCTATAGCGGCGGCTTGGAGCTCCCGCTGCTGGCGATCTGGGCATTTGCATTGGCTGGCTTCTGGGACACGCTCTATCTCGGCCAGATCTATATGCCGTTTGTGCTGTTCGCGGTCGTGGCCTGGCTCCAACTGGAGAAGGGTGATGGCGTACTCGCCGGCATCATGATTGGTTTACTGATCTCGATGAAGCCCAATTTTGCAGTGTGGCCGGTGATGCTCCTTCTTGCCGGCCATCGCCTTCCCGGCCTTGTGTCGGTGGCTATCGCGGCAGTTATAGCCGCCATCCCGCTGGTCGTCTTCGGCCCGCAGATCTACGTCGATTGGCTGCGCCTCGTCGCGTCAGACGGCGACCGGGCTGTTTTTCTGACCAACGCGTCGTTTGCAGGCATCGCGGCCCGCGCCGGCCTTCCGGCCGCGGGCACGGTGCTCGCCGCTCTGTTGTTGCTTGGACTGGCAGGCTGGGCCTTTTTTCGTCGTCCGCCGGTCGTCGCGGTGAGTGGCTTCGCGCTGTTGGCATCGCTGCTGGCTTCGCCTCTCGGATGGATCCACTACACGCTCTTCCTGCTACCCGTGCTGTTACATCATTGGCAGCGCCCGTGGGCATGGCTGGCGGCAGCAGCACTGGTAATCCCCGTCCCCGTCATACTCGGTTACTTCGGGGCTTCCCGCTTGAATCAGCTGACGGCAGGATCCATTTACGCCTGGGCGCTCGTGCTAATGCTCCTCGGCCTGATCACCGCGGAGCTGAAACAACAGACCGCACCGGCTCAGGAAGCCTTTCTGCGATAAATGCGCCAATCGGCCGTTTCCCGCACCAGCACATAGTGGCGGGCGATATAGTGGGCATAAAGGTCGCGCAGCCCGTTACCCGTCCAGATTTCGATCGGCCATTTCGGATCGAGGATAAGGTCAACGTCGGCGAACATCTCTTCCGCGGCCGGATGATCATCCGGTCCAAGGGTTCGCCCCCAATGATACCACACGCTGTCGCCCACCGGCGGCGTCAGCCCCAGGCCGGCGGAGAAGGGATTGACGAAATCGAGAACCGCGACGCGCTCGTCAGCAGACATCAGTTGCGACAGGGCGACCGAAGCATCAGCCAATGTCCTGTTGTATCCCTCGAAATATTCGTATTGGCCGGCGCTCCACATCTCAACGAGCCTGATCTCGGAAAACGCCGGCAGCGGGATCGGTTTGCCTCGGCCGCCGGCAGCGTAATAGGCATGAATTGCGAGCGATGCAGTATTGCCGATGGCAGCGGGTAATAACAGGAAGCCCACGAGTAGCGGCAGGGCGAACCGCGGCTTCCCGTATCGGGAGAGCAGCTTGGCGCGAAAGAGGCTTTCCGTAATGATGGCTGCGCTTGCGCCCAGTGTCAGAATACCGACGGTCTGGAAATTCTGCCCGATCAAGAGGATTCCGGTTGTGCCGCAGAAGGCAACGAAGAGCAGATGCCGATAACTCGGCGTCAGGTTGAGAACGATGAGCGCGACCGTCAGATAGACAAGAAGGTCGGCGAGATTGTTCCGTACCAAGTGACCGAGAGCGGTCAACGTCAGAACGCCGCCGCTGTTTTTTGCTGAAAGACGAAGGTCGGCAAGGTAGTTGAACTCGCCGCGCCAGATGATTTCAATCGTGATGATGCTGAAGGCGATCATGCCGAGCGCCAACGTCACCCAACCGATCTGGCGACGATCGAAAAGCATGAACAACAGGAAGGCAAGCCCTACGACGCCATAGGTGATCTTGGTGTAGAGCATCAGCAACACAAGGAGACTGGCGCATGCGGCGTCGACTGCCTTGCTGTTCCCGGCGGCCGGCAACCGAGGCAGATACATCACCAGGAGTAAGCTAAGCGACGCCCACCCAATCCGGTTGTAAAACATGGCAAAGGTCAGCTCCCCTATCCGCTCGCCCGGATTTGCGGGAGCCGCAGCTATCAGGAGCAGGAAGATCGCAAGCGGCAGTCCGAACGCCTTATGCATCCGGCTGCCCACGATTTCCGCGGCAATAACCGCGAGTAGGAGAACCACTATCGCCATTCCAGCCGGCATCGCACCGCCCATATTGCCCGACAAGCCATAGCCAGCAGCGGGAATGTAAAATGTCAGCGGCCCGAGCGGCGAATGGAAGTCGACATTCGGCACCTGGCCACGTGCGATGCGGTGAGCACCATCCAGGAAAACGAAGAGGTCGTTGACGTATTTGGTTGTCGCCGTTCGGCCAGGCAGAGCGAGAAGGCAAGCGAGAATGAAGCCGATGCCAAAGATGACAGCCTGCGACCAATTCAACCGTGAAGCCGGGCGCGATGCGCCGTTTCCCGCTTGCACCGACCTTTCCGTCTCAATCACTGCACCTCGCTTTGCGCCTTAGCCTGACGCCACTGGTAGACCGTCCACTCCGATGTCTTCTGAACGATCTCGAACCGGGCCGAAAGAAACGGGCCGTACAGCGCCTGCAGCGGCAGGCTATTGATTCCTGTTTTAGGCACCATGACGATCTTTACATCCGCAAAGAGCACTTCCGGTGGGATGTAGGCTCTCTCGTTGATATTACGGTTCCAGTGAAACCAGGCGGTGTCACCGGCAGGCGGGCGAATTCCGAGGCCGGCTGAAAATGGATTGACGAAATCAAGCACAAAAACGCGCTCCGGCGGTACGGGCAACGCCTGCAGCAGCGCTCCCCCGGTGACGATGTCGTCGAGATAGCGCCTTATGAAGTCCGGTTCACCGCCGGGCGGATCAATCTCGCGAACATCATCAAAACGCGGCAGCCCGAGAGATTGCCCGGCTTTCTCAGCCGCAAGCGCTGTATGCAGAATGAGGGCTGCGGCGTGGTGTACGATCGGCGGCAACAGGAACAAGGTCGCGAGCAGCGAAAGAGCGCCGGCAGGAAGAGCCAAGCCACCCGCCCTTCTCCCTTCATCGCCTTTCTGAAACCAGGCGGCGTTCTGCGCCAGAACGACTGCGCCGCAGTAGAGCGTGATGATGCCCCAGCTGTGAGCATTTTGATTGAGGATCGCCAAGCCAGCGCCCAGGCAGAACCCGGAGAAGAGAAGATCTCGGAAGCTGCGGGTTTGCCAGATGGCGACCAAGGCGAAGGTCGCGAACACGACGAGGTCGGAAAGGTTCTCACGCAGGTTCTTCAGGATGCTGGCGACATCATGGCCGCCGCTGACACGCGCCGCCGCCCGCAGATCCTCGATGTGCTGAACGGTTCCGCGCCAGAAGAACTCGATGGCGATCATGACCAAGCCTGTCAGCAGCAGGGCGGCCACGGCCCAGCGGCGCTGCTGCCGATCCAAGAGCATGACGACGAGAAAGGTGGTCCCGGCGAGCCCGTAGGTCGCCTTGGTGTAGAACGAGACAAGCAGAAGAAAGACGGCGGCAAGGGCATCGGCGGCATCGTTGCGCCCGCGCGCGGGCTGCGGCGTCAGATACATCACCAGCAGCAGGCCGAGCGCGACCCAACCGATGCGGTTATAAAACATCGCGAAGGAAGGATACCAGATGGAACTGCCGAGATTGATCGGCGCCGCGAGGATGAGAATGAGGAATATGCCGAGCGCGGCCGCCAATGACGGGCTGAGGCGGGACACGAGGATGCGGATCATCGCCGGGATGAAGGCGACGACAACGATAGCCATTCCGACCGGTATGGCAGCGCCGAAATTTCCCGTCAGTTGGTATCCAGCCGCCGGGAGATAAAAGACGAGTGGCCCGAGCGCCGTGTGGAAATCGCGGTTCGGCACCTGACCGAACGTGATGCGGTGCGCACCGTCGATAAAGACCAGCACATCATTGATAAAGGCGGCGTTGATGGTCCTCTCAGGCAGGGCAAGCATGGCAGCGCAGGCCAAGGCTGCGAGGACGATCGCACCTTCCGCCGACAGCAACCGCCGTAGCCTGGCCGCCGGTCGCTTGCTGGCACTTGCTCCCGTTCCGATGGCCGCATAAGCGGCGTGATTGCCTGGTTTCGTCATAGCCGCAACCTCTTGAAGATCGGCTCCGGGATTGACCGGATCACCGTCATCAGCGGTCGCCATATTCGTCTGACGTAGACGACGTCCCCGCCTCTGCTTCCCTCGGCGACAGTAAAGATCTTTTGCGCGACCTCCCGCGGTTCGGCGGTGAGAAGCGGCGGGAGTTTCATCCCATGCGTCATGCGTGTCCGAACGAAACCCGGCTTCACGGTGAGCACGCGCACCCCGGACCCCGACAGCCTATTCCTCAGGCCGGACAAGAATGCAGTCAGCCCGGCTTTGGCGGCGCCATAGACATAGTTGGACGCGCGTCCACGATCGCCGGCGACGGAACTTATGCCGACGATGGTACCTGATCCTCTCGCCGCAAAACGTTCCGCCAGCAGACCGAGAAGCAAGGCTGGTCCTTCGAAGTTTGTCCGCATGATCATAGCGGCGTGGTCGAGTTCCCGTTCGGCGCGAGACTGCTCGCCCAGTTCGCCAACGACACAGACCACCGTGTCAGGCAGAGGCGAAACGACGCCCACGAAATCTTCGAAGCGGCTTGTAGCGAGGATATCGAGTTCGTGAACCAGGACCTTGGCGCCGGTCCGCGCGCTGATGTCGTCGGCTTCGCGTTGTACGGCGGAGCGCTTTCGTCCGGTGAGAAGCACGTTCCATCCCGCCTCGGCATAGATCAGCGCCGTAGCGCGACCGATATCCGACGTCCCGCCTATCAGGAGCAGTGTCTTGCCGATCCCCGTCATATGCCGAGCCTCTTTGCCAAGCGGGAACTAAAGTGACGATCGGCGCCCGTTACTTTGCGTAGCTCTTTGAAGGCAGCCAACCGAGGGTAACCGGCTTCGAATGTGTGACGTGACTGTCGTGCATCCTTGGCGAGATAGAGCCGCCCCCCTGCCTTGACAACCAGCTCGTCGATTTCGTCGAGCAGCCGGAACACCTCCTGCGTGACGGGAAGGTCGAGTGCGAGCGTGTAGCCCGGCGCAGGAAAGGACAGCAGCCCGCTTCCGCCCCCCAGCTTCTTCAGAACGGCAAGAAAGGAGCCTTTTCCCGAGCGCGCAAAGCGCTCGAGAATGCCGCTCAGGACTGGAAGCGCGTCCTCGGCTGGAACCACACACTGATGCTGCAGGAAGCCCCGCCTGCCATAAAGCCGGTTCCATTCAAGGATACCGTCCAGTGGAAAGAAGTATTTATCCCAGTGGACCAGCGACGTCTTGGCCGCCTTTCGCGCTCCCGCCCTGAAATAAAGCTCGTTGAAGGCTGCAACGCCTGTTTTGCTGAGCACCCATTGCGGCAGATCGAATGGCAGTGAAAACCTCCCCGCGTTTTTCTCTGCAAAACGATCGGCATCCGGCATGCCGCCGACCTGGTCCAGCGTCGCGTGTTCGCCGGCGAAAATCAGCGAGCGTCCAAGGGAAGCGCCTTGCGAAAGGCAATCGATCCAGGCGACCGAATAAGTGACATCCTCGGTCTGCTGCAGCGCCTTCAACGCCTCGCCAAGGTTTTCCGTGACGATCGTCTTTTGCGCGATCCAGCCGGATTCGATCGGTTTCAAGCGGAAGGTCGCTTCCGCGATGATCCCGGTCATGCCCATGCCACCGACCGTCGCGAAGAAAAGCTCGGGATTGCGCCTGCGGCTACAGGTGAGGATCTCTCCGCCGGCGACTGCCAGCTTGAGCTCGCTGACATGATCGCCGAACCCGCCGTCGCGATGATGGTTCTTGCCGTGCACGTCAGAGGCGATCATCCCGCCGACCGTGACGAATTTGGTGCCCGGTACCACAGGCGGAAAATAGCCTCTCGGGACAAACGAGCGCAGAATGTCCGAGAGCATTACGCCCCCTTCCACGGTCAGCGTCGCGTTGGTGGGATCGAAGCTCCGCATCCGGCTCAAACCACGGCACATCAAGGTGGCGTGTTCGCCGATCGCCGCGTCACCATATGAGCGCCCATTTCCGCGCCCGATCAATCCCACGCGATCGGCCACGATGCCTGCAAGCGCTTGCGGCAGCTGGCAGTCGATTGCCTGGCTCTCATGGCGCGGATACCGTCCCCAGCCCTCCATGAGTTTGTTACGCCTCCTCTGGTTTGAAGACGAATTTCCGGTCCATTGCGTATTTGGAGACGTAGCCGATCGCCAATCCGAGCGCTCCGCCGGTGTATTTTGCGAGCTCCGTCTTCCAGACCGTCCAAAAAGCAATTTCGAACCCCCAGAATATGAGCGTCGTCAGGACACTGAACAGGCCGTAAAGCGCCACCTTGAGCACCTCGTCGCCGTATGACGTGTAGCCGTCGAAGAAGATCCATCGTTTGTCGAGGACGTATTTCAAGCCGAAGCCGGCAGCGGTCCCTGCGAGCATCGATGGCACGAGGCTCGGCGACGGCGCCAGCTGCATGACAGTAGCCTGGACCGCGAAGTTGGCGGCGGTGGAGAGCACGGCGAAGGCGAGGTAGCGGGTTGCGAGGCCCGCGGAAGTGCTTCGCTCTGAGGACTGACGACCCATTCGGCCACCTCACATTGCGGCAATGACAAGTACGCCGGCGACGCCGAGCGTGACGAGGCTGACCTTGTCCTTGATCGCGAAGACGACTGGATCGTCATGCATCTGCCCCCGGTGGGCGAGCATAAGGATGCGGGCAATCCAGCAGGCAAGGATTGGTCCGGCCAACCACAGCATCGCTGGCCGGGTGTAGATGTCTTGGGCACTGTCGCTTGCGGCATAGAGGGCAAATAACGTCAGCGCGTTCATTCCCGATCCAGCCGCCAGGGCGCCCACCATACCAATATCCGCCTTCCTGTAGTCGCGGCTCTTGGAATCCGGCAGGTGCGCGGCGCGGCGTGAAATGAGCTCGGTGTATCGCTTCACCAAAGCGAGCGAGAGGAACCAGCTCATCATGAAGGCAAGCAGCCAGGGCGATGGCCACACCGAGACGGCGGCAGCGCCGCCGATCACCCGCGTGGTGTAAAGAGAGGCGAGAGCCACCACGTCCAGGATCATCTTCCGCTTGAGGAAGAACGAGTAGGCGGTGGTCAAGGCGAAATATCCCGCGAGTACGAGCACGAAGACGGGTGACACCACGGCGGCCACCGTAAACGACAGAAAAAGCAGGATCGGGATTGCCAGCAGAGCGTGCGACAGCGGGATCTCGCCACAGGCAAGGGGTCTGCGGCATTTGGTTTTATGGCGGCGGTCGTCCTGCAGATCGACCAGGTCGTTCAGGAGATAAACGCCCGAGGCACAAAGCGAAAAAGCCACCAAAGCCAGGCCGGCATTCGCAAGGCTATGGAGGTCAAAGAGTTGATTTGTCAGTAACGGGATAAAGACCAACCCGTTTTTGACGTATTGATGCACTCGCAACGAGCGCGTCCAAATCCGCCATGTCGGTCTGTCGTGGCTAAGATGCTCGACGTTGTCGCATTGGCGCGAAAGCTCTCGCGCAACTGCCGCCGATGTCCTTATCGCATAGGATTTTGCGGCGTGGCGCCAGACTGGCAAGTCGGCCGGGTCATTGCCGATATAGTCGAAACCACCCTCTCCGAAGGCGGCGACGAGCTCTGCCGCCTTCACCTCGGCGACACAGTTCATCGTCTCGTTCGTTGCAAACCAGCCGGTGAAGAGGCCGAGGTGGTCGGCAACCGCGCAAACCAGGCGTTCGTGGGTTGCAGAAGCGAGATAAACCGAACGCCCCTCCTCCCGTGCGGCCTTGATGACGTTCAGCACTTCCGCGTCATAAGGAAGGATAGCCGGATCGAAATCCGCTGGTTGAGAAAGGCGGTGCTTCAGACACGCTTTTCCGGCGGACAGCGACCTGATGAAATCGACGATCGAATGGGGCCGGCGGCTAAGCTCAGAGAAGACCGTCTCGATCAGCAGGTCCGATCGCACCAGGGTGCCGTCAAGATCAACCACCAACGGGCGGGGCGGCAGCGGTTTTTGGAGGTCCGGTGGACTGTCCACCGGCAATGCCGCGGGCTCAGCTCCAGGCCACTCGTCCTCGTCGGCTCTCGGCAAAAAATCTCTTCGCAGCTGGAATTCGTGATGCAGCTCGTTCAAAGGATTTCCCTTATGCTTTGAAACCGTGAAAGCCCGCCGAACCACGGCTAAGCGATTTGGTTCCATCACCCAAATGGGTGAGCTGCACCACAGGTTGAGTTTATCGGCGCAGATTAGGAATCTCTCCCGGGAAAATTGCGTCCTCGCCAACTGAATCATCGACTGTCGTGTTCGCGTCCGGCCAATTTTCGAGCTTTGTACAAAACTAAATGACGCGCCGAAGGCGGAGCAAACCGACGATACGCCGGTTCGAGGACCGTAAAAATTGGTGTGGAATGCGTATTGTGATGAATCTGGCTCTGCTTTTCGGGGCGTTGACATTGACATGTTAGATGCTGGGAGGAGCTGCCTCGCGCCGGTTTCGGTGGCTTTCTTCGCAGCCGCGCTGGGCATGGTCGTTTTTCGAGCGGTTCAACTCGCGGCTGTCTATAAATCGGTTGAGGGACCGATCCTGGTGATGCTCGAAAACGGAGCGATGGACACCGCTTAAACCTTCAACTCCCCCTCCACTAACGCTACCCAGTAAGCCGCCCCGTATCCAAGCGCCTCATCGTTGAAATCATAAGCCGTGTTGTGATGCAGCGCCCCATCAACCGCCGGCCCGTTGCCCAGCCAGACATAACAACCCGGCGCATTCTCAGCCAAGAAGGCAAAGTCATCTCCGGCCGTCGATGGCGGAAAACTCCTCCGTATTTTTTCACCAAAGACGGTGCCGGCGGCGGCAAGCGCCCGTGATGCCGCATCCGCATCATTGACGACAGGCGGTATCCGCCGCTCAAAACGATAGTCGGCTGATACGCCGTACATCGAAGCCGTCCCACTCGCCAACCGACCGATTTCGGTTTCCAGCTGGTCGCGCACCCCAGGCGAATAGGCCCGTGCCGTGCCGCCGATCTCGACGATATCGGGAATGACGTTCAACGCCTTGGCATCGCCCGCCTGCAGGAAGCAGGCGCTGACGACCGCCGGTTGCAGCGGGTCGACAACGCGGCCAACGATCGTTTGCAGCGATGACAGGAAAGTACCGGCTGCCGTGATCGGATCACGGCCGAGGTGCGGCTTGGCGCCGTGCGTGCCGATGCCGCGAAAGGTGATGCGCCAGCTGTCGGAGGAGGCGAGCTGTGGCCCCTCGACCACGGCAATCTCGTCGACAGCAAGCCCCGGCATATTGTGCAGGCCATAAACGGCATCGCAGGGGAAAAGCCGGAAGAGCCCTTCCTCGACCATGCGCTTCGCGCCGCCGCGGCCCTCTTCGGCCGGCTGGAAGATGAAATGCACGGTGCCGGAAAAATTCCGCGTCGCCGCCAGGTGCCGCGCGGCGCCGATCAACATTGCCGTATGGCCATCATGGCCGCAGGCATGCATCTTTCCCGGCACTGTCGATTTATAGGGCCGCTCCGCCATCTCAGGCATCGCAAGCGCATCCATATCAGCCCTCAGCCCGATCGTGCGCGTGCCACTGCCGACCTGCAGCGTGCCGACCACGCCGGTGCCGGCAAGCCCGCGATGCACGGCGATGCCGGTCTCCTCGAGAAGCTTTGCGACGATACCGGCGGTGCGCTCCTCCTCGAAACCGAGTTCCGGATGGGCGTGCAGATCGCGGCGCAGGGCGGTGAGGAACAGCAGATCGTCCTTGATCCGGGCAGGAATGCTCATGGGCCTGGATATCCCTCCATGTGAAACGGGCGCCCGAACGGCGCCCGCGTCAGATCATTCGTTGTTCATCAAACAACTCGCGAGTTCAACCCTCAAGCTTCTTCGACGAACACCTCCTCGCGCTTCTTCCTGACGCTCGGCAGGAAGACGACGATCAGTACGGCGACCGCGATTGCCAGAAGCGTGGCGCTGATCGGCCGCGTGATGAAGGTGCTGGGGTCACCGCGCGCCAGGATCATGGCGCGTCTGAGATTCTCTTCCAGCAACGGCCCGAGCACGAAGCCGAGCAGCAGCGGCGCCGGCTCGCAGCGGAGCTTGGCCAGCACGTACCCGATGAGACCGAAGAAGGCGACGGCATAGAGGTCGTAGACGTTGGAATTGACGCTGTAGACCCCGATCGAGCAGAAGGCCATGATAATGGGGAAGAGCACATAATAAGGCACCGTCAAAAGCTTCACCCAGAGTCCGATCAGCGGCAGGTTGAGGATGACGAGCATCAGATTGCCGATCCACATCGAGGCGATGATGCCCCAGAACAGCGCCGGCTGCTCGGTGGCGACGTTCGGGCCCGGCACGATGCCCTGGATGATCATCGCGCCGATCATCAGCGCCATCACCGGATTGGCCGGAATACCGAGCGTCAGCAGCGGAATGAACGAGGTCTGCGCTCCGGCATTATTGGCCGATTCCGGCCCTGCGACGCCGGCGACCGCGCCTTGGCCGAATTCCTTCGGCGTCTTCGACAAGCGCTTTTCCACCGTATAGGAGGCGAAGGAAGCGAGGATCGCCCCGCCACCGGGCAGGATGCCAAGCGCCGAACCGATCGCGGTGCCGCGGATGATGGGCGCGATCATCTCCTTGAATTCCTGGCGCGAAGGCAAGAGACCCGATACCTTGGCCATCAGCACCGTGCGTGTCGACTCTCCCTCGAGATTGCGCAGGATTTCAGCGACGCCGAAGACGCCGACGGCGAGCGCCACGAAATTCAGCCCGTCGGCATATTCGCGGATGCCGAGCGTGAAACGCGGCGTGCCGGTATAGATATCGGTGCCGACGAGGCCGAGCAGCAGCCCGAGCGCCACCATCGCCAGCGCCTTGACGACTGAGCCGTGCGCCAGCGCGATCGAGGAAACGAGGCCGACGATCATCAGCGAGAAATATTCAGCCGATCCGAATTGCAGCGCGATGTCGGTCAGCGGCGGCGCGAAGACCGCAACGAGAAAGGTCGAGACCGTACCGGCGAAGAAGGAGCCGAGGGCCGCGATCGCCAGCGCCGCCCCCGCCCTGCCCTTGCGCGCCATCTGATAGCCGTCGATCGCGGTGACGGCAGAGGAGGATTCGCCCGGCATGTTGATGAGGATCGCCGTTGTCGAGCCGCCATATTGCGCACCGTAATAGATGCCGGCGAGCATGATGAGTGAGGAGACCGGCTCGAGCTGGAAGGTGATCGGCAAGAGCATGGCGATCGTCGCCGTGGCGCCGATGCCGGGCAGCACGCCGATCAGCGTGCCGAGCAGCACGCCGATCAGGCAGAAGAGAAGATTGTCGAACGTTGCCGCCGTGGCAAAGCCGAGCGCCAGATTGCTGAAAAGATCCATCGTCGCCTCCTAGAACCGGACCCAGGGGCCGAAGCGTTCGAACGGCAGTCCGAGCCCATAGCTGAAGACGGCGACCGAAAAGATCGTCAGCAGCAGCGACAGGATGACCGCGAACACCAGGTTCATCTTGCGCGACGCAAAGCAGGCGATGAAGGCTGTGAAGAACAGCGCCGGCGCAAATCCAAGCCCGCGCACCGTCAATCCGAAGAAGACGGGAGCCGGCAGAATGAAGAGCATGCCGCGCCAGGCGAAGGGATCGACCGGCTCCCCCTCCACACGCAGCGCCTGAATGAAGATGATCGCGCCGAGAAGTATCAGCGCGCACGCAAGGATGAACGGGAAATAACCGGGACCCATGCGCAATGCCGTACCGAGGTCGAGCCCGACCGACTGATAGGCAAAGAAAGCGCCGGTCGCGACGAACAGCGCGCCGCAGATCGCATTGGTACTATCGAAACTGATGGATTTCATGGTGTCTCCTGGAGTTGGAGATGGTTCACGTGAGGCCGTTACTGCAGCGATTGCCCCTCATCCGCCTGCCGGCACCTTCTCCCCGCTTGCGGGGAGAAGGGAACATGCCGCAAGCCTCTCGCCTTTTCCGCAATTGCTCAGGGCAGGTCCCCTCTCCCCGTTTTCGGGGAGAGGGTTAGGGTGAGGGGCTATTCCTGGCACATCCCTCACTAGTCCGCATATTCCCCGGCAGCCTCGATCACCGGCTTCCAGCGGGCAATCTCGCTTTCGAGCTTGGCTTTCAAAGCAGCAGGAGTCGCATCTGCATCGGAAGACGGCGCTGTGCCGAGTTCGGCGAAGCGGGCGCCGACATTCGGATCCTTCAGCGCCAGCTGCAGCGACTTCGACAGGCGTTCGTTGATCGCGGCCGGCGTACCCTTCGGCGTGTAGATGCCATGCCAGATGCCGACTTCGAAGCCCGGCAGGCCGGCTTCGACAGCCGTCGGTACATCCTTCAGCACGTCGAGACGCTTCGGCGAGGTCACCGCATAGGCCTTGATCGTGCCGCCCTTAATCTGTTTCGTGGTGTTGGTGGTCTGGTCGCACATGATATCGACCTGGCCGCCGAGCAGATCCGTCATCGCCGGGCCGGTTCCTTTATAGGGAACGGTCGTGAGCGGCGTCTGGATGGCGCTCATGAACATCATGCCGCAGAGATGCGAAGCCGCACCGATGCCGGCATTGGCGACCGTCACCTTGTCCTTGTTGGCCTTGACGTAATCGATCAGTCCCTTGAGATCGCTCGGCTCGAAATCCTTGCGCGCGACGATCGTCATCGGCACCTCGGTGACGAGGCCGACATATTCGAAGGCGCCGAGCGTGTCATAGGCGAGCTTGCGATAGAGCGTGGCGCTTGTCGCCATGCCGATATGGTGCAGCAGGATCGTGTAGCCATCGGGATCGGCGTTCGCCACCCGGCCGGCGCCGAGCGTGCCGCCGGCGCCGCCGACATTTTCGACGACGATCTGCTGACCGAGATCCTTCGACATGGATTCAGCCACCAGGCGTGCGACGGTATCGGTCGGGCCGCCCGCCGCAAAGGGGACGACCATGGTGATGGTGCGCTCAGGATAGGTCTGCGCCGAAGCGACACCGGCGAGAAGAGAAACCGCGGCAGCCGCGGTCAGGCCGAGCACGGCCTTCAGGATTTTCATCGTTTCCTCCCTGATGAAACAGCAAGCCCGCCGACACATCCTCCGCGCCGGCGATCACCTATTTGCCGCCGGGAGAAATCGAGCCGCAATCATTACCGTCGCTTCCGCAAGACGATTCTCCGGCAGTGCAATGCAGCATGGGTCGATTTGGAAACAAACGGCATAGGCGATGGGTGGATTTCCACCCAACACGCGACGGTCTAGGACTACAGCACCGTTGCCCCGGAGAATGCAGCAGGAACGCGAAGTCAGCTTTCGGTAGTCAGCATCCGCTTGTCGAGGCCGTATTTTTGCATCTTTTCGTAAAGGGTCTTGCGGGAGATGCCGAGGGATTCGTAAACCGGCCTGAGGCTGCCGCCATGCGCCACCAGCGCGCTGGCGATAATCCCTCGCTCGAATTCGGCGACCCGCTCCGCAAGCCCAGTTGCCTCTTCGGCCTGCCGTCCGCCATTGTCGAGCCCAAGGACCAGACGGTCGGCGGCATTCCTCAACTCGCGCACATTGCCGGGCCAGTCGCGTTGGGCGATGTCGGAGATCACCTCCGGCGGCACGGCCACCTCGTCGCGGCCGTAGCGGGCGGCCGCTTCCCGCACCAGCTGCAGGAAGAGCAACGGAACGTCCGCCCGCCGCTGCGATAGCGACGGCACATGCAGCGTTGCGACGTTCAGTCGGTAGAGGAGATCGGCGCGGAAGCGGCCAGCGGCCACCTCAGCCTCCAGATCGACCTTGCTCGTCGCGATGAAGCGCACGTCGAGCGGCACGACCTCGTTCGATCCGAGCCTGGAGATCACCCGCTCCTGCAGCACCCGCAGGAACTTCGCCTGCAGGTCGAAGGGCATGGAGCCGATCTCGTCGAGCAGGATGGTGCCGCCGCGGCCATGTTCGAACTTGCCGTAACGCGGCCTGACGGCGCCGGGAAAGGCGCCGGCCTCATGGCCGAAGAGCTCGCTCTCGATCAGATTTGCCGGCAGGGCGGCACAATTGATCGCAATGAATGGCCGGCTCGCCCGGGCGCTGATATCGTGAAGTGCACGGGCCACGACCTCCTTGCCCGCCCCGGTCTCGCCGACGATGAGGGTATCGGCATCGCTGGCGCCGATCGCGCGGATGCGGTAGCGCAGATCCACCATCACCTGGGTGCGCCCCGGCAGCCGCGCCTCGATATCGTCGCGTTTGCCGGCGACCGCCTTCAGCAGCCGGTTTTCGAGCACGAGACCGCGCCGCTCCATCGCCCGGCGGATAACGCCGGCGAGCATTTCAGGCGTGAACGGCTTCTCGATGAAATCATAGGCGCCCTCACGCATTGCCTTGACCGCAAGCTGGACGTCGCCGTGGCCGGTGACGAGGATAACGGGCACCTCCTGATCGATCTCACGGATCTTCTGCATCAAGGTCATGCCGTCCATGCCGGGCATGCGGATATCGCTGACGACGACGCCGGGAAAGCTGTAGCCGATCAGTTCCAGCACATGGTCGCCGCTCGAAAAGGTCTCGACGCTGAAGCCGGAAAGCTCCAGCGCCTGCGCCGTCGAGCGGCGCAGTTCCTCCTCGTCGTCGACAAGCAGGATCTTGGCCTCGTTCATTCCGCCGCCTCCGGCATCGACCCTGCCGCCGATTGCAGCTCGATGCGGAACACCGCGCCCCCTTCGGGATGATTGGCGGCGGTCAGGCTGCCGCCGAAATCCTTGACGATGTTGTAGGAGATCGACAGTCCGAGGCCGAGCCCCTTGCCCACACCCTTGGTCGTGAAAAAGGGGTCGAAGATGCGCTCGGCGATTGCCGCTGGCACGCCAGGCCCATGGTCACGCACCGTCAGCACCACCTTGCCGGCCTCCTCGGAGGCCGAAACCTCGATGCGCCTGTCACTCAGACCTTCCACCGCATCGGCGGCATTGGAGATCACATTCACCAGCACCTGCTGCAGCCGCACAGATCCGGCGCGCACCACCGGCGGCCGGGTTCCGAGATCGAGCCGGAGCTCGGCGTCCGCCGCCTTCAGCCGCCAAGCGATAATCTCAAGCGTATCGCGCATCGCCTCGTCGAGTGAAACCGGCCCGAGCTTCTCGTTCGGCTTGCGGGCAAAGTTGCGCAGGTGCCGGCTGATCGAGGCCATGCGGTCGATGAGCCCGCCGATCCGCCTTATATTGTCGCGCGCCTCCTCCATCCGACCGCGGTCGATCAACACCGAAGCGCTATCCGTATAGGTCTTGGCAGCGGCAAGCGGCTGGTTGAATTCATGCGAAAGCGCAGCCGACATCTGCCCGAGACCAGCGAGTTTGCCCGCCTGGATGAGGTCGGCCTGCGTCTGGCGAAGCTGCTGCTCAGTCATCCGCCGCTCGGCGATCTCCTCCTCGATGCGGCTGTTGACTCGGGCAAGATCGGCCGTGCGCTCCTCCACCCGCCGCTCCAGTTCGCCCCGCGCTTCGGCCTGCATCAACATGCGCTCGGCAAGCCGCGCCCGCCGCTGGCGAATGACCGCTACAGCGAGACCGGCGATGCAAAGGATGAGAAAGACGGCGACAAGCGCGGTGCGCGCCTGGGCGCGGATAGAACTCGTTTCCATCAGCACATTCACCGTCCAGTCCTCGGCCGGCATGTAATGCGACAGCACCAGATATTCGCTTGCGCCCCGATCGCTCGCAAGCGTCATCAGATCATGCGGCTCCAAGCGATGGCGCGTCACCGGCAGAGCCGTCAGCTTCGCATTGGCGTAGCGCCGCGACGCCTCGGTCCGGGCAATACGATCGGCCGTCAGCGGCAGGATCGCGCCATAGAGCCATTCCGGGCTGCCGGACATGAAGATGATGCCCTCGGGATCGGAGACGAAGATCTTGTATTCGCCGCCGCTCCAGGAAGATTCGATCATGTCGATATCGACCTTGAAGACAATGACACCGCGAATATCCGCACCGACCCTGATCGGAGCAGAGAAATAGTAGCCGCGCTTTAGCGACGTGGTGCCGAGAGCATAAAACCGCGCCTGCCGGCCTTCGATGGCTTCCTGGAAATAGGGCCGGTAGTTGAAATTCTGGCCGACGAAGCTCCCCGGGCCATCGTAATTGCTCGCCGCGATCGTCTCCCCGTCCGGCTTCACCACATAGATATCGGAGGATTTCAAAAGCCCGTTGATTTCCTTGAGATAGAGATTGGCCGCACCGCGAAGCGCCATGTCCTCGGGCGCGCTGACCAGTTCCTTGATATCGTCGTGATCGGCGATCAGCGCCGGCAGCGCCTCGTAGCGGTTGAGATGGCCGCTGAGTGCCGAGACGGCTAGGCGCAGCGCCGTTCCCGCCTGGGCTGAAGCCTCCTGCATATAGGCACGCGTCGCAATCGCACTTCCATAGGTGAAGAAGGCGAAAATGACGAGCGGCACCAGCAACAACGCCGCGATGGCACGATATCTCGAAGACAGATTCGGCTCCTCCCTTCTGCCTTCACTCCCCAGCAAGGCATGCCCGACGGCTCAGTTTAATGAGGCAAGCGAGGATTTCCAAGGGCTCGCCGAAACTTGACACTCGGCAGGGACGGATGTCCTATTGCTGCACCGCAAGGAGACCCATTCATGAGCGATGATCAGACGCCCGCCGACAGCAAGCTCACCAGCTCCAAGCGCCGCTGGGCATCCGAGGGCAAGTTCCTGACCGGCCGCATCAGCCGTCCCGACGCCGAGCGCCTGCCGCCCGGCCAGCACCTCGTCAAGAACTGGCCGGTGCTCGATCTCGGCCAGCAACCGGTCATTTCAACCGATAGCTGGCGGCTTGAAGTACGCGGCCTGGTCGAAACGACACTCACCCTCACCTGGACCGAATTCCAGGCGATCGAGCCGAGCATCAGGATCAGCGACATCCACTGCGTCACCACCTGGTCGCGCTACGATAACAAATGGAAGGGCGTTTCGACGCGCGATCTGCTCGACCTTGCCATGCCGAGGCCGGAAGCAGCCTTCGTCATGCTGACAAGTTACGACGGCTATACAACCAATCTGCCGCTCGCCGATTTCGCCGCCGAGGATGCGATTCTGGCGACCTCCTGGGAAGGCCTGCCGCTGACACCGGAGCATGGCGGGCCGATGCGGCTCGTCGTGCCTCATCTCTATTTCTGGAAAAGCGCCAAGTGGCTGCGCCGCATCGAGCTGATCGCCGCCGACGAGGCCGGCTTCTGGGAAAAGAACGGATACCATATGCATGGTGATCCGTGGCGCGAGCAGCGCTATTCCGACGACTGAGCCTTCGGCCGCAGGAAGCCGCGTAGTGCAAGAACGGCAAGACCGAACAGAGCGGCCAACCCCGCCAGTGAGACCATGCTGGCAGGATGAAGCGGCACCTTGCTCCAATTCGGCTTGATGATATTGGCGGTATTGAATGCCTCGCCACTGAACTGGCAGGTGATGAAGGCAAGTCCGCGGCCCGCCATCTCGGCGTCGATGGCCGAAATGATTTCGCCCGCCGCGGTTGCCTCCCGCGGCATCTCACGCATCGCCATCAGCACGGCTTTGGTCGCCGCGAGATAGGCATGGGCGCATTCGTTGAACGGGCTCTCCTCGTCCGTCACACTGCCCGGCATCCGTCCCCAGAGGCAATAGGAATACTGGATTTCCGAGTAGTTCAGGACACGCCGGAACGATTCGTTCGTATCGGCCGCCCGTGACGCCAGCAAGCTGATGCTGCTGCGATACTCCGAAATGACCGCCATCTCGCCGTGGGAAATTGCCGGAATATCGAGCCCGGCATGGGAGCCGCCAGAGCTGCTCCCATGGGCCAGAGCATTTCCGATAAACATTGGCGATAGGCTCGCGATGAGACCGAGAAAAGCAAGCCTGCCGATATGCCGCATCACCGGAACGTCGGCAGCAGTCCGCTTTTGACGGCAAGAGGCCTTTCTGCCAGCACTCCGAAAACAAGACCGAGCGTTGTCCAAAGGATCGCGTGCATGCCGAGCGTGGTGCTGCGGAACCGCCAGAGCACCATCGCCGAGAAATTCTCCGGCACCTCGTTGATCGGCGGCAGCAGATAGAGAACCGAGCCGATGAAGACGAGATAGGCGATGCCGGCAATGATCGCGCCGTTCCAGAGACCGAAACGCTCGCCAAGGCGGCGCGACAGCGCGATCGCGGCAACCAGCGAGGCGAGCGAAACGACGATCATCAGGAAGAATAGTTCGGTCCTGACGCCGATCGTATCGGGATTGCCGACCGCCGGCGGGTTGGCCGGATATTTGATGCCGGGAACCAGAACGACCGCCACGAAGGCGGCAATGGCGATGACGGCCGAGGTGCCGCGCGCCGATAGGCTGCTGAAGCGGCCGTGCACGAAGGCGAAGGCGAGCGAAAAAAGCCCGCCGACGGCGATGCTGTAGGCCATGACGCCTGTGAAAAGGCCGGGACCGGCCTGCGTGGCCCGGCTGACGATTTCAGGTTCGGCAGCTTCGCCCGCAGCCTGGGCGCTCGCCTCCTCGAAGGCGATTGCCGCATCGACCAGCGGCTCGCCGAAGATATGCGCAAAAGCGAAAACGAGGATGCCAGCAATCAGGCCCGCAAGCATGCCGCGAAGCAGGAGCTTTCCAACCATGTCAGTATTCCCCCTAAGCATGTCGCGCAAAGTATGCAGCGGTTTTGCGATACCGACATGCGTAAAACAAAGACCTAAAGCGCGAGAAGCGAATCCGAAAGATCGCGATGCGCTTAGTGGCAGGGAAAGCCGAGAAGATGGCGGCCGTCATGCACGAATTCGTGCACATACATGCCGTTGAACAGCGCCATCGCGCCTTCCTCGGTGCCGACGAAATAAAGAACGATGAGCATCAGCAGACCGCCGAAGATCGCCCACGGAAGGATCTCGCCAACCGGGATCGGGGCCGGCGCCGCAACGGGCGCGAAAGTGGTGTCAGACATGTATTCCTCCGGAATGACGCGTTCAGTCGAAAGAGTGTTGTGCGGCAGGGTCTGACTTCCAGCGTGAAGAGCTTTCGACACACTGGTCACAGTGGCGCGACCGCGCCGGGTTTCCACCGGCTTCCAAACCCGCAACAGCACGGTTATATCTGCACGCCGAAGAGACTGTCAACGAAACTTCACGAAGCCCGCAAAGGCCGTCCACACCCCGTCCTCGGAGATCAGAACAACCGTGAATACGCGCCTCACCTGGATCTGCCACGGCGCGACGGCGGCGAACCGCAAGGCCCTGTTTCCGCTCGACGAACCACTGGAAGAAAAGGCCGTGGAAGAAGCAGCCAGGATCGCCGCCCTGCCCTACGCCGATCGTATTGTCACAAGCCCCGCCTTGCGCGCCCGCCAGACGGCTGAGGCGCTCCGTCTCGAAGCGCAAATTGATCCGTCGCTTCGAGATTGCGACCATGGCCGCTGGGCTGGCAGATCGATCGAGGCGATTGAGGCGGAAGAGCCGGAAAATCTCATGGCCTGGATGACCGAGCCGGGGGTTGCCCCGCACGGCGGCGAGAGTCTTCTCGACCTGCGAAAGCGCGTCGCTGGCTGGATGGATGCCCAGTCCGCCCAAAGCGGTCACGTGATCGCCATCAGCCACGCGGCCGTCATCCGGGCTGCAGTCGCGCATGTGCTTCAGGCGCCGCCCTCCTCCTTCTGGCTGAGCGACGTCGAGCCACTCGCCATCGTTCGCATGACCAGCAACGGAAGCCGCTGGTCTCTGCGCCTCCCGCATTAGAGATTCCTTATTTTCTCCAGCCTTACACAAGCAAATCGCGTCATTCCTGTTGAACCCGGTTTTGCGGGGACTACTTCCTTGTCCCAAGGAGATGGAAGAATGACATATGATTGGAGTGGAGAGCGTACACGGCGCCTGCGGTTGATGCGCGTCGCGACGTTCACGGTTTTGGCCGGTCTCATCCTCAGCGTTCCGCTGCTGATCGTCACCGCCTGAAGCACGAAAAAAGGCGAGCGATGCGTCAGCACGCTCGCCTTCGTTCCTCTGGGGCATCTTTTCGGCCTAATCACCTGCAGCAACATCCTCTTCCCGAACGGAACCGGCAAAACAGCCGCAGTGCCGATCCTGGCTGCATCGCAACGCTATCCGTCTGCCGACGACCCACCGCAAACTGCTCCCTGTAAATATTCGCCTTCTGGTTTCAACGAACATTTCAGACTTTTGTGATATCCCGGCGCGGGTGGAGATGGAGAAGGCATAATGCCGGTGTTTTTCCAGAGCAGAGCCGGAAGGCAATGCATGTCGATCGTCGGTTTGGGGATTACCCTCTGGCTCCTCGGTACCTTGCTCCAGTTCGACGACAGTCTGGTTTCCTTCATGACCGGCTTCGGCGAGTACGGCGCCGACAAGCTCGTTCTGGGACTCGGCATCGCCGGCGCCATGAGCTTCATCTACTCGGTGCTGCGTATTGCCGATCTGCGCAAGGAAATGGAACTGCGCGCCGCCGCCCAAGCGAAGGCCGATTGGACGGCAACGCACGACCATCTGACCAAGCTGCCGAATCGCTACGCCTTCGAGCGCAAAATTCTCTCGCGGCCGGTCAGAAGCGACGAGGCGGAAATCGAGGAATGGGACCACAACGTCACCATCTTCTCCGTCGACCTCGACGGCTTCAAAAAAGTCAACGATCTCATCGGCCACAAGGGCGGCGACGTGTTGTTGGTCGAAGTTGCCAAACGCATCTGCGCGCTCGGCAATTCCGATTGCGTCTACCGCTTCGGCGGTGACGAATTCATCGTCGTCGCCTTCGCCCTGACGACGCAGCGCGAGGAGCGTTTCGCCAAGTTGCTGATCCAGGCCGTCACTCGGCCGATCCATATCGATGGCTTTGCCGTCGAAGTCGGCGCCAGCGTCGGCTATGATCGCTGGGTTGAAGACAGCGAGCCGCTGGAAGACGCCGCCCACCGTGCCGATCTCGCCATGTATGAGGCCAAATCACGCGGCCCCAACCATTATCTCGTCTTCGAAACTTCGATGCAGGACAAGGTAACCGAACGCGCCTCCCTGGAAACCAGACTGCGCGCCGCAATCGCCAACAAGGCGATCAAGCCTTTCTATCAACCGCTGATCGACCTGAAGACCGGCCAGCTTTGCGGTTTCGAAGCCCTCGCGCGCTGGATCGGCGAGGATGGCGTCAACATTCCGCCGGCTGTCTTCATCGACATTGCCGAGGAAACCGGGATGATCACCGCCTTGTTCGAGGATCTCCTTGCGCAGGCCTGCAGCGATGCGCTCGCCTGGCCGGCGCATGTCACGTTGTCCTTCAACGTCTCGCCGGTACAGATGGAAGACCGGCTGCTGACGTCCCGCATCCTCAAGGTCCTTTCGGCAAGCCGGCTGCCGCCGCAACGCCTGGAAGTTGAGATTACCGAAAACGCGCTGATTCAAGATCCCGCTATTGCCGCCGTCATTCTCGAAGAGCTGCATGCGGCCGGCATTCAGATCGCCCTCGACGATTTCGGCACAGGCTATTCGAGCCTCGCCCAGCTCGCCCGCTACCGCTTCGACAAGATCAAGATCGACAAAAGCTTCATCGCCACCTATCGCGACGACGAACGCCAGGAAAAGATCGTCCGCGCCATGCTTGGCCTCGGCAGAAGCCTCAATATCAAGACGACTGCGGAAGGTGTCGAGGAGCATGGCCAGCTTGCCTTCCTGCTGCAGCTCGGCTGCGACATCGGCCAGGGCTATCTTTTCGGCAAGGCGATGCCCGCCGCCGAGGCCAGCATGTTCATCCGCGATCGCAACGTCAATCTGGCGTCGACGGCCTGACCCTAGCGTAATTCAACAAAACGGCCCCAAGCTTTGGCGTCCCTGTCGGCCGCCAAGCACCGTCAGCATGTTGCGCACGGGCGGCCATGCCTTTCCAGCGGGAGTTTCGGCGCTAAGTTCGGTCATCGTGACGACCGTGCGGAGTCTCTGAAGACATGTCATCCACCGACCTCCTCCTGACCTTCAATGCCGGCTCATCGACTGTGAAGATCGGTGTCTTCTCGATCGATGGCGCCGAGGCACGGCACATCGGCAAGGGCGTCATCGATCTCCGCGCCGAGCCGCTCTCGCTCGGCCTAACCAAGGGATCGCAGACATTCGACATGCCGCTGAGGGCGGAGGTGACGGACGATCTGCACGGGGTCATCGACGAGACCTTCACGCGTCTCGCCGATCATTTCGACATGGCAGCGGCCGCCGCAGCCGGCCACCGCGTCGTCCATGGCGGCGAGCGCTTCACGAGCGCCGTCGCGCTTGATGACGCCGCCACCGATGGGATCGAAGCGCTGATCCCGCTCGCGCCCCTGCACCAACCGCAAGCGCTGCGCTTCATCCGCGCGCTCCGTCACCTGAAGCCGCATCTTGTCCAGACAGCCTCCTTCGACACGGCCTTTCATGGCACGCAGGACGATCTCGTGCGCCGCCTCGCCATACCCCGTTCCCTCCATGAGGAGGGAATCAAGCGGTACGGCTTTCACGGGCTTTCCTATAAGTTCATCGCCGGTGAACTCGCGCGCAAGGCGCCGCGTGCGGCAAAGGCTGTGGTCGCCCATCTCGGCAGCGGCGCCAGCCTCTGTGCAATGGAAAACGGCATCAGCCGCGATTGCAGCATGGGCTTTTCGACCCTCGACGGCATCCCGATGGCGACACGCCCGGGCTGGCTCGATCCCGGCGTGATCCTGCATCTGGCGGGAGAGAGAAAACGATCCCTGGGTGAGATCGAGGATCTGCTCTATCACCGCTCAGGCCTGCTCGGTGTTTCCGGCATCAGCGCTGATACGCGCGATCTGTTGACGGACGGCCGGCCGGAAGCGCGCCAGGCGATCGATCTGTTCACGCTGCGCATTGCCGGCGAGATCGGCCGCATGGCGGCAACCCTCGGCGGCCTCGATGCCGTCGTCTTCACCGCCGGCATCGGCGAGCATCAGCCGGAAATCCGCGCCGGCGTAGCGAAACGCCTGTCCTGGCTCGGCCTTTCGATTGATGAAAAGGCAAACGCCGCCAACAGTTTCACGATCAGCGCCGGGGAAAGTCGCATGGCCGCCCATGTCGTTGCCACGGACGAAGAACAGGTGATCGCCGACGAGGCGCTGTCCGTTCTTCGCGCCCGCTGATCCAGATCAATGGCGCGCTGGCGCTAACGGCTAGAACTGACATTGAACGCGTTTTCGAACGGGAGAAGCCCATGGAAAAGCATGTCTCGACCGCCGCCGCCCTGACCGATGCTGAACTCGCTCTGATCGACCGCTACTGGCGGGCCGCCAATTATCTCTCGGTCGGCCAGATCTACCTGCTTGCCAATCCGCTGCTGCGCGAGCCGCTGAAGTCAGAGCACATCAAGCCCCGCCTGCTCGGCCACTGGGGCACGACACCCGGCCTCAACTTCATCTATGCGCATCTGAACCGCCTCATCCGCGCCCGCGATCTCGACATCATCTACATCTGCGGCCCCGGTCACGGCGGGCCGGGCATGGTCGCCAACACCTATCTCGAAGGCACCTACAGCGAAATCTATCCCGATATCTCAGAGGATGCCGAAGGTATGCGCAAGCTTTTCCGGCAATTCTCCTTTCCCGGCGGCATTCCGAGCCATGCGGCGCCGGAAACACCGGGATCGATCCATGAAGGTGGCGAACTCGGCTACGCCCTCGTCCATGCCTATGGCGCCGCCTTCGACAATCCCGACCTCACCGTCGCCTGCATCGTCGGCGATGGCGAGGCCGAAACCGGGCCGCTCGCCGCCAGCTGGCATTCCAACAAGTTCCTCAATCCCGCCCGCGACGGCGCCGTTCTGCCCATCCTGCATCTGAACGGTTACAAGATCGCCAATCCGACCATTCTCGGCCGGGCCAATGACGACGACCTCCGACGTCTCTTCGAAGGCTACGGCTACGAGCCGTTTTTCGTCGACGGCCATGAGCCGCGCGACATGCATCAACAGATGGCAGCGACGCTGGACCAGGTCTTCGACCGCATCCGCGAAATCCAGGAGCAAGCCCGCAGCGGCAAGGCTGCGGCGGGCTGCCCGCGCTGGCCAATGATCGTGCTGCGCAGCCCCAAGGGCTGGACCGGTCCGAAAGAAGTCGACGGCAAGAAGGTGGAAGGTTTCTGGCGCGCCCACCAGGTGCCGGTCTCCAACTGCCGCGAGAATGAAGGCCATCGCAAGATTCTCGAGGACTGGATGCAAAGCTACGATCCCGAAGACCTGTTCGGCGCCGACGGTCGGCTTAAATCCGAACTGCGCGCACTCGCCCCTGTCGGCAAACGCCGCATGGGCGCCAATCCGCATGCCAATGGCGGCTTGCTGCGCAAGGAATTGGTGGTTCCCGCTATCGAGGATTATGCGGTCGATGTCGGCAGGCGCGGCAGCGTCACGGCGCAGTCCACCGAGATCCTCGGCCATTACCTGCGCGACACGATGAAGCTCAACACGGAGGCGGCAAACTTTCGCATCTTCGGCCCCGACGAGACAGAATCGAACCGCCTCGGCAGCGTCTTCGACGTCACCGACCGCGTCTGGATGGAGGATATAGAACCCTATGATGTCCACCTCTCTCGCGATGGGCGTGTCATGGAGGTGCTTTCGGAACATCTCTGCCAAGGATGGCTGGAGGGTTACCTGCTGACCGGCCGGCACGGCCTCTTTTCCTGCTATGAGGCCTTCATCCACATCATCGATTCCATGTTCAACCAGCATGCCAAATGGCTGAAGGTGACACGCGAGCTCGAATGGCGAAAGCCGATCTCATCGCTGAACTACCTGCTGACCTCGCATGTCTGGCGCCAGGACCATAACGGCTTCAGCCACCAGGATCCCGGCTTCGTCGACCTCGTCGCCAACAAAAAGGCCGACATCGTCCGCATCTACCTGCCGCCGGACGCCAACACCCTGCTCTGGGTCGGCGATCATTGCCTGCGCACCTATGATCGCGTCAACGTCATCGTCGCCGGCAAGCAGCCGGAG
This sequence comes from Rhizobium sp. N621, assembly GCF_001664325.1. Taxonomy (NCBI): domain Bacteria; kingdom Pseudomonadati; phylum Pseudomonadota; class Alphaproteobacteria; order Hyphomicrobiales; family Rhizobiaceae; genus Rhizobium; species Rhizobium sp. N621. The sequence goes on from NZ_CP013495.1 coordinate 3,679,051, forward strand.
CCGCAATGGCTGTCGATGGACGAGGCGGTGAAACATTGCGAGGCCGGCATCGGCATCTGGCGCTGGGCAAGCAACGAGGAGGACACGATCTCGCCCGATCTCGTCATGGCCTGCGCCGGCGATGTCCCGACGATGGAAACGCTCGCCGCCGTCGATCTTCTGCGCACGGCCATTCCCGAGCTGAAGATCCGCACCGTCAATGTCGTCGACCTCCTGGCACTGCAATCCAGGGACCAGCATCCGCATGGCCTTTCCGACGAGGCCTTCGACGCGATCTTCACCGCCGACAAGCCGGTCATTTTCGCCTATCACGGCTATCCCTATCTCATTCACCGCCTGACCTATAGGCGCACCAACCACGAGAACATCCACGTCCGCGGCTTTATCGAGGAAGGTACTACGACCACGCCTTTCGACATGACCGTCCTCAACGAACTCGACCGCTACCATCTCGCCATCGAAGCCATCGAGCGCGTGCCGGGCCTGAAGGAGAAGGCAAAAGACGCGCTTGCCGCCTTCCAAGGCAAGCTCGCCGAGCATCACGACTATGTCAGGGAATACGGCGAGGACATGCCGGAGGTGCGGGACTGGACGTGGCCGGCGGCGTGAGACATCTGCGACTGACGCACGCGATGTCGGATGACCGAATGCCGGAACCTATGCCCGTTCAAGCCGAGCTTTTTCGTTCATCCGCCAGACCCGCGGCGTTTCGCCGGTATATTTCAGGAAGAAGCGCGAGAAATAGGCCGGATCGGCAAAGCCGAGGCGAAATCCGATCTCCTGAACGCTGCCGATCGTAAAGACGAGCTGGCGCTTCGCCTCCTGGATCAGTTTCCCGGCGATCAGCTCATGCGGGGTGTTTCCCGTCATGGAGCGAACGATACGGGTGAGATGCGTCGACGAAACGCCGAGTTCCTTGGCATAGAAGGAAGCCGGTCTGTGGGATCGGAAATGCTGCTGGATCAGTTCGTCCAGCATCACCATCCGCCGCTCGTTCTCGTTTGAAGGAAGCTCCTGCGCATGTCCCTCATGCGAAATCCGCGCCGTCAGCCGCAACGCCAGCCCGACATAGGCAGCCAATACCTCGTTGCGGCCACCGCGGCGGTTTTCGAATTCGTCGCCGAGCCGCCTCAGCGTCTGCATGACATAGGCAGCCTCGGCATTATCGGGATCGAGCGGCGTCAGCCGCGGCATCGCCAACCACTCGCCGAGATGGCTTCGCTCGCCGGGCGGGTGGCTGAGATGTGACCTCAAGATAGTGATCACGAGGCCGTCGATATCACGTGAAAAGCGAAAGCCGTGATCGAGCCCAGGGGGAGCCGTGATGACCGCCGGCGGACGAATGGCATGGCTCCTCTTGCCGAAGATCGCATCGCCCGAGCCGGCTTCGATGTATAATATCTGAAAGAAGCTCTCGTGGCGGTGAAGCCGAATTTCCCATTGATGCAGGCTGCTGCGGGAGCGGATTGTTTCGCAATGCAACCAGAATTCCGGCGAACGACCGGTATTTTCGCCATAGAGCTCGTAGGTCGGTATATGCCTGCTCATCGGCTTCCTCCCGTGCCAATGTTCGATAAGTGCAATCTTTGGGGCGGATTGTCCATTGTTGCGGCAATGGCGGCACGGCAGAATCTGACAAAACGCAAAATGCAAGGGAGGAAGCATTTGCGAACCCAGGTCGCCATCATCGGTTCGGGACCGTCCGGCCTGCTGCTCGGTCAGCTTCTGACCGAAGCTGGGATCGACAACGTCATCCTCGACCGCGTGAGCAAGGGCTATATCCTCGGCCGCGTCCGCGCCGGCGTGCTGGAGGAAGGTACTGTCGGGCTGTTGGACGAGGCCAAAGCCGGGGCAAGATTGCATGCCGAAGGCTTGCCGCATGACGGCTTCTCGCTGGCCTTCGACGGCCGCGACCATCGCATCGATCTTCACCAATTGACCGGCGGCAGGCGCGTGACCGTCTACGGACAAACCGAGGTGACGCGCGATCTCATGGAGCGGCGGGAAGCTTGTGGCGCCCTTTCGATCTATGATGCCGCCGATGTGGCCCCACATGATCTCGACGGCGGCTCGCCCTTCGTTACCTACACGAAGGATGGTATCGGCTGCCGCATCGATTGCGATTTCATCGCCGGCTGCGACGGCTTTCATGGAACAAGCCGCAGAGCCGTTCCCGAACGGGCGATCCGAAGTTTCGAGAAGGTCTATCCCTTCGGCTGGCTGGGCCTGCTTGCCGACGTGGCGCCGGTCAGCCGTGAACTGATCTACGCCAACCACCCGAGGGGCTTCGCGCTCTGTTCGATGCGCTCGGCCACGCGCAGCCGCTACTATATCCAATGCCCGCTCGACGCGAAGATCGACGACTGGAGCGACGATCGCTTCTGGGACGAGTTGAGGCGGCGCCTGCCGGCCCATCACGCCGAGGCATTGACAACCGCCCCGTCCTTCGAGAAATCGATCGCTCCTTTACGCTCCTTCGTCGCCGAGCCCATGCGTTTCGGCCGGCTCTTCCTCGTCGGCGACGCCGCCCATATCGTGCCGCCGACCGGTGCCAAAGGGCTGAACCTTGCAGCAAGCGATGTCCATTACCTGTTCTGCGGGCTCCTCGAGCATTACCGTGAAGGCTCCGAGAGCGGCATCGACGCCTATTCGCAGACGGCGCTCGCCCGCGTATGGAAAGCGGTGCGGTTTTCCTGGTGGATGACGACGATAATGCACCGGTTTCCCGATACCGGCGATTTCGATCAAAAGATTCAGGAAGCCGAGCTCGACTATCTCACACATTCCCGTGCGGCCTCCACGGTGCTCGCGGAAAACTACGTGGGATTGCCGTTCTGACGCGAAGATCGAGGGATGAAAGCTGCGCATACGCCGGTGAACAGAGCGAGTCACGACGACGCAGAACCATAACCGGCAAATCATGTATTCGGGGATTTATTTCATTTTACATCACCATTTCGCATGACAAGCTAACCTGAAATTCAATACGGCGCTGGAGTACGCCGAAAAGGGAGAGAGAAGAATGAGGAAGCTGTTTCTGGCCGCCGCTGCGGCAATTGTTATGGGCACCAGCGCCTATGCCGACACCATCAAGGTCGGCGTCATCGGGCCGTTCTCCGGTCCCTTCGCGCTCCAGGGCAAGAACTTCAAGGCCGGCATCGACGCCTATATGGCTGTCAACGGCAGCAAGGTCGGCAGCGACACGGTCGAGATCGTCTACCGCGACGTGCCGCAGGCCGATCCGGCCCAATCCAAGGCGCTGGCGCAGGAACTGATCGTCAAGGAAAAGGTCCAGTATCTCGCCGGCTTCTATTTCACCCCCGACGCCATGGCGGTGACGCCGATCTTGAAGCAGGGCAACGTGCCGATGGTCATCATGAACGCCGCCACCTCGGCGATCGTCACCAAGAGCCCGCTCGTCGTGCGCACCTCGTTTACAACTTGGCAGACCTCGACGCCGATCGCCAAGGTCGCCTCCGACGCAGGCGTCAAGAAAGTGATCTCGGTCGTCAGCGATTACGGCCCCGGCATCGACGCCGAGAATGCCTTCAAGGCCGGCTTCGAAAAGGCGGGCGGTCAGGTGGTCGAGGCAATCCGCATGCCGCTTGCGACCAACGACTTCAGCCCGATCATGCAGCGCATCAAGGATTCCGGAGCCGAGGGCGTCTTCGCCTTCCTGCCGTCGGGTCCGACGACGCTTGGCTTCGTCAAGGCTTATAACGAGAATGGCTTGAAGGCCGCCGGCATCAAGTTCTTCGCCCCTGGCGATCTGACCCAAGAATCCGATCTGCCGGCCCTCGGCGACGCCGCGCTCGGCATCAAGACGACCTTCCACTATGCCGTGTCGCACGACTCGCCCGAGAACAAGGCCTTTGTCGAGGCTGCCGCCAAGGCGATCGGCAACAAGGCCGAACTCTCCTTCCCCGCGGTCAGCGCCTATGACGGTATGTATGTCATCTACAAGATGATCGAGGCGACGGGTGGCAAGCAGGACGCCGAGAAAGCGGTCGACGCGGTCAAGGGCCTTGCGTGGGTGAGCCCGCGCGGCCCGGTCTCGATCGATCCGGAAAGCCGGCACATTACCCAAAACATCTATCTGCGCGAAGTCGCCAAGGCCGATGACGGGACCTACTTCAACAAGGAGATCCAGACGTTCGAGAAGCAGGGCGACCCGGGCCTCGCGGCGGCAAAGTAACATCGAGCGTCAGAACGTGCGGCGGGTTTGGTCATCGCAGCCCGTCGCAGGCAAGCAGGTATTTCCATGCAGACAGTCTTCAGCATAGCCGTCGACGCGCTTGCCTATGGCATGGTGCTCTTCGTGATATCGATCGGCCTTTCCGTCACCATGGGGCTGATGCGTGTCGTCAACCTCGCTCACGGCGCCTTCGCGATGATCGGAGGTTATGTCGCCTCCTATGCCGCACGTGACCTCGGCCTTGGTTATGCGGTGGCAGTCATCGCTGCCGTGGTCGCCACGATCATCATCGCAATCCCGCTCGAGCGCTTCCTCTACCGCCGGATCTACGGCGCCCCGGAGCTGACCCAGGTGCTGATGACGATCGGCATCACCTTCTGCGTCATCGGCATCGCGAACTACCTGATGGGACCAACGCTGAAGACCATACCGCTTGCCGGAGCGCTGCAGGGCTCGGCCGATCTCGGCTTTCGCACTATTCCCGTCCACCGGCTTTTCGCCGTCCTTTGCGGGCTCGCCGTTGCGCTCGCGCTCTGGTTCGCAATCGAGAAGACCAGCTTCGGCGTCAAGCTGCGCGCCTCCGTGGATGATGCGGCGATGGCTGCCGCACTCGGCGTGCGGACCGAAATCATCTATGCGGTGAGCTTTGCCGTCGCCGTCGGTCTTGCCGCCTTTGGTGGCGTAGTCGGAGCCGAACTGTTGCCGGTCGAACCTTACTACGCGCTGCGCTATATGGTGACTTTTCTGGTCGTCGTTTCCGTCGGCGGCGCCGGCTCTATTCCCGGCGCGCTGATCGCCTGCCTGCTGCTCGGCGCGATCGATACGACAGGTCGTTATCTCCTGCCTGAATTCGGCGAATTCTTTTTCTATCTCGCCGTGATTGCCATCATCTGCATCTTCCCCCGAGGCCTTGCAGGAAGGGCGAGATAGGATGGCGCTCGTGATCAACAACGAAAACGCACGTCTCCAGCACCGGCACGCTTTCCTCAGCCACGATCTGGCGGGCATAACGGCGATCATCGCCGCTGCAGCCGTCGGCTATTTCGCCTTCCCCGATAATCTCGCGCTTCTGACGCGAATGATCACGATCGCGCTGCTGGTCCTGTCCCTCGATCTCGTGACGGGTTATTGCGGTGTCGCGACACTCGGTCATGCCGCCCTGTTCGGCTCCGGAGCCTATGCCGCCGGCATCCTGTCGGCGCATTACGGCATCAACGATCCGCTGCTGATGATGCTTGCCGGCATCGCGGCGGGCGCGCTTGCCGGACTGCTCAGCGGCGCGATCATCCTGCGTGCGTACGGACTGCCGCAGCTCGTGCTCTCGATTGCCCTCATCCACCTCTTCCACGAATTTGCCAACAAGGCCTCTTCATGGACGGGCGGCAGCGATGGGCTTTCCGGCATCGCGCCGGACCCGGTCTTCGGCTTGTTCGAATTCGATCTTTACGGCCAGACCGCCTTCTTCTTCGGAATGGCGCTGCTGCTTGTTGTCTTCGTGCTGCTGAGGCTGCTGGTGCGTTCGCCATTCGGCATGCTCTGCCGCGCCGTCAAGCAGGACCCGTTGCGCATCCGCGCCATGGGCGGCTCGCCCAAGGCAGCTCTGATCAGGATGTACGCGATCTCGGGCGCGGTGGCCGGCGTCGGCGGTGCCTTGAATGCGACTTCGACGCAGGTCGTCGGCCTGGACAGCCTGTCCTTCACCCAGTCGGCCGAGGCGCTCGTCATGCTCGTGCTCGGCGGCGCCGGCTCTCTTTTCGGAGCGCTCTCCGGCACGGTTATCTTCATGCTCTTCGAGGACACCGTCTCGGCCGCCAATCCCTTTCACTGGCTGACCATGGTCGGCGCGCTGCTGATCGCCGTCGTGCTCTTCGCGCCCAAGGGCCTTTACGGAACAGCCGCAACCTTCATTGCCCGTCGCAGAAAAGAGCGCTCATGAATCCCGTCTTCGAAGTCGCCAATCTCAGCAAAGCGTTCGGCGGCCTTGTCGTGACCAATGATGTCTCGCTGGCGATGGCGCCCGGCGACCGTGTTGCGCTGATTGGCCCGAACGGCGCCGGCAAGACCACCTTGGTCAATCTCGTCACCGGCAATCTGTCCCCCGATTCCGGCGAGGTCCGCCTCGGCGGCGAGACGGTGACGGCGGTCGATGCGGCCGGCAGGGTCAAACGCGGCCTTATCAGGTCCTTTCAGGTGACGCGCCTTTTCCAGGATATGACACCGGCCGAACATCTGGGACTTGCCGTGCTTCAGCGCGACGGAAAGACTGGCAATATATTCGGAAATTTCCTTCGTATGCCGGATGTCATGGCGGAGGTCGATGAACTCCTCGGAAAACTCGGATTGGCCTCTCTGATGCATCGCATGGTCAGCGAGATTGCCTATGGGCAGCAGCGGCTTCTGGAGCTCGCAGTGGCGCTGGCGCTGAAGCCGAAAGTGCTGTTGCTCGATGAGCCGGCGGCCGGCGTGCCGCAGAGCGATACGGGCCGCATCGAGCAGGCGCTGGCAGAACTGCCTGCCGACCTCGCCGTCCTGATGATCGAGCACGACATGGATCTCGTCTTTCGTTTTGCCAAACGTGTCATCGTGCTTGCATCAGGCACAATCATCTTCGACGGCCGGCCTGAAGACGTCACCAGCAATGCGCGCGTCCGCGAGGCCTATCTCGGGAGTTATGCCAATGCCAGCCCTGTCGCTTAAGGTTGAAAACCTGTCGGCCGGATACGGGCCGACGCGGGTGCTCGAAGGCATCTCCTTCACCGTGCCGGCAGGCGCCCGGCTTGCCGTGCTCGGCCGCAACGGCATGGGCAAGACCACGCTCCTGGCAACACTTGCCGGCCAGACCAGGCGGTATCAAGGCCAGATCCACCTCGGTGGTTCGGACGTCACCGCAGCACCGAGCGCAACACGCGCCCATAAGGGCCTCGGCTATGTGCCTCAGACACGCTGCATCTTTCCGACGCTGACCGTCGAAGAGAACCTTTTCGTCGGTCTGAAGGCGCGGCCGAAGACGGCATTGGAGGAAGCTTATGCCCTGTTCCCGCGCCTGAAGGAGCGCCGCCGCAACCTCGGCAACCAGCTCTCGGGCGGCGAGCAGCAGATGCTTTCTACAGCCCGCACCATTCTCGGCCGCCCGTCCGTGCTGCTGCTCGACGAACCGTTGGAGGGCCTGGCGCCCGTGATCTGCGAGGAACTGATGGCGGCCTTCACGGAACTCGCCAAATCAGGCGACATGACGATCCTTCTGGTCGAACAACGCATCCAAAGCGCGCTCGACTTCGCCGATCGGGTCATCATTCTCGAACGCGGCAGAGTGGCCTGGACCGGAACGCCGTCGGACTTGTCGAGGGATCACGAAGCAGTAGAAAGCTTGCTCGGAGTGGGCGGCCTGCATTGAAGCAATCAATGCAGTATATCGTCGTTGATTACGTCATCATCAGGCTGGCAGACGTCGAAGCCGATGCCTCTACTTGGATATTTGAGCTGCAGAAAAATTGCCCCTGTTGGATTTGACAGGTTGAATTGATCTGACGCTCCGTCAAATTACGTTGCGAAGCGCCCGATAGGGTTGCATATTTGAGCACTACTTCACACGGGAGGTAGAAATGGCAAACCACAAGCCGATCGCAGGTGACGTATACCAGCCTATTTTCGACGTCGACAAGCCGGTTGACGGCAACATGCTGGACGGTTCCACGGATGCCGACGGAGATCTTGTGCGTCTCAACTTCGTGAACGGGCAGCGAATTCCGCAACCGGCCAATCCGGATGGACCGGCCACGACGACGACGATCGAGGGAAAGTACGGCACGCTGACCGTCTATTCCAACGGCTACTACACCTATGAACTCGATCACTCCAATCCGGTGGTATCAGCGCTCGGCCCGGGCGATCAACTTCTCGACCAGTTCAATTTCAAGATTTCGGACGGCAGCGGCGCTACCGACTTCGGCTTGCTCAATATCACGGTCGACCTGCCGGAGCGCGGCGACATCTTCGTCAATTTCGAGGATGTCGGCAAACATGATTTCCCCACAGGCTACAAGGGCTTCGATTGGGGCGCCTGGCACGATGGCGATGATGCAACGATACAAAAGGAAGCTGACGGCAATCATTATCTCTCAGGCGGCGTCTTCTGGACGCCCATCCAGGCCGCAGATGGCGGCACCTTTCAGATCGAGCAATTCAGCGTGGCAAACGGCACATCGGACTATGACAACGTTCTGACGATCGAAGGCAAGTTGAACGGCGATACCGTGTTCTTGGTCACGGTCAACGTGACCGCTGACAGCATTCATGACCCGCAAGTGATTGATCTGAGCGCCTATGGCCAGATTGACTATCTCGTGCTCGACACTGAGCCCGTCATCACCGAAACGAGCGGCCCCGACTATTATGGTGCGCAATACGACAACTTCCACTTTGTCGTTTGAGAGAGAGGAAAAGGGGCGCCCCATCGCCAAACATTGCATCTTTTCGAGCGCGCGCTGCAGCGACGATCCAGTAGCGATTTCTTGCGATAGCTGAACGACCTGCGCCCTGCTAGCAATAGATCGTCCGAGGAGGGACGATTATCTGGGATGGAGGAACTGATGCAGTCAATGGGAATCAGGGTGGCCGCGGTCATGTTCTCGCTGGCCTTATGGGCAATTATTATCGCTGCTGCATCCCATCTTTGGGCGATGAAAATGCCCATATTGCATTTTATGCTCTACAGATAGCGCTGCCCTCGGTTATCGCAGTGGATTGGTTGTTAGGGATATTTGTAAAAGACGTGAGTTTTGATCCAGGCTAATTTGCCGTCCTCCGCTCTTTCCCAAGCTATCTTGGCATTCATCGGATACGGGCAACTTTCTTGATGAAATTGAGCTTGACGCACTCTTGGAGCGCGCTCGCCGCAGGGGGAGGAAATCTGGAACCCCTCCGCCAGCAAATATCTCTCCATAGCCGTCTCATCACTCCCTAGCGGAAAACGCGATCGCAATCGTCCCGAAAGCTGCGGCGAATCCGCTTCCTTCGAGGATTGACGGCGGAAATCTTCCGGAGGTGGGCACCCCTCGCTCCACCAGCCTACCGTAGCATGTAAATTGCGCAGCAGCTCAGGCATCGCTGGATCACACTCCGGCTGCCAGCATCCCGGAAGGAAACCACAGGTCCCGATTAGCACTGAGCGCATAGTAAGTTGGATGAGCTTCATTGCATCAAAATATCCGCAAAGGTTGTCCATCTCCATTCCGCCATCTGGCGTAGGCTTTTCACCCAACGGCGTAGCGGGGGCGGGTGGAAGCTTGAAAGGCAAAGCGCCAGAAGACCCGCGTGCACCCTCATTCCCAGATTTATTTGTGGGCCATCTATGTCGCAATCTATGCCGCATTGACGCGCCGGCACGAAAAAGGACGTGCCGGAAAACAAGGTTTTTCGTGCGACATGAGGCCCCGGAAATCCCAGAGCAACTTTGAACTAACCAGTAATTTTATGATAGAATTTGACTGGTAGCGGAGGAGGGATTTGAACCCCCGACACAAGGATTATGATTCCTCTGCTCTGACCTACTGAGCTACTCCGCCACTGGTCAAACGACACCTGCTCGCGAAGCGCTGCGGGCTCGTGGGATGAGCGGCTTATAAGGTGCGCTTCGGCTTTGTGTCAAGCGCATGATGGAGAAAAACGCTGAGCTTTGCCGCCCGTCGTTTCCGATGGGTTTCAGGCGGCGACGGGGTCGGCCAGCAGAGCCCTGAGCGAGGCTTCGGCCGAAGGTTCGCGTTCGGAGCGCTCGATGAAACCGCCGCCAAAGACGCGGGCGTCGTCGCCGGGCGCAGAATAAAGCGCGCAGGCTTGCCCCGGCGCGATGCCTGCCTCACCGACCGTCAGATCGACATAGGTGCCGGTCGCATCGACGTGCAGTACGGCAGGCGCCGGTGCCCGCGTCGAACGGACCTTGGCGTAGCAGGCGAAACCTTCACCGACAGCGGCTTCTGCGAGCGGGACGTCGCCCAGCCAATTGACGTCGCGCAGATAGACGCGATGCGTTTCCAGCGCCTCCTTCGGCCCGACGATGACGCGGCGCGAGCGGGCGTCGAGATACACGACGTAGAGCGGCTCGCCGGTGGCGATGCCGATGCCGCGGCGCTGGCCGATGGTGAAGTGCAGTATGCCTTCGTGCGTTCCCAACACGCGGCCGTCAAGATGGACGATCTCGCCGACGAGCGCCGCATTCGGCTTCAGCTTGGTGATGATGTCGGAATATTTGCCCTGCGGCACGAAGCAGATATCCTGGCTATCGGCCTTCTTGGCGACGACAAGGCCCATCTCTTCGGCCAGCCGGCGGGTCTCGGCCTTTGGCAGGCCGCCCAGGGGAAAGCGGAGATAGTCGATCTGTTCCTGCGTCGTGGCAAACAGGAAATAGCTCTGGTCGCGGTCGGCGTCGGCCGGGCGGAAAAGGGCGCGGCGGCCGGGATGTTCAGACGAGGGGTTTGGCCGCGAGCGGATATAGTGACCAGTCGCCAGCGCATCAGCGCCAAGCTCCTTCGCCGTTGCCAGAAGGTCGGCGAACTTGACGGTCTGGTTGCAGGAGACGCAAGGGATCGGCGTTTCGCCGGCCACATAGCTTTCGGCGAAGGGATTGATCACCGTCTCGCGAAAGCGCTTCTCGTAATCGAGCACGTAATGCGGAATGCCGAGGGTTTCGCAGACGCGGCGGGCGTCGTCAATGTCCTGGCCGGCGCAGCAGGAGCCGGCGCGGTGAACAGCGGCGCCATGATCGTAAAGCTGCAGCGTGATGCCGAGCACGTCGTAACCTTGCTGTTTGAGAAGGCCGGCCACGACGGAGGAATCGACGCCGCCCGACATGGCGACGACGACGCGGGTCTCTTCCGGCTTCTTGTCAAAATCCAGTGTGTTCAACGGTGGTGCCAAATTCTGCGCGCTCATCATCCGCCCTTGCGCTGCAATTACGGCGGATTGCTGTATCAGGCGGGATCGGCCGCCTTTCGATAAGCGATCGATATAGAAAGGATTGTATCGGGACGCAAGGGGCGGCTTTCGGGCGGCCGAGTCTCGCCAGTGAGAAAGGAAAGGCGCGGCCGAGGCCACGCCTTAAAAGCGGGGGTGCGGCTCAGGTGCCGATCAGCTTGTTGCAGGCGAATGCGATGCCTGGATTGGCAATGATGGCGGTCATCAGCGCCAGTCCGATTATCGAGAATGAATAGCGTTTCATATACATCCTCCTTCCAGCCATACGAATTATGCGGCTGCAGGCGCCGTTCTCAAAATAACGAATGCTTGAGCATCAGCTCAACCGGAAATCGTTGAGCGAATAATTATCGCCCCTAAGGAACTATTCTCTCGATCATGCGTTCCGGGTGATCATTGTCGCAATCGAACGCTGCGGAGGGTTTCATGGCCAGGTTCGGCACGACGGCGGATTACAACAGGATCAGACACTGGATCGAAGAGCGAGGCGGCCATCCCGCCCGCATCAAGGACGCGAGCGACAGCGAAACTGTCCGCGTCGATTTTTCCTCGGAAACGCAGGAGGAGATCTCCTGGGACGAATTCTTCCAGGGTCTCGACGGCAGCAGGCGCGCCTTCCTTCATCGCACCAAGGCTGAGGACGATAGAGCCCGCTTCGGCAAGATCGTCCGCCGCAAGCGGTTACCCCACTGAAATATACCCATTGCTGAGGCAGAAACCCGGCGCCGTTTCCGGCGCCGGGTTTCCCCTGTTTCCTTGGGAGGAAAGAAACTCAGTCGATGTTGAATGTCAGCAGCTTTGCCTGGCGGATCGCCTGGTGCGCCGTCAGCTGCGTGAGTACGCCGTCATCCACCTCGCCGTCGACGTAGAGCAGCGCAATGGCGTCGCCACCCTGCTTATCTCGGCCGAGCTGGAAGTTGGCAATGTTGACTCCGGCAGTGCCGAGCGTCATGCCGATGAAGCCGATCATGCCGGGGACGTCGGTATTGGTGATGTAGATCATGTGCGAACCGACATCGGCATCGAGATTGATGCCCTTGATCTGGATGAAGCGCGGCTTGCCATCCGAAAACACCGTGCCGGCGACGGAGCGCGTCATGCTTTCGGTCGTGACCGTCAGCTTGATATAGCCGTCGAAGACGCCTGTTTTGTCGCGCTTGACCTCGGAAAGCACGATGCCCTTTTCCTTGATCATGATCGGCGCGGAAACCATGTTGACGTCGGCGACCTGCGGGCGGATCAAGCCCGCAAGAACCGCGCTCGTCAGTGCCCGCGTGTTCATGCTGGCGGTCACACCGTCATAGAGGATTTCGATTTCCTTGATCGGCTCTTCGGTGACCTGGCCGACAAAGGCGCCGAGAACGTCGGCAAGACGAATGAACGGCTTCAGGATCGGCGCCTCTTCCGCGGTGATCGACGGCATGTTGATGGCGTTGGAGACCGCGCCCTTGACGAGGTAATCCGACATCTGTTCGGCGACCTGCAGCGCGACGTTTTCCTGCGCCTCGGTCGTCGAAGCGCCGAGATGCGGCGTGCAGACGACATTCGGCAGGCCAAAGAGCGGGCTTTCCTTGGCGGGCTCGACTTCGAAGACGTCGAAGGCAGCACCGGCGACATGGCCGGACTTGATGGCTTCGGCAAGCGCCGCTTCATCGACCAGGCCACCGCGGGCGCAGTTGATGATGCGCACGCCGGGCTTGGTCTTCGCCAGCGCTTCCTTATTGAGGATGCCGCGCGTCTTGTCGGTCATCGGTACGTGCAGCGTGATGAAATCGGCGCGGGCGAAAAGCTCGTCGAGCTCAACCTTGGTGACGCCCATCTCCTCGGCGCGCTCCTTGGAAAGGAACGGGTCATAGGCGACGACATGCATCTTCAGGCCGATGGCGCGGGAGCAGACGATCGAGCCGATATTGCCGGCGCCAATGACGCCGAGCGTCTTGCCGGTGATCTCGACGCCCATGAATTTCGACTTCTCCCATTTGCCGGCCTGCGTCGAGGCATCGGCAGCCGGAAGCTGGCGGGCGACGGCGAGCATCAGGGCGATTGCGTGTTCGGCGGTCGTGATCGAATTGCCGAAAGGCGTGTTCATGACGATGATGCCGCGGCGCGAGGCGGCCGGGATATCGACATTGTCGACGCCGATGCCGGCGCGGCCGACAACCTTGAGGTTCTTCGCCCCTTCGATGATCTTTTCCGTCACTTTAGTGGCGGAGCGGATGGCCAGACCATCATACTTGCCGATGACTTCGAGCAGACGGTCCTTGTCCTTGCCGAGCTGCGGTTCGAAATCGACTTCGACGCCGCGGTCGCGGAAGATCTGGACGGCGGTTTCCGACAATTCGTCGGATACGAGAACGCGAGGTGCCATTGAGGCCTCCTTCAAAAGTGTTCAGCGATGAATGAAAATGGAATGCTGGGCTCCGCCGGACGTGGCGGAGCCGGATGCGATCACGTCAAGCGGCCGCCTGAGCGAGCTGCGCCTTCTGCGTTTCGAAAGCCCAGGAAAGCCAAGGCATCAGCTTCTGCATGTCGGATGCCTCGATCGTGGCGCCGGCCCAGATTCGCAGGCCCGACGGCGCGTCGCGGTAATGGCCGATGTCATAGGCGACACCTTCCTTTTCCAGGAGGCCGACCAGGCCCTTGGCGAAATTCGCCTGGCCGTCGCCATCGAGAGCCGTGATGTCCTTGTCGACGATCTTCAGGCAGACGGAGGTGTTGGAGGCCGTTTCCGCCTTGACGGCGAGATTGGCGATCCAGTCGTTTGCTGCGACGAAATCGTGGATGACCTTGGCATTGGCATCGGCACGAGCGATCAGCGTCTGGAGACCGCCGAGCTCCTTGGCCCAGAGCAGCGCATCGATATAGTCCTCGACGCAGAGCATCGACGGCGTGTTGATCGTCTCGCCCTGGAAGATGCCTTCCGTCAGCTTGCCGCCCGAGGTCATGCGGAAGATCTTCGGCAGCGGCCACGCCGGCGCGTAGGTGGTAAGACGCTCGACGGCGCGCGGCGAGAGAATGATGACGCCGTGGGCACCCTCGCCGCCCAGCACCTTCTGCCAGGAGAAGGTGATGACATCGAGCTTGGCGAAATCGAGTTCCTGCGCAAAAGCGGCCGAGGTGGCGTCGCAGATCGTCAGACCCTTGCGGTCGGTAGGAATGAAATCGGCATTCGGCACGCGCACGCCCGAGGTCGTGCCGTTCCAGGTGAAGACGACGTCACGATCGAAATCGACGGCGGAAAGATCGGGAAGCTCGCCGTAACCCGCTTCGAGCTTGCGCACATCCTTGAGCTTCAACTGCTTGACCACATCGGTGACCCAGCCGGCGCCGAAGCTTTCCCAGGCGAGCATGTCGACACCGCGTTCGCCGAGCAGCGACCAGAGCGCCATTTCGACGGCGCCGGTGTCGGAAGCCGGCACGATGCCGATGCGGTAGTCCGCCGGCACTTCGAGAATTTCACGGGTAAGGTCGATGGCCTGCGTGAGCTTGGCCTTGCCGACCTTCGCGCGGTGCGAACGGCCGAGGGCCGCGTCGGAAAGGGCCTCGAGCGACCAACCGGGGCGCTTCGAGCAGGGGCCAGAAGAAAAATGAGTATTGTGCGGACGGATGTCCGGCTTTGCGGTCTTCGCCATGATGCTATCCTCTCAGATAGAAAGCCCTTCGTTGGGGAAGGGTGTCCCGCCGCCGTGTGTATGGATCGGAAGCGTCATAGTCAAGATCGAAGTGTCGCAAGCTGTAGATATTTTGACGCAGGCAAGGTGGCGAAAATGAAAAAGCCGCCCGGAACGAGGGCGGCTTTCTGACGCGATGGTTGACCGGCCCTACTTGTAGACCGGCTGCTGCAGCGGGATTTCCGGCGCCGGCTCGTAGGCGACCGGCTGGGCGCAGCCACCGAAGAGGTAGCGGGCGCCGACGCGGGCTTCATGGGCGCTGAGGCCCCTGTCGCGGCCCGGGCCGCCGTTTTCGGCATAGCCGAACATGTTGCCGCCGTCGATATGCAGGTAACGGTAGCCGACGTCGGCCTTGATGTTGCAGGTCACGTCGATCGAGGCGCCAGCCATAAGCGCATAGGTGAAGCGCCAGTTGCCCCTGCCGCCATGGGTGATCTCATCGTCACAGAAGCTGCCGTCATCGGCGCAGGCGACGTTGCGCAGGTTTTTCCATTTGACGTAGGAACCGCCGATACCGGCACCGACATACGGCGTCACATAGCCGTAGGTGCCGAGATCGACATAGGCGTTGGCCAGCAGCGTATAGGCGGTGAGCGAAGAGCGGTCGCGCGAGGTGCAATCCACCAGCGGGAAGCCGCACTGCCCGGATGTCGAGCCCTTGAAATCCGCCTGGGTGAGATAGTCGAAGGTCAGATCGGTGCGCAGATAGCTGTTGATCTGATAACCGACACCGCCGCCAACCGTCCATGCGTCGTCGAGATCGGCGTCGTCGAAATCGACCTCCGTGGCGTTGCTGCCTTGGAAATAACGCGCGCCGCGCAGGTCTGTGAAGGCATAACCGACATCGCCGCGCAGATACCAGCCGGTCGCTTCGCTGACAGTCACCTCCGGCGGCTGCTCCGGAATGGGCTCGGCAGGGGCGAGATCCGCAGAATAGGCATTTGTCGCTATCAAGAATGCGGCGAAGATGCCGGACAAGCTTCTTTTCATGGATTTCACTCCAAAATCCCGTTGCGTCGGCAGCTCAGTCGCTGCCAATCTGATACGCTTTGCATGGATAATGAATTGGAAACGTTAAAAGCTGCTTAACCACGCTTGTTTACTTTGATTTCAAGCATCTCAGTCGCATGAAACAGAAGATCGACCGCCTCGTGAAATGGTTTGAGGGGAGATAGACACCACCGGTGTGCGCAGTAAAAAAAGCCGGCGCTCACGCACCGGCCTTTTGATTGTTTGTTCTCGCAGGGTCAGGCAGCGGTCCGGACATTCGAGATCGTGCCGATTAGCTCGTTGACGATGCGCTCGATCTGGGCGCGGTCGTCGCCCTCGGCCATGACGCGGATCAACGGCTCGGTGCCGGAAGGCCGGATGACGAGGCGGCCGTTTCTGGCGAGCTCGGCTTCGGCATCGGCGATCGCCTTCTGTACCTGAATATCCTCCAGCGGCTTGCCGCCGCTGATGCGGACATTGCGCAGGAGCTGCGGCACCGGCTCGAAGCGGCGGCAGACTTCGCTGACGGTGCGGCCGGTGCGCTTGACTGCGGCGAGGATCTGCAGCGCCGCGACCAGACCGTCGCCCGTCGTCCCGTAATCCGAAAGCACGATGTGGCCCGATTGCTCGCCGCCGACATTGTAATTGTGCTGGCGCATATGCTCGACAACATAGCGGTCGCCGACCTTTGTGCGGGCAAGCGCCATGCCGCGTTCGTCGAGGAAACGCTCGAGCCCGAGGTTGGACATGACCGTGGCGACAATGCCGTTGCCGCGCAACTGCTGGCTCTCGGCCCAGCTCTCGGCGATGACGGCCATCAGCTGGTCGCCGTCGACGATCGAACCGTTCTCGTCGATAATGATGACGCGGTCCGCGTCGCCGTCGAGCGCGATGCCGATATCGGCGCGAACCTCGTCGACTTTCTTCTGCAATGCGACGGGGCTGGTGGAACCGCAATTGAGATTGATATTGGTGCCGTTCGGTTCGTTGCCGATGGTAACGACATCGGCGCCGAGCTCCCAGAGCACGGCGGGCGCCACCTTGTAGGCAGCACCGTTGGCGCAATCGATCGCGACCCTCAGCCCCTGCAGCGTCACGTCGCGCGGCAGCGTACGCTTGGCATGTTCGATATAACGGTCATGCACGCCGTCGACGCGCTTGGCACGGCCGATATCGTCGGACTTGGCAAGCTGCGCGTTCAGGTCTTTTTCGAGCAGGTCCTCGATCTCGGCCTCGATGTCGTCCGACAGCTTGTAGCCGTCGGGACCGAAAAGCTTGATCCCGTTATCTTCATAAGGATTGTGCGAAGCGGAGATCATCACGCCGATATCGCAGCGCAGCGAACGCGTCAGCATGGCGACGGCAGGCGTCGGGATCGGGCCGAGAATGAAGGCGTCGAGACCCGCAGCCGTGAAGCCTGCCACCATGGCGTTCTCAAGCATATAGCCGGAAAGACGAGTATCCTTGCCGATCACGACGCGATGACGGTGGTTGCCCCGGCGGAAGATCGTGCCGGCGGCGATGCCGACCCGCATGGCAAGATCCGGCGTCATCGGAAAGACGTTGGATTGACCGCGAATACCGTCCGTACCGAAATAGCGTCTTTTCATCTGCACTCCTGCGCTTTGGCGCGCCATTCAAGGCAGCGCATCGTTCCAAGCAAATCCGGCTTCAGTGGATTGTCGTCAGTCCAGGAGCGTGATTCATGCTTGCTTCTCTTCAGCGGAATGCCACAAATTGCGGCAATCGGCACGTAAATTAGCGAGAAAAATGATTATATCCCGTTACCAATGAAACAGGCCGGATCTCCCATAGCGGAAATCCGGCCTGTTTTCGAGATCGTCTCGCAGCTCAATGCGGCTGCGGTTCGAGACCGGCTTCGGGCTCATCACCCTTGGTGGCAGGCCGCACGCCGGCCTTCGGAACGGCCGATCCACGACTCGGCGGCGAATCGTCGCCGAGATCGCGGGAGGGCTTCTCACCGCGTATCAGCGCCTTGATCTCATCACCGGTCAAGGTCTCGTATTCGAGCAGACCTTCGGCAAGGGCGACGAATTCGTCGTGCTTTTCCGTCAGGATCGTGCGGGCCTGGGTATAGGCTTCGTCGATCAGGCGTCGCACTTCATTGTCGATCTTCTGCGCGGTGGCTTCCGAAACATTCTTCGATTGCGAAACCGAGTGACCGAGGAAGACTTCCTGTTGGTTCTCGCCATAGGCGACCTGACCGAGCTGATCGGAAAAGCCCCATTGCGTGACCATGGCGCGGGCAAGCTTGGTGGCCTGCTCGATATCGGAAGACGCGCCCGAAGTGATGTTCTCCTTGCCGAAGGTGAGTTCTTCGGCGACACGGCCGCCCATCATGATGCAGAGGCGTGAAACCATCCACTTGTAGCTCATCGAGTAGCGGTCGCCCTCGGGAAGCTGCATGACCATGCCGAGCGCACGGCCGCGCGGAATGATCGTCGCCTTGTGCAGCGGATCGGCGACGGCGACGTTGAGCGCCGTGATGGCGTGGCCGGCCTCGTGATAGGCGGTGAGCTTCTTTTCCGCTTCGGTCATTGCCGAGGAACGGCGCTCGGCGCCCATCATGATCTTGTCCTTGGCGTCCTCGAACTCCTGCATGGTGACGACGCGCTTGTTGCGGCGGGCAGCCATGAGAGCGGCTTCGTTGACGAGGTTCATGAGGTCGGCGCCGGAGAAACCGGGCGTGCCGCGAGCGAGAACCTTGAGGTCGACATTCGGCGCCAGCGGAACGTTGCGGGCATGCACTTTGAGGATGCGCTCGCGGCCGACGATATCCGGGTTCGGCACCACGACCTGGCGGTCGAAACGGCCGGGACGCAGCAGTGCGGGATCGAGAACGTCAGGGCGGTTGGTGGCGGCGATCAGGATCACGCCTTCATTCGCCTCGAAGCCATCCATTTCAACGAGCAACTGGTTCAGCGTCTGCTCGCGTTCGTCATTGCCGCCGCCGAGACCGGCGCCGCGATGACGACCGACGGCATCGATTTCGTCGATGAAGATGATGCAGGGCGCATTCTTCTTCGCCTGCTCGAACATGTCACGTACGCGGCTTGCGCCGACGCCGACGAACATTTCGACGAAGTCGGAACCGGAAATGGTGAAGAAGGGCACGTTGGCTTCGCCGGCGACCGAGCGGGCGAGCAGCGTCTTACCGGTGCCCGGAGGGCCAACCAGCAGCACACCGCGCGGGATCTTGCCGCCGAGACGCTGGAACTTCTGCGGATCACGCAGGAATTCGACGATTTCCTCGAGATCCTGCTTGGCCTCGTCGACGCCGGCGACGTCTTCAAAGGTCACGCGGCCATGCGCTTCCGTCAGCAGCTTGGCTTTGGACTTGCCGAAACCCATCGCGCCGCGGGAGCCGCCCTGCATCTGCCGCATGAAAAACAGCCAGACGCCGAGAATGAGAAGCATCGGCAACAGCGTGCCGAGATAGCTCAAAAAACCCGAAGAACCATCCGTTTCGGGACGGGCGGAAACCAGCACATTCTTCTGCTGCAGGCGATCGAGCAGGCTGTCGTCGATGACAGGCGAATAGGTCTGGAAGGTGGAGCCATTTTCGACATAGCTTCCGGAGACACGGTTGCCCGTGACCACCACTTCCTTCACACGGCCCGCATCAACCTCACGCAGAAACTGCGAATAAGGAATATCGCGGGAGCCCGTCTGCGCCGGCGCCGTCTGAAACATGCTGAAAAGGGCGATCAGCAGAAGCGCGATGATCGCCCACAATGCGAAATTACGTAAGTTAGGGTTCATTGAACTCCCCAGCACTGCAACAGCCGCCTCATGGCGACCGTCTTATTAGGTTCTAACATAGGGTTGCGCCGCGCTATTGCCAAGGCAATCCCCCAAGTCAGATGGTTTTTCCGTCAATACTTCTTAAAGGCAGTCCCGCATAGGGCGCCATCGCGAAAACCGCCGAAAGCCTGTTGGCAAAGATGAAATCAAATCGTGTCAAAAAGCGGTCGAAGGGCGCGAAATAGGGCGTCAGTTCAACCATTGAAGCGGATTCCGGGGATAAATAGGCTCCATCTGAGGATAAGGCAGGCGCCGAAGCGATTGCGCGTTTCCATGCCGCCTTGGGAAGATGCTTGCACCACCCTCCCTCATTCCTGTGCTCGTCACAGGAATTCAGTGCGCCCAAGTCCTTGGGCGCAGAAGACTCGTTACGCATCGATGAGCCATTCACCGCGCCGACGCGCGGTGGCTGGATTCCTGTGACGGGCACAGGAATGAGGGAGGAGCGCGTGGCCTGAGCTTCCACCCTCATGGTCGTTCCTAACCGGTTTTCAACACGGAACCTCCCATCCCAAACTCCAGCCTCCCCCGGCCGCAATACCAGTGGCATTATCCCCCGGTTCTCCCGTGCCAGATAAAGCCCGTCGCGCCTGAGATCGAACACTACCCTGCCGGCGGTCATCCGTCCCGGCCCGCTGCCGGAGGCGAATGCGAGAATACGGTCCATCTGCACCCTGCCCGGCACGAACGGCTGCCCGCCGAACACCGCCGTCAGACGGCCGAGCGTGTAATCGAGGACCGCACGGTCCTGCCGCAACCCCTCGGGCATCACCTGCCCAAGCACGCCGCCGTGAAGCTGGAAATGACGATCCAGCCATTCGGCGGCGCGAGACGACAGAGTGAGCCGCTCTTCCCAGGCTGCGCGAATATCCGTCTCCGCCGCAGGATCGGCAGATAGCTGCCGGCGCATCCGCACACGCTCGTACTTGATATCCTCATTGCTCGGATCGTCGATCCACCCCACGCCCCGCGCCCGCAGGAAAGCGCGGATTTCCGCCCGCGTGACAAAAAGAAGCGGCCGCAGGACCCACAAGCGCCGGTCGAAGAGCACGGCGTCGGCGATACCGCTCGACAGCTGCTCTGTTCGCATCCCGCGCATCAGCAGCGTTTCGCGCTGGTCGTCCACCGTATGACCGGTGGCAATGAGACTGGCGCCGAGCGCTTCCGCTGCCTCGGCCAGAAGGCTGTAACGGGCCTCGCGGGCAGCGGCCATGATGCCGGTTTTCGGCTTTTCGCCCTGCCATCTAGCGATCATATGGGGAATGCCGAGGGATGCACAGAAGGCTGCGACCTCTCGCGCCTCGTCTGCGGAGCCGGCGCGCAGCGCGTGGTCAACGGTCGCAGCACAAAGGGAAATTTCAAGATGGGGCGCGGCCTTCACGGCTTCATCGAGGAGGAGAAGCAGGCCGCTGGAATCGCTGCCGCCCGAGACCGCGACGAGAATACGCGCAGGACTTCGGAGCGATGCGAGAAACTGAAGGACAGCCTCTCGAGGCGATGCGGCTTCCGGAGACATTCCGGAAGACCTCAGCAGGCGAGGCGTTTCTGTTCGCTCGCAACCTTGCTTATCACGGCGCGTGACGCCTTCGGGTAACGCTTCGAGACTTCGCGCAGGGTCGCGCAGGCCGTCTCCTTATTGTCGAGGGCCGCAAGCGACATGCCAAGCTTCAGCAGCATTTCCGGCGCTTTTTCCGAGCCGCTGTACTTCTGATGTGCGTTGAGGAAAGTCTTGGCCGCCTCGTTGTATTTGCCCTGCGAATAGAGCGCTTCGCCGAGCCAGAAATTGGCGTCCGCCGCCCGCGCACTGCTCGGGTAACGGGCGATGTACTGGTTGAATTCCTGCTCGGCCGTGCCGTAATCGCCTGACAGCACATGGCCGTAGGCTGACTTGTACTGGTCCGACTCGCTCCCAAGCGAGGCCGTCTGCTGTGGCGTGCCGCTGTTGGCATTGGGAATCGGGCCGGAACCGATGGTGGCTTTTTCGTCGACGGTACCGCCGATCGCGTTGCCATTCTGGTCGAAGTCGATCGAGCCGAGCTGCTTCGGCGGCTGACCGAGGCCGGTATTATCAGGCACATCGGTGGAGGGAGCCGTTTCGGCCCCCTGCGGTGCTTGAATCACTCTGGCGACGTCGTCGCTGCCGGACGCGGCAGGAGCGGCATCTGTCTCGCTCTTCTTGACGGGAGCCTTGGCGCCACCGCCGCCGGCACCGGTTTTTTCGAGCTGCTGAAAGCGGAATTCATTGTCTTCCTGCTGCTTGCGGATCGTCTCCTGCATTTGCAGGAGTTGGTAGCTCATTTCCTCGATCCGACCGTTCAGCTGCCGCATCTGGTCTTCGAGCTGCTGCACGCGGATTTCCGCATCCCCGCTCTGCACCTTGACGACGGGAGGGGCCGGCTGCTGCTCCGCGGATCGGCCGCCGAGATGCAGCCCGAAGAACGAGGCCGAATAAGCCGCTCGTTCACTGCCGGTCATAGCCGCCAGGCACAGCATGCCTGCCACGACAAGTTTCTTCATATGTATCGTCCTGTCCCAGTGATTCTTCGCGCCTTGAGGCACGAACAGGAGATTTTTCCAATTGCTGTCAAAAAGCAACGGAGTCTGGCCAAAGTGTGGTCAAAAAGAAAAGGCGGCCCCTGATGGGACCGCCTCTGTAAAACCAATTATAACTGGAAATTACATGCCGGCGCCGCCGAGCACGGTGACCGCGCGGCGGTTCTGCGACCAGCAGGAAATATCGTCGCAGACAGCGACCGGACGTTCCTTGCCGTAGGAAATCGTCTTCATGCGCTGCGCCGGAACGCCGCGGGAAGCGAGGTAGTCCTTGGTGGCAGCAGCGCGACGGGCGCCGAGTGCGAGGTTGTATTCGCGGGTGCCGCGTTCGTCGGCATGGCCTTCAACGGTGATCTGATAGTTCGGGTAACGACCGAGCCACTGTGCTTGACGGTCGAGCGTCTGAGCGGCATCGGCGCGGATTGACGTGGAGTCGGTGTCGAAGAAGATGCGGTCACCGACATTGACCGTGAAGTCCTGGGTCGAGCCCGGCGTCGCGGCGCCTGCGCCGAGACCCATGTCGCCGGCGCTGTTCGGCATGCCGCCGTTCTTCTTGTTGGCGCAACCCGCAAGCGCGAGACCGGCGACGAGCGCGATCATGACGGGGTTGCGGGCGAAATTCTGCATGCGGCTCAGTGCCGGGGTATGAATTCGGCTCATGGCCGGTCTCCTTGCGAGTTCATCAGGGTTTCCGGACAGTAACCGCACTCGGTTAACCGCCCCTCAAAGATTATGGTTAACAATTTACTGATTTGTCCCGTATCGCCCGGTTTCCACGACTTTAAGGCGACATGAAGGCATTGATGCACTCGCTACTCCAGCAGCGGCGACCAGGCCGGGTCGGAAGCATAGCTCGGCGTCTTCACAAGCTGCTCGTTATAACCGGTCAGATCAATCGAATAGAGTTGCGGGCCACCCGCGCCTGCCGCCTGGCGGAAGAACATCAGCACACGGCCGTTCGGCGCCCAGGTCGGGCCTTCATTGTGGAAGCCAGACGTCAGGATGCGCTCACCCGAGCCATCCGGCTTCATTACGCCGATCGAGAACTTGCCGCCGGACTGTTTGGTGAAGGCGATGAGATCGCCGCGTGGCGACCAGACCGGCGTCGAATAAGAGCCGTCGCCGAAGGAAATGCGGGTCTGGCCGGAGCCGTCGGCGTTCATCACATAGATCTGCGGCTTGCCGCCTCGGTCGCTTTCGAAGCTGACGCGCGCACCATCCGGCGAATAGGAGGGCGAGGTGTCGATCGCCGCCGTCGAAGTCAGCCGTGTCGTCGTGCGCGAGCGCAGGTCCATGGTGTAAATGTTGGAATTGCCTTCCTGCTGAAGGCTCATGATCACCTTCTGGCCATCCGGCGAGAAACGCGGCGAGAAGGTCATGCCGGGGAAGTTGCCGACGACTTCGCGCTGCCCCGTTTCGAGCTGCAGCAGATAGACGCGCGGCTGCTGGTTGGCGAAGGACATGTAGGTGACTTCCTGCCGGCTCGGCGAGAAGCGCGGCGTCAGCACGAGGTCGCTGCCGTCGGTCAGCGTCCGCACGTTGAAGCCGTCCTGGTCCATGATCGCCAGCTGCCGCTTACGCTGCTGCTTGGTACCGGATTCGGAGACGAAGACGACACGGGTGTCGAAATAGCCCTCTTCGCCAGTGATCTGCTTGTAGATCGCATCGGCGATGATGTGAGCCACACGGCGCCAGTTCTCCGGCTGCGTATAGAACTGCTGACCGGTCATCTGCTGTCCGGCAAACGTATCCCAGAGACGAAATTCAGCACGAAGACGGCCATCCGCTTCCTGGGTGACGCGGCCAGTCACCAAAGCTTGAGCGTTGATGACCTTCCAGTCTTCGAAACGCGGTGCCGCGTCCGGATTGGAGATCTTCTCGATAAAGGCCGTCTTGTTGATTGGTGCAAAGAGACCGGATCGCTGCAGGTCGGCAGCGATAACCTGCGAGACCTGCGCGCCCATGTCACCTTGTAGGAAGTCCGTCACGGCAATCGGCAATGGCTGGACGTTGCCCTTGTTGATGTTGATCTCGACCAGCGCATTCGCCGGTGTCGCGAACGCAGCAATGGTCATGAGACCGGCAGCGACGGCGATCGCGCGGAAGAAAGAACATTTGTTCATGGAGTAAAAGCCTTTCAGCATTTAAATTCCCAGATCACTCGGGTCGAAGTTAACGACGACTTCGCTCCAGGCATCGTATTTGTCTTTTGGAAGGGAGGAGAAAGGTGCCGATTTCATGATGGCGCGATAGGCGCCGCCGGCGAGCGCCCGGCGCGTCGACTCGTTATCACCACCGACTGCCTCGACCTCCGGCTCGCCGACAATATTGCCATCCTGGTCGAGGTTCATGTGGACCTTGATGCGAACGTCGCTCATGCCTTCCATGCCGGGAATGACAGTCCAGTTGCCGGCGATGGCGCTCTTCAGGGCGTCCATCTCGCTCATGGACAGCTTGGAACCGCCATTGCTCTTCTTGGCACCCAGCGATGCCTCCTGCGTCGAGCGCTTGGCGCCGCCGGCGGAAGGGTCGGTTTTGTTCAGCAAGGCGGAAATCTCATCCGCATTGAAATCGCTTTTCATCGACGAAGCCGATTTCGCCGTTTCCTGCTTCTGGTCCGCCTTCTTCTTCTCGGTCGGCTTGTCAGCGGTCTTCGGCTGATCCTGCGCCTTTTCCGGCGGTTTTTCGGCGGGCTTTTGCGGTTCCGGTGGCTTCACCTGAGGTTTCGTGACAGGGGTAGGCACGTTATCAGGCAGCGCCTCGGCTTCCGGCTTTGGTGGCTCTTCAGGCTTGGCCTGTTCTTCGGGCGGCTTTTCCTCGGGCTTCGGCGGCGTCACTTCGGCGGGCTTCGGCGGCGGAATAGAGGCGACCTCCTTCGGCTGCTCGACTTCGGTGTCTTCCTTGACGATTTCTTTGACGTCATTGGGAGTAGGATCGGTCTTCGGCTGTGGCTTCTCGCTCGAATTCGCGGCGGCAGCTTCCGTATTGCTCGGCTTGGCGTTCGGAACCGGCGGCGTCTTCAGGTCGACATTGTTGTCGCCGGCATTTTCGGCCGGCTGCGCGATCGGCGGCCGGGTCGTCGGCACAGGGGCGGACGTCTCCTTCTTCGGAGCCTTCTTGTCGCCCTGCTGCATCTGGGTGATGGATTCCACCGGCACGAGATCGACCGGCATCGCCTCGAAATCCTCGACCTTGAAGGATTCCGGCGCGCTCAGAGACACCATCGCCCAGGTGAGCACCAGGCAATGCAGAACAGCAGATGTGACGACGCTGGCCTTCATTTTGAGCGCTATTGGTCCTTCTTCTGCTGCGTCACGAGGCCGATATTCTTGAAACCGGCTCCCTGGATGCGAGCCATCACGTCGGCGATGACGCCATAGGGCGCCGTTGCGTCGCCGCGCACGAAGATGCGTTCATTGTAGCCGGTGGTAGCGATCGCCTCGAGCTTGGCGGCGATCTCCGCTGCCGGGATCGGCGTTTCCTGCAGGAACACCTCACCGTCGTTCTTGACCGAAATCGTAATCGGCTGCGTCTCGGAATTCAGCGCCTTGGCCTGCGTTTCCGGCAGGTCGATCGGCACGCCGACAGTCATCATCGGTGCGGCGACCATGAAGATGATCAGAAGCACGAGCATGACGTCGACGAGCGGCGTCACGTTGATTTCGGAAATGACGGCCCTGTTCCGACCGCCGCGACGGCGGCGTCCGCCGCCCCCGCCGCCATTGCCTCCAACAGCCATACCCATCTGAGAATACTCCGTTGGTTACTGAGCAGCAGCGCGCGGCTGCAGCTTCTCGTCGATCTGGCGCGAAAGTATGGCGGAGAACTCGTCCGCGAAACCTTCCATGCGGGCAGAGAGCTTGCCGGCATCGGCGGAGAATTTGTTGTAGGCGATAACAGCCGGAATAGCGGCGACGAGGCCGATCGCGGTGGCGAGCAGCGCTTCGGCGATACCGGGTGCGACCACCGCGAGGTTGGTCGACTTCGAGCCGGCGATCGCCTGGAACGAGGTCATGATACCGACGACGGTGCCGAAGAGACCGATGAACGGACCGGCCGAACCGATGGTCGCGAGCGATCCCAAACGGGCGCCGAGATATTCGGTTTCACGGGCGAGCGTTACGTCCATGGCGCGGTCGATACGCATCTGCAGGCCGATCGGCGAGCGGGCGCCGCGTTCGAAGGATTTCTTCCATTCGCGCATGGCCGCGACGAAGATCGACGCCAACCCGGTATTGTTGCGCTCCGACAGCGAGCGGTAGAGTTCTTCCAGCGACTGGCCCGACCAGAACACCTGTTCGAACTTGTCGAACTGGCGCCGTGCGCGGCCATAGGCCAGATACTTGTCGATGACGATCGCCCACGTCCAGACCGAGGCCGCGATGAGCCCGAGCATGACGAGCTTGACGACGATGCCGGCCTGCATGAAAAGCGACCAGAGGCTGACGTCCGTCGTGGCTGCTGCCAATCCTACTTGTTCCATTGATCCAAAATCCCCGAATCCAAACGCCCGGCGCTGGACCGGGCGGCACAAAATGATCTCGCAAGAAGTGTCCGGCGACCGCCGCCCAAAGCCCTGGTCAAGCTTCCAAGCTCTTCTTCCGCCTTCTTGCCGTCAAATTTGGTCAAAGGAAGGCGTGCACCGCACAAACTCCGACTTTCCCAGTAAGACACTATTATGGTTAATAGATCGTTAGTGCCGGACTATGACAGCAAGCCTGCGTTCGGGAGATTTTGTTCCATGGATTACTTGACCGGAACATGGTCCGGCTGCCGAAAGAGCGCTCATCCTGCGGCGCGGGAATTCCTTCCCATAAAGTTCAAGTTTTGACAAGGCCTGATTCGGAACTACAGAGGCTGGCTTCCTTCCAGGAATTTTGCCGCCAGCGTTTCCGGCAACCGCCGCGGCCGCCCCTTGGCGTTGATGACGGCAATGATCACCTTGGCCGCGATCAGCAGGGTTTCACCTGAACGGATCTGCTGGTTGAGCACCATCTTGGCGCCTCCGGCCCTTTCCGTATGCGTCAGGATCGTCAGCACGTCATCCATGCGCGCGGGGCTCTTGAAGTCGATCTCCATCCGGTGGACGACGAAGACGAGGCCTTCCTCGTCGGCGCTGACGAGCTCGCGCTGCTCGACGCCGAGGCAGCGCAGATAGTCGGTACGGCCGCGCTCGAGGAAGTGCAGGTAGCGAGCGTGATAGACCAGGCCGGAGAAATCCGTATCTTCATAATAGACCCGCTGGATGAGGCGGTGTCCGGCCTCCGTCAGCTCTCCCGAAATGGAAAAAGGGCGTTCCGTCATAATTTTCTCCAAAGTGAGGTGCCCTCTTTGGCGCAACGCTTCGCGACAGGCAAGCATTGAATGCCCGGCCGGCGGGCATTGAATGCGCCGCAGTCAGGCATTGAATGATTGTCATAATTCCTAACTATTCCCGATAATAAGCGACCGATCAGGAGACGATGCGATGAAGATTGCGGTTATGGGCGGAGACGGTTTCATTGGTTGGCCCACCTCGCTCCACCTTTCCGATGCCGGTCACGACGTCCATATACTCGACAATCTCTCGCGCCGCTGGATCGACACCGAACTCGGCGTTCAGTCGCTCACCCCGATGGATTCGATCCAGGAGCGCACGCGGATCTGGCATGCCGAAACAGGACGCCGCATCCACTTCAACCTCATCGATCTCGCTAGGGATTACGAGCTTCTGAAGAAATGGCTTTCGGAACACCGGCCGGATGCCATCATCCATTTCGCCGAACAGCGCGCCGCGCCCTATTCGATGAAGAGCGACCGCCACAAGAACTACACGGTCAACAACAATGTCAGCGCCACGCATAACCTCCTGAACGCGCTGACCGAGCTCAATCTCGACGCCCACCTCATCCATCTCGGCACCATGGGCGTCTATGGCTATTCGACGGTCGGCGCTGCTATCCCCGAAGGTTATCTGCCGGTCGGCATCGAGACTGCGGACGGCGAAACGGTCAGCCAGGAGATCCTCTACCCCTCCAATCCGGGCTCGATCTACCACATGACCAAGTGCCTGGATCAACTGCTCTTCCAGTTCTACGCTAGGAATGACGGCTTGCGGATTACCGACCTGCATCAGGGCATCGTCTGGGGCACGCATACCGAACAGACGCGCCGCCACGCGCAGCTGATCAACCGTTTCGACTATGACGGCGATTACGGCACGGTGCTGAACCGCTTCCTCATTCAGGCAGCGATCGGTTATCCGCTGACGGTGCATGGCACCGGCGGCCAGACCCGCGCCTTCATCCACATCCAGGATTCGGTGCGCTGTATCGAGCTGGCGCTGAAGAACCCGCCCGTCCGCGGCGCCCGCGTCGAGATCTTCAATCAAATGACGGAAACCCACCGGGTGCGCGACCTCGCCGAGATGATCGCCAGGACGAGCGGCGCCAAGATCGCCTGGCTGCCCAACCCGCGCAAGGAAGCCGCCGAAAACGAGCTGATCGTCCGGAACGAAAAGTTTCTCGATCTTGGCCTCGAACCGACCACGCTGGAAGACGGGCTGCTGGGCGAAATCGTCGACGTGGCGAAGAAATTCGCCTACCGCGTCGACCGCTCCCGCGTGCCGGCCATCTCCGCCTGGACCAAAGACATTGCCGCGACGATTGATCACGATCCGGAAGGGAAGCGGTTGAAGTCGGTTTCGTGAGTGCTGAGCGATGACGAAGGCTAGAAAGGCCGCGGCTTGCTCCCTCTTCTCCCCAGCGGGGAGAAGAGGCATGCAGCAACGCCTTGCCGTCTCTCCTCCGCCGGAGCAAGACATATCGATGCAGTCGAACCCGATGAAGCGCTCGCCCGCCTTCGCCTACGTCACCCTCATTACCAACGCCGACTACGCGATGGGCGCCACCGCCCTCGCCCGGTCTCTGCGTCGCACCGGCACCAGCGCCGACGTCGTCGTCCTCCACACCGGCGGCGTCGACGCAGCCGCTCTCGCCCCGCTCGAGGCCCTCGACTGTCGCCTGATCCAAGTCGAGCACCTGCCGCTGTCCGATACCTTCAACGAGCGCCACGCCCGCGGCCATCTCCATTCCGCCGTCCCATTCACCAAAGGCCGCAAGCCGGAGTTCCATTCGCCGCTCGACAATTTCTGCAAGCTCAGGCTCTGGCAGCTGGTGGAGTATGAGCGTTGCGTCTTCATCGATGCCGACGCCCTGGTGCTGAAGAACGTCGACAGGCTCTTCCTCTATCCGGAATTTTCCGCCGCTCCCAACGTCTATGAAAGCCTCGCCGATTTTCGCCGCATGAATTCCGGCGTCTTCGTCGCCACGCCCTCGCATGACACATTCCGGCGCATGCTGGAAAGCCTCGACAGGCCGGAGGCCTTCTGGCGACGCACCGACCAGACCTTTCTGGAGACGTTCTTCCCGGAATGGCACGGCTTGCCGGTTTATTTCAACATGCTTCAATATGTATGGTTCACCATGCCGGAGCTTTGGGACTGGAAGAGCATTTCGATCGTGCACTTCCAGTATGAAAAACCGTGGGAAAAGGATCATCCCAAGGCAAAACAACTACAACCCTTGATCGATCTATGGCACAGTATACACGAGAGCGGCGATATGCCGGAGATCACGGCGCTGAGAAATCCGGAAGGGACGGCATGAAAGTACTGGTATCCGGGGGAACGGGTCTCGTCGGCCGGTACGTCGTCGAGGAGCTGCTGGCCGCCGGCTATCAGGTAATTGTCGGCGGACGCCGGGCGCCGCTGCCGCGCTTCTTCTCCCGCCCGGTCGAGTTCGCAGCACTCTCCCTTGATCCCGAAAAGGATCAGATCGACGTCTTCGACGACGCCTATTTCTTCGTCCACGCCGCCTTCAGCCATGTTCCCGGCAAATATCGCGGCGGCGAGGGCGACGATCCCAAGAGCTTCCACAGATTGAACCTCGACGGCACGGTCCGGCTTTTCGAAGCGGCCAAACGCGCCGGCACGCGCCGTTGCGTCTTCCTGTCCAGCCGCGCTGCCTATGGCGACCACCCGCCGGGAACCGAGCTTGTCGAAACGATGCCGCCGAAGCCGGAGACGCTCTACGGCCAGATCAAACTCGACGCGGAAGGTGCGCTTACCCATCTCTCGGCGCCGGGTTTTGCCGGCGTAAGCCTGAGGGCGACCGGTGTCTATGGCGATCTCACGCCGAACAAATGGGATGGTCTCGTCGCCGATTATCTCGCCGGCCTGCCTGTTGCTTCTCGCGCCGGGACGGAGGTTCATGGCCGCGACCTCGGCCGCGCGGTGCGGCTGATGCTGGAGACGGAAAGCACCCGCGTTTCCGGCGAGGTCTTCAACATATCGGACATAACGGTCGACACGCACGACATGCTCGCGCCTATCCGCCGTGAAACGAGCTGTCCTCACGCCTTGCCGCCCACCGCCGACAAGGCTGCCCTCAATCCGATGAACACGGCGAAAATCCGTGCGCTCGGCTGGCTGCCAGGTGGAGCTCCTCTGTTCGAGGAAACGATGCGGCGGCTGGCCGCCGCGCTGCCGGTGTCGCCGCGACACGAATCTGCGCAGGATCGATAGGCATCCTCGTCCGACGATCGGCAACCGTAGACCGGTACGACGTGAAACGGGCGCAGCCCTGTCGCAGCCGGCATTTGCATCGGGTCTCAAGCCGGCTATGCTCGGCCGAACCTCTCAATCCGGCAGATCGAATGACCGCAAAAGAACTGAAAGCGCAGTTGCGCAACGAACGGCTGTCCGCCCGCGACGCCATCGCTCCTGAAGAGCGCATCTCCAAAAGCCTCGCAATGGCCGATCACGCCGGTGAGGCGGTTGCCTTCGAGCCAGGCACCATCATCTCCGGCTTCCTGCCGATCCGGTCGGAGGCCGATCTCAGGCCGCTGATGGCGCGCTTTGCAGCACGCGGCGCGCGGCTCTGCGTTCCGGCGATCCTCGACAAGCAGACCATCGTCTTTCGTGAGCTGGCGGAAGACGCACCGCTTATCGCGACCGGTTTCGGTACTGTCGGTCCCGCCGAGCACGCCGTTATCCTCGACCCCGAGATCATGCTGGTGCCGCTTTCGGCCTTCGATGTCAGAGGCCATCGCATCGGCTACGGCGCCGGCTACTACGACCGCGCCATCAGCCGACTCAGAGAGAAAGGCCTGCATCCCAAGCTGATCGGCATTGCATTCGACTGCCAGGAAGTGGCACATGTGCCCGACGAGCCGCATGACATAAGCCTGGATGCCATCCTGACAGAAAGCGGCCTGCGCTTTTTTGCCTCTTGGATTGGATAGGGAATGCGGCTGCTTTTTTTGGGTGACATGGTCGGCAAGACGGGACGCACGGCGGTCTGGGACCGCCTCCCCGGCCTGATCTCCGACCTCCGGCTCGATTTTGTCATCGTCAACGGCGAGAATGCCGCCGGCGGCTTCGGCATCACCGAGGACATCTTTCTGGAAACGATCAATGCCGGCGCAGATGTGGTAACGACCGGCAATCACGTCTGGGACCAGAAGGAAGCCGTCGTCTTTGCCGGGCGCCACGATCAGTTTCTGCGGCCGGCCAACTATCCGCAAGGCACGCCCGGCCGCGGCTCCGGGCTTTTCTATGCCAGGAACGGCGCGCGCGTGCTCGTCGCCAATGTCATGGGCCGGGTCTTCATGCATCCGGAACTCGACGATCCCTTCAAATCGGCGGAGGTGATCCTCGACGCCTGCCCGCTGAAGGAGCAGGCCGATGCGATCATCTTCGATTTCCACGCGGAAGCGACCAGCGAGAAGCAATGCTTCGGCCATTTCGTCGACGGCCGCGCCAGCTTCGTCGTCGGCACGCATACCCATGTGCCGACCGCCGACGCGCAGATCCTGAACGGCGGCACGGCCTATATGTCGGATGCCGGAATGTGCGGCGATTACGATTCCTCGCTCGGCATGGACAAGGAGGAGCCGCTCAACCGCTTCATCTCCAAGATGCCGAAGGGCCGCATGGAAGCGGCGAGCGGCCCGGCGACGATCTGCGGCGTCGGCGTAGAGATTTCCGATGCCACCGGACTGGCCGAAAAGATCGCGCCGCTTCGGCTCGGCCCGCGTTTGGCCGAAACGGTGCCGGAGTTCTGGCGGTAATCCAGCCGCTCCAACACGCAATTGTGAGTATCGTCGCTCTGGACCGCTGCGACCTCATGACGCATCCTCCGCCGCTAAATGAAAGCGCCGGAGGGGTGGCATGAAGCCGCATTATCTTATCCTCGCTATCACATGCCTGGCGGCCTTCGCCGCATCAGATCCTGCCAGGGCACAGGAGCCGCACCCGCCGGCCAGTCAATGCCAGGCAATCGCCGAGAATATGCCCAGGGCGACCTTCGCCAGTTTTTCCGGCGTCGCGGTGCCGATGCCGACCGTGTCCGAGGGCGAGAGTGTGAAATTCACCTATCTCGGCCATTCCACCTTCGAAATCGAGACACCCGGCGGCATCATCATCGCGACGGATTATAATGGCTGGTACAGGCCGGCGACGACCCCCGATGTCGTCACGATGAACAAGGCTCACACGACCCACTTCACCCTGACGCCTGAGGCCGACATCAAGCATGTGCTCCATGGCTGGAGCGACGTGCCGGGCGAGAAAGCCGGCATCAATCTCGTCGTCGGCGATGCCTATATCCGCAACGTCACCACGGATATCCGCTTCAGCTACGGCCTCGGCGGCTCGCAGGAGGATGGAAACTCGATTTTCATCTTCGAAATTGCCGGTCTCTGCATCGGCCATCTCGGCCATCTGCATTACGAGCTGACGGATAGTCATTATACCGAAATCGGCCGCCTTGACGTCGTGATGGTGCCCATCGACGGCGGCCTGACCATGGGCGCCGACAGCATGAGCCGCGTCATCAAGCGGCTGCGCTCGTCGCTGATCCTGCCGATGCACCGCCGTGGCCCGCCGGTCAATGCCTTCGTCTCCATGTTCGGAAAGGACTTTGATATCACTTATGCGCCTGATGACAGCCTCACCGTCTCCATGCGCACGCTTCCAAAGAAGCCGCTGATCTATGTGATGAAGGGCGTGCAGTAAAGCCCGGCGGGTCCCTCCAAACCTTGCTGATCAAGCAAATTGCAGGTGGCGTTTGACGCCGACGTCGGGCATTTTGTCGTCATCGAGATTGGCCTTGGCGATCTCCCAGCCGAATTTTAACGTGCTGCCTGTCGAAACCCAGATCTCGGCGTCATCGACATGCAGCGAAAGCATGGTGAGTTTCGGGTCTTTCTTGCCGCCGTCATACCAGGCCGCAACCATCGAACTCCAATATTCTTCGATCTTGGAAGGGTCGTTACGCACCTCGATCACGCCGGACAGGCAGGCGTGATAGTCGTGATCCTTGCCGATCACGCAGAAATGCGCGCGGCTGCCGGGCTTGATGGCGCGAACGATGTCGGCGTCGGTCTTAGTGTAAAACCAGATCGTGTTGGTGGTCGGGTCGGCATGCGGCGCCATCGGCTGCATGTGCATATCAAGCCCGGAAATACCGAGCATGCCGGCATGAACACCGTTGACCTGATCCCAAAGCTGACGTGCTGGTTGCTCCCGCGCCTCGCTGAGACTTGCCATGACCGTTCCTTTCCATTGAATGGAGTTCGGTTGAAACGTCATCCCCTCGCCTTTGTTCCGAACTGCTTTCCCCTTGAACGGCTGCCGTTTCGCTCTTATAAGGCGGCCCATTCCGAACAATGAGACGTGAACAGGGGTGCCATGGCTGGCCATTCACAGTTTAAAAACATCATGCACCGCAAGGGCCGTCAGGATGCCGTGCGGTCGAAAATGTTCTCCAAGCTTGCGCGCGAAATCACCGTTGCTGCCAAGGCCGGCCTGCCCGACCCGACGATGAACGCCCGCCTTCGCCTGGCGATCCAGAATGCCAAGGCCCAGTCCATGCCGAAGGACAATATCGACCGCGCCATCAAGAAGGCAGCCGGCGCCGACGGCGAAAACTATGACGAAGTCCGCTACGAGGGTTATGGTCCGGGCGGCACGGCGATCATCGTCGAGGCCCTGACCGACAATCGCAACCGCACCGCCTCCAACGTCCGCTCGATCTTCACCAAGGCAGGCGGCGCCCTTGGCGAAACCGGTTCCGTTTCCTTCTCGTTCGATCATGTCGGCGAAATCACCTACAAGCTTTCCGCAGGCGACGCCGACAAGGTCATGGAAGCCGCGATCGAAGCCGGCGCCGATGACGTCGAGACCGACGAAGAAGGCCATTACATCACCTGCGCTTTCGAAGCCCTTGGCGAAGTGTCGAAAGCCCTGGAAACGAGCCTCGGCGAAGCCGAAACCGTCAAGGCCGTCTGGCGCGCCCAGAACAACGTGCCGGTGGACGAGGAAAAGGCCCAGTCGCTGATGAAGCTCATCGACAGCCTGGAAGATGATGACGACGTGCAGAACGTCTATTCTAACTTCGAGGTCTCGGAAGAAGTGCTGGCCAAGCTCTCGGCCTGACTTCAAAATGATGTTTCATGAAAAACCCGGCCGCGACGCCGGGTTTTTTGTGCCGAGCCGCGCGTTGCGAACCCCTACGCGGGTACGCGCATGAAGTTTCCCAGCCCCGCGAATAGTTCCACCGATCTCAGCCGCGCCTCGATATCATGGATCGGCATGGAGATGATCACCTCGTCGGCCTGCGTTTCCTTGAGAAACGCCGTCAGTTTTGCCTCTGCCGTCTCCGGTGATCCCACAACAGCATAACGCAGCGTGTGTTCGACGTTCATCTTCTCCATCGGCGACCAGAACGCCTCCATATCCGTCACCGGACGTGGGAACGGACCGCGGACATTGCGGCGCAGGTTGACGAACTGCTGCTCGGCGGAGGTGAAATGATAGCGCGCCTCCTCGTCCGTCGCCGCCATCGCGCCCATGACGCCGACCATCACATAGGGCTTGTCGAGCGTTGCCGAGGGCTGGAAGCGGTCGCGGTAGATCGCGATGGCGTCGAGCAGCATATCAGGGGCAAAATGCGAGGCGAAGGCATAGGGAAGCCCGAGCATCGCCGCAAGCTGGGCGCTGTAGAGGCTGGAGCCGAGCAGCCAGATCGGGATATGCGAACCATTGCCGGGGACCGCAAGGATCGCCTGATTCTCGACCGGAGTGCCGAGAAGCTGCTGCAATTCCACTACGTCGTTCGGGAAACTGTTCGCGCCGGCCTCGAGGTTGCGCCGCAGCGCCTGTGCCGTGCGCATATCCGTTCCCGGCGCCCGCCCGAGCCCAAGATCGATACGGCCGGGAAAGAGCGCCTCCAGCGTGCCGAACTGTTCGGCGATGACGAGCGGCGAATGGTTGGGCAGCATGATACCGCCGGAACCGATGCGGATGCGTTTTGTTGCGGCCCCGACATGCCCGATGACAACGGCGGTCGCCGCACTGGCGATGCCAGGCATGCCGTGATGCTCGGCAAGCCAGAAACGCTTGTAGCCGAATTCTTCAGCCTTCTGAGCCATTCGCGCCGAGCTTTCGAGCGACTGGCGCACGGTGCTGCCTTCGGCAACGGGAGAAAGGTCGAGTATGGAAAAGGGAACCATGGAAACCTGCCGGGCAGTTGAACGATGCCGTCTATGTAGGTTGGCGCCCCCCCATTCCAAACCGTGCAGGCAAACAAAAGGGCCGCGCGACGGCGGCCCTTGTCGAATATCGCAAGCGACGCCTCACCGGTGACGGCGCAATACATGCAACTCGGCGCTCGGCGGGTAATGCCCCTGCGGCAGCGTGAAATTGCCGAGCTGGCGATCCATTTCCAGGGCTTCCGTCGCCAGCCGGTGGATCGCTTCCGTCGTCTCCTCGACCATCGAGGCATTCTGCTGTGTCATCGCGTCGAGTTCGGCGACGGCGCTGTTGATCTCCCGCAGCGTATTGGCCTCCTCGCGGGTCGATTCCATGATCTCGTTGATCTGCCCGTTGATCGCCTCGACATGCGCGCCGATGCCGGTCAGCGCGACACCTGCCCTTTCCACAAGCGATACGCCGCTTTCGACCTCATGCGTCGATTTCTGCAGCAGGCTGGAGATCTCCTTGGCCGCGCTCGACGAGCGCTGGGCGAGCTCGCGCACTTCCATGGCGACGACAGCAAAACCCTTGCCCGATTCACCGGCGCGCGCCGCCTCGACACCGGCATTGAGCGCCAGAAGGTTGGTCTGGAAGGCGATGTCGTCGATGACGGAGATGATCGTGTTGATCTGGCGTGAGGAGGTCTGGATCGCCTCCATGGCCGCGATCGTCTCACGCATGATCTGGCCGGAGCCGGTCGTCTCCTTTTTGGCGTCGCGGGCGATGCGCTCGGCCTGTTCGGCCCGCTCGATCTGCCGGCGGACGGACTGGGTGATGGCGCTGATTGCATTCGCCGTCTCGGTGATCGAGCCGGCCTGGCGCTCGGTGCGCCCGGCAAGCTCGTCGGCGCCGGTACGCATCTCCTCGGAGCTGGCCCGCACCGCCATCGAGTTGCCGCCGATGGCCGTCATGGTTTCGCTCAGCGTCGCGAGCGCTTCGTTGAAATTGATGCGCAGGCTTTCGAGCTCGTTCGGGAAGCGCCGATCGATCTGATAGGCGAGATCCCCGTTCGCCAGATGATGCAGGCCCTCATCGATCGCCTCCACCACCTGCTGCAGCGTCTTCGCCTCTGCCTCGCGCTCGGCAAGGTTCTGCTGGCGGTCCTGCTCGGCCTGTAGGCGTGTCTCTTCGCTGGCGGCTTCCAGTTCGCGGCCTTCGATCAGCGACTGCCGGAAGCGGGCAAGCGCGTTGGCCATCGTGCCGATCTCATCTTTTCGGCTCAGGCTGCCGATCTCGGTGTTGAGCTTGCCATCGGCGACATCGCGCGTGACGCCGGCAAGCCGCGCAAGCGGCGAGAACAGAAAATTGGTGACGAGGCCGGTGGCGATCGCCATGACGACGAGCACGCCGATGCCGATCATCGTCAGCAAAGTGGCGATCTCCAGCGAGCCGGCATTGAGTTCGCTGAGCAGCACGCTTTCGACCACGAGGAAGCGGTCGCCGCGATAATCGATGCCGCGGACATAGGCGCGCGCTGAGCCGTCCGTCCTGTTGAAATCGGCCACCGTCATCGCCGAACTGGCAAGCGCGTCCTTGATGAAGGTGAAGGGAGCGGCATCGAGCGTCGCAAGTTTGCCGCTCGCATCGAGACCGATCGCTGAACCATCGGCAGAGACGATCGCCGCCCGCGCGGTGCTGCCCTGAACAATCCCCTTTGCCAGGATGCTGGCGACGATGTCGTCACGCACCTTGAACAGGATGATGCCCTTGGCCGCGCCGAGCTTGACGATCGGCACGGCATAGAAGATCGCCGACCTGCCGCTGGCCGCATCGACGCGGAGCCCGGAAAAGCCTGTCGGTGCGGCATCGTCGGTCGCCTTGGCGGTATTCTCGATCGCCTTGGCGAAGGCGATGCCAGCGCCGGTCGTCTTCCAGGCGTCCGACTTCAGATTCTCGGCGAAGTCGTCTTCCTTCTTGTAGGAATAGAGAACGGAACCATCGAGATCGGCGATCAAGAGATCGCTGAAAGCAGTGTCTTCGAGGTCGCGGGCGACTTCGCCCTGCGTCTTTTCATGGTTCGAATAATAAAAGCCGCTCGGCGCTTCAGGCTTCATCAGCTTCTCGCGCTGATCGGCCGGGTTGGGATTGGCCGTGATGAAGACTTTCTTCAGCTCGGCGCGGGCATCGCCGGAGGTCTTCTCGATGGTCTTCCAGCCGCTCTTCAGGCTGGTGATCGACATCTGCAGCGCCTCGATGCGGGCAATGGAATTGGCCTGGTTCTCGAGCTGCGCCAGCTGGTCCTGCAGCATGTCGCCGCGGAAGATCAGCACGCTCTCCTTGGCCTTCAGCGCCTGCTCGTCTGAGATGCGGCTGCTGGCGAAATAGGCGAGCACGTCGATCACCGCGATCGACAGCACGGTCATCAGGATGAATGTGGCAATGACCTTGAAGGACAGGGATTGAAATCTCTGAGCCATGTACGACGAACCCCTTCTGAACGCGTCTGCCGGCGCGGGCAGGCGGCATGAGCCTGATCGACCGATCTTCAAACAGAACCTCAGGGGCTTATCTCTTTGCGACACGAGACCCCCTTCGTATTTGACACTAGAATTCAAGCATCTGTTTTAATTCGCGGTAAATGGAGCGGCTTATTCGAGAAGGTTTTTGTTTTGTTCACATATCGATGGCAGTTATTTCGCAGTCGCTATAGGTTAAACCATGCAAAATACGATTCGCATCGTCGGCATCGATCCGGGACTTCGCCGCACCGGCTGGGGAATCATCGACACGCTGGGCAATTCCCTGCGGTTTGTAGCCTCGGGAACCGTGACCTCCGACGGAGACATGGATCTCGCCTCCCGCCTTTGCCAGCTGCATGACGGCCTGGCGGAGGTCGTCCACGCTTACAAGCCGGATGAGGCCGCCGTCGAACAGACCTTCGTCAACAAGGATGCGGTGGCGACCCTCAAGCTTGGCCAGGCCCGCGGCATCGCCATGCTGGTGCCGGCGCGCGCCGGTCTGCACGTCTCCGAATATGCGCCGAACGCCGTCAAGAAGGCCGTCATCGGCGTCGGCCATGGCGAAAAACATCAGATTCACATGATGTTGAAGATCCTGATGCCGAAAGTCGAATTCAAGGGCGACGATGCCGCCGACGCCCTGGCGATCGCCATCTGCCATGCCCACAATCGCGGCAGCAACCGAATGCGGCAAGCACTGGCCGGGTAATCTGTTCTTGACTTGTTCCAACAGTAAGGATAATTCTTACTTCGAAGGAGCAGCAAGATGCGCGTCACGTCCAAAGGCCAGGTCACCATTCCTCGCGATCTCAGAGAGCTTGCCGGCATCGAGGCCAACAGCGAGGTCATCTTCTCGATCGAGAACGGCAAGCTGGTTCTCTCGCCGAAGAACTGCAAGCAGGAGATCGAGGATCGGGGCCGGCTCGACCGTTTCCTGCAGACGATCCGCCGTCTCGAAGGCACCGGCGACCAGGCGATTGATGCCGAAGACCTCATGTCGATGACCCGTGATCGCTGATGGCAACGCTTGTCGATACAAACATACTCGTCGATCTGGCTGTGGCCGGTTCGGACTGGCACGGTTGGTCGCGTCGAAAAATGCTCGACGTCTTCAGAGATGGCCCGGTCCTCATAAATCCGATCATCTATTCCGAATTTTCCGTTCGCTACGACGATATGGATGAAGTCGAGCAACTGCTTCCGCAGGATGAATTCCGCCGCGAGAACCTGCCTTGGCCGGCTGTCTTCGCCGCAGCTCAAGCCTTCCGGCTTTACCGTCGCGCCGGCGGACGGCGCGAACAGATATTGCCCGACTTCCTCATCGGCGCCCATGCGGCGATAAGGGGCTACAAGATTTTGACCCGCGACCCCGGCGGATACCGATCTTATTTCCCCTCCGTTGAACTTATCACGCCCGAAACGCACCCTTGAGAGACCACGCCCCATGATCGGCAAGCTGAAAGGCACCATAGACGAGATCGGCGAAGACTATGTGCTCGTCGATGTGCACGGCGTCTGCTACGTCGCCCACTGCTCGGCCCGCACTCTGTCCAAACTCGGCTCGGCCGGCGAGGCCTGCGTGCTGTTCATCGAGACCTATGTGCGCGAGGATCAGTTGAAGCTCTTCGGCTTCATGACTGCATTGGAGCGGGAGTGGTTCAACCTGCTCCAAAGCGTTCAAGGGGTGGGCGCCAAGGTCGCGCTTGCCGTGCTCTCGACCTTGACGCCGGGCGAACTCGCCAATGCGATTGCCCTGCAGGACCGCGCCGCCGTTTCCCGCGCACCGGGCGTCGGCCCGAAAGTGGCGATGCGCCTCGTCACCGAGCTCAAGAACCGGGCGCCGGCCTTTGCCGGGGAAGCGATCAATATCGCCCTCAAGCAGGAACTCGGCGAAGGTGTCGCGGCCGCGCCGGTCGCCGATGCGGTCTCCGCGCTGACCAACCTCGGCTACAGCAGAGACCAGGCGGCCAATGCAGTTGCGGCGGCGATGAAGACGGCCGGCGACGGCGCAGACAGCGCTAAGCTGATCAGGCTGGGATTGAAGGAGTTGGCGCGGTGAATCCCGGAAAAATGACGGTTGGATATCGAGGCGACCGTTTTTTGGTGTATTGCTGTGACAGGTTTCAAAACGGAATAAGAGCATGAGCGAACCCGCCCGCCTGATATCGCCGGAAAAGCGGGGCGAAGATCTCGACATGACCCTGCGCCCGCAATCGCTGGACGAATTCACCGGTCAGGCGGAAGCGCGCGCCAATCTCAAGGTCTTCATCGAGGCCGCGAAGAACCGCGGCGAGGCGCTGGACCATGTGCTTTTCGTCGGCCCGCCCGGTCTCGGCAAGACGACGCTGGCGCAGATCATGGCGAAGGAACTCGGCGTTAATTTCCGCTCGACGTCAGGCCCTGTTATCGCCAAGGCCGGCGATCTCGCCGCACTGCTCACCAATCTCGAGGAGCGCGATGTGCTCTTCATCGACGAAATCCATCGCCTCAATCCGGCGGTGGAGGAAATCCTTTATCCGGCCATGGAAGATTTCCAATTGGACCTCATCATCGGCGAGGGCCCCGCCGCCCGCTCGGTGAAAATCGATCTGTCGAAATTCACCCTGGTGGCGGCGACCACCCGCCTCGGCCTGCTGACGACGCCGTTGCGCGACCGCTTCGGTATCCCGGTGCGCCTGAGCTTCTATACCGTCGAAGAACTGGAACTGATCGTGCGCCGCGGCGCGCGGCTGATGAACCTGCCGATGACCGAAGAAGGTGCGCGCGAGATCGCCAGACGCGCCCGCGGCACGCCACGCATCGCCGGCCGGCTGCTGCGGCGCGTGCGCGATTTCGCCGAGGTGGCAAGGGCGGAAGCCGTCACCCGCGAGATCGCCGACGAGGCGCTGACCCGCTTGCTCGTCGACAATGTCGGCTTCGATCAGCTCGACAAGCGTTACCTCAACATGATCGCCGTCAATTTCGGCGGCGGCCCGGTCGGCATCGAAACCATCGCCGCCGGCCTTTCCGAGCCGCGCGACGCGATCGAGGACATTATCGAGCCCTACATGATCCAGCAGGGTTTCATTCAGCGCACGCCGCGCGGCCGCGTTCTTACCGCAATCGCGTGGAAACATCTGGGAATGCAACCGCCCAAGGAGATGGAGGCTGCGCAGTTCCGGCTGTTCCAGGAGGACGACTGAGTGATCACCCGCCGCGGATTTTTCAAGCTTGTCGGCGGCGGTATCGCAGGTGTTATGTCGCTCGGCGGTTACGCCTTCGCCTATGAACCGCTGGCGCGACTCGGCATCGCCCGCTACCGGCTGACGCCGCCGGGATGGACGCCGGGGCTGAAGCTCCGCGTCGTCGCGCTCGCCGATATCCATGCCTGCGAACCCTGGATGTCGGCAAACCGCATCACAGCGATCTGCCACAGGGCGAATGAACTCGAAGGCGACGTCACCGTCCTGCTCGGCGATTACGCCTCGGGCATGAACATGGTGACGCAATACGTGCATTCGAGCCAGTGGTCGAAGGCGCTGGCCACTCTGCAGGCCCCTCTCGGCGTCCATGCGATCATGGGCAATCATGACTGGTGGGAGGACAGGACTGCCCAGAAGAACGGCGGGATGACATTCGGACACCGGGCGCTTGCCGACGTCGGCATCCCGGTCTACGGCAACCGCGCCGTTCGGCTCGAAAAGGACGGCCGCGGCTTCTGGTTCGCGGGCCTCGAAGACCAGCTGGCGCTGCTGCCCGGCAGGAAATGGGGGCGCACACGCATGCTTGGCCTCGACGACCTCGACGGCACGATGGCACAGGTGACCGACGATGCGCCCGTCATCCTGCTTGCGCATGAGCCCGATATCTTTCCGCGCGTGCCCGAGCGCGTCTCGCTGACGCTGTCCGGCCACACCCATGGCGGGCAGATCCGTTTCCTCGGCCGTTCGCCGATCGTCCCCTCGCGTTACGGCAATCGCTACGCCTATGGCCATATCGTCGAGGAGGGGCGCAATATCATCGTGTCCGGCGGCCTCGGCTGCTCCATCGCGCCGGTC
Organism: Rhizobium sp. N621; assembly: GCF_001664325.1. Taxonomy (NCBI): domain Bacteria; kingdom Pseudomonadati; phylum Pseudomonadota; class Alphaproteobacteria; order Hyphomicrobiales; family Rhizobiaceae; genus Rhizobium; species Rhizobium sp. N621. The sequence continues at coordinate 3,721,326 of NZ_CP013495.1, forward strand.
CGCTTCGGTGTGCCGCCGGAAATCGTCGTAATCGATCTCGGATAAGAATGACATGAGCAAGCGCACCCACATCCGCCTGACTGTGGGCGCTCAACGTTTCAACCATCGCATCGCCGGCCTCGCCTTTCGCGATGGCCATGTGCTCGTTCATCGCGCCGTGCACGAGCCCTTCTGGACCTTTCCTGGGGGAACGGCGGAAATCGGCGAGACCTCGGAAGAAACGCTGAAACGGGAGATGATGGAGGAACTCGGCCTCAACGTCACAGTCTCGCGCCTCCTCTGGACCGTCGAGAATTTTTTCCACTGCGAACAGCGCGACTGGCATGAACTCGGCTTCTATTACCTGATGGAAATCCCACCGGAATTTCCCTTTCGGCCGCATGAGATCGTCCATCGCGTCGAAGACGGCGACAACCATCTCGAATTCAAATGGGTTGCCGCGACGCGCACAGCCCTGACCGCGCTCGACATCCCGCCCTATTTCATTGCCCAGGAAATCGAGAACCTGCCGGCAGCACCGCGTCGTCTCGTCTGGCGCGACGGCAATCTCGATGACTGACGCAAACATTCCGCAAGCGCTTGAGAGGAAAGCCGCCGATGTCGACCGTCGATCCCGTCCGGGTCTTTCGCAAACTTGCCTATAACAACGCCCTTGCCAACCACCGTCTGTTGCGCGCTTGCGCAGCCTTGAAACCTGGCGAATTCGAAGCGCCGCGCACGGGCTTCTTCCCCTCGATCAAGGAAACCTTGAACCACATCATCACGGTCGACTGGTTCTATGTCGATGGCATGGAAGGTGGCATGCTTGGCTACCAGGCCTTCGAGATCGAAGAACCCTTCGACGACATAGCATCGCTGAGCGCAGCGCAGGCGGCGGTCGACCTCCGCCTGACGGCGCTCTGTGAGGCCCTGAGCCCGGAGGGGCTGGTCTCGACCGTCAGGCTCCATCGCGGCGACCGCATTCAGGAGGAGCGCATGGACGACGTGCTCGCCCATCTCTTCCAGCACCAGACCCATCATCGCGGCCAGGTGCACGCGATGCTTTCCGGCACCGGCGTCGCTCCGCCGCAACTCGATGAATTCATCGTCGCCGACGATGCGCGGTTTCGGGGCAAGGAAGTCGCCGAGCTTGGCTGGAGCGAGGAGATGCTGGCACGTTAGAGCCTTACCTGGTTAGATTGAAGCATTCTGCCGGAGCAGGTTTTCGTCAGGGCAGAGGCGATTGGCGACGGGCATACCCAAGGTACGTCCGAGCCGATCGCCTCTGATCCTGGCGGAAACATGCCCGGCCCACCGGCCGCACCGCTTCGCCGTGGCGAAGCGATCAGTGCGTCCGGCGCTTCCCAAGTCTTGCAGATTTGCTTGGCAAATCTGCGGGAGGGTTGGCTGAAACGGGCCGGCTGATCGACCGGCCGGCTTGGCCGTAGAGCTGGGCTACGACGCGCGCCGGCCGGTCGACCATCCGACTCCACTTGAGCCAACAGAATGCTTCAATCTAACCAAGGCTCTAAGCACGATGCTGCTCTAATCTTGCAGCCGCTTCTTCAGTCCGTCGATGATCGTCTTGGTGAGAAGATCGTAATTCTCATCGAAGTGATGATCACCGGGCAGTTCGACGACCTCGGCGCCGCTATCCTTCAGCGCCGGACAGGCGACGTCGTCGTCATCGTCCTTGCCGTAGACGCATTGCACGAGTTTGGGATCGACGTTCTTCAAATCGGCGACCGGATCGCCTCCCGCCCCTTCCGTCTTCTGGCCGAGCCAACCGAGAACGGAGATGACGTAGTCGACTTGGTGGGAGAGCGACAGCAGCGACAATTGCGCCACCGCGGACTTCTCGGCCGGTTTCAGCAGCTGATAGGTCGCTGGCACGACGTCGGCGCCGAAGGAATAACCGACGAGCAGCACATGCTTCACCTTCCACTGTTTGCGGTAGAAATCGATGATCTTCGAAAGATCGCCGGCGGTCTCCTCCGGCTTGCGCTCCGACCAGAAATAATGAAGCGAATCGACACCGACGACGGGAATACCTTCCTTCTGCAGGGTGCCGCCAACTTCCTTGTCGATGTCTCGCCAGCCTCCGTCGCCGGAATAGATCACCGCCATCGTATCCAGGGTGGGGGTGGCCTCGAGGATCGCCAGCGGCAATCCAAGCGGATTGCCGAAGGCGCCCGAGGCGGTGACGAGGTCATCGATCGTATCGGCAAAGACCGTCTGCGCGTCGTCGGTGGAATCGCGGATCTCGATCGCGGAATGGACTTTCTTCAGCGCTTCGGCATGCGCCCTGCCATCCTTGTCGGCGTTGGGCGTGAAGACCGATATAACGGGGTCCGGCAGCGCGCCGTCACTCAGCCCGTAGACCATGCGGCCGCCAACGGCCTTCTTCGAAGCCGGCGTGCAAAGTTCCTTGGTCAGCGGGATGCCGGCCTTCGGATCGACGGCGAGCGTCTGACCGATCGTCGCATCCGGTGTCTGCGCTGCAATTGCCAGCGCCAAGGCCCCGCCCTCGCCGATGCCGGCGACGATCGGCAGATGATAGGCGTTGTTGCCGGTCGCACGCTGCACCTGCTGGCTCAGCGATTCGATATCCGAGACCGTGTAGAGGCAGCCGTCATTGAGGCTGACATCGTAGCGGTCAAGCGCCTGGATATAGGAAGGAAAGTCGACACCGATGACGACGGCGCCTTCGGAAACCAGCCTGTCGGCCTCGGCCTTCTCGTAATCGCCCCAGCCGGCGGCATCCGAGATCAGCATCACCGTGCCCTTCACCTCGCCTTCCGGCAAGAAGATGTGCGGCGACGGAATGAGCCCGCTTTCGAAGCTCTGCGTGGTTTCCTCGGCAGCATGAGCCGGTGCGGCCGCGAGCATGCAGGCGCATGCCGTGGCAAGAAGGATTGTCCTGATCATTTTCTCACTACCCCTTTCAATCCGCCCCCGATCAGCAACGTCGCGTCCATCAACGCGATCATCGGATTGCCCCCTCCGGAAACCGCAAGATAGCGCGGTTGCCAGTGCGGATGAAACTTGGATTTGAATGCCCGAAGGCCCTTGAAGTTGTAGAAGCGCTCGCCGTGCTCAAAGACGGTGCTGCCGATGCGGTCCCAGACGGGTGCCGCCTCGCGTTTCGACATGCCGGAGAGTGGCGCCATGCCGAGATTGAAGTGAGTGAAACCCTGACCGCGCAGATACTCCATGATCTGCACGAAGAGAAAGTCCATCGAGCCCTTCGGCGCGTCCGGAGAGAAACGCATGAGATCGATCGTGCTCTCCTTGCGGGATTCGGTGACGAGGATATTGGCGAAGGCGACGATCTTGCCATCCTTCTTCAGGATACCGACCGGTTGCGATGAAACATAATCGGGATCGAACGAACCGAGCGAGAAGCCTTTTTCCTTGGCATTGTGATGTTCGAGCCAGGCCGTGGAAACGGCAGCGAGATCATCGATGATATCAGGCACGTCCTCGGATTCGACTACCGCGAATTCCAGCCCGTCGCGTTGGGCTCGGCTCGCCGTCTGGCGCAGATTCGCCCATTTGCCGCCTTTCATTTCGAAGGTTCGGAGGTCGGCCACCGCCAGTTCGCCGAGCTTGAAGGCGCGGAGGCCGGCATCGGCGCAATGGGAAAGCAGCGCCGGCGAGATCTGGTAGAAGACGGCGCGGCATCCGGCGGCCCGCGCCGCTTCGACGAAGCGCCAGACGAGTTCCTGCACGGCACGATGATCGCCAACCGGGTCGAACAGCGCGATCCATGAACGGCCCTGCCGGCCGTACATGATGAAGGCGTCACCTTTTTCCGAAAACATGATGCTCTTGTCGCCCATGCGCACCAGATTGGCGTCGGCATTGTCCTGCCTCCTGACGATGTCGACGGCGCGCGTCAGCGCCTCCTCCGTCGCCGGCTCCGGCCGGAAGGTCGCCGGCCGGAGCAGGCTGAAAATGGCGATCGCCGACGAGATGATGGTGATACCGAGCAGGGCGCGCAGTCCCCGCGGCGCCTCGGCGGTAAATTCGAACTGCCACCAGAGTTCGTTGCTGTATTCGACATCGCGATAGACAAAGAGCAGGATGACGACGGCGCCGACGACGATGACCGCGATCGCCATCAGCCAGGACGCCGTCATCGCCTGGTTGAGCAGCGACGCATGCCGGGTGAAGAGCCGTCGGCTGACGAAGAGCCCGAAGATGAGGAAAGCGAGAAAAGCCGCCTCGACCAGCGCAATCGCCTTCAACAGCGACAAGGTCAATGCCGCAAGGGCCGAGAACACCGCTACCCACCAGGCGCCGTCGAGCCTCTGCCCCAGGCCGCGCGCGGCGACCACCAGCGCCAATCCGAGCAGACTGGAGAGGAAGTGCGCGCCTTCGACCATCGGCAGAGGCAGATAGTTGGACAGAAATTCCAGATTCTGATCCGGCGTCGGTGTAACGCTCGAAAACACCAGCATGACGCCGAGCAGCAGGGCCAAGGTCGACAGCAGCTGCGGCATCAGCCGTCCGCCGATGCGCCGGACGCTGGAGGCGGCCGGATGATCGACAAAACGGCGCAGTTCCGTCGCGGACACCGCGAGCACGGCGATCAACAGCGGCAGCACATGATAGATCAGCCGGTAGAGCACCAGCGATCCGAGCACCGCATCGATATTCACCGCGCTGCCGAGCGAGGCGATAATCACGGTCTCGAACACGCCGAGCCCAGCCGGAACGTGGCTGAGCACGCCGAGACCGACGGCGATCGCATAGACGGCCAGGAAGGCCGGCCAGCCGATCGCCGTCTGCGGCAAGAGCACGTAGAGCACCGAGGCCGAGGCGGCGATATCGAACGCCGTCACCAGGAATTGCCGTGACCAAGTGCGCGAATCCGGCAGGCGGATTGCCACCGCACCGAGATCGAGCACGCGGCCTTCGCGGCCGATGATCATCACAGCCCCGAGAATGGCAATAATCGAGCCGGCAATCAGCCGGAGAAGGAACGCGCTGACACCGATCAGCGGCCCGATCTCGCTGGCGATGATAATGAGGGCGATCGCCGCGACCCCGGCAAGCCCGAGACCGAAGGACAGGGTGACGAAGGCGATGATCCGGCCGATATCGTCCGGCGAAAGACCGAGGCGCGTATAGGCGCGGTAGCGGATCGCGCCGCCCGAAAGGGCGCCGAAACCGGCGGTATTGCCGACCGCATAGGCACTGAACGCCGTCAGCGCCACATGCGGGAACGGCAGCTTCTTGCCGATATATTCGATGGCGTTGAGGTCGTAGAAAACGAGGGATAGGAAACTGAGTGCGGTGAAGAACAGCGCCAGCAGGATGGCGCTCGGCCTGGTCGCTGCGAGCGCACCGACGACATCATCATAGCGAACCTCGTTGGTGAGCTGCATGATCGCATAACCGACGAGGCAGAAGACAACGAGTGTCGCGGCTGCCGTCAGTGGCGTCCTGTAGCGTCTGAAAAGCGCGCCTAAAGAAAACCCGTCCGCCGCTTCCATCTCTTCCAAATTGCCGTGACCCGACATCTCGTACCTGCGCAATTTCCAAACTTGGCGGGAATCATTTTTCGAAGACGTAGCATGACAGGCATATAAGCTCTATGAAGCCATGCCGCCGCTACCCCAGCCCCGCCGTCTGCGCCTCAATCATCCTCAATTGGGGCGAATTTGCGCAGGCAAACTGTATTGGCACATTGCATTTTCGTAAGCTTGCGAAGAGTTTGCGGTGATGACGAGGATTTGAAACGCGAGAGTAGGGTTAGACATGCAGGATGACCTGGCCTTCGTGATCCTCATCCTCGGCAGATTGCTGCTCGGCGGTTTTTTCGTTGCCGCCGGCATCCATCATTTTTTCGTCATCGTGCCGATAACCGACGCCATCGAAGCCCGCGGCATACCTTTTGTGAAATGGGTATTGATTTCCGGCAGCGTCTTTCAAATTGCCGCCGGTCTCCTGCTGATGCTGGGTCTCTTCGTCGCCGCGGCGGCGTTCGGCCTCATCATCTTCACGCTTGCCGCCTCCGTGATGCTGCTGAATTTCTGGGACATGGAAGGCACAGCCCGCGACAGCGCCATCAACAGCTGGAAAAGCAACATGGCCATCATCGGCGGCCTGCTCACCGCAGCTGCCGGGGCGATGTAAGGTGGTTCACGCAGCCGGCTCGCCGCCGGCCCGTGCATGCGCAGCGTAGCGCGCCGCGGCGGCATCCACCTCCGCCGCGCGATCACCGGACACCTGCACCGTCGGCACGGCGAATTCGATGCCGTTTTCCTTGAAGGCATTGCGAATCATTGCCAGTGCATTGCGGCGGATAACGAACTGTTCGCCAGGCTTCGTCATCATCGACAGACGGATCTCGATCGCGAATTCGCCGAATTGCTCGACACCCTTCATCTTCAGCGTTTCGATGATGTGCGGGCCGAATTCCGGGTTTTCGAGCAGGGTCTGACCGATCTGCTTGATCACCTTCTTCGCTTTGACGAGATCGGTGTCGTATGTGACGTTGAGGCTGATCTTGTCGATCGTCCAATCGCGATTGAGGTTCTTCACCGCGCCAAGTTCGCCGAACGGCACGGTCGTCAGCGGCCCGCGATGATGCCGGAGCTTCACCGAACGCAGGCTGAAGGCCTCGACGACGCCCTTGTGGCTGCCGCTTTCGATATATTCGCCGACACGGAAAGCATCGTCCCACAGATAGAACATGCCGCTGATGACATCCTTGACGATCGTCTGGGCGCCAAAACCCACAGCAACGCCGACGACGCCGGCGCCGGCAATCAATGGGCCGATCTCGATGCCGAGACCCGAGAGCACCATGAGAGCCGCAATGACGGCGATGACCACGGCAAGGATATTGCGGAAGATCGGCAGCAGCGTCTGGAACCGCGCATGTTTAGCCTTTTCCTCATCCGTCGCGCCGCCGTCCAGGGGCATGCCGAGCAGCTTGCCGTCGATATAGGCTTTGACGACGTGCCAGAGCAGATCAGCAGCAAGCAGGATGACGATTCCGCCAATGACGCCGCGCGCGATCTTATCGACCATTTTGTCGCCGGCTGCCATCGTGTCGGCGCCGACGCCGAGCAGTTGGCCGAGCCAGATGGCCGCGAATGCGATAATCAGCGCCCTGACGCCGCGGTCGAGCAATACGGTGGCAATACGGCGCGTAGCAAGGAAGCTTGCTTCGGTCTGCTGCAGCGATTTCACTGCAATCGTCGAGACGGCGAGCACCCGCGGCAGCATCAGCACATAGATGCCGAGCCAGAGCAGCCAGTTGAATCCGGTGACCCACAGCCCCCAGAGCAACAGGAAATAAACGGTGAGCGCCCAGGAAATCCCGTGTCCGCGTTTCTCGTCCTTCTGAGGCCGCGACCAGACAGCTTCGATGGCGATCAGCAGCAGCCCGATGCCGAGGATATAGCCGACGAAGAGCCGGGCGCTCGGGGAAAAGCCGAGCGGCTCCATCGACTGGATCGCCGCCCAGCCAAGCATGAAATAGATCACGAAAATCGCGGAGCGGCGATACCAGAAGAGCGCGACGGCGCGTGACGGCATGATCGGAACGATCACGCCTTGCCGCTCTTCCTCGGCCCGCGCCAGCCCGATGAGATCGACCAAGACGCCGCCCAGGCAAATCGTGAAACGCTGGACGATGAGCGCGACGGCGCAGAGGATCGCCACGCTCTGGCTGAGCGGAGGCCAGCCGAGACTGGACAGCGCGAGCATTGTTGCCGCGGCGAAAATGAGAGCCGGTACGACGCGTGGCGTCAGATGCATGCCGGCCATCTGAGCCAGACGCCGGCGGCGACGGCGGAAGGCATAGCCGGCGATGCTTTCGACGATGGCCCCGAGCAGGAAGATCGCCAGGAATTGCGCGATCATCCGGCTCCAGCCGGTGGCGGCGAGCTCACCGAAAAACAGTGAGGACGCATTGCCGATCTGTGAGGGCAAAGTCATCGCGGCGTCGGACACCATCGATACATGCCGGCGGGCATGCTGCAGCAGGCCTGAAAGAACCGACATCTGGTTCTGGCTCACCGAATCGGCCGCAGAAGGTGCTGCCATCTGCGTCGCCATCCACTGCTTGACCTCCGGCGCCTGCATGAGCTGCATCATTTCACGCACCTGCGCCGGCGGGGTATTTGCAGCCGGCGTTTGCGCAGGCGTTTGGGAAAAGCCGGGCGACGCCGCCGAGAAAAGCGCAACGAATGCCAGGATGCCGAATATGGCGGCCTTCAAGCCCGCCGCCGTGCCACGTCCCATGACCGCCCTCCAATGGAGTGTCGGCCGCTTGAATGGAAGCAGCCCCGACATTTCCCTTTCCGCAATGGATACTCGTGACCGTAGCCGCCAGCAAGCGGTAGGAAAACCATACCTATGGCTAGGACAATTCCAGGAAAATTGCGAAACGGCTTTCCTCGTCGGGGCGACAAGGAAAGCCCTGATCCTCAAGATTTCGGCGCCGGCTTTTCCACGTGGCCGCCGAAGCCCGCACGCATTGCCGACAGCACCTTGTTGGCGAACTCGTCATTGTCGCGCGAGGAGAAGCGGCCGTAGAGCGCGGCACTCAGCACCGGGGTCGGCACGCTTTCGTCGATTGCCGCCATGATCGTCCAGCGGCCCTCGCCACTATCCGAGACGCGGCCGGCATATTTCGAAAGTGCGGGGTCGACATGCAGGGCATCGGCGGTGAGATCGAGTAGCCAGGAGGTGATGACGCTGCCGCGGCGCCAGACTTCCGCGACATCCTGCAGATTGAAGTCGTATTGGAAATGTTCGGGATGTGCGAGCGGCGCGGTTTCCGCATCGGCCTCATGCGAGGCAGCGCCGATATTGGCGCGTTTCAAGATGTTGAGGCCTTCGGCATAGGCGGCCATCAGCCCGTATTCGATGCCGTTATGCACCATCTTGACGAAATGGCCGGCGCCATGCGGGCCGCAATGCAGGTAGCCCTGTTCCGCGGTGCTGGCTGCAGCCGCATCAGCGCTGCGGTTCGGTGAGGCTTCCGTCGTGCCGGCCCCGGGCGCGAGCGTTGCGAAGATCGGCGAAAGGTGCTGGACGATGCCCTTTTCGCCGCCGATCATCAGGCAATAGCCGCGCTCCAGGCCGAAGACGCCGCCGCTCGTACCGACGTCAACATAATGGATGCCCTTGGTGATGAGCTCAGCGCCGCGGCGGATGTCGTCATGATAGTAGGAATTGCCGCCATCGATGATGATATCGCCGTTCTGCAGCAGCGGCACCAAGCTTGCCAGCACCTTGTCGACGATCGCCGCCGGCAGCATCAGCCAGATAGCACGCGGATGCGTGAGCTTCGAGACGAATTCCTCCAGCGAAGCGCTGCCGGTCGCGCCGAGACCTGTGAGATCGGCAACGCTTTCCGGCCTGGTGTCGTAGACGACGCATTCGTGACCGCCCCGCATCAGGCGCTGGACCATATAATTGCCCATGCGGCCCAAACCGACCATACCAAGCTGCATAATGAATCTCCTGGAAACCGAGATGAAGTATCGACTCCGGAAATTAGCACCCGCAGTGTGACAGGCAAGCAAAGTCTGGCGGTCGGCCGCCGATCTCCTTCGAGTCGGGCCTCGTCAAATATCCGGGGCGCTGGCCGGCTCGCCCTTCATCTCGCTGAGATACATGCCCTCGCGCAGATTAATGCCGTATTCGACGAAGGCCTTCATGCTGCAAAGCATCTGTGTCCAGCCTTCGCAGTTGAGATAGCTGCCGCGCCGGCCGGCCTCGTCCTCGCGCCAGCCGTTCTCGGCAATCGTCACCAACGTGCCGCCATCCTCCAGCGGCTTGAAATTCATCTCCACCAGCGTCTTATACCTTGTCTTGTCCTCAGCAGTGCCGCCGTCCCAGCGAAGCACGATGCGGCTTTCCGGCACAAGCTCGACAACCTCGACCGGCGCATCTTTCCACCAGGTTACCGTCGTGCCTTGAACGAGAGGGGCACTCGCCCCGCCGATCGTGGTGAAATAGCTGCTGAGCTTCTTCGGGTTGACGACGGCATCGAACACTTCGGCAACGGGACGGCCGATCCGGCCGGAAACGCGGATTCCGAGAGACATGATACTTCTCCTCTTCTCCATTGTACCTGACATCATTATGTTATAAAAACATAACATGTCAAGCGAATCGAAAGACGACCCCGTTTTCAAGGCACTGGCACATCATCGCCGCCGCGAGATTCTCGATCTGCTCAAGGACGCGCCCCGCACGACCGGGACGCTTTGCGAAATGTTTCCGGACATGGACCGCTGCACGGTGATGCAGCATCTGAAGGTGCTTGAGGAAGCGGATCTGATCGTCGCCAGAAAGGAGGGCCGCGAACGCTGGAACCACCTGAACAGCCTGCCGATCAAGCACATCTACGACCGCTGGATCAGCGCCTATGCAGGTCACGCCCTGTCGATCCTCGATCGGCTGAGAAGCGATCTCGAAGATTAGATTAGCCGGAACAATGCTCCGGCGTGAGGGTCGGCTTGCCTTGCGGCCCGCCGAACTCCTATCCTGGCAAAAGAAGCGTGGGAGCTCAGGACAAATGACGATATCAGGAGCCGGCATACGCCGCATGCGGTTGCTGCGGAGCATCAAGCAGCAGCACCTCGCGGAACTCCTCGACGTCAACCAGGCGACCGTTTCGCGCTGGGAGCGCGGCCAGCTTGCTCCCTCGCCCGACCAAGCCGTCAAGCTGGAACGGATTTTCGCCTCGCCGCAATATGCTGCGGCCGATGCGGCTTTAAAGCGGCTGGTCGAGGATTCCGTCCGGCCAGTGCATCTGATCTGCGATGGCACCCATCGGCTGCTGTCTGCTTCCCGACCGCGGCAGGCGGAATGGCGCGCACCGCTCAGCGCTTTTCTCGGCCGCTCTCTTTTCTCCTACGCCTCCGCCGAGATCGCTGCCGCCGAACAGTCTCTGGAGGAGTGCGGCTGGCACGAGGGCAGGCTGCTATCGTTGACCTTCGATACCGGCGCCAACGGCAATGTGCGCCTGCCGATTGCCCCCGGCCGCGTCACCTGGGAGCGGATCAGGCTTTCCGACGGCAGCGCTGGCCGTCTCGTCACCACCGTCGCGAAGCCTGCAGCTTTCCTGCACCCTCCTGCATAATTTATGCGTTGTCCGCAAATGCCGGTCTTTTGTAGCCTCTGCCGCGAATGGGGCCAGGAGACGACGCGATGACGATATTGGTGACGGGAAGCGCCGGCCACCTCGGCGAGGCGCTGATGCGCAGCTTGAGAGCTCAGAGCCGGTGGGCGCGCGGCATCGACATCAAGCCATCGGCTTTTACCGATATGGTCGGCTCCATCGGTGACCGCGGTTTCATCAGGCGAGCGATGTCGGGCATCAGCCACGTCATCCATGCCGCCACGCTCCACAAGCCGCATGTGGCGACCCATGGCAATCGCGATTTCCTCGACACCAATGTCGGCGGCACGCTGAACCTGCTTGAAGAGGCGACCGCCGCGGGCGTTGCAAGCTTCGTCTTCACCAGCACCACCAGCGCTTTCGGCGCGGCACTGACGCCGGTCGCCGGCGAACCCGCGGCTTGGGTCACCGAGGACGTGCTTCCTGTCGCGAAGAATATCTATGGCGTGACGAAGCTCGCTGCCGAAGGAATCTCGGAACTCTTCGCCCGCAAATCCCGCCTGCCTGTTGTCATCCTCAGGACGTCGCGCTTCTTTCCCGAAAGCGATGACGATCGCGAGATTCGCAACAGCTATTCGGCGGAAAATGCGCAGGCCAACGAGCTGCTTCATCGCCGCGTCGATATCAGCGACGTGGTCGGCGCTCATTTGCTGGCGCTCGAAAAGGCACCGGCAATCGGCTTCGGCCGCTATATCATCTCGGCCACGACGCCCTTTCTACCGGGCGACGTCGCTGAGCTCAGGCGTGACGCGCCTGCTGTCGTCGAGCGGCTGTTTCCAGGTGCGAACACCCTTTACGCCGAATGCGGCTGGAAAATGTTCCCGACGCTCGATCGCGTCTACGTCAACGAACGCGCAAGGCGCGAACTTGGCTGGCAGCCGCGCTATGATTTCCGCTTCGTGGTCGATTGCCTGCGCGAGCGCCGCGAATGGCGAAGCCCGTTGGCGATCGATGTCGGCTCCAAGGGCTACCACGAGGAAGTGTTCGCCGAAGGACCCTATCCGGTCGATTAGGGCAATGAGCTGATTGCAGGCTCTGAGGGTGTCATCCAGTTATCACGATCCCATCCTAGACGTTTAGCCGGGATAGGGGGCGAAATCCGGGCGTGTTCCGTTCTGAGGAATCGATCCCGAAGCCGAGGAATGTCATTCGAAACGGTGTCCAGCTTGCGGGCGGGAACCGTTGCAGGAACGCTTTTGACCGAGAGGCTATTTCATGAAGAACGTCAGACCATATGCAACGCGGCTGTTCGCCGCAGTTCTCGCGGCATCCGCCGCCATTCCCGCCATGGCAAGGGCGGAGAATTCCGCCGGTTTCGTCAATAAGGGCCTGGTCGGCGTCGGCCGCATTCCGGCCAACCAGCGCGACAAATTCGGTGAAACCTTCGGCTCCGGCTCCGGCATGGCGATCGACGCCGCCGCCTGGAGTCGGGATGGCGCCAGCTATAAGGGCATGCTCTACCTTTTGCCCGACCGTGGTTACAATGTCGCCGGCACTGTCGACTACCACCCGCGCCTGAACACCCTCTCGATCATTCTGACCCCGACCGCGCCAGGCGCGGCCCCCGAGGCCGGCAAGGAGCAATCGGGCGTCGAGGCGAAACTCGTCGATTCCATGCTCTTTGTTGACGACAAGGGCGTGAACACGACCGGTCTCGACCCGGAATCCGGCGTCCGCGCCGCTGCGGGCAACTTCCCGCCGCTGCCGCAGGCGGCGAACGGCAAGATCGCCCTCGACGATGAGGCGATCATCCGCATGGGCGACGGCACTATGTTCGTCAGCGACGAATACGGCCCCTATATCTATCGCTTCTCTGCCGATGGCCACTTGCTTTCAGCCACCCAGCCGCCCAAGGCGCTTCTGCCGATGCGCAAGGGCGCGCTGAGCTTCGCCTCAAACAATCCCGGTCCCGGCGGGTCCGCTCCCGATCCGAAGGACCCCGAAACAGGCCGCCAGAACAACCAGGGTCTCGAAGGCATGGCAATGACGCCCGACGGCAAGTTTATCGTTGCCGTACTGCAGTCGGCGGCCCGCCAGGACGGCGGCGATTCCGGCTCGACCCGCCAGAATACCCGCGCCATGATCTATGACGCCGCCGATCCCGATCATCTGAAGCTGGTGCACGAATATGTCGTGCCGCTGCCGGTCTTCAAGGACGCCAAGGGCAAGACGACGATCGCCGCCGAGAGCGAGATCGTCGCCCTTTCCGACAAGACCTTCCTGATGCTTGCCCGTGACAGCGGCAACGGCCAGGGCGTGAAGGGGGACAAATCTCTGTATCGCAAGATCGACATCGTCGACTTATCCGCCGCGACCGATATCGCCGGCAGCGATTTCGACGCCGGCAAGGCGGTCGCACCGAAAGGTGTCCTCGACCCGTCGCTGACGCCGGCGACGCTGACGCCGTTTATCGACCTCAACGACGAGGCAGAGCTTGGCCGCTTCGGCCTGCACAACGGTGCGCCGAACGACAGGAACGATCTATCGGAAAAATGGGAAGCCATGGGTCTGGCAAGTGTCCTCGACCCGAAGCTGCCGGACGATTACTTCCTGTTCGTCGCCAACGACAACGACTTCCTGACGCAAGATGGCTTTCAGGTGGGGGCCGCCTATAAGGCTGACGGCGGCGCCGACGTGGACACCATGTTCCAGGTTTTCCAGGTGACGCTTCCCGGCTTGAAGAAGTAACTGCGCGCCACAAGGGGCGGACGCGCGAGCCGCGTTTGCCCGTGATCCAGCGTCTTCGTCGATGATGAAAGGAAAAGGTGCGATCCACGACGACCGATGGATGTTTACGATCCTGGGCGCCTACAAACGTAGGTGGGCACCGTGTGTCCAGGCCCACGAGCCCGGACAGGGACAGCTCCCTTTGGATCGAGTATGGCCCCAGGGATTGTGGTTCCTGTCGAGAGGCGCAGACCGCATCGCGATATATAAGGTCGTTTGCATCGACGCGCCAGTGGCGACGACAGCCCGTTTTTATTTAATTGACATCAATTGAGTTCGGGAGCGGCCCGGCCATTCAGCTTGTCGGTGATGCCGCGAATGCGGCTCGAAACCTCGCCGAGCGCCGCCGCCAGCGTTTCCTCAGTGCGGGCGGTCGCGGCAAGCACGGTGTCGCGGTTGCCGCGCAGCGACTCCAGCTCAGTTTCCAGCCCCGCGATGCGGCGCGTCAGCTCGGCAATCTCATCCATGATCATGATGCCGGCCATGACGGTGATCCTGAGATCGCCGATCTCACCGAACTGGCCCTTGAGATGGCCGACATAGCGGTCGAAACGGGTGGCGAGATCGGTCAGATGATCCTCCTGCCCTTCCTCGCAGGCCATGCGATAGGCCTTGCCGTCGATCGTTACCGTCACTTGCGCCATATCAAATTCTCTCTCATCAGCGGTCCAGAACCGCGCGGATCGTCTCCATGGCCGTCACCAGCCGCCGCGATACCTCACGATTGACCTCTTCCAGCCGGTTGGCGCGAAATTCGGCCTGGTCGAGCTCCTGGGCCAGACGGGAGCGGTCGGCATGCACACGTCGCACCTCGCCCTCGATCTCACCCTGCTCTCGCTGACGCTCGATGCGCATGTCGACGGCGTTTTCGAGACTCGAAATCGCCTGTCTCAATTCGTCGAGCGCTGCTTCCATGGTTTTGCCTGTGGGCATCATGCCTTTCCGATTCCCGTGCAGGACCTGCGAATCGGCCACATCTGCCGATCTTGTGATTTCAAGAGGATATGCAGCTCGCCAACGGCCCGTCAATAAATCCCGTCACCCGGCAGCCTGCCTACCTGTGGATGAACGTGTTGGGCAGGCCCGCCGCGCCGGTTTGGTCTTTTGTAAAGTCGCGCGATCAAATGTCAAAAAATTGCCGCAGGCCGCTGGGATTTGGCCCGCCATTGATTGACTCGCCAGCCCCAACTGCTATGTGTCAGCCGCTTTCACTCGATGGTCTTGGAGGCTCGAGGCCATCCCCCGACACCCGGAGCTTGCAGAAAAGCTATGACCTCTCTCCAACAAAACGACCGGATGGCGAACGCGATCCGTTTCCTCGCCATGGACGCCGTTGAAAAGGCGAATTCCGGCCACCCTGGTATGCCGATGGGCATGGCTGACGTGGCGACGGTCCTGTTCACCAAATATCTGCGCTTCGACCCCAAGAAGCCGCATTGGCCGAACCGCGACCGCTTCGTGCTGTCGGCCGGCCATGGCTCGATGCTGCTCTATTCGCTGCTGTATCTGACCGGTTATCCCGACATGACGATCGAGGACCTGAAGCAGTTCCGTCAGGTCGGCTCCAAGACCGCCGGCCACCCCGAATACGGCCACGCAACCGGCATCGAGACCACCACCGGCCCGCTCGGTCAGGGCATCGCCAATGCCGTCGGCATGGCGATCGCCGAACGCAAGCTGCGCGAGGAATTCGGCGCGGACCTTCAGGACCACTACACCTACGTGATCAATGGCGACGGCTGCCTGATGGAGGGCATCAGCCATGAAGCCATCGCCCTTGCCGGCCACCTGAAGCTCAACAAGCTGATCCTCTTCTGGGATAACAACTCGATCACCATCGACGGCGCCGTTTCGCTGTCGGACTCGACCGATCAGATCGCCCGCTTCAAGGCCGTTCACTGGAACACGATCGAGATCGATGGCCACGATCAGGCCGCCATCGCCGATGCAATCGAGGCCGCCCACAAGTCTGATCGCCCGACCTTCATCGCCTGCAAGACGGTGATCGGCTTCGGCGCCCCGAACAAGGCCGGCAGCCACAAGGTTCACGGCAGCCCGCTCGGCGCCGACGAGATCGCCGCCACCCGTAGGGCGCTGAACTGGGATTACGAGCCCTTCGTCGTTCCCTCGGACGTTCTCGATGCATGGCGCGCAGCCGGCACCCGTTCCGACAATGTCGTCAAGGCATGGGAAGAAACTCTGTCCAGATCGCCGGCCAGAGCGGAATTCTCCCGCCGTATGGCAGGCGACCTGCCGGAAGGTTTCGATGCCGCGATCAGCGCATATAAGAAGAAGCTGGCCGAGACCAGGCCGACGGTCGCAACCCGCAAGGCATCCGAAGACGCGCTGGAGATCATCAACGGCTTCGTGCCGGAGACGCTTGGCGGTTCCGCCGACCTGACGCCGTCGAACAACACCAAGACCAGCCAGATGCACTCGATCACGCCGACGGATTTCGCCGGCCGTTACGTGCATTGGGGCATCCGCGAGCACGGCATGGCGTCCGCCATGAACGGCATTGCGCTGCATGGCGGCCTCATTCCCTATAGCGGCGGCTTCCTGATCTTCTCGGATTATTGCCGCCCGCCGATCCGCCTCGCAGCACTGATGGGCATCCGCGTCATCCACGTCCTGACGCACGACTCGATCGGCGTCGGCGAAGATGGCCCGACGCACCAGCCGGTCGAGCAGCTCGCCGGCCTGCGCGCCATCCCGAACCTGCTGGTCTTCCGGCCGGCCGACGCCACGGAAACGGCGGAATGCTGGCAGATCGCCATCAAGACGCACAACCGTCCGTCGGGCCTTGCCCTGACGCGCCAGAACCTCAACCCGGCCCGCACCGAATACAGCGAAAAGAACCTTTGCGAACAGGGCGCCTACACGCTCGCCGGCAATGCCGACGCCAAGGTGACGATCTTCGCCTCCGGCTCGGAAGTCGAAATCGCCGTCGCCGCCCGCGCAGCCCTTGAAGCCAAGGGTGTTTCGGTCCGCGTTGTCTCGGTGCCCTGCACCGAACTGTTCTTCGAACAGCCTGAAGCCTATCGCAAGCAAGTGCTCGGCAACTCCCCGGTCAAGATCGCCGTCGAAGCCGCCGTCCGCGAGGGCTGGGACGCCTTCATCGGGCCGGAAGGCGCTTTCATCGGCATGAAGAGCTTCGGCGCGTCCGGTCCGGTCAAGGACGTTTACAAGCATTTCGGCATCACCGCCGACGCCGTCGTTGCGGCTGCCGAAGCAAAGCTTTAAAGAGGGCGCCTTGAGGCGCTCTCCATCTCCTCAATTCCAGGCCGCCCGGCCTATCGGGCCCTATTCTATCGGGAGTGAATGAACATGACAGTCAAGGTTGCCATCAATGGTTTCGGCCGCATCGGCCGTAACGTCCTCCGCGCTATCGTCGAATCCGGCCGCACCGACATCGAGGTCGTCGCCATCAACGACCTCGGCCCGGTCGAGACCAATGCCCATCTGCTGCGTTACGACTCGATCCACGGCAAGTTCCCGGCCGAAGTGAAGGTCGAAGGCGATACGATCATCGTCGGCGGCGGCAAGCCGATCAAGGTCACCGCGATCAAGGATCCGGCAACGCTGCCGCACCGCGAGCTCGGCGTCGATATCGCCATGGAATGCACCGGCATCTTCACCGCCCGCGACAAGGCCGCCGCCCATCTGACGGCCGGCGCCAAGCGCGTCCTCGTCTCGGCTCCCGCCGATGGCGCCGATCTCACCGTCGTCTACGGCGTCAACCATGACCAGCTCACCAAGGAGCACATGGTCATCTCCAACGCCTCCTGCACCACCAATTGCCTGGTTCCGGTCGTCAAGATTCTCGACGACGCCGTCGGCATCGACCACGGCTTCATGACGACGATCCACTCCTACACCGGCGACCAGCCGACGCTAGACACGATGCACAAGGATCTGTATCGCGCCCGCGCTGCCGCTCTCTCGATGATCCCGACCTCGACGGGCGCCGCCAAGGCCGTCGGCCTCGTGCTGCCGCACCTCAAGGGCAAGCTCGACGGCACCTCGATCCGCGTTCCCACCCCGAACGTCTCGGTCGTCGACTTCAAGTTCGTTTCCAAGAAGGCCACCACGGTCGGCGAAATCAACGAAGCCATCAAGGCTGCCTCCAACGGCAAGCTGAAGGGCATCCTCGGCTACACCGACGAGCCGCTCGTCTCCCGCGATTTCAACCACGACAGCCACTCCTCGATCTTCGCAACCGATCAGACCAAGGTCATGGAAGGCAATTTCGTGCGCGTCCTGTCCTGGTACGACAACGAGTGGGGCTTCTCCAGCCGCATGTCGGACACGGCCGTCGCTTTCGCCAAGCTCATCTGAGCGGTGGATCATTGAAAATCATGAACGGCCCGGGAAACCGGGCCGTTTTTGTTATAGGCGTGTGAAGCCAGTCATGGCATCGTTGATGACCCTCCGGGCCGTGTTGCCATCCGGAGGAGATAAAGAGGGATGGATGGATTACTTTACCGTTGAAATCGCCGGCCGCGCCGTCGCCAGCTTTCGCTCGAAGAACCATGAGGAAGCGACGCATTTCTTCGAAGCGGAAGATTTTCGCGACGACCTGACCATTCTAGAATCCGAGGGCAAGCCCCTGTGGGACCGGAAGGCGACGCTCAGCCTGCGCAAAGCGACGGCTGAGGAAGCCAGCGAAGTCGAACACGCCTATGAATTCGATGACGATCCGGAAAGGACCATCGACGATGAGTTCGTCGTTTTCCTGGTGCCGGTCGAAGACCTCACCGACGAGGGCGAGGACACCGAAGACTGACCGTGAAAGCCATTTCGAAGCGACGGGTTCGCTGCGGCCGAAGAACGGAATCACGGTTGGCAATCCGCTGGCCAAGCGTGATAAACTGAGGAAATGCAATAACGCTGCACAATGGCTGAGATGATCCAAGTGGAGGCGATAAATGGCAGAGGCTCAAAAACGCTTGTCCCAAACCACCCTGAAGCGGCGGCAGCGGTTTCACCCCAAGCGGGACGTCAAACCCGCCGTGTTGGCAAAGGCTAATCGTCTGGCCGCCCGGGTTGCCGCGTTCATCGGTCTTTCGTTCCTCGCCGTCATCATACTTCAGGCAGTGTTCTGACGGGCCGCATGAAGGAATGTGTCTATCCTGCTGCGGTTTGCGGATACCCGCAGGAAAAATCGATCTTCCCGTCTTTCGCCCTGCTGTTGCCTGATTTTCCTATACATTCTTTGTAGAGAGTTTCTCCCGTAGCATTTCCGTGTCGGTGGCCGTCCGGCAACCGTTCAGCAGCATGATGCAGCACGAGACGAGGTTAAGCCGCAAGGCCTACCCTTCTGTGCCGTTTTGCCGTTTACTGACGCATCGACGCGCCTGGTGGAGGGGTTGAGACAAGGCGAATCGGCCCGGGGTGGCCGTGTTCGCGAAGCATTCGATGGAAAGGGGTGGGCATGGAAGCGTTTTATATCGTAGTGCTGGTCGCGACGGCGCTCGTGCTTCTTGCCGCTTTTTCGAGCCTGCTCGCCTTCCGCTTCGGCGCCCCGCTGCTTCTGCTGTTTCTGATGATCGGCCTTGCCGCCGGCGTCGACGGCCTCGGCATCGAATTCAGCAACAACTATCTGGCCTATATTCTCGGCTCCATCGCGCTGGCCGTCATCCTGTTCGATTCCGGCTTCGGCACGCCGATGCAGGCCTTCCGGCTGGCAGCCGTGCCCTCTCTCACGCTCGCCTCCGTCGGCGTGCTGATCACCGCCTCGCTCTTTGCCGTCGCCGCCATGTGGCTGCTGAACTTCACCTGGCTGGAAGGACTGCTGCTCGGTTCGATCGTCGCCTCGACGGATGCCGCCGCCGTCTTCTTCCTGCTACGCATCGGCGGCATCAACATCCGTGACAAGGTGCGCTCGACGCTGGAAGTCGAATCCGGCACCAACGATCCGATGGCGATCTTCCTCACCATCGCCCTCGTCGAGGTCCTGGCGAGCGGCGAGCGTTATGCCGGCATCAATATCGGCATGTTCGCCATGTTCGTGCAGCAGATGGGGCTCGGCGTCATCCTCGGTCTGCTCGGCGGCATGATGATCGTGCTGATCGTCAGCAGGCTCGACACCGATCGCGGCCTGACGCCGATCTTCGTGCTGGCGCTTGCCCTTCTCGTCTTCTCCTTCGCCGGTGCGGTCGGCGGCAGCGGCTTCCTCGCCGTCTATGTCGCCGGCATCTACGCCGGAAACCGGCGAATGCAAGCACTCGGCACCATCAAACGCTTCCAGGACGGCATGACCTGGCTGGCGCAGATTATCATGTTCCTGGTGCTCGGCCTGCTCGCCACGCCATCACAATTTCCTGCCATCATCGTGCCGGCGATCCTGCTTGCCCTCTTCCTGATCTTCATTGCCCGCCCGCTGGCAATCTGGCTGTCGCTGCTTCCGTTCGATTATACGCAGCAGGAGATCGGTTTCGTCGCCTGGGTCGGCCTGCGCGGTGCCGTCTCCATTCTGCTTGCGATCATGCCCATCCTCGGCGGCCTGGAAAACGGCCAGCTCTTTTTCAACACCGCCTTCATCATCGTGTTGGTCTCCCTGCTCGTTCAGGGCTGGACGATCAAGCCGATCGCCAAGAAGCTCGGCCTGATCATTCCGCCGCGCATCGGCGCCGTCGACAAGGTCGAGGTCGACCTTCCGGGCGCCGCCAACCATGAACTGCTCTCCTACCGAGTCATCAAGGACAGTCCGGTGCTGCGCGGCGAGCGCATTCCACGCTGGGCCACCCCGTCGCTTGTCATCCGCGACGGCAAGTCAATGCGTTATCAATATGCCGGGCGGCTGCGCGAAAACGATCTGGTTTATCTCTTCATCGTGCCGAGCTATTCCCGCCTGCTCGACCGGCTCTTCGCCAGCCGTGCGCCGGTCGATGAGGATGATGCCGAATTCTTCGGCGCCTTCGCGCTCTCGCCCGCCCGCCCTGCCGCCGATCTCGATGCCGCCTATGGGCCCGGCCTGCTCAACGAATCCGAGAAAGGCCTGACGATTGCGGAATTGATGCGGCAGCGCCTCGGCGGCAAGGCCGATTATGCCGACCGCGTCCGTCTCGGCTCGATCATCCTCATCGTCCGTGATCTCGACGAGCACGACCACGTCACCTCCGTCGGCATGTCGCTCGAAGCGGTCGAACCGGCAATCACGCTGCCGATCTTCATCAATCTCAAGGACATCATTCAGCGCATCCGCGACCGCCTGAAGGGACGCCGGAATCGCGAAGCGGCGGCCTCCGAAGGCGCGGCCAAAGCATCGGCAGGAGGCGACGAAGCCAGGCGCGAAAACGGCCGTTGAACGCCTTGCGTCTCGAATGATCCTTGCTATGGTCGGCGCGACTTCCGCCAACCAAGACTGGATCTTCCCCATGCCTTCTTTCAAGACCCTCGACGATCTTTCCGACATCAGCGGCAAGCGCGTGCTCATCCGCGTCGACCTCAACGTCCCGGTCAAGGACGGCAAGGTCACCGATACGACGCGCATCGAGCGTGTGGCGCCGACGATCCTCGAACTGTCGGGCAAGGGCGCCAAGGTGATCCTGCTTGCCCACTTCGGCCGGCCGAAGGACGGTCCGTCGCCGGATCTCTCGCTGTCGCTGATCGCCCCTTCCGTCAAGGAGGTGCTCGATCACGCGGTGCTGACGGCCTCCGACTGCATCGGCGAAGCCGCCGCCTCCGCCGTTGCCGGAATGAATAATGGCGATATTCTGCTGCTGGAAAACACCCGCTTCCACAAGGGCGAGGAAAAGAACGATCCTGATTTCACCAAGGCTCTCGCCGCCAACGGCGATATCTATGTCAACGACGCCTTCTCTGCCGCCCACCGCGCCCATGCTTCCACCGAAGGCCTTGCCCATCACCTGCCGTCCTATGCCGGCCGCACCATGCAGGCCGAATTGGAAGCGCTGGAAAAAGGTCTCGGCAATCCCGCCCGCCCCGTCGTCGCCATCGTCGGCGGCGCCAAAGTCTCGACCAAGATCGATCTTTTGATGAATCTTGTGAAGAAGGTCGATGCACTCGTCATCGGCGGCGGCATGGCCAATACCTTCATCGCCGCGCGTGGCACCAATGTCGGCAAGTCGCTCTGCGAGCATGATCTTGCTGAAACCGCCAAGCAGATCATGATCGAGGCCGCGACATCAGGCTGCGCCATCATCCTGCCGGAAGACGGCGTCGTCGCCCGCGAGTTCAAGGCGGGTGCCGCCAATGAGACGGTCGATATCAACGCCATTCCCGCCGATGCCATGGTGCTCGACGTCGGGCCTAAATCGGTCGAAGCTATCAACGCCTGGATCGAGCGTGCCGCAACACTCGTCTGGAACGGTCCGCTCGGCGCCTTCGAAATCGAGCCCTTCGATGCCGCAACGGTCGCTGCCGCGAAATATGCCGCTGAGCGCACTGCAGCCGGAAAGCTCACCTCAGTTGCCGGTGGCGGCGATACCGTCTCGGCACTCAACCATGCCGGCGTTGCCGACGATTTCACCTATGTCTCGACCGCCGGTGGCGCCTTCCTCGAATGGATGGAAGGCAAGGAACTTCCTGGCGTCGCCGTCCTCAACGCCGCCAGATAAGACCGAGCGCCTTGGCGCGAAAAAGAGCATTCGGCGTCGCACCTTGCAATAGGCGGTGCGGCGCCGCTAAGGCAATTTGGTAGGTTTTACATGTGGATAGACCGCGGTGGCGAGACGCCTTCCGCGGTCTTTTGCCCGAAAGCTGAAAAAAATCCCATTTTTTCAAACGATTGAATTGATTTCAATCGTTTCAATGACTTAGCCTTCCATTTTCCTCACTATAAACTTCTGTTATCGCCGTCCTATATTCTTAAACCGCCGATGTTTAACGCTGTGGAGAGATCGAATGAGCGAACGACTGGAAGACATTGCAGTGCAGATGGTTGCGGGCGGCCGAGGACTGCTTGCGGCCGATGAATCGACCTCCACCATCAAGAAGCGTTTCGACACGATCAATCTCGAATCGACCGAAACTAGCCGTCGCGACTATCGCGAGATGCTATTCCGCTCCGACGAGGCGATGAAGAAATATATCTCCGGCGTCATTCTCTTCGAGGAGACGCTCTACCAGAAGGCGGCCGATGGCACGCCTTTCGTCGACATCATCCGCGCTGCCGGTTCCATTCCCGGTATCAAGGTCGATACCGGCGCCAAGCCGATGGCCAAATTCCCCGGCGAAACCATCACCGAAGGCCTCGACGGCCTCGGCGAGCGCCTTGCCCGCTATTATGAAGCCGGCGCCCGTTTCGCCAAGTGGCGCGGCGTCATCGCCATCTCGTCCTCGCTGCCGACCCGCGGCTCGGTCCGTGCCAACGCTCAGGCGCTCGCCCGCTATGCGGCTCTCTGCCAGGAAGCCAAGATCGTACCGATCGTCGAGCCGGAATGCCTGATGGACGGCAAGCCGGGCGACCATAATATCGACCGCTGCGCCGAAGTGACCGAATCCACGCTTCAGATCGTTTTCGAGGAATTGGCCGAAGCCCGCGTCAGCCTCGAAGGCATGATCCTGAAGCCCAATATGGTCATCGACGGCAAGAACGCCCGCAAGGCTTCGGTCGAGGAAGTTGCCGAGCGGACCGTCCGGGTGCTGAAGCGCACGGTCCCGTCTGCGGTTCCCGGCATCGCTTTCCTCTCCGGCGGCCAGACCACGGAAGAGGCGACCGCGCATCTTTCCGCGATCAATGGTTTTGACCTGCCCTGGCTCGTCACCTTCTCCTATGGCCGCGCCCTGCAGGACAGCGCCCTCAAGGCCTGGAACGGCAAGCCGGAAAATGTCGCCGCCGGCCAGCGCGAATTCACCCACCGCGCCGAGATGAACAGCCTCGCCGCCAAGGGCAACTGGAAGAAGGACCTGGAACAGGCCGCCTGATTGTGGACTTGGGATCCGGGTGGGAGCGGCGAACGCAGCGTTGCCGCTCCCGCCAATCCCCTCGCTTCCCTCATTCCTGTGCTCATCACAGAAATCCAATGCGCCCAAGTCGTTGGGCGCGATAGGCTCTTTTCCCTGAAGTATTGATTCACTCACGGCGCGGACGCGCCGTGGCTGGATTGCTGTGACGTCCCTTGGGCGAAGCCCTGGGGCGCACAGGAATGAGGAGACTGGAGAGACGCAGTCCTCCCCATCGCCACCGGGGAAGTTGCGTGGACAATAAGTGCGGCCGCGCAAGACGCTACCCTCTCATTGTCACGGCGACAAGAAACCGCTTCATTCCCTTAAAAACCATGCTTACTCATGACGCCCTGCCACAACGGGAGCCGCCATGAACACCCTCTCCTACCTCACGGTCGACGTCTTCACCTCCACCCGTTTCGAGGGCAATCCGCTTGCGGTCGTCTCGGATGCGCGCGGCTTGAGCGATGCGGCGATGCAGAAGATCGCCACCGAATTCAACTATTCCGAAGTCACCTTCGTCCTGCCGCCGGAAGATCCACGGAATTCGGCCCGCGTGCGCATCTTCACCCCGACGATGGAAATCCCCTTCGCCGGCCATCCGAATGTCGGCACCGCCTATGTGCTCGGGCAGCAGGCAGAACTCTTCGGCAGACCGGTCGGTGAAAAACTGCGGTTCGAGGAAAAGGCCGGCATCGTCGAAGTGGATTTGAAACGCAGCGGCGGAAAGGTCGCGGCCGCCGCCATCCGCGCGCCGCAGCCGCTGACGGTCGGCGATACCATTGCCGAGGAAACCGTTGGCCGTTGCATCTCTCTCGATCCGGGCGTCATCGTCACCACTACCCACGCGCCGGTCTTTGCCTCGGTCGGCCTGAACTTCGCCGTCGCCGAATTGAAGGGGCTGGAAAGCCTGGCCGCCGCCCGCCCGAACCTTGCCGGTTTCCAAGCAGCCGCAGGCCGTCAGACGACGAGCGGCCACGACTTTTCGCTCTTCGTCTATGCCAGGTCGGCCGATAATCCATGGAACATTCGCGCTCGCATGTTCGCGCCCCTCGACAATGTGCCCGAGGACCCGGCAACCGGCAGCGCTTCGGCCGCCCTCGGCGCCTATCTGGTGTCGCTTGCGCCGGACGCCGATATGGATGTCCGCATCACCATCGAACAAGGCGTCGAAATGGGCCGCCGCAGTATCATTGCCCTCGATGTCGTGAAATCCGGCGGGATCGTCACCGATGTTGTCATCTCGGGACGCTGCGTTTCCGTCATGCGCGGAGAAATCATCCTGCAGGACTGACGGTCCCGCTTGGTGCGAGCTCACATCAGGAAGTCGCGCGACAAAAGCGCCAGGGCCCAGACGCCGAAGGCGATCAGCGCGATCTTCCAGAAATCCATGCGCCGCCGGAGGCCGGGAAAGCCGAGCGGCTTGATCACCTGTATCGCCATGGCAAGGATGAGCAGCAAGGCTATCAGCTTTGTCATGCTTTATTTTTTCCGTTTTTCGGAATGTCACAGGACGGACATTTTTCCGCGCGAACAAGAGGATCTCGACACGCCGTAAAGATATTCCGGGGCACAATCAATCATCTTGAGGCTGGGCAGGCGCAGGTCTTGCCTTATGTCCATCGCAAATCGCTTAAGACCGAGTCTGGGGAAATGAAGAGAAATCTACTGTCCGTCGCCGCGCTGCTCTTTGGCACGCTCTTCCTTTTCATGGGCAACGGTCTGCAGGGCATCCTGCTTCCCGTGCGCGGCAATCTCGAAGGCTACGCCACGACGACGCTCGGCCTGCTCGGTACGTCGTGGGCGGGCGGCTTCGTCATCGGCTGCCTGGTGGCGCCGAAACTGGTGCGCCGCGTCGGCCATGTCAGAGCCTTCTCCGGCTTCATCTCGATCATCGCCATCATCGCGCTGGTCAGCGGCATCATCATCGATCCTTTCTGGTGGGTGATCCTGCGCGCGGTGACCGGCTTCTCCACTGCCGGCACGTCGATGATCATCGAAAGCTGGCTAAACGAGCGCGCCAGCAACGAGAGCCGTGGTGCGATCTTCTCACTCTATATCGGCATCACACTGCTCGGCGTCGTCGGCGGTCAGATGATGATACCGCTCGAAGATGTGCGCACGCCGGTGCTGTTCATGATCTGCGGCATCTTTTATTGCATCGCCATGCTGCCGACGACGCTATCGACCGCGGCCTCACCGCAGCCGCTGAAGGCCGTGCGCCTCGACCTGCCGGCGCTCTATCGCAACTCGCCCGTTTCCTGCCTCGGCATTCTGCTCGTCGGCATTGCCAATGGCGCTTACGGCACGCTCGGCGCTGTCTTCGGCGCCGGCGCCGGCCTTTCCGACACCAGTATCGCCGTCATGATGAGCGCAACCATTTTCGCCGGCGCCATGATGCAGCTGCCGGCCGGCAGGCTTTCTGATCGTATCGACCGCCGCTACGTGCTCGCCGCTTTGTCGGCGATTGCCGCCATCGCCGGCTTGCTGATCTTTCTGCTTCACCCGACATCTCCAGCCTTGCTGATCGGGCTCGTTGTCCTTTACGGCGCGGTGGCCAACACACTCTATCCGATCGCCGTCGCTCACGCGAACGACTTCGCGGCGTCGGAGGATTTCGTCAAGGTTTCCGGCGGTCTGCTGCTGCTCTACGGCATCGGCACCGTCATCGGCCCGACGCTCGGCGGCCCCGTCATGTCGGCTATCACCCCGCACGCGCTTTTCCTGGTCACCGCCGTCGCCCATGTGCTGATCACCGTTTATGCCATCATCAGAAGCCGCATCCGCGCCGCCGTCCCCGCCAGCGACCGCGACGCCTACACGACGATCCCGACCGGCACTTCGCCGATGCTGACACCGCAGAGCATGTCGCTGGCCGATCGTGGCAGCGGCAAATCTCCCGAAAGCAGCGATCCTGCTGTAAAGTACGGTTAGGCCTTCCTGCAAAAAGCCGCGCTGCGGTTTTCGCCTTGGCTCGCGCAAAACGAAAATGGGAGGGGAGGCTGGATTTGGGCCGGATCGGCCTAAATTCCGATTCCGTACCGGCCGCGTTTTTCGGCATTATGCTGCCGGCAGCAAAAGGAGGAGAACTGATGAGCTTTTTCGATGACGACCGACCGCAGAAGAAAACCGCCCACGAGATCGGAGCCGATCTCTCCATGCTTTCGGTGGATGAGCTGAAGGCGCGAGTGGAATTGCTGAAAACCGAGATCGCCCGGCTCGAAGCCGAAGCCGCCCGCAAGGCATCCGGGCGGCAGGCCGCCGAAAGCTTCTTCCGCTCGTGATCCGCTAAAAGCCTCCGAAAACAAGACCATAGGCAGGCAAAATGAGCCAACCTCAAGTCTTCATTCGGCACAATGTTAATAATATATTAAGCTTTATAAGGTATTACTGTACTCATCCAGGCTTTCTCTGGATCTCAGACAGTTTTCCACGCGGTGAATTGGTCTGATTTTTCTCCCTGTTTTACCTTGAGAGCCGCTTTTGCGGCTCTTCTTTTTGCTGCGGCCGGCGCATTTCCATGAAACTGTGGAGATTAACCCTTTCTTAAGAAACGGCTTGCGCATTTGCGCTAATGATACCATCTTAAAGTCATAAAGACCGGACGCGGAAACTTTTCCGTCAAACCCGGCGTTACCTGACCATAAGTAGCTGCGTGCAACAGGGACTATTTCGATGTCGGAAGTTGGATTGAACACGATCAGTTTTGCGGGCCGCGCGGCTGCATCCTCACAGTTCAAGGCACTCTATGCCGAAGGCATGTCGCTGGTCGAAGAGACCGCCGCCTATCTCGACGGCCAAGGCCGCGCAGCCTCCAAGGTTCTGCCGCGCATGGCATCCGTCCTCTACGCCGCGGAATCGATGCGGCTGACCACCCGCCTGATGCAGATGGCCTCGTGGCTGCTGCTGCAGCGCGCCGTCAACAATGGCGAGATGTCGCGCGACCAGGTGCTGGCCGAGAAGAACAAGGTCCGCCTCGACGGCTTCAACGTCGACCGTGCGGCACCCGGCTGGGGCGATCTGCCGGAATCCTTCCGTGACCTCGTCGAGCGCTCCCTGCGCCTGCAGAACCGCATCGCGCTGCTGGATCGCGAAATCTATCGTCCGGCCGAAGCCGTGATCGTTCATGACAATCAGAACAGCGTCCAGGCGCAGCTTTCCCTGCTGCAGACGGCCTTCGGCAACAACTGACCAGATCTGCTAAATCCATTTGGACCGGCTGCGCGGTGCGCGGCCGGTTTTTTGTTGCCGCTGCGCACCGTTCTGCCAACGCAAAAAAGCCCGGCAGAACCGGGCTCCTTGCGAAATTTCGTCAATCAAAAGCGATTAGAGACCGAGGCCGCCGAAACGCTTGTTGAACTTGGATACGCGGCCGCCGCGGTCCATGAGCTGCTGGTTGCCGCCCGTCCAGGCCGGATGCGACTTGGAATCGATTTCGAGGTTCATGACAGCACCTTCCGAACCCCAGGTCGAGCGGGTTTCGTATTCGGTGCCATCGGTCATGACTACCTTGATCGTGTGATAGTCGGGATGGATGCCTGCCTTCATAACAATCTTCCTGCGATACCGGAGTTCAATTTGCCGCATGCAGTTGCGACCAACGAACCGATTGAATAAATGAAGCCGCAGTCGCGATGGCTACGGCTTCCCATTAGGATGCGGTGCCTATACATGAAGGACGCCGGGATAACAAGAGCCAACAGGCCGCATTAGCGGGTCCTGCAGGCGATCGGAGACGATTTGGCAGAACAGGCACGGGCTGAGGAAAACAAGAGACGATCGCTGCGGCCGCTTGGCAGGCTGGCGCCTTATGTCATGCGCTATCGCGGGCTGGTGGCTGGCGCGCTGATTTCACTGGCGCTTGCCGCCATCACCTCACTGGCCCTGCCGCTTGCCGTGCGCCGCATGATCGATCATGGCTTCACCCAGTCCGACGGCAGCTTCATCAACAGCTACTTCGCCATGCTGATGGTCATGGCCCTCGTGCTCGCGATCGCCAGCGCGCTGCGCTATTATTTCGTTATCACCATCGGCGAACGCATCGTCGCCGATCTTCGTCGCGACGTCTTTGCCCATGTGACGCGGCTGTCGCCCTCCTTCTTCGACGTCAACCAGTCCGGCGAAATTGTCTCGCGGCTGACCGCCGACACGACGCAGATCAAGTCCGCCGTCGGCGCCACCGCCTCGGTGGCGCTCAGGAACCTCATCCTCTGTCTCGGCGCCATGGGCATGATGGTCGTCACCTCGCCGAAGCTTTCGAGCCTCGTCATCGGGGCGATCCCGCTGATCGTCTTCCCGCTCGTCGCCTTCGGCCGCTCGGTGCGCAGGCGTTCCCGCGCCGCCCAGGATACGCTTGCCGAGGCGTCCGCCTTCGCCAACGAGACGATCGCCGCGACCCGCACAGTGCAGGCCTTCAATGGCGAGGATGCTGCAGCGGCGCGCTACGGTGGCGCCGTCGAATCTGCCTATGACGCCGCCCGCGCCGCCATCCGCTCGCGTGCCCTGCTGACTGGCATCGCTATCACCCTGATCTTCGGCAGCGTCGTCGCCGTGCTCTGGGTCGGCGCCCACAGCGTGCTGGCCGGCACGCTGTCTGCCGGCACGCTCGGTCAGTTCTTGCTCTACGCCGTGATCTCCGCGGGGTCGCTCGGCGCGCTGTCGGAGGTCTGGGGCGAACTTTCGCAGGCGGCCGGCGCCGCCGACCGGTTGACCGAACTTCTTGACGAGGTGTCGCCGATATCAGCCCCCGCCAACCCCGAGGCTCTCCCTTCGCCCAGCCGCGGCCGCGTCGAGTTTTCCGACGTGCATTTCGCCTATCCCTCGCGCCCCGGCAAATCTGCCTTGCATGGCTTGAGCTTCGCCGTTGCCCCGGGCGAAACGGTCGCCATTGTCGGCCCCTCCGGCGCCGGCAAGAGCACAGTCTTTTCGCTGCTCTTGCGCTTCTACGATCCGCAGCAGGGCAGCGTGGCGATCGACGGTGTCGATGCCCGACTGACCACACCTGACGAGTTGCGCCAGCGCATCGCCATCGTGCCGCAGGACGTCACCATCTTTGCCGCATCGATCCATGACAACATCGCGTTCGGCCGCCCCGGTGCATCGCGTGAGGACGTCCACGCCGCAGCGCTTGCCGCCCAGGCCGATGAATTCATCGCCCGGCTGGATAACGGCTACGAGACCGAGGTCGGCGAACGCGGCGTCACCCTCTCCGGCGGCCAGCGACAGCGCATCGCCATTGCTCGCGCCATCCTGAAGAACGCGTCCGTGCTGCTGCTCGACGAGGCGACCTCCGCGCTCGACGCCGAAAGCGAGACGCTGGTGCAGAAGGCGCTCGACGGCCTGGTCGACGGCCGCACGACGCTCGTCATCGCCCATCGCCTCGCAACCGTGCTGAAGGCCGACCGCATCCTCGTCATGGATCAGGGCCGCGTCGTCGAGGAGGGCACGCATCAGAGCCTCATCCGCCACGGCGGCATCTATGCCCGCCTCGCCCGGCTGCAGTTCGATGCCGCCAACGAGGATGTGCTCGCAGCCAATAGCCGGCAGGCGCCTCTGGTCGCACGAGACTAAAGTCTGGTTCCGCTGCACCTCGCCGCGGTTGTCTTTCCCGCCTCCTGCCCTACCCTCTTCATGCCCCTGGGTGGGGATTGCCGTAGAAATCGTGGGAGGAGATAGGAATGGCGCTTTCCAACATGACGCGACGCACGAGCCTCGCGCTCGCTCTTGGTCTGACTGCAATGGTGGGGTTCGGCAGCTCTGCTGTGGCCGAGGATTTTCCCGATCGCGCGATCACCTTGGTCGTGCCCTTCGCGGCCGGCGGCTCGACCGATGTCGTCGCCCGCATCGTCGCGCAGAAGATGTCGGAAGATCTCGACCAGCAGGTGATCGTCCAGAACGTCGCCGGCGCCGGCGGCAATCTCGGCGCCGGCAACGTCGCCCGAGCCGAGCCTGACGGCTACACCATTCTGATGGGCACCGTCGCGACCCATGCCCTCAATCCGCTGATCCTGAAATCGACTCCCTACGACCCGGAGAAGGATTTCGCGCCGGTCTCGCTGCTCGTGGTCGTGCCGAACGTGCTGGTCGTCAATCCGGAATTGCCGGCAAAAACCGTGCAGGAACTGGTCGCGCTGCTGAAAGCCGAGCCCGACAAATATAGTTACGCCTCGTCGGGCAACGGCACGCCGCTGCATCTCTCCGGCGAGCTCTTCAAGTCCATGGCCGGCGTCAGCATGCAGCATATCCCCTATAAGGGCGCCGGTCCGGCACTGAACGATGTCATCGGCAACCAGGTGCCGATCATGTTCGACAACCTGCCCTCGTCCTCCAGCCACATCAAGGCGGGCACGCTGCGGGCGCTGGCGGTGACGACCGCCGAGCGTGCGCCCTCCTTCCCCGACGTGCCCACGATCGCCGAGTCGGGCATACCGGGCTACGAGACCTATACCTGGAACGCGCTTTTTGCCCCGGCCAACACGCCGAGCGAGGTGGTGACGCGCCTCAACGCCTCGGCGAACAAGGCACTCAAAGACCCGGCCGTTGCCGAACGCATGAAGGAATTCAGCGCCACCATCGTCGGCTCGACGCCGGAGGAACTCGCCGCCCATGTGAAAGCCGAGCTCGCCAAATGGGGACCTGTCGTCAAGGACGCGAACATCCAGATGGAGTGACGCCGGGTCTATGCAGCCGCTCGCCTCGCTTGCATCCGATGGAAGCGGCCGCAATTGGACGCCGTGTAATTCACTTCTAATTAAGGTGGTGGAAAAGCTCACCATTTTGGTCTAGCCTCCGCCATGCTGATGGTTGGAATTCAGCATTTTGGGAGACATCAATGTATAAATTCGAAGTCTACAAGGATAAATCAGGCGAGTTCCGTTTCCGATTCAAGGCATCGAACGGCGAAACCATGTTCAGTTCCGAAGGCTACAAGGCGAAGGCGTCCGCCCTGAACGCCATCGAATCCATCAAGAAGAACTCGCCCGGCGCCGACATCGTAGACCAGACCAAGGCCGAAGCCTGATCAAGGCGGCAGCAGCGGCTTGAACGCCGCTCTGCCTTTCCGCATTCGCGAGCAAAGCCGGCTTCGAGCCCGGCCTGTTTGCTTGTGAGCTCATGCGCCGTTTCACTTTTTCGCATATTTTTTACAACCCGTGTCGAAATGACCGTTGGCCGCGCCTCATTGTCTCGGAACGGCTGAGCCGCTCCGCCGGCGTGACGACTTTCGGGATATCCTTCTCCGACATCCGGACGCCTGGATCAACGCCAACAA
This sequence comes from Rhizobium sp. N621, assembly GCF_001664325.1. NCBI lineage: Bacteria > Pseudomonadati > Pseudomonadota > Alphaproteobacteria > Hyphomicrobiales > Rhizobiaceae > Rhizobium > Rhizobium sp. N621. Next base: position 3,753,368 of record NZ_CP013495.1, read on the forward strand.
TGAGATCAGGAGTTTTCCATGCAATATGCCCTCATCATTCGCGAAGCCCCAGAAGATTTCGCCCGGCGCGGTGATCCCGTCTATCGCGACGGCTGGATGGCCTACATCAAGGCGATCGGCCAGGCAGGAATCGTGATCGCCGGCGCCGGGTTGACGAGCCCTGAGACCGGGACGATCGTGCGGCGCAAGGGCGAGGATCACGACGTTCAAGACGGCCCCTATCCGGAGGTCAAGGAACAGCTCGGCGGTTTTTACCTGATCGAGGTCCCCGATATCGACACCGCCCTCGAATGGGCGACGCGCGTCCCGATCTCCGACAAGGGCTCGGTCGAAGTGCGCCCGCGCCTGCAGATGTGAGGCTGCGATGCCCCCCGATGCCGGACGCGCCGCCGAACAGGTGGCGCGTCAATCCTACGGTAAGCTGGTCGCCTTTCTCGCCGCCCGCTCGCGCGACGTGCCGGCAGCGGAAGACGCGTTGTCGGAAGCCCTGGCTGCGGCCCTGCGCGTCTGGCCGGAACGCGGCGTCCCCGATAATCCTGAAGCCTGGCTGATGGTCGCCGCACGCCGCAACCTCATGCAGGCGGCCCGCCACCGCTCCGTCCAGGCCAACGCACAGGCGACGATATCGCTTGCCTTCGAGGAAGCGGAGGAACGCATGAACGAGGCCGGAAAATCCGTCTTTCCCGATGAGCGGCTGAAACTGCTTTTCGCCTGCACCCATCCCGCCATCGATAGGTCGGTGCATACTGCGCTGATGCTGCAGACGGTTCTCGGCATCGAGGCGAAAACCATCGCCCGGGCCTTCGTCGTGTCACCGGAAGCGATGAGCCAGCGGCTGGTGCGGGCCAAGGTGAAGATCCGCGAAGCCGGCATTCCTTTCGCCATTCCCCCCGGCCCCGCTCTATCGGGGCGCCTCACCGCCGTTCTCTCAGCGATCTACGCCGCCTACGGCCTCGGCTGGGACGGCCTCGACGGTGAGGAGGAGCGCCATTCGCTCGCCGGCGAGGCCATCTGGCTCGGCCGCGCGCTTCTCACGGTATTGCCCGACGAGCCGGAAGCGATTGGTCTCCTTTCCCTCATGCTTCATTGCGAAGCCCGCCGCAGCGCGCGGCGCGACCGCAACGGCCGATACGTGCCGCTGGACGAGCAGGATACGGCGGTCTGGAATGCGACCATGACTGCGGAAGCGGATGCGCTGCTGCGCAGGGCCGGAGGTTTCGACCGTTTCGGTCCCTTCCAGTGCCAGGCAGCGATCCAATCCGTGCATGCAGCGCGGCGGTTTTCGGGAGCGACTGACTGGCAGGCGCTGACGACGCTCTACGCCGCACTCGTGACAATGAAGCCGATCCTCGGCGCACGCGTCGGCCAGGCTGCGGTGATCGGCAGGGCGGTGAGCGCGGCCGCCGGCCTGGAGCGGCTCGACACACTCGATCCGCGTGACGTCGCGGCCTATCAGCCCTACTGGGCCGTTCGCGCCTTTCTTCTGGCGCACGCCGGCGACGATATCGCGGCGGCCGATGCCTATATGACGGCGATTGGTCTCAGCGACAGTCCCGCCGTGCGCGACTTCCTCGCCAGCCGGCTGGAAGCAATTCCAGGAAAAGTGCGAAGCGGTTTTCCGTCCGGAATTGCGTAAAACAAACGCTTAGAGCGGTTCAGCGCTTCCGTGAAAACCTGAACCGCTCTAGAGCAGGTGCGCCAAGCCTCGCCAGGTTGATCATTTCTCGGTCAGCTTCAGCTCGATGCGCCGGTTGGTGGCGCGCGCATCCGGCGTATCGCCCGGCGCGATCGGCTGGAACTCTCCGAAGCCGGCGGCAACCAGCCGGTCGGCCGGCACGCCCTGGCCGATCAGGAACTTGACGACCGAAATCGCGCGCTCTGAGGAGAGTTCCCAGTTGTCGCGATAGCGGCCGGTCCCGGCGAGCGGCACATTGTCGGTATGGCCGTCAACACGCAGCACCCAGTTGATCTCCGGGGGAATTTCCTTGGCGAGATCGAGAAGAGCGGCGGCGAGCTTCGCCATCTCCGTCTGCCCGTCCGGGTTGAGATCGGCGCCGCCCGAGGGAAACAGCACTTCCGACTGGAAGACGAACCGGTCGCCGACGATGCGGATATTCTCGCGATCCGACAGGATTTCACGCAACCGACCGAAGAAGTCGGACCGATAACGGTTCAGTTCCTGCACGCGAGCGGCCAGCGCCACGTTGAGGCGACTGCCGAGATCGGCGATCTTGGTCTGCGAGACCCGGTCCTTCTCCTCGGATGCCTGCAGCGCCGCCTCGACCGCGGCGATCTGGCTGCGGAGTGCGGCGATCTGCTGGTTCAAGAGTTCGACCTGGCTCAGCGCCCGTTCGCTCACCTGCTTCTGCTCGTCGAGCTCCTGCGTCATCGCGCCGATCCGCTTCTGTGCCGCATCCTGGCCGCCCGAACCGGCGTTCAGCAGCGCCTGAAGCCGCGAGCGGTCGCCTTCGGCCGTCGCGAGCGAAGCCTGCAGATTGGCGACGGAATCCTGGAGATCCTGATTGCTGCCCTTTTCGAGCGCCAGAAGCTGCGTCAGCTCGTTGATCTGGCTATTGAGGCGATTGAGCACCTCGTCGCGTCCGGTGATTTCGCGGCTGAGGATAAACTGCCCGACGACGAAGACCGTCAGCAGGAACATGATCGAAATGAGCAGCGTCGACAACGCATCGACGAAGCCCGGCCAGTAATCCACCGTGCGTTCGCGGCGGCGGTTGCGGGCAAGTGCCATGGCTTACTTGCCCTCGCTCTTTTCTGCATGGCTCGTGCGCTCGCGCAGGCGCTCGGCCCGCTCGCCGCCCCGCTCCTGCAGGCCGATGCGCTCGGCCAGCCGGTCGAGCGTGCGGCGCATGGCTTTCGCCTCGTCCTGCTGTGCCTCGATCCAGTCACGCAGCATCTGCTGCTCGTTGCGCATATTTTTGACCAGACCCTGAATGCCTTCGGCAAGGCTTGCCATGGCAGCGACAGAGCGCTGGTTGCCGACGCCGCCTTCTTCGGAGACTTTGCGCAGATACTCGGAGAGTGCGCGCATGTCGTCCGAGGAAGACCCGGCAACGGCGTCGAGCGCCGGCGCAAGATCGGAGCCGACATCGGTGACCGAGGAGAGCCAGTTTTCCAGCTCCGTATAGAAGCGATTCTGCGCGCGACCGGCCTGAAGGTCGAGGAAGCCGAGAATGAGCGAACCGGAGAGGCCCAGCAGCGACGACGAGAAGGCCTGCCCCATGCCGGAAAGCGGCATGGAAAGTCCCTCCTTCAACGCCGAGAGCACGTCTCCCGTGCCGTTCGAGCCGGGATCGAGCGACTGGATGACGGCGCTGATCGAACCGATCGTGCCGATGAGACCCCAGAACGTGCCGAGCAGGCCGAGGAAGACCAAGAGGCCGATCAGGTAGCGAGAAACGTCACGCGATTCGTCGAGGCGGGTGGCGATCGAATCGAGAATCGAACGCAGCGCCGTCGTCGACAGCGCCACCGAGCTCTTGCGGCTGCCGATCAGCGCCCGCATCGGCGCAAGCAGTCGCGGGTTACGGTTGACCTTATCCGCGCTGCCGGCAGCGCGGAAGGAATTGAACCAGCGCACTTCGGGGCGAAGCGCCAGCACGTGATTGAAAACAAGGACGATTCCGACTGCGAGAACGCCGAGGATCAGGCCGTTGAGGCCCGGGTTGTGCATGAAGGCGGTCTGCGTCTGCCGAAAGAGGATTGCGGCAATGAACCCGACAATGACGAGGAAAAGCAGCATCGTCCAGAGGAAGGGCATGGGGCTCGAGAGCCTGTGGGTATAACCGCCGGCCGTCTTTTCGGTGGAGCCGATCTCCGCCACATTCACATTTTCCATAGGTTCAGCAGCCTCCGAACTCATTGCTGGCGGAGACTAGAGCAACATTGTGCCGAATTGAAGTATGCCGGGGCGAAAACCGTGACTTTACAACAGCCGGTTTTTCATGCGCTCACTTGGCGGGGATCGGCCGCTTGATGACCTCGATCAGCGCCTTATGGATGTGTTCGTTGCCGGCGACGATCGCGCCGCCCTCCAGAATGGCCGTTCCGCCATCCCAATCGGTGGCGAAGCCGCCGGCTTCGCGGATGAGCAGGATACCGGCTGCCATGTCCCAGGGCGCAAGCTCCGCCTCCCAGAAGCCGTCGAAACGTCCGGCGGCGACATGGGCGAGATCGAGGGTCGGCGAGCCCAGGCGGCGGATGCCGGCCACTTCGCCCATCACGTGGCGCAGCTCGACCAGGAACTTGCCGTGATTGCGCTTGCCGAGCGCGGGCACACCGCAGCCGACGACGCAATCCGACAGCACGCGGCGCGCAGCGACGCGCAGGCGCCGGTCATTGAGGAAGGCGCCGCCGCCGCGCTCGGCAGTGTAAAGTTCGTCGGTCGCCGGATTGAAGACGACGGCGGCAACGATCTCGCCATTGCGTTCGAGCGCGATCGAGACGGCGAAGGCCGGGATGCCGTGCAGGAAGTTCGTCGTGCCGTCGAGCGGGTCGACGATCCAGCGATGCGCGCCGTCCGTGCCCTTGATCTCTTCACTTTCCTCGCCGAGGAAGCCATAGGTCGGACGCGCCTTCATCAGCTCTTCCCGGACGATCTTCTCGGCCTTGCGGTCGGCGGCGGAAACGAAATCGCCTGGTCCCTTCACCGAAACCTGCAGGTTTTGCACTTCGCCGAAATCACGCCCCAGCGATTTCCCTGCCTTGAGAGCAGCCTGAACCATGACATTGAGAAGAGCTGAACGGGCCATCGGCGCATTTCCTTGGGACTGATACGGGACGCGCGCTGCCAGGGGCGGGAAATGTCCCTGAACATGCATGACAGGCAGCGCTGCAAAGATTGGCGGCCTCAAGACCACAAAATCGCGGAAATTTCAAGGGGAGGCACGCATGGCTGCCAGCAGGCTTGAAAAGCGCGGTCTTATTTGCCATCGGAACCGGAACCGGCCTCAGAACTTCTGCTGCGTTATCAGGACTTCGCGGGCGATCTGATCGAGCGGCAGAATGCGGCCGACCCCGCCTCTGGCAATCGCCTCCTTCGGCATGCCGAAGACAACCGAGCTCGCCTCGTCCTGCGCCACCGTGTAGGCGCCGGCTTCATGCATCTCCAGCATGCCGCGCGCACCGTCGTCGCCCATGCCCGTCATGATGATCCCCATGGCGTTCGATCCGGCCGAACGCGCCGCCGAACGGAAGAGCACATCGACGGAAGGCCGGTGGCGGGAGACCAGCGGCCCGGTCTTCACACTGACATGATAGCGCGCACCCTGGCGTTCGAGCAGCATGTGCTTATCACCAGGCGCGATCAGCACATGGCCGCGCAGCACCGGATCGCCGTCGATGGCTTCCTTAACTTCGACCTCGCAGAGCCCGTTCAGGCGTTTGGCGAAGGCGGCAGTGAATTTCTCCGGCATATGCTGGACGATCACCATGCCGGGCGCATTGGCCGGCAGTTCTTCCAGGAATTCGCGCAGCGCCTCGGTGCCGCCGGTAGAGGCGCCGACGCAGACGACCATCTCCGTCGTCTTCGCCATCGCCTGCCCCGTCGGCGGCGGCAGCATGGCATCCGCCGTCAGCTTCCTGGCCGGCCCTTCGGCGGAAGCGGAACGAATGGTTCCCGCGGCGCGGCGCACGGTCGAAAGCCGCGCCTGCGAGGCGCTCTTGACGACTTCGCGAATGCGCATGGCGTCATCGGCAAGGCTGTCGGCGGCGCCGATCTTCGATTTCAGGATGACGTCGACGGCGCCCGCCTCCAACGCCTGAATCAGCGTTTGCGAACCCGCCTCCGTCAGCGACGAGCACATCACGACCGGGATTGGCCGCTGCGCCATCAGCTTGCGCAGGAAGGTGATGCCGTCCATGCGCGGCATCTCCACGTCGAGCGTGATGACGTCGGGGACCTCGTCCAGCAGCCTGCGCGCCGCCACGAAAGGATCGGACGCCACCGCCATGATCTCGATATCGGGATCCTGCTCCAGCACATGGGCCAGCGTCTGACGGACGCTGGCAGAATCATCGATGATGAGAACGCGGATTTTCTTGCGCATAAACGCCTCTAGATACGCTGAAACACCGTGTTCGAAACCTGTTTCAGCGGCAGGTCGAAACCGGTGATCGACTCGGAGTGGCCAATGAACATGTAGCCGCCCTTCGCCAGGCAATTGCAAAGGCGGTTGAGCACGCCCGCCTGAGTCTGCTTGTCGAAGTAGATCAGCACGTTGCGGCAGAAGATGACGTTCATCAAGTCGCCAACCTGATATTTGTCGTCCATCAGGTTCATCCGTGCAAATCCCACCCTGCTGCGCAGCTTAGGGCTTATGCGCACCTCCTTGCGGCCCGGCTGCTTGGCGACCAGCACATATTTGCGCTGCAGGTCGCGCGGCACGGGCGCAATCAGGTCTTCCGGATAGATGCCGCGGCGCGCCGTCTGCAGCACGTCGGTGGAAAGATCGGTGGCCAGCACGCTATAGGAAAGATCACTGCGGCCTTCCGCGAATTCCGCCAGGACCATCGCCATCGTATAGGGTTCGGCCCCCGTAGAACAGGCCGAGCTCCAGGTGCGGATGGTGCGCACGCCGCTATTGGCGATCGCCGGCAACGCCACGGTCTGCATGTATTCGAAGTGCTTGGCTTCCCGGAAGAAGTCGGTCTTGTTGGTCGTCACCACGTCGATCAGGTAAACGGTTTCCTGGGCAAGCCCGTCGTGATCGAACAGGAACTCGCAATAATCGTCGAAGGTCGAATGATTGGTCGCACGAAGGCGGCGTCGCAGCCGCCCTTCGAGCATCGTCAGCTTGGTCGGCGGCATCTTGATGCCGCTATAGTCGTAGATGAACCGGGCAAGCTTGTCGAAATTGCGCTTGCTGATCCGATCGCCCGGCAATTGGGTTTCCGCCATTGCTGCCACACTCATGGAACGCAGTACTCCGTTAATGCAGGGTCAGGCGGCCGATTGCAGAGCCGAGGCGTCCTCGCGCGACAAAAGCCGCGCGAGATCGATGATGACGACGAAGCCGTTTTCCCGGCGGACGACACCTGCAATATAGTCCGAGCGCCAGCGCACGCCGATATCGGGCGCCGCCTCGATCTGGTCACGCCGGAACGGCGTGACCTCAAAGACGCGATCGGCGACGAGGCCGAGAGTGAGCAGCCGGTTTTCCATCGGCACGTCGAGGACGAGCACCCTCGTATGCGGCGTCGGCTCGGTCTTCGTCATGCCGAGTTTCAATCGAAGATCGATCGTCGGCACGCCCTGCCCGCGCACATCGCGCAGGCCGAGCAGATAGTCGGGACCATTCGGAATTTTGAAAGCTTCCGCATAATCGAGGATTTCCCGCACGACCTCGACCGGCACGGCGAAAATTTCGTCGCCGAGGCTGAAGGTCACGAATTGCGCTTCCAGAGATGTCGGAGCCATGATCAGGCGCTTTCCTTGAATTCGGCGTCCCCATCATCGGGACCGCCCATGGAGAGATCGAGAGCGAAACCCTTCGCCCGCGCTTGCTGGCCGGCGACGCTGTTGGCTGCCAGTTTTCTGACACCGAGCTTGCGGCCGGTGATGGGAGCCGAGCTGCGGACAGTCATTTTCGCAGCCGGCATGCGGGGTTGGTGGTCGCTTGTGGTATCGACCTTGAAGAAGGCGATCGAGGCCTGCAGTTCTTCGGCCTGGCTCGCGAGCTCTTCCGAGGTGGCGGACATCTGCTCGGAGGCGCCGGCATTCTGCTGCGTCACCCTGTCGAGCTGCTGGATCGCCTCGTTGATCTGGCCAGCACCGATATCCTGTTCGCGGCAGGCCGCGCTGATTTCGGCAACGAGTTCAGCCGTCTTGCGGATATCGGGCACCAGGCGACCGAGCATGTCGCCGGCATCCTGAGCGGCCTGGACCGTATCGCCGGACATCGAGCTGATTTCGGCTGCAGCCGACTGGCTACGTTCGGCAAGCTTGCGCACTTCCGAGGCGACGACCGCAAAACCCTTGCCGTGTTCGCCGGCGCGTGCCGCTTCCACGGCAGCGTTGAGTGCGAGTAGATCGGTCTGCCGGGCAATTTCCTGGACGATGCCGATCTTCTCGGCAATGGTCCGCATCGCTTGCACGGCGCGCGATACCGCTTCACCACTCATCTCGGCGTCCTTCGCCGACTGGCGAGCGATCTTTTCCGTCTGGGCGGCGTTGTCGGCGTTCTGCTTGATATTGGCGGCCATCTCCTCCATCGAGGCGGAGGCCTCTTCGGCGGAGGCGGCCTGTTCGCTGGCACCCTGCGACACCTGCTCGGAGCTTGCAGACAATTCCTGACTGCCGGCCGAAACGTTTTCCGCCGCCGAGATCGCGTCGCCGACGACGCCGCGCAGGCGCTCGACCATCTGCTCCAGCGCAATACCGAGCGTATCCTTCTCCGAAAGCGGTTTCGGGGACACCGTCAAATCGCCGTCGGCGATCCGCGCCGCTATATCGGCAGTGACGCGGAGGTTGTCCGTCATGGTGTTGATCATGTTGACCAGATCCTTGATCTCGTCGTTGGTCCTGATCTCGACCTTCTGGTTCAGGTCACCGATGGCGACGGCGCTGGCAACGCTCATGATCTTGCGCAGGCCGCTGTTGACGCCAAGCGCGATCCACAACGCAGCCGCAAAAGCGATAAAGGAAGCGCCGATTGCGAGACCGATCAGCATGTTCTTCGTCGAACTATAGAGATCGTCGGTGTCGCTATCGGCCTGCTTCATCGCTTTCTGCTGCAGCGTGACGAGGTTCTCAAAAACCTCTTCCAGCTCCGCTACGAGGGCGCGAACCTCTCCCAGCGAGAATGCGGTGGCCCCCGCCCGGTCGCCGCTTTCCTGAATGGAGGCGACTTTGCTGGACTCTTCGCCGAAGCGTTTGGCCAGTTCGATCAGCCTGTCCCAGGTGGGCTTTGCTTCGGCGGTTGCGAGCTGTTGGCCGCTTGTCGCCAGGGCGAGCATTTCATCCACGCTTTTTGCCGAATTCAGATAGTACTTCTTGACCGCTTCGGGATCCATTTCCAGAAGCGCATTCTTCTGCCAGCGGACAGCATCGAGCTCGGCAGTCTTGGCTTCCAGAGCCAGTTCCAGCCTTTTTGCGGGACCGGAAATAAGATCGCTGACAGCGTCGTTCAGTGAGCTGAGGCTCAAAATTCCATAGGCCGCGCTGCCCACCAGCAAGAGTATGACAAAGCCGAAAGCGGCTGCGAGTTTAAGTTTGATCGTAATACGCATCTCAATATTCCTCTCTGAGAGCGAGGCAATAAATATGGTCCAGGTGGCGCAGCATCATGCAGCAATTCCGTCAGGTGATAACCTGTCACGGAGATTAGAATAGACTTCCACGCCCATCCCCTTGAGCGGCGGAAGCGTGCGTCGCGGGCCATGTTTTGGTCCGCGACGGTTGCGAACGGAGATAGCGCTCAAGCGCTTTTCTCCAGAGGGGCGCCTAGGCGCTCTCCCGGAACTCGTCATCGATCGTATCGGGTCCGCCCACTGACATGTCGAGGGCAAATCCCTTCACGCGGGCCTGCTGGCCGGCGACGGTGGGTTTTGCGGTCGGCACCCGATCACGGCGCGCGCCCTCATTGTCGACCTTGAAACGCATGTGATACCCCGTTCTATGCGCCAAAACGATCGGATGGAGAGACGTTCCGGTCCAAGGAACGCCGAACTTCGGAGTGATGTGTCTGAAAGAGGGAAGCGACTACATTCACTTCCCGGCAGCCGGACATCTATCGGTCGCAGCGCCAACGCCTACACGCGTTGGGGATATTTCCGCCTCGGGCCACCGGAGCGGCCCGAGATATCCGATGAGGGCAAAGGCGTTCAGAGGCCTCGCCGGGCAAACGCTATGCGCGTCCTCCCGGGAAGCGCTTACGCGCTTTCCCGAAAATCGTCGTCGCTGGCGTCCGGACCGCCCATCGACATATCGAGAGCAAAACCCTTGAGACGCTGCTGCTGAGCCGATACCGTCTGACCGCGGCCCTGGCTTTGGGTCTGCGGCGCAGGCTTGCGGGCCGGGGCCTTGACCACCTTGGCCGAGCCGTTCACCGGCATCTTCTGGGCGCCGGGCCGCGTGCTGCCCGTCGTATCGACCTTGAAGAAGGCGATCGAGGTCTGCAGTTCTTCCGCCTGGGAGGCGAGCTCCTCGGAAGTTGCCGACATCTGCTCCGAGGCGCCGGCGTTCTGCTGCGTCACCTTGTCGAGCTGCTGGATCGCTTCGTTGATCTGCGAGGCACCGATATCCTGCTCGCGGCAGGCGGCGCTGATCTCGGAAACGAGTTCCGCCGTCTTGCGGATGTCCGGCACCAGGCGGCCGAGCATCTCACCGGCATCGGCAGCGGCCTTGACGGTATCGCTCGACATCGAGCTGATTTCGGCTGCGGCCGACTGGCTGCGTTCGGCAAGCTTGCGCACTTCCGAGGCGACCACCGCAAAACCCTTGCCGTGTTCGCCGGCGCGTGCCGCTTCAACGGCGGCATTAAGGGCAAGCAGATCGGTCTGACGGGCGATTTCCTGCACGATGCCGATCTTCTGCGCGATCGTGCGCATGGCGTCGACAGCACGCGTTACCGCTTCGCCGCTGGCTTCCGCATCCTTGGCGGATTGACGGGCGATCTTCTCCGTCTGGGCGGCGTTGTCGGCATTCTGCTTGATGTTGGCGGCCATCTGTTCCATCGAGGCTGACGCCTCTTCGGCCGAAGCCGCCTGCTCGGTGGCGCCCTGCGACACCTGTTCGGAACTTGCCGAAAGCTGCTGGCTGCCGGATGAAACATTTTCGGCGGCCGAGATCGCATCGGCGACGACGCCCCGCAGGCGTTCGATCATGATGTTGACATTGCCGAGAAGCTCGCCGATTTCGTCATGGCTGGTGATTTCGGCCATTTTCGTCAGGTCGCCTTCAGACACTTCGCGAACCACGGTGTTGGCGCGGCTGAGGCCTTTGCTGATCGTGCTGGCGATCCAGAAGGCGGTTATCGCGGCAATCAGCAGTGCAACGGCAGCGACAGCGATCATCGTCGTGCGTGTCGTCCCATACTGCGCGTCGGCATCGGCGTCGGCGGCCTTCATGCGCTGCTTTTCAAGCGACAGAATCTCGGCGAGTGTCGAGTCGATATCGTTGGCAGCGGCCCGCGCCGTCGTGATGGAGACGTTGTTTGCACCTTCCGTGTTGCCGGTCTTCATGTAGTCACGGATTTGGTCGTCGGCTGCGTTGAATGACTTCGAAAATTCGGCAATACGAGCCCAGCGCGCCTTGCCTTCTTCCGTGGCAAGCGTCAGCACTTGATTGAAGGCGTCACTGAAGTCCTTGCGAGCCTGGTTGCCCTTGTCGATCGCCGCGGCCGCTTCATCGGCGCTACGGGCAGTGAGCAGGTTCTTCTGCTGGCGGATGGCTTCGAGCTGCGCGATGTTGATCTGCTGCGCAAGATCGAGGCGGGCTGCCGGGCCGGCAAGAAGATTGCCGATCGTATCGTTCAGTGATCCAAGGCTGAAAATGCCATAAGCGGCAGTGCCCAATAACATGAGAATAATAAAGGTGAACGCCGTCACCAGTTTCGTCTTGATTGTCAGTCTCATCGTCCCAAACCCCTCTTGGATTTATCCGCCGTCAATTGACGGCCCCCGCCGCGTCATATCGCGTTGAAAAAATCGCCTGCAGATTAGGAAGAATGATGAACTCTCCACCCCTCTTCACCAGGCAGTTGATGTAGTCGGCGCGCCAGCGCATGCCGACGCTCGGTGGCGCCTCGCTCGCGGTTTTTGCGAGCGTCGTCACCTCGTTCACCTTGTCGGTTCTGAGGCCGACGAGTGTCGGCTCACCTTGCAGATTGATCTCGATGACGATGAAGCGGCTGTCGATCGTCGCCTCCGCCGCCTCCATCCCGAAGGCAAGACGCAGGTCGGCGAGCGGGATAACCTTGCCGCGAAAATTGATGACGCTGGCGACGAAGGGCTGGCTTCCCGGCACCGCCGTCTCCGGAAGCAGGTCCAGGATTTCCTGGACGATGGCCGCCTCCAGCGCAAAGGTCTCGCCGTTGAGATCGAAAGTCAGGACCTCGACTTCCTCGGCATAGCTCCAATGATTGTCGAAGCGTTCGAGTGCTGCTGTTGCATTCATCCTGCTACCCGCAATTGCGCCTCCTGTTGCTGACCCGCGGCAACCAGGTGCCCGACGTCGAGAATGAGAGCGACACTGCCGTCGCCGAGAATGGTGGCGCCCGAAAAGGTTGCCACGTCGTTGTGCAATTTCGACATCGACTTGATGACCGTCTGATGGTCGCCGATGATCTGATCGACGACGAGGCCGACGCGCTCCGTGCCGGTCGAAATGACCACGACCTTCTGGTGCACGTCGGGTTTCGTGCCGGTGCGGAAAAGGTCGCGCAAGCGCAGGAACGGCACCAGGCTGTCACGCAGCGAGATGAAGCTGCGGCCGCGCGAGCGCAGATCCTCCTCGAGCGACAGTTCGAGGCATTCCTCGACGGCCGAAAGCGGGATGACGTAACGGCCCGCGCCGACACGCACCAGCAGTCCGTCGATAATGGCAAGTGTCAGCGGAATGCGCAGCGACACTTCCGAACCCTGCCCGGGCACGCTGACGATATCGATTGCGCCGCGAAGCTCTTCGACCGTCTTCTTGACCACGTCCATGCCGACGCCGCGGCCGGACAGATTGGTGATCGCGGCGGCCGTCGAAAAGCCGGGAGCAAAGATCAGTTGCAAGAGCTCGGGGTCCGAAAGCGGCTGGCCCGGATGGATAAGGCCGGAGGATTCCGCCTTGGCGCGGACCCGTTCACGGTTGATGCCGCGGCCGTCGTCCTTGATCGAGATAATCACCTCGCCACCGGCCTGACGGGCCGAAAGCGTTATCGTGCCGGCCTTAGCCTTGCCGGCGGCAAGGCGGTCGGCGGGCACTTCGAGGCCGTGATCGATCGAGTTGCGCACCAGGTGCACCAGCGGATCGGCCAGCCGCTCGATCACCGTTTTGTCGACCTCGGTGCTCTCGCCCTCCATCACCAGTTCGATCACCTTGCCGGTCTCGCGGGCAAGATCGTGGACGAGGCGGCGGAAGCGGGAAAAGAGGGTCGCAACCGGCACCATGCGCAGCACCATCATCGTGTCGCGCAATTCGCCGGACAGACGTTCGATTTCTTCCGAGACCGAGCGCAATGCGATATCGGTGCTGGCGCTGGCGAGCTGGCTGAGGCGCGATTGCGCGATCACGAGCTCGCCGACGCGGTCCATCAGTTCGTCCAGGCGCTCTGCCGGGACGCGCACGTTCTCGGCAGCCTTCGCCTGGCTGGCGGCGGGTGCCTCACGCTTGACGGGAACCGCTTCGACGGGACGGAATTCCGGCACGGCGGCCGCCGGGACAGGCGGTGGTGGTGCTGAGGCGACAGCGGCAGGCGGCGGCGTTGTTTCAGCCGGATCGGCCGTTGCCGCTACCGCGCCGTCGATCTCCTCGACGCTGAGTTCCATGTCGTCGAGCACGAAGATGAAGACGTCGTCGATCGCCGAACGGTCCTGCTCGCTCATCAGCGTCACATCCCAGGAAATATAGAGTTCCGTCGGCGTGAGCTCGTCGAGAGGCGGAATGGTCGAAGTGTCGGCGCGCACGGTGCATTCGCCGAGATCGCGCAGTTCGTCCAGCAGACCGAGCGGATTGGTGCCGTTGGCCATCGAATTGGCCGGCAGGCTGAAGCGGATGCGCCAGCTGTTCTTCGTCTTCTTCGCCGACGCCTCTTGCACGGGCGCTGCGACGGCGGCTGTCGCTGTGGCGGGCGCCGCAGCCTTGGCGCCGACCGCGGCCTGCAGCTGTGCGAGAAGCTTGTGCCCGGTGTCGCCGTGATCGGCGTCGGGCTGTTCGACCAGGGCACGCATATGGTCCTGGGCGGCGAGAACGGCGGCGACGAGTTCCCTGGTCGCCGCGACCTCGCCCTTTCGGACGCGGTCGAAGGCCGTTTCGCAATGGTGGGTGAAGGCGGCGAGCGCCTCGAAACCGAACATCGCGCCCGATCCCTTGAGCGTGTGAAGCCCGCGAAATACCGCGTCGACGAGATCCTTATTGTCGAGTTGGTGAGTGAGGTCGAGAAGACCGGCCTCGATCGCTTCGAGGCATTCGGCAGCCTCCATGCGGAATACGGCGACGGGGTCGAGCGTACTCATCTTCCGAGGACCTTCTTCACGATCTTCACAAGACTTTCCGGGTCGAACGGCTTGGTCAGCCAGCCAGTCGCGCCGGCAGCCTTGGCACGTGCCTTGAGATCGGCGTCGGATTCCGTCGTTAGAAAGATAATCGGAACACCGGCCTGCGCCGGCAGCTTGCGCAATTCCTCGATCATCGTTAGCCCGTCCATGACAGGCATGTTGAGATCGGTCACGATCAGATCGAAGCTGCTGCCCTTGGCCGCCATGAGCCCTTCCGCCCCGTTGACCGCTTCGGTGACGCTGTAGCCGGCATTGGTCAGCGTGACCTTTGTAGTCAGGCGGATGCTGGCGGAATCGTCTACGGTCAGGATGTTGGCACTCATAATGTCACCTCTTTATGCAACCAGAACTTTAAGTCTTCATGATCGAAGGATTCGATGAAACCGGCGCGCTCAAGTACCTTCAGCAGTGAGCCGCTGGCGGGAGAAGAAAGTCTGAACGTCTTTCCGTCAGATTTTGCTTGACGACGCGCTGCCTCGATAAGCTGAATGAAACTCAGGTCAGCTTCGGCGTCAGCGATGATGCTGACGACAATGTCAGCTTTACTATGAAATTCATCGCTAAGCTTGGAATGTAGTTCAGCCATATGGCGAATGCTTAGTGCGCCCGGTAAATTTATAGATTCATAATATTGGCTCTGAGCATCCAATGCAGCCTCCTGGGCCCGAGAAATACTTACGACCCTAAGAGGACTCTCACGACAGCGTTAATGCAGCGTAAACAGCGGTTGTAGAAAGCCGACGTGCGGCGCAATCCGCGACTCCCAATTCTTATCTGGAATAAGTTGTATCTTTCTGTGAAAGTTTAGAGATAAATAAAGTAAAAACAGAATCTTAAATGGTCCCTTTCGGCCAGGCGCTGCACCGGCGCCGCGTCTCAAACCTTTCATTAATCACAACGCAGGCGAGTCTGGCGCGTTTACCGGACATTTCCATCCTGCCCGTAGAAATAGAGTCAAATGGCCTGCGTTTTAAGAAAAGGTATAAATGTGGCACACGCTCTGGTAACATCCAACGCTGCAGCCTACACATCGGGGCGGGAGATCAGTCAGACCCTGGAATCCGCCCGCTGCCAAGTCGAGGAGCGTTTTCTCGAGGGCGGCTCGGTGCTGCTGTCGGTGATGGATGTCCTCAACCGCCTGCTGAATTCGCTCGAAAGTGTCGCCAAGGCACTCGATGACAACGAGGCGAGCGATACCAGCGCCGATCTCCGCGCCACGGTGGAAAGCCTGACTGCATTGCCGGTCACCGAAGAAAATCGCCAGCAGGCGCTCATCTCGTTGGCGCAAACCGGCAGGGAACTGCGCAAGCATGTCGCCGACATGCAGGAGACGATGCGTTATCTCAGAACCTTTGCCGTGACCGTCAAGATCACCGGCGCCGGCCTTGCGGAATTCGCCGGCTTTGCTCAAGAGATCCTGGAACGAATCTATTCGGGCACCGACGAGGTCAATCGCTTCGCCGCCCATCTCGACAGCCTCGAGAAAGAGGTCAAACTCGCCGCCTCCTTCGGCGTCAGCGTTTCCAAAGGCTACGCCGATACCGTTCCCGCCGTCGCCCGAGCCCTGCGCGATGATGCCGCCAAGATTGCCGAACATCGCAAGAACCTCGGCGTCATCGCCCGTGAGGTCGGCGCGATTGCACGCGGCGTCCAGAGCAAGGTCAGCTCGACTCTGTCGGCCCTGCAGATCGGCGATATCACCCGTCAGCGCATCGAGCATGTACAAGCAACCTTTTCGCTGCTTGAAGATTTCCTCGCCGGCGAAGATGGCGCAAGGCTCGACGCCGGTGCGCGCCAGCGTCTCCAGAATGTCGTTCACCATCTGACCGCGGCGCAGATGAGCGACATGTGCGTCAATTTCCAGCGGGATTCGGAGAACGTCGTCAAGACGATTGCGAGTTTCGACCACGACATGCGGGAAATCCTCAAGCTCCGCGATCAAATGGGCACTGAAAGCGGCGAAACCGGCGGCAATTTCATGCGCGCACTGGAATCCAGCGTTTCCGCCGCCCACGAGATCGTCAAGCAGGTCGACGCGGCAAGCCGGCAGGCCGACCAGCTAAGCCATTCGACAATCGGCACGGCCGCCAAGCTTTCCGAAGCCATCACCAACATCCGCGTTGTCAGGACCGACATCCATTACATGGCTTTGAACACCAATCTGCGCTGCAGCCGGCTTGGAGAGGAAGGCAAATCGATCAATGTCGTCACCGCCGAGCTGCGCATCTTCGCCGGCAAGCTCGATGAATCCGCCGACGCCATCGTCAACGGCCTGCCGGCGCTCGAAGCCGCCGCCGGGCGCGTGGCTCCCGCCACGGACGCCGCGGCCGGCGGACTGGGCGAGAGCCTGACCTCGGCCGTCAGCAACATCCGCTTCGCGGCTAATGTCATGGAAAATGAGCTGGAGGTGCTCGCCGAGAACGGTCGCGAGGTCGCCACCAAGATCGGCCAGCTGATCGGCAAGCTCGACTTTCAGCACGAACTCGGCGATGTCCTTGCCCGCTGCGCCAATGTGCTCGAAGACGTCGCCGGCACCGATGTCGCCGATATCTCCGATTTCGCGGAGGCCATCGCACCGCTCGACCGTAAGATCTTCAAGCTCTACACGATGGTCCAGGAGCGCAACATTCATCGCGACATCATCCCGGCGAGCGAGGAAAGCATTCCAGCGCCCGCCGAGACCACCAAAGCCGAAAACGACGAGGATCTTTTCGCCGACGCGCTGTTCTAGAGCATGTCTCGCAAAGCTGTGCAGCGGTTGTTTTGCGATAAAGACATGCAGAAAAACAAAGACCGAAAGCACGATACGCGAATCTGAAAGATCGCGACATGCTTTAGAAAATGAAACGCGCGGCGGCTATCGCCGCCGGAATTTGTTGGCGGCATCGATCGCCGCCTTCTGCTGATCGTCCTCGATCCCGAGATAGAAATCCTCGAGCGCCGGATCGGCAAGCCCGGCGCGGCGCGACAGCACATACCACTTCGCCGCCTCGATCGGATTCGGCGGCGTGCCGATGGCGTTGATGTAAAGATGGGCAAGTTTGTTCTGGGCAACGACATTGCCGCCATTGGCGGCAAGTTTCAGCCATTCGAAACCCTTGACGTAATCCTTGGGGCCACCAACGCCGTTGACGAGCCAGATGCCGAGATCGAGCTCGGCCGTGTCGAAACCCGCGCGCGCGGCGCGCGCCATCCACTCGCGGGCGAGCTGCTTCTTTTCCTCCGGCAGGTCCTTCAGCGTCGCATAGATCTGCGCCACGGCATATTGCGAATCCGCAATGCCCTGTTCGGCCGATTTCTCGTAGAACGGTAGCGCGAGCTTCAGCCCCTTTTCGCCGGGATTGTCGGCGACCACAATCTGCGCCCAGTTGAATTCGGCCGAAGGATTGCCGGCCTCGGCCGCCTTGCGCATATAGTCGTCGGCTTTGACCTTATCGCGCGGCAAACCCTGGCCTTCCATCAGCATCAGCGCATATTTGAACATCGCCGCAGGATCGCCGCCTTCGGCCGCCTTGCCGTACCAGAAGGCAGCGCCTTTCACATCCTTCTTGACGCCGAGGCCTTGCGAGAGGATTTCGCCGATCAGCGTCTGCGCCGCCGGATCGCCGAGCTGGGCGCGCGGCAGCGCCTTATCCATCGCCGTCAGATAATATCCGCGCTGATAGGCGCCATACGCCTCGTCGATCGGCCCTTTGTAATCCTTCTCGGGCGGGAGGTCGGGCAGCTTCGCGCCCATGCGATCGAAAACGCCGACACCGTCCGAGGGCTTCACATCCCCGTTGGTGAGCCGGTCGGTGCGAAAGCTTGACGCCGGCGCAGTACCCGGCTGGCTGATGACGCTGTCCGGTGCCTGCGCCACGGCGATATCAGACCCGCCCGCAGTGAGGGCGACTATGCTGGCAAGCAGATATTTCAAAGGGCGGGCGGGCAGGATCGGCATGAGCGGGATTTCAATCCTCAAACCGTGGCGCTTTTTCGTCAAGCAGAGCATTGATCTCGGCAACGATGGACGGCGCTCGGCCGGGCTCCCCGAAGACCGCCAGCCGCAGCGCCACGAACTCTGCTCCGGTCTCGGCGACGGCAAGAGCAGACGCCGGATCGGTGCCGCCCATGACGATGCAGGGGATTTCGATCATCGAGGCCCACCATTCGCCGAGCGCAAGGTTCTTGGGATGCGCCTCCGGCTTGATATCCCCATCGAGCTTGCCGAAGAAGATATAATCCGGCCTGGCTTCGCCGATCTCCAGCGCATTGTGCCGGTCGCTGGCATTGCCGCCGCCGACGATCAGCTTCGGAGCGTGTTTGTCGATCGCCTCCGACAGTGCCTGCGCGTTGCCGGTAAGATGCAGGCCATCGGCCTTCACCCGTCCCGCCACGCGGCTGTCGCCTGCAATCAGCGCGGCGGCCCCCGCATCCTGGATCACCGGCACCAGCTTTTCGGCATGTTTCTGGAAGGCGCCATCGTCGAGCCCGTATTGCGGCACGATGACGGAGGCGACATCGCCGCCCTTCAGCGCATCGGCGACGATCCTTGCCTGTTCATCGGCGTCGGCGATATCAGGGACGATGAGCACCAGGCGGCAGCGGTTTTCGGCTTCGGTCATGAGGTCTTTCCGTTTCCTGCGAATTCCCTTCTCGAAAGGACGGATCCGCACTCGTTTTGTGTGAGTAGTTCCGTTAGAGGAGGCTTGCAAGAGGAGGACGTCGAAAGCATGCCGCAGGACTTGTCATTCTACTACGCCGCCGTGCCCGCGGTTCTGCTCGTCGGCCTCGCAAAAGGCGGCATGGGCGACGCTTTGTCGCTGATCGGCCTGCCCTTTCTTGCCCTGGTCGTCTCGCCGCTCGAAGCGGCGGCGATCCTGCTGCCGATCCTGGTCTTCATGGACATGATCTCGCTCGTCATCTGGCGCAGGCATGGCGATTGGGCGACACTGAAGATCATGCTGCCGGGCGCAATTCTCGGTATTGCCCTCGGCTGGGCGACCTCGGCGCTCGTTCCCGGCAACGTCCTGCGCGTCGTCATCGGCGCGGTGACGATCCTCTTCTGCCTGCGCTATTTCTGGAACAATTTCGGCCCCGGCGCCGGCAAGACGATCCCGCCGCGCGGACAGCGGCCGGTCGCCGCCGGTCTCTGGGGGACGTTTTCCGGATATGGCAGCTTCGTTGCCCATGCCGGCGGGGCGCCGTTTCAGATCTATGCCCTACCGCTCAAACTGGAGCCGCGCGAATATACCGGCACCAGCGTGCGCTTCTTCGCAATCCTCAACGCCATCAAGCTCATTCCCTACTTTGCCCTCGGCCAGCTCGACACACAGAACCTTGCGACCTCCGCCACGCTCTTGCCTTTCGCGCCGCTCGCCACTCTTGCCGGCGCCTGGTGCGTGCGCCGCATGAAGCCGCAGATCTTTTATCCCTTCATGTATACGATGGCGCTGATCGCGGCCCTTCTGATCATGCGCGAGGGCCTCGGCTGGTAAGCGCGGCGGCACGCTGCAATGCACAATTTCCTTGCTGCAACGGCCGGTTTGACGTAGCGTTCCCGCCATGTCGAACACGGACCCTTTCTCTGCGATTGCCGACCCGAACCGGCGCTTTCTGCTGGAGGAATTGCGGCGCGCGCCGCGCACCGTCAACGAGCTTGCCGAGGGCCTGCCGATCAGTCGTCCCGCTGTCTCGCAGCACCTGAAGGCACTGCTCGACAGCAATCTTGTCTCCGTGACCTCGGAAGGTACGAAACGCATCTATGCGGTCAACAACCGCGGCTTTGACAAGCTCAATCTGTGGCTAGATCAGTTCTGGGCCTGACCGCACCTCCCATAACGCCCCGGACGCAATCATTATAACGTCATTTGCTGCAAGCAGACGCAAACGCGCCAGCCGCGACGTCACAAAGCATCGGGCTGGCGCAATTCTGGTGTAATCACCGGTTCTTGCAAATTTTAGGCGGAATGGATGGATTTACCTCTTGCGCAAGATGATCGACCGGCGACCCTTGGGAAGATTAATGGACGGATGACTTGAGACGCTGAATCTCGTCCTTGATGCGCAGCTTGCGGCGCTTGCATTCGGCAATTTCAGTATCGGAGATAGAGGGAGCTGTTCTGAGTGCATGCAACTCCTCCTCAAGAGCGACATGCTTTTTGTGGAGTGATTCAAGATGAGCTTCAACTGTCATTTGACCCTTCCTTCCTCTTACCTTCCCCGACCATCGTCGTCGGGGATCAAGGTGTCAACGGGGCGGACTGTGACATATTTTTGACGGCTTGTCGAAGGCGAAAAGATGAAGAAGAGATGGCAAATTCATGATCAAGACTAACTAGCCGTTACCCGTATTTGGTGATAGGAGCTTGCGGAAATCATCGGCAGATCGGACAAGGTCCGAGGACGATAACGGGGAATGCATATGGCCGATCAGGAACAGGCGGAAATCAGGCTCATGGTGGCGCGTCTGCGCCAGGAGCACGAGGATTTCGACGCTGCGATCAATGCCATGATCGAGACCGGATGCGACGCTCTGCGAATCCAGCGCATGAAGAAGAAGAAGCTCGTCATCAAGGACAAGCTCTCCAAGCTGGAAGACCAGATCGTTCCCGATATCATTGCCTGAAAGGAACGGTCGCAGGATGACAGATAGACCACTCGTCGCCATCATCATGGGCAGCCAATCCGATTGGGAGACCATGAAGAACGCGGCTGACACGCTGGAAGCGCTGGAAATCGCCTATGATGCGCGCATCATCTCAGCGCACCGTACGCCCGAGCGCATGATGAATTTCGCCAAGGGCGCGCGTGCGGAAGGCTTCAAGGTCATCATCGCCGGCGCCGGCGGCGCAGCACACCTGCCGGGCATGACCGCATCGATGACGCCGCTGCCGGTCTTCGGCGTGCCGGTCCAGTCGAAGACCATGTCCGGCCAGGACAGCCTTCTTTCCATCGTGCAGATGCCGGCCGGCATTCCGGTTGGGACCCTCGCCATAGGCAAGGCGGGTGCGGTCAACGCCGCTCTTCTCGCCGCCGCCGTGCTGGCCCTTTCCGACGAAGAGATTGCCGACCGGCTCGACGAATGGCGCGAGCGCCAGAGTGCTGCCGTCGCCGAATATCCAATGGACGACCAATGACCATAGGAACGATCGGCATTGTCGGCGGCGGCCAACTCGGCCGCATGCTGGCCATCGCAGCCGCCAGATTGAATTTCCGCACTGTCATCCTCGAGCCGCAGCTCGACTGCCCCGCCGCCCAACTGGCGAACCGGCAGATCGTCGCCGCCTATGACGATCCGGCGGCGCTGGCCGAACTGGCAGACGCCTGCGATGTCGTCACCTACGAATTCGAAAACGTGCCCGTCGCGGCCGCCGAAGCGCTCTCGGCAAGCATCGCCGTCTATCCGCCTGCCAAGGCGCTCGAGGCCGCCCAGGATCGGCTCGTCGAAAAACGCTTCCTCAACGGCTGCGGCATATCAACCGCTCGCTTTCATGCGGTCGACAGCCAGGCCGATCTCGAAACCGCGCTGAAAGATTTTGGCGGCCAGGGCGTGCTGAAGACCCGCCGTCTCGGTTATGACGGCAAGGGGCAGAAGGTTTTCCGCTCGCCCGCCGACAATCCTGACGGCGCCTATGCCGCGCTCGGGGCCGTACCGCTCATCCTCGAAAGCTTCGTCGCCTTCGAGCGCGAGGTCTCGATCATCGCCGCGCGTGCCGCGGATGGTACGGTCGTCTGCTTCGATCCCGCCGAGAATGTCCACCGCAACGGCATTCTCCACACCTCGACCGTTCCGGCCGCAATCTCGGCGACAACAGCGGAGGCCGCGCGTCGATCGGCCGAAAAGATTCTCGCCGCGTTGAACTATGTCGGCGTGATCGGCATCGAATTCTTCGTGCTCGCCGACGGCGGCCTGATCGCCAACGAGATGGCGCCGCGCGTCCACAATTCCGGTCACTGGACGGAAGCCGCCTGCGTCGTCAGCCAGTTCGAGCAGCATATCCGCGCTGTCGCCGGCCTGCCGCTCGGCAATGGCGAGCGGCACTCCGACTGCGTCATGCAGAATCTGGTCGGCGACGATATCCTTGCCGTTCGCGACTGGCTGCAGCGTCCCGACACGCTGGTTCACCTCTATGGCAAGAACGAGTGGCGCCCCGGCCGCAAAATGGGTCACGTCACGACATTGGCGCCGAAATTGCCGGTTTCGCAGTGAGAAAACGGCCGTGCGGCTTGGGAAAAACACCGTCACGTGGTTGACACGCTGGAGGTGACGGGGTATCTGCACCCCCACCTAAAGAGCGCGCCCCGACGGCGCGCTTTTGATTGTTAAAGTTACGGGCGAATGTGAATTCCCCCATAGAGATCGCGGATCAGAAAAATGAAGATCAAGAATTCGCTCAAGTCGCTCAAGGCTCGTCACCGTGACAACCGTCTGGTTCGTCGCAAGGGCCGCATCTACATCATCAACAAGCTGAACCCGCGCTACAAGGCTCGTCAGGGCTGATTGCGCATCCGGATCGTGCGCCGCGCAGATTGCGCCGACGGACATCCGGTGGTCGCTGCGGTGATCACGTCTAATTTGTTTGATCTTCGGCGCTGGCGGACTAATATGTCCGCCATGCGCTTTTTTGCTTTGACGTCAGCGGTGCTGCCGCTCGCCTTCATCCTTTCCCCGTTTCCGGCCGCCGCGGCCGAAAAGAACGTCATTGTCGAGCGGAGGGATGCCAGTAGTTCGCCGAAGCAGCGTCTCGATCAGCTCTTCAGTCAGTTGAAGCGCGAGCGTGATCCTGACAAGGCCAGCAGCATCGCCAATGAAATTCGTCTGGTATGGAATGATTCCGGCAGTGCGACCGTGAACCTGCTGATGCAATGGGCCGACAAGGCGATCGAGGAAAAGCGCAATCCCGCCGCTCTCGATTTCCTCGACGAGGCGATTGCCCTCAAACCCGATTATGCCGAGAGCTGGAATCGCCGCGCCACGCTGAATTTCGTCATGGGCAATTACCGCAAGTCGATGTCCGACATCGAGCATGTGCTGGATATCGAGCCGCGCCATTTCGGCGCGCTCTCCGGCATGGCCGCGATCCTCAGCAATTCCGGCAATGACCAATTGACGCTGAAGGCCTGGGAACGGTTCCTCGATATCTATCCCGCCGATCGCACCGCGCAGGAGCAGGTCAACATGCTTGCGGAAAAACTGGCCGGCAATCGAACCTGAAGCAGGCTCACCGAGCTTGACCTGCGGCCAGAGCGCACAATTTTAGAAACTGTCGAGGGAATTTGACACGACCATCCCCCGCAAAATCCATCGATCGTCGCCGCTAAGATCATGCTTGCCGAAGTTTCCGCTCTTCTCGCCCCGCTCGCCGCCGCTATGGGCTACTCCTCTTACAAGGCCCGGCAATTCGAACAGACCTATCCGAATATCGGCGAATTGACGGATGTCGGCGGCTATCGCATGAACGCCGTCCATGTCGAGCGTCCCCAAAATGCGGATCTGCCGGCCCTCGTCTTCATCCACGGCGCCAGCGGCAATCTGCTCGATCAGCTCGTCGCCTTTCGCGCCCCGCTCGATGGCCGGGCGGAAATGCTGTTCGTCGATCGTCCCGGTCACGGTTATTCCGAACGCGGCGGCCCTGAGAACGCCGTCCCCTCCGGCCAGGCCGACGCAATCGCCCGACTGATGGAAAAGCGCAGCATCGAGAAGGCGATCATCGTCGGCCATTCCTTCGGCGGTGCGATCACCGCCGCCTTCGGACTGCGCCATCCGGATAAGACCGCCGGTCTGCTCTTCCTCGCACCCGCCACCCATCCGTGGCCCGGCGGCATCGACTGGTATTATCATGTGGCAACCGTGCCGGTCATCGGTTGGCTCTTCAACCACGCCATCGTCGTTCCGCTTGGACTGAGCCGGCTGGAGCGCGGCACGCTGAATGTCTTCCGTCCCAATCCACGCCCTGCCGACTACATCGAAAAAACCGGCCCATCGCTGGTGCTGCGGCCACGCACCTTCCACAACAATGCCGCCGATTTCAAAAGACTGCTCGCCTATGTGAAGGAGCAGTCGCCGCTCTATTCGCAGATCACCGCGCCGACCGTCATCATCACAGGCGACCGCGACGAGATCGTCTGGGAACACCTGCATTCGCGCGGCCTCGCCCGCGATATAGCAGGCTCCGAACTCGTGACTGTCGGCGGCGTGGGCCATAAGCCGGATTATCTCGCCACCGACGTCGCTATCGCCGCCATGGAAAAGATCGCCGGCGAGCCGCGCGACCTCCAGGCGGCCGCCCGCCGCGCCGAAGAGCGGCTCGCCGCCTCTCTCCGCGATCAGGCGATCCAAATCCAGCCGTCGCTCATGCCCGGCGCTCTCCACGGCGGTTGATCTCTGCGGCGGTGTCCCTGTTGGACATTCGGCCGGCTTCCTCGCACAAAGCCTGTTCCCCGCATTGCCGCGGGCCGCAGCAGCCCCATATGTCTTTCCGTTGTTGTCCATAGGAGGGGAAATCATGGGCCGCCTGCATATCGGGACGATCTCCATCATATCGGCATTGTCGCTGAGCCTGACTGCGACTTTCGCGGCATCGCCCGCGCCAGTCGAAGCCGAACACGGGATGGTCGTCACCGCCCAGCATCTGGCGACCGATGTCGGCGTCGAGGTGCTGAAGAGCGGCGGCAACGCCGTCGATGCGGCGGTCGCCGTCGGTTATGCACTGGCGGTCGTCTATCCCTCGGCCGGCAATCTCGGCGGCGGCGGCTTCATGACCATCCGGCTGAAAGACGGCACCAAGACCTTCCTCGATTTCCGCGAGCGCGCGCCGATCGCCGCGACGAAGACCATGTATCTCGATGCAAAGGGCGATATCGTGCCGCGGGCCAGCCTTGACGGCTATCTCGCCGTCGGCGTCCCCGGCTCCGTCATGGGTTTCGAGACGGCGCGCGAGAAATACGGCACCCGGTCACGCCAGGACCTGATCGGGCCTGCGCTGCGTTTCGCCAAGGAGGGCTTCACGCTGGAACAGGGTGACGCGGCGATCCTTGCCGGCAGCGCCAAGCGCCTTGCCAAGGACGAGACGGCGGCGAAGATTTTCCTGAAACCGGACGGCAAGCCCTATGGCTCTGGCGAAAAGCTTGCGCAGCCGGATCTCGCTGCGGTCCTTGCGGCCATCTCGGAAAAAGGACCCGACGCCTTCTATAAGGCCGCGCCCGCCGAAGCGATCGTAAACGCGAGCCAGGCCAAGGGCGGCATCCTCGCCAAGGAGGATTTCGAGCAATACACCGTCCGCGAGCTGAAGCCGATCGAGTGCAACTACCGCGGCTACGACATCATCTCCTCGCCACCACCCTCCTCCGGCGGCGTCATCATCTGCGAGATCCTCAACGTCCTCGAAGGTTATCCGCTCTCCTATCTCGGCTACGCCTCGGCTGAAACCGTGCATGTGATGGTCGAGGCGATGCGCTACGCCTATGTCGACCGCAACGCCGCGCTCGGCGATCCCGATTTCGTCGAGAACCCGGTCGAGAAAATGCTCGACAAGAGCTACGCCAAGGAGATCGCAGCAAAGATCGATCCCTACAAGGCCGGGACTTCGGCCAACCTGAAACCGCTCGGCGGCAAGGAAAGCAACGAGACGACCCATTATTCGATCATCGACGACGAGGGCAATGCGGTTGCCGTCACTTATACGCTGAACGGCTCCTTCGGCGCGGCGGTCGTGGCACCCGGCACCGGCGTTCTGCTCAACAACGAGATGGACGATTTCACTTCCAAACCGGGTGTGCCGAACCTTTATGGCCTCGTTCAGGGCGAAGCCAATGCCATCGCTCCGAAGAAGACGCCGCTCTCCTCGATGAGCCCGACGATCGTCACCCGCGATGGCAAGCCCTTCATGGTGATCGGCAGCCCCGGCGGCTCGCGCATCATCACCATCACGCTGGAGGCGATTTTGAATGTCGTCGACTTCGGCATGGATATCAGCCAGGCCGTCAACGCGCCGCGGTTTCATCACCAATGGCAGCCAGACAAGGTCTATCTCGAGCCCTATGCGCTTTCGCCGGATACGGAAAAGATGCTTGCGGCGATGGGCTATAGCTTCGACGGCGGCAACGATGCGCCGCTCTGGGGTCAGGCCGCCGGCATCCTCGTCGGCGGCAAAAGCCTTGCCACCATCGAAAAGGGCGGCGGCGCTCGTTACAACGGCGCTATGGACGCCCGCGCGACGGAAGGCTCGGCGGGCGGCTATTGACGGTCGGCGAGCCGCCGGGCATAGGCGCAATGGTCATTCATGTCACGGTGACAAAGTCACCGTTCACAAACCGTTTGCCCCGTCCTATGCAGGAGCGACGCCGCAAGCAGGACGATTCTCGAATGGTCAGCATTGAAATGATTGTTGCCGCCCGCGCTCGACTGCGCGGTCGCGCGCGCCGAACGCCGCTTCTCTCCTCCCCCTTCCTGAACGAGATCGCCGGCCGGCGCCTGTTCGTGAAGGCGGAATGCCTGCAGCATTCGGGTTCCTTCAAGTTTCGCGGCGGCTGGTCTGCCGTCTCCGGCCTCGACTCGGCCGTACGCACGCGCGGCGTCATCGCCTTCTCCTCGGGCAATCATGCGCAGGGCGTCGCCCTTGCCGCCAAGCTGCACGGCGTGCCCGCCGTCATCATCATGCCGAGCGATGCGCCGAAGCTGAAGATCGCCAACACCCGCGCCTTCGGCGCCGAAGTCGTGCTCTACGACCGCGCCAATGAGGATCGCGACGAAATCGGCGCCCGGCTCTCCGCCGAGCGCGGCCTGACGCTGATCAAGCCTTTCGACGAACCGCTTGTCATTGCCGGCCAAGGCACGACTGGCCTCGAAATCTCCGAACAGGCGGAAGAAGAAGGCGTAACGGAAGCCGAGGTGCTCGTTCCCTGCGGCGGCGGCGGACTGACGTCCGGCATCGCGCTCGCCCTCGAAGCCAGCGCCCCCGGCTTTCGCGTCCGTCCCTGCGAGCCCAGGGACTTCGACGATACCACCCGCTCGCTCGCCTCCGGCAGGATCGAGCGCAACGCCTCGATGTCGGGTTCGATCTGCGATGCGATCATCACGCCGCAGCCTGGCAACATCACCTTTCCGATCTTGAAGCGCCTCGCCGGCGCCGGCATCGTCGTCACCGACGACGAGGCGCTGCGCGCCATGGCGCTCGCCTTCGTCAGGCTGAAGATCGTCGTCGAGCCGGGCGGCGCCGTGGCGCTGGCTGCCGCTCTTTTCCATGGCGAGGCGCTGGAAAGCGATAGCGTCGTCGCCGTCACCTCCGGCGGCAATGTCGATACCGACATCTTCGCCATGGCGTTGGAACGCTTCGGCTGAGTATCAGAGCGGCTTCATGGTGATCGGGCCCTGCGCTCGCGGGATAATCGAGATATCAGTCTGCCGTCCCGTGCAGCACGCCATGCACGGACTGTAGAACCAGCGCGCCAAGCCGCGCCGCAGCCGGTTGCAGCTCGGCTTCGGCTCTGTGCAGCACCAGACCGAGCTTCGGCAGCTCAGGCAGGCCGATTGCCTCTGGTGCGAGCGCCCGGACCTTCGCCGGCAGGCCGAGCGGTGTGCGGATAGTCAAGCCGAGGCCGGCCGCCGTCGCTGCCCAGAGGCCGCCGAGACTGGGGCTGACGAAGGCGAGCCGCCAGGAGATTCCCGCCGCGTCGAGCGCCTTGGTCGCCGCACTGCGCAACAGGCATGGCGCCTCCAGCGAGGCAAGCGGCATCGGCTCGCCGCTTGCCACATGCCAGCCGGGCTGTCCCTCGGCAGGCCCGATCCAGCACATCGGCACCTCGCCGATGCGCTCGCAATGCGCCGAAAGCGTCCCGTCGCTCCAGGCAAGCGCCAGATCGAGCTTGCCTGAGGTGACCCGCTCGAGCAGTTCGGTATTGCGCACCACCCGCGCCTCGATGCGGACCTTCGGGTGGGCGCGCGCGAAACGGCCGAGCACCTCAGGCAACAAGGTCTCGCCGAAATCCTCCTGCAGACCGAGCCGCACCCAGCCTTCCAGCTCGACGCTGTGCACGGCCGCCGCCGCCTCGTCATTGAGATCCAGCAACCGTCTGGCATAACCGAGCATCGTTTCGCCGGCGTCGGTAAGCGCCAGCCCGCGGCCAGCCTTGCGGAAGATTGCCGTGCCCGCCTGTTCCTCCAGTTTCTTCAGCTGCGCGCTGACCGCTGACGTCGAACGCCCGAGCTTTTCCGCCGCCTTGGCGAAATTGCCGAGCTCCATGCCGGTCGAAAAGGTCCGAAGCACATCGAGATCGAAGATCGTCCGCCGCATCGTAACATTCCGTTTTTTGGGACAGTTGATCCATAAAATTCTGATTTTCAGCATCATCGTGTGCTGCGATGATGCTGCTGTCAAGGCCGCCGGACGGCCCGAACCATGGAGATCCCAATGCCCTTCGTCCGCATCTCTCTTCGCAAAGGCAAGTCGCAAGAATATCTCGCAGCGCTTGCCGACAACGTCCAGCGCGCACTGGTCGAGACCTTCGATGTGCCCGAGAACGACCGCTTCCAGGCCATCCATCAGCATGACGAGAATGAGCTGATCTTCGACCGCAGCTATCTCGCCGGCCCGCGCTCGGACGATTTCGTCTATATCTCGATCACCATAGGCCGGCCGCGAACGGCGGAGATGAAGGCAGCGCTGTATCGGCGGCTTGCCGAGCTGCTGGCCCAATCGCCAGGCCTGCGGTCAGAAGACGTAATGGTCGTCGTCAGCACCAGCGCGTCTGAGGACTGGTCCTTCGGCGCCGGCATCGCCCAGATGACGGATCCGGACTGGCGACTGCGTGCAGTGGAGAAACGCTCATGATGGCCATGCAATACGGCTTCACCCTGCCAGCCGATTACGACATGTCGATCATCGAGCGCCGCATCTGCGAAAAAGGACCGCTACTCGACGGCTTTCCCAATCTCGGCTTCAAGGCCTATCTCAGCGCCCGCAAGAACGAGATCGGCAGCCGCGACAATCTTTACGCGCCTTTCTATCTCTGGCAGAGACCGGAGGGAGCAAGCGACTTCCTCTGCGGCCCGGGCTTCGAGGCAGTCACCGGCGCCTTCGGCTGGCCTGAGGTGAGTACCTGGATTGTGTGGCAGGCGGAAGTCTCGCCCGACATTGCGGCGTCCCGGTTTGCCACGCGCGATATCCTTCGGACGCAAGCCTATGCGTCGCTTGCCGATCTCCGCCGGGCCGAAAGCGCTGAAACCGAAGCCGATCTGGCGAGAGGCGCACTTGCCTCCATCTCCGGCTTCGAACCGACGACATGGACGCGCGTCCGCTTCAGGCTATGGCGGGAGATTTCCGAGATTGGCAGGCATACGCAGGCCTATCGAGTCGGCCATCTATCCCTGCCTCGGCCTTGAATCAGGCCGTTGCCCGGCGGTAGAAGGCAAGCGACCCGGCAAGGGCGAGCAGCGCGCCGCCGCAGGCCCGTTCCAGCCACAAGGCGCCTGACGTTTTCAGGAAACGGACCGCCTGCGAGCCGAAGAAAGCGTAGCCGAACATGATGATGAAATCGAGCGCAGCGAAGACGAGGGCGAGCAGCAGATACTGCGCCGTCTGCGTCTGGGCGGGATCGATGAACTGCGGCAGAAAGGCGGAGAAGAAGAGATAGCCCTTCGGGTTCGTCGCCGCGACCATGAAACTCTTCAGCCCGATCGAAAAGGTCGATCGCATGGCCGCCTCATCGGATTTCAGTGCCGCCTCGATCGTGCCCTTCCAACGCAAGAGCACGATGCCGAGAAAGGCGAGATAGGCAGCACCCGCCCATTTCAGCATCGAGAACCAGAATTCCGATGCCGCAAGCAGCGCACCGAGTCCGACAGCCACAGCGCCGATCAGAACGAAATCCGAAAGAACCGCGCCGACCATGCCGGCGATCGCGCGGCGCAGCCCATGCCGAGAACCATTTGTCAACGCCAGCAGCACTGTCGGCCCCGGCGTCGCGATACCGACGAAGGAAACGGCCGCAAAGGCCAAAAGAGTGACGACATCCATGGTGATCCCTCCAAACCCGGGATCAAGACTTGCATGCGCCGCATCCCTTGGCAATGCCTCGTCACATGAACGAAAAAAGCCCCGCTGCCTTTTTCAGGCAGCGGGCCTTATCACGGATGCGATCGGATCAGATGCCGCTCTGGCCGTCCGAACCGATATAGGCAATGCGGAGCATGTTGGTGGCGCCGGGCGTGCCGAGCGGCACGCCGGCCGAGATGATGATGCGATCGCCCGGCTTGCCGAACCCTTCGTCGGCAACGATGCGGCAGGCGCGGTTAACCATGTCGTCGAGATCGGTCGCATCATGGGTGACGACGCAATGCAAGCCCCAGACGATGGCAAGCCGGCGCGCCGTCTTGATGATCGGCGACAATGCCAGGATCGGCACCTGCGGGCGCTCGCGCGAAGCGCGAAGCCCCGTCGTGCCGGACGAGGTGTAGCAGACGATCGCCGACAGCTTCAGCGTCTCGGCGATCTGGCGGGCGGCAAGCGAGATCGCATCGGCGCCGGTTGCTTCCGGCTGGGCGCGCTGGGCATAGATAATGCCGGGATAATGCGGCTCGCGCTCGATGGCCGTGGCAATCGAGGCCATGGTCGAGACGGCTTCGACCGGATAATCGCCCGAGGCCGATTCGGCCGAGAGCATGACGGCATCCGCGCCTTCGAAGACGGCGGTCGCGACGTCCGAGACTTCGGCGCGCGTCGGCACCGGCGCCGAAATCATCGATTCCAGCATCTGCGTGGCCACGACCACCGGCTTGCCCGAACGGCGGCAGGCACGGATCAGCTGCTTCTGAATGCCGGGAACCGATTCGAGCGGCATTTCGACGCCGAGATCGCCGCGGGCGACCATCAAAGCATCGGAAAGCTCGATGATCTCTTCAATGCGCTCGAGAGCCTGCGGTTTTTCGATCTTCGACATCAGGCCGACGCGGCCGCGGGCGATCTTGCGCACTTCGGCAAGGTCGTCCGGACGCTGGACGAAGGACAGCGCCACCCAGTCGACATCGTCAGTCGCGAGCACGGCGTCCAGATCGGACCGGTCCTTGTCGGTCAGCGCACCAACGCCAAGCAGCGTGTCGGGAAGACTGACACCCTTGCGATCGGAAATGCGTGTGCCGGAGATCACCGTCGTGACGATGCTCTTGCCGTCGCATTTTTCTGCGCGCAGGGCGAGCTTGCCGTCGTCGATCAACAGGCGGTGGCCGGGCTGCACCGATTCCAGGATCTCGGGATGCGGCAGATAGACGCGGTTCTGGTCGCCGAGCGCTTCATTGTTGTCGAGCGTGAAGGTCTGGCCGGGTTTCAGGTCGACCTTGCTGTCGGTAAACTTGCCGACGCGCAGCTTCGGTCCCTGCAGATCGGCGAGAATGCCAATCGGCCGGCCTGAGCGCGCCTCGACCGAGCGGATGCGCTGGATGAGCGTTCGCATCAGGTCGTGGCTCGCATGGCTCATATTGATGCGGAAGACGTCGGCACCGGCTTGGTGCAGCTTCTCGATCATCGATTCCTCGGCGGAGGCGGGCCCGAGGGTGGCGAGGATTTTAATTTTGCGATTACGCTTCATCAATTCTGACTTTCTTGCGTCCCGGGGGTGTCGGAGAGTTGAACCATCCAGCTGCCTTGGCGGCCCGTGTCATATTCCTTGAATCCCATCTTCTGGTAACCCCGGGCATAACAATCCTGCACACCCGAGATCTTGAATTCGTTTTCCGCCACGCACATCTGCACGTCCCCCGTCCACCGTCCTCCCCGGGCGGCGTCCTCTGCGTAGAGGTAATAATAGCGCGACTGCAATTCTCCCTCGATCAGCGTGGCGCAGGTCGTTGCCGGCACCTGCCACCAGCCCTCCGTGATCCAGCCGTCCTTGGCCCTGTATCCGATTGCCACCCCAACCAGATTTTGCGTTCCGTTGCAGACGCGAAAATCGGCGCGTGCGGCATCTGCGATGAAGAACGGCATGGCGGCTGCAAGAGCAAACAGGGCGAGTCGGACCAGCGGTCCGGACCGCGTGAGGAAACTTGGCGCGGCTTGAATCAACACGGCTCCCAAATAGCTCCACGGTTATTCATGTCCGTGTCTTCTTGCGCCGCCCTCATCCGAAAGTCAACGCAATGCTAATCGATTATATTCCCTTTCATAACTGCCCGCGGAGGCTCATATCCGCTCTCTTCGCCTGTCGCGCTTGAACCGGTCGCGGGCTCATGCAATCACTGGGCGCGACTGCGCAACGGCCAACGGCAAATTCCTTCATGGACGACTTTCAATCCTTCGAAATCCTACCTGGAAAACATGACAAAGGCATGGTGATCCTCGCCGATCACGCGATGAACCGCCTTCCCGCCCGGTATGAAAGGCTCGGCCTGCCCGAGTCTGCCTTTGCCCGCCACATCGCCTACGATATCGGCATCGAGGGCCTGACGCGACAGCTTTCGGCGAGGCTCGGCATACCGGCAGTGCTCGGCGGTTTCTCGCGCCTGCTGATCGACCCGAACCGCGGGGAGGATGACCCGACGCTGATCATGAAGATATCGGACGGCGCCGTCATATCAGGCAATCACCCGATCACGCCGCAGGAATGGAATTACCGGATCGAAGCCTTTCATCGCCCCTACCACGAAGCCGTCGCAGGTACGATCGACACGGTGGCAAATAGCACCGGCAAGGCACCGCTGGTGCTGTCGCTGCATTCTTTCACGCCGGCGTGGAAGAGCATTCCCCGACCCTGGCACGCCGCCGTTCTTTGGGACAGCGACCGGCGCGCCGTCGGCCCGCTGATCGACAAGCTGCGCGCCGATCCCGATCTCGTCGTCGGCGACAACGAACCCTATGACGGCGCTCTGAAGGGCGATACCATGTACCGCCATTGTATGGTGACAGGCATCCCGCATGCCCTGCTCGAAGTGCGTCAGGATTTGATCGCGGATGAAACCGGCATATCGGCATGGGCGGAGCGCCTGGCGCCGATTTTTACAGCGATGAATGCCGATCCGGGCCTGCACGAATACGACGTCCATCCGTCGCGCACCGGCCCCTACTGACGCCCACGGAATGAAAGGAGAGCGAGATGACCGCGCTCAGCAAGGAACAACAGACCGAATTCGAAGCCGCCGTCTTCCGTCGTCTGGTCGCGCATCTTCGTAACCGCAGTGACGTCCAGAACATCGATCTGATGAACCTGGCCGGCTTCTGCCGCAACTGCCTGTCGAACTGGTACCGCGAGGCCGCCGAGGCGGAGGGCGTTCCGGTCAGCCGGGACGAATCGCGCGAGATGATCTACGGCATGCCCTACGAGGACTGGAAGAACCTCCACCAGAAGGAGGCCTCACCTGTGCAAAAGGCGGCATTTGAGCTGAACAAGCCACACAAATAGTCCGCTTGGCCTTTAACAGGCTTGACCGTGACGCCGCTTCGCGGCAGTCACGTGCATCCCGAATTGATCACCGAAAAATCAGGAGAACACGATGTCTGATGCTCATGGCGTCGCCCGCGATCAGCTTCGCGCTTTCATCGAGCGCATTGAACGGCTGGAAGAAGAAAAGAAGACCATCGCCGACGACATCAAGGACGTCTATGGCGAGGCCAAGGGAATGGGCTTCGATACCAAGATCCTGAAGAAGGTCGTGGCGCTGCGCAAGAAGGACGAGCAGGAGCGCATGGAGGAGGAAGCAATCCTCGACACCTATCTGCACGCACTCGGCATGATCGAGGCGCCGCCGGAAGGCTGATTCGGCAACATCGCTGCTTTCGAAAAGCCGTCGGATCTTCCGGCGGCTTTTCTTTTACACCGGATCCTGCTGGCCGTCCAACTGTCCAACCGCTTGTCCAACCGCTCAAACAGTCAGAAGAAAAACTGCCGGATCACTCCGGCGGTTTTCGGTCTGACGAGATCGGCAGGCTCAGTTCGTGTTGAACTTGCGCACTTCCATGAAGTTAACGGCCGTGCCGCTGAAGCGGGCCGGATCAACCGAGGCGGTCTTGACGTTGAAGCCCTCGGCATAGACAGCGGTCGGTTGGGCGCGCATCGTCTGGCTGACGAAGCGCGGCGCCTTGACCTGCTTGGACGCCATTTCGAGACGGGCATTGGTCAGCGCCCACTGCGAGATCATCTTCTGCGTCAGCTTCGGCTCGGTACGCACTGTCGTGCGGCTGGCATCGGCTGCTGCGGCTTCCTTCTGCGTCGGGCGCCCGCCCTTGACCGGAAGGGGCTGCGGCGCGGGGCTCTCGGCAGCCGGGGCGTCGAAAGCGTCACCGAAGCTCGCCGATTTCGTCGCCGACGCCAAGGCAGCGAGCTGCAATGACGGCTTTTCGGCGGCCGCCTTTTGCGGCATCGCGGCGGCGATTGCCTGCTCTACGCTCATTTGAGGCTCATGCGAGGCGACTTGGCTTTCCGTATCCTTGTTCTGCTGTTCGAGCGCGTCGGCGATGGCAGGAGACAGGCCGCCATCCTGATCGGCCTCGTCTGCCTCCGCTTCCGGATCGGCATCCGCCGCCGCAAGCAGATTTTCGGCAACGGCAGGGCGCTCGACCGGAGTGGGAACCGGCATTCCGTTCTGCATATTCGGATCGACCGACGCGACCTCGGCGTCACCCGGCGCGCGGCGCTGGCCGAGAAGCGAGGGAATGGGAATGCTGTAGGCGCTGAGATCGGCGAATTGCTGCGGCTGGGCCTGATCGGCCGGAAGCGCCTCGGCAAGGGCCTGCTGCGCGGCGTTACCCGAAGACGGCGCCACCAGTGCGCTGGCCATTTCGCTGCCGGCCGGCTGGTTGCTGAAGGCCGGGCGAACCTGCGGCACCGGCGCGTTCAGGGCTGCGACCTCGGCCTGCTGTGGTTCGGCCGGAGCAGGTTCGGCCGGAGCAGGCTCGGCCTTCGGCGGCGTTGCCTTGGCGACGGCGACCGGGGCCGAATCGTCGGTATCGTCTTCCTGCTCGTCCGCGCCGCCGCCGAAGAGCGCCGCAAACAGCGTCTTGTGCTTCGGCGCCGATTCGGAAGCGCTGGCGATCTCGATCTGCGTGCCACTGACGCGGCGCTTGTAGTCGGCCATCGCCTGCTGATAGCCCGGCAGCGGCTTACCGTCGGCGGGGATATGGATGGTATTGCCGTTCGGGAAAAGTCGGACGAGCTCGTCGCGGCTCATGCGCGGCCAGGCGCGAACGCCGCCGACATCCATGTGCACGAAGGGCGAACCTGATTTCGGATAGAAGCCGACGCCGCCGATCTGCATCTTCATGCCGATGGCCCTGAGCGTCGCAAGCTTGACGTCGGGAATGAAGAAGTCCATCGCCTTGCCGAGCATGTGCTGGCTCTTTTCGGCGACGCCGGAATTGCGCGAGCGCCCGCGCAGCATCTCGTTGGTCGCCGGCGAGCGGAAGCCGCAGACGACATTGATGTAGTCCCGTGAACCGCTCTGGCGATAGACTTCCCAGATCAGGTCGAACAGGCGCGGATCCATCTTCGTCGGCTGGTTCTTGCGCCAGTCACGGAGGAAGCGGTTCAGCTGCTCCAGACCCTTGGGGTCGAACTTGCCGTTACGCTTATAGGTGATGACGGCCTTTTCGCCGGTATGAATGAAATAGAGCTTGAGGCTGCGGGTTTCGCCCGCGGCCTCGGAAGGCGTACTAACGAATACCGGCGAGGAAACCGCAAGCGCAAGAAGGGCGGCCGCCGCCGTCCTCACTGCCTTTCCGCAGATGTCGGCGCACAAAGAACGCCAGCTCAAGCGCGAAGGCTTGGAAATCCCATTCAGATTCGGCAACTCGATCCCCGTCAGACAGACAATGTCCCGTACTGTCTCAGATGACTGTCAAATGCGGTCACACGATGGCAAAAATGCCACACATGATCAACCTTTTCTTTACATAGTGAACGAGCCACTAACAAGTGGTTTATGATCAGTAACAAATCGTGGTTGCCTGAGTCTTAATAAATAGGGCTTAAGCCGCATCTTTCTGGGGATTATCGGGGTCTATGCCGTAATCTTTGAGTTTGCGATAAAGTGTGGATCGGCCGATGCCAAGCTTGCGCGCCACTTGACTCATCTGTCCGCGATAGAATTTGAGCGCGAATCGGATGAGCTCCTCCTCGACATCGGCAAGCTTGCGCACGTCGCCTGAGGGGTTGACGCTGGCGATTGCATTATCGGAGGCCTCGGACAGGCGGTGATGGTGAACCTCCGGCGGCGTGCGGTATTCTTCGCTATATGCCTCGTCCGGGTCGAGGCCGGTATTGTCGGCCACGAGCGCCAGATGATCCACCACTTCATATTCCGGAAGCTGGGCGGCGATCTGCGGGAAATCCGCCTCCGTCAGCTCCGGCCCTTCGGCGAGAACGACCGCACGGAAGATCGCGTTTTCGAGCTGGCGGATGTTGCCCGGCCAGTCATAGGCGGTCAGCAGCGCCAGCGTGCCTGAATTCACGGTCATGCGGCGGCCGTTCTTCTGTTCGCTGGAGAAGCGGTCGGTAAAGACGCGCACCAGATGCGGGATGTCTTCCTTGCGCTTGCGCAGCGCCGGAATGGTAATCGGGAAGACGTTGAGGCGATAATAGAGATCCTCGCGGAAATGGCCGTTCTTGACCTCTTCGATCAGATCCTTGTTGGTCGCCGAGATCAGCCGGACATTGACCTTATGCGCGGTGCGCGCGCCGACCGTCTCGATCTCGCCCTGCTGCACGGCGCGCAGCAGCTTCACCTGCACTTCGAGCGGCAGGTCGCCGATCTCATCGAGGAAGATGGTGCCGCCGTCGGCTTCCATGAATTTGCCAATGTGACGCTCGGTCGCGCCAGTGAAGGCGCCCTTCTCATGGCCGAAGAGAATGCTTTCGACGAGGTTATGCGGGATCGCCCCGCAATTGACGGTGACGAACGGCTTGTTGGAGCGGTCGCCGCCGGACTGGATGGCGCGCGCCACCAGTTCCTTGCCGACGCCGGATTCGCCTTCGAGCACGACAGGGATGTTGGATTGCGCCGCCCGCTGGGCGAGGTCGATGACACGGATCATCGCCGGGCTGGCCGAAACGATGTCGTCGAAACCGACGGAGCCCGAGCGCGACCGGCGTCCGGCCCGCGCCTTCACCTCGCGCTGGTCGAGCTTCATGGCGTTCGAGATCGAGGTAGCGATGCGTTCGGGCGAAACCGGCTTGACGACGAAATCGAAGGCGCCGGCGCGCATCGCCTGCACGACGGTCTCGATGCCGCCTTGACCCGTCTGCACGATGACGGGGATCTGCGTGCCGAATTCGTGCAGTGCATCGAGGAATTCGAGGCCGGTCATCTCCGGCATCATCAGGTCGAGCACGATAACGTTGAAAAGGGTGCTGTCGCGCTTGACCATTTCCAGGCCGATCCGGCCGTTTTCCGCCTGGTGCACGACATGGCCGTGACGCTCGATTGCGTTCTTGAGCAGACGGCGCTGCACCGGGTCGTCCTCGACCACGAGGATTTGCCCTGCTCCTTTGAGCTCATTGTAACCGGTCATTGTCGCTCCACTTCATGCGAAACCATGAAGCGCACTCTGGCAGAAAGGCTTGAACATCCAGTTTTGAGAAATAATTGCATTTTAACGATTACGATGGGCCGATTTCGTGCCGAAGCGAGGCCTTTTATGCGCCGAAAGCCCCTTGATGCGGGGCCTTCTCGCGCTTATTCAAACAGACCTGAGATAAAGTGGAGAGGAATTGCGCCCATGAAAATCGAGCCCCCGCACGCCGGCTTTTTTTTCTCGCCAGCAGCGCCAGCCGGGGCGGCGGCCGATCCGGCGCTCGGCGACCTGCCGGTCTGGAAGCTGCAGGATCTTTATCCCTCCGCCACGTCGACCGCCTTCGTCGCCGACATGGAAAAGGCAGGCAAGGCCGCGATCGCTTTCGAAGAAAAGTGGAAGGGCAAACTCGCCGAAGCGGCAGCGAAGACCGGCACCGAAGGCATCGGCGCGGCGCTGAAGGAATATGAGGCGCTTGACGATATCATGGGCCGCCTCGGCTCCTTTGCCGGCCTCACTTATTTCTCCGACACCACCAATCCGGCAAACGGCAAGCTCTACGGCGACGTCCAGGCAAAGATCACCGAATTCTCCGGCCATCTCCTGTTCTTCGCGCTCGAGCTGAACCGGATCGACGACGCCGTCATCGACGCTTGCATGGCCAAGGATCCCGATGCCGGCCATTATCGCCCCTGGCTGATCGACCTCAGGAAAGATAAGCCCTATCAGCTCGATGACAGGCTGGAGCAGCTCTTCCTCGAGAAGTCGATGACATCGGCCTCCGCCTTCAATCGCCTCTTCGACGAAACCATGGCGGAACTTCGCTATGAGATCGATGGCGAGAAAGTGCCGCTCGAGGTGGCGCTGAACATGCTGCAGGAGAAGGATCCCGACGTGCGCCGCAAGGCGGCCATGGCGCTTGCCGAAACCTTCAGGGCGAATATCCGCATCTTCACGCTGATCACCAATACGCTTGCCAAGGACAAGGATATCTCCGACCGCTGGCGCGGCTTCGAGGATATCGCCGACTCCAGGCATCTGGCAAACCGTGTCGAGCGAGAGGTTGTCGACGCCTTGGCCGCCGCCGTCCGGGAAGCCTATCCGCGCCTTTCGCACCGCTATTATAAAATGAAGGCGAAATGGCTGGGCATGGAGCAGATGAATTTCTGGGACCGCAACGCGCCCCTTCCGGAAACGTCGAGCGCCGTGATCTCCTGGTCGGACGCGAAGGACACGGTGCTCTCGGCTTACGGCAATTTCGCCCCCGAGATGGCCGATATCGCCAGCCGCTTCTTCGACGAGCAATGGATCGATGCCCCGGTTCGCCCAGGCAAGGCGCCCGGCGCCTTCGCTCATCCGACGGTTCCCTCGGCTCACCCCTACGTGCTCGTCAATTATATGGGCAAGCCGCGCGATGTCATGACGCTTGCCCACGAACTCGGCCACGGCGTCCATCAGGTTCTCGCCGGCGCGCAGGGCGCGCTGATGTGCCAGACGCCGCTGACACTTGCCGAAACCGCATCAGTCTTCGGCGAGATGCTGACCTTCCGCGCGCTCCTGGAAAAGACCACCGACAGACGCGAGCGCAAGGCGATGCTTGCCCAGAAGGTCGAGGACATGATCAACACGGTCGTGCGCCAGATCGCCTTCTACGAATTCGAGCGCAAGCTGCACACCGCCCGCAAGGCTGGCGAACTCACCGCCGACGACATCGGCGAGCTCTGGCTCTCCGTCCAGTCGGAAAGCCTCGGGCCGGCGATCAATATCTCAGAAGGCTACGAGACCTATTGGGCCTATATCCCCCACTTCATCCATTCGCCCTTCTATGTCTACGCCTATGCCTTCGGCGATTGCCTGGTCAATTCGCTCTATGCCGTCTACCAGAAAGCCGGGAAGGGCTTTCAGGAGAAGTATTTCGAACTGCTGAAGGCCGGCGGCACCAAGCATCACTCCGAACTCTTGAAGCCTTTCGGCCTCGACGCCACCAATCCGTCGTTCTGGAGCCAGGGCCTGTCGATGATCGAGGGCCTGATCGATGAGCTGGAAGCGTTAGATAAAGCGTGAATTCTCGTCGCCAGGAGCGGAGAGGCGGCAACGAGTCCCTTCTCCCCACAGGGGAGAAGGTGCCGGCAGGCGGATGAGGGGACGACATAGCAGAACCCGTCCTTCGCATATGCTCAGGACGTCGCTTCGCTCCTCCCCCTCATCTGCCTTTCGGGCATCTTCTCCCCCGTGGGGAGAAGAGAAAATACCTCGCCCTCCCAATCGCATCTTGAGTGATGAGGAGCAGAACAAACCGAAAGCGTTGCGTGGCCGATCAACCCTATATCCTCTTCCGCGACGACGCGACCGGCCAGGTGATGCTTTTCGCCGAGCCGGCTGAGATCATCATTGCCCGGACGCGCAGCGAATTCTTCGCCGGCCTCGCCCGTATGGAAGAGGCCAGGGCCGACGGAAAATGGCTTGCCGGTTACATGGCCTACGAGGCCGGATATCTCTTCGAGGAAAAACTCGCGTCCTTTGCCGCAGAAGGTCGGGAAACGCCGCTCCTCTGTTTCGGCGTCTTCGACGCACCGCAGCCGGACACGCATCCACTTGCCCAGCCGAAACAGCGTCTCGAAAACGAGGAATTCCTCACCGCCCCGAAGGCGGCCTGGGATTTCCCTATATATAAAGAGCGTTTCGACCGCCTTTGCCAGCACCTGCGGCTCGGCGACGCCTATCAGGCGAACCTCACCATGCCGATCGAAGCCCGCTGGAGCGGCGATCCCCGTGCCGCCTTCTGGTCGCTGATCGAACGCCAGCCGGTGAAATACGGCGCACTGGTCGATCTCGGCGGTCCGGTCATCCTGTCGCGTTCACCCGAACTCTTCTTCCGCACAGATGAACAGGGCTGGATCGAAACCCATCCGATGAAAGGCACGGCAAAGCGCGGCGCTACTGCCGCCGAGGATGCCGAAATCATCGCGGCCATGCGGGCTGATATCAAGACGCAGGCGGAAAACCGCATGATCGTCGATCTCCTGCGCAACGATATCTCCCGCATCACCGAGGTCGGCACGCTCGATGTCCCGAAGCTCTTCGACGTCGAGACCTATCCGACCGTCCACCAGATGGTGAGCCATGTGCAGGCCAGACTTCGATCCGGCCTATCGATCCGCGACATATTTGCCGCCCTCTTCCCCTGCGGGTCGATCACCGGCGCCCCGAAGATACGGGCGATGGAAATTCTGCACGCCCTCGAGGATGACCCACGCGACGCCTATTGTGGGGCGATCGGCATGATCTCGCCGACCGGCGCCATGCGTTTTTCCGTCGCCATCCGCACCGTCACGCTTTTCGGCGGTGGCAGGGCGGTCTTCAATGTCGGCGGCGGCATCGTCTTCGATTCCACCGCCGAAGCCGAATATGAGGAATGCCTGCTCAAGGCCCGCTTTGCCGTGGGCGACCAATGGATCGCGCGATGACCGATTTCTCGCTGATCGAGACGTTGCGCTGGCAGCCCGGCGAAGGCTTCATCCGTCTGCGCCTGCATCTGGCCCGGCTTTCCCGCTCCGCCCGTCGCCTCGGTTTTCCGCAGCCGGTCGAGGCGGCTGCCAAGCTCGAGGACGGCGTTGCACGCTCTACCGGTCCGCTGCGCATCCGACTGATCTTCGACGCGCAGGGCCGCATCGAGGTAACGAGCGCGGCTTTCGTGCCGCTGGCGCCGGAGACTGTCTGGACGGTCCGCATCGCCGAGACCCGCCTCGTTTCCACCGACAGGCTGCTGCGCCACAAGACCACGCGCCGCGCCGTCTACGAGACGGCGCGCGCCGAATATGGGCCCGACGAGGCCGATGAAGTCATCCTGTTGAACGAGCGCGGCGAGGTCTGCGAGGGCACCATCACCTCCGTCTTCCTGGATGACGGGACCGGTATGCTGCGCACTCCGCCGATCTCCTGCGGCCTGCTTGCTGGCGTGCTGCGCACCGAGCTCATTTGCGCGCGCAAGGCTCGCGTCGGC
This sequence comes from Rhizobium sp. N621, assembly GCF_001664325.1. NCBI lineage: Bacteria > Pseudomonadati > Pseudomonadota > Alphaproteobacteria > Hyphomicrobiales > Rhizobiaceae > Rhizobium > Rhizobium sp. N621. The sequence goes on from NZ_CP013495.1 coordinate 3,795,065, forward strand.
CATGTGACACTTGCCGATCTCGATGCCGGCACGCTTTATGTCGGCAACTCGCTGCGCGGACTGATCCGCGCCAATCTCCTCAGGAATTGATCATGTTCATTCTCTCCCTCACCTATCGCAAATCCAATGACGAAGCCGACAGGCACATGGAGCCGCATATGGCCTGGGTGAAGGAGGGCTATGCCAAGGGCTGGTTCCTCGCCTCCGGCCGCAAGGTGCCGCGCACCGGCGGCGCGATCCTCGCCATCGGCGACCGCGCCGAAATCGAGGCCTATGTCGCCGCCGATCCCTTCACCGTCCACGGCGTCGCCGAATACGACATCACCGAGCTTGCGGTGACGACGACGGTCGAAGGGCTGGAAATCCTGAAACGCTGATTTTGGCAGAGGCGGGGCGGATGATCCGTCGCCTGCCGGCCTCACCCGCCCGATATTTGACCTTTCCCGGTCAACACTCTTTATTGTGACGCCGTTTTGTGGTTAGAGCCGGTCACCTCGCAATTTCTGCGGCAATTTCAAAAGAATTCTTCAGGCTGATCGCCTTCGTCCCCTTCCACAGGAGAAAAGAATGACGGACAAGAACCACCCGGTATATGCCGAAATTACCGGTCCGATCGTAATGATCGGCTTTGGCTCCATCGGCCGCGGCACCCTGCCGCTGATCGAGCGCCACTTCAAATTCGACAAAAGCCGGATGGTCGTCATCGACCCGCGTGAAGAACCCTCCGACATGGAGATCCTGAAGAAACACGGCGTTCGCCACATTCAGGAATATGTCACCAAGGACAATTACAAGGAGCTGCTGAAGCCCCTGCTGACGAAAGGCGAAGGCCAGGGTTTCTGCGTCAACCTCTCGGTCGACACCTCCTCGCTCGACATCATCAAGCTCTGCCGCAAGCTCGACGTTCTCTATATCGATACGGTCGTCGAGCCCTGGCTCGGCTTCTATTTCGACAAGGGCATGAGCAATGCCGACCGCACCAACTATGCGCTGCGCGAGACAGTGCGCAAGGAAAAGGCGAAAAACCCCGGCGGCGCCACCGCCGTCTCCACCTGCGGCGCCAACCCGGGCATGGTCTCCTGGTTCGTGAAGCAGGCGCTCGTCAACCTCGCCCATGATACCGGCGTTAAATTCGACGAACCGGACCAGCACGATCGCGAAGGCTGGGCCAAGCTGATGAAGAAGGTCGGCGTCAAGGGCGTCCACATCGCCGAGCGCGACACCCAGCGCACCAAGCATCCGAAGCCGCTCAACGTCTTCTGGAACACCTGGTCCGTCGAAGGCTTCATCTCCGAAGGCATGCAGCCGGCCGAACTCGGCTGGGGCACGCACGAGCAGTGGATGCCGAAGAACGCCAAGAAGCACAAGAAGGGCAACAAGGCGGCGATCTACCTGGAGCAGCCGGGCGCCAACACCCGCGTGCGCACCTGGTGCCCGACCCCCGGCCCGCAATACGGCTTCCTCGTCACCCACAACGAGTCGATCTCGATCGCCGATTATTTCACGGTTCGCGACAAGGAGGGCGAAGTCACCTTCCGTCCGACCTGCCACTATGCCTACCATCCGGCCAACGACGCTGTGCTCTCGCTGCATGAGATGTTCGGCAACGGCGGCACCCCGCAGCCGGTCCACCACGTACTTGACGAGGACGAGCTCGAGGACGGCATCGATGAACTCGGCGTCCTGCTCTACGGTCATGAGAAGAATGCCTACTGGTATGGTTCGCGCCTGTCGCTGGAAGAAACCCGCCGCATCGCGCCCTACCAGAACGCCACCGGCTTGCAGGTGACCTCCGCCGTTCTCGCCGGTATGGTCTGGGCGCTGGAAAATCCGAAGGCCGGCATCGTCGAGGCCGACGAGATCGATTACAAGCGCTGCCTCGAAGTGCAGATGCCCTATCTCGGCCCGGTCGAAGGCCACTACACCGACTGGACGCCGCTCGACGGACGTCCTGGCCTCTTCCCCGAGGATATCGACACCAAGGATCCCTGGCAGTTCAGGAACGTCCTCGTTCGCTGAAAATCGTCCTCACAGGATTTTGACAATGCCCGCCGCAAGGCGGGCATTTTTGTAACGCTGGCTGTATAAATGCCGCCCCCCGCTGCTCCAAGCCTTGCCATCATGGCGGACGCACGCCATGTTTTGCGCGAACTTGGCGGGTGACCGCCACGCCGATTCGCCGGGAGAAGCCTTATGAAAATCAGAACTGGTCTCGTTCTTGTCGGTGCAGCGGCCACTCTTGCCGCCTGCGTTTCATCAGGACCGCAACAGCGACCGATCGCAGTCGCGCCGCCTGCAACAAATTCTGTTGAAGGCGAATGGACGGATGCCAACGGCTTGACCTCCGCCTTCACGAATGGACAATTCGTAACCCGCACCAGCGACGGAACGAACACGCAGATGGCGTCGGGAACATATACAACCACCCCCGACGGAATCATTCAGATAAATCTTTACTCGAATGTTAAGCGGACGACTTCCCTTGTTAATTGCGCCTTGAGCGGCACGAGTCAGCTGAATTGTACGACTGCAACGAATTCGCAGTTCACGCTTACGCGTCGTTTGTAATGCTTCAATATGGCCCTGCGAAAGCTCCCACTCGGGAGCTTTTTTGTTTTGCGGCCTCTTGGAAAGCGCCGCTGCAAACCCAGCTTCCCTCTTGCGGCCATGCGTCGTTTGTTGAAACATCGGCACGCGGGAAACCGCCTGACACCACTATAGGGATCGGCGAGGATCAGGGGGATCTCTCGCCTCAATCAGGAGAACAGGGATGACGAAGTCTTTCAGCTTCGGTCTTTTGACCGCGTCCATGCTGGCGCTGAGCGCGGGCGCCGCCTTTGCCGATTACGAACTCAATATTCTTCACATCAACGATTTCCATTCACGCATCGAGTCAATCAACAAATTCGATTCCACCTGCTCGGCCGAGGAGGAAGGCAAGAAGGAATGCTTCGGCGGCGCCGCCCGCCTGAAGACCGCGATCGACCAGCGCCGCCAGGCGCTATCGGGCAAGAATCTCCTTCTCCTGAATGCCGGCGACAATTTCCAGGGCTCGCTGTTCTACACCACCTATAAGGGCGCGGCTGAAGCAGAATTTTTGAACCTGATGAAGTTCGACGCCATGACCGTCGGCAACCATGAATTCGACGACAGCGAGGACGGGCTTGCGACTTTCCTCGACAAGGTGCAATTCCCCGTCGTGACGGCGAACGTCAAGGCGAGCGCCGTCTCCAAGCTCGGCGACCGCATCAAGCCTTCGCTGGTGCTCGATGTCGGAGGCCAGAAGATCGGCATCGTCGGCGCCGTCACCAACGATACGCCAGAGCTCTCCTCCCCCGGCCCGAATGTCACGATCGAAGATGACGTTCAGACGATCACATCAGCCGTCCAGGACCTGAAGGGCCAGGGCGTCAACAAGATCATTGCGCTGACCCATGTCGGCTATCCCCGTGATCTCGCTTTCATCGCCAAGATTCCGGATGTCGACGTCGTCGTCGGCGGCCACTCCCATAGTCTGCTCTCCAATACCGACCCGAAGGCTGAAGGCCCGTATCCGACGATGGTCGACAACCCCGGCGGCTATAAGGTGCCGGTCGTCCAGGCCGCCTCTTACAGCAAGTACCTCGGCGACATCGTCGTCAATTTCGACGATAATGGCGTCGTCAAGGATGCCAAGGGCGACCCGATCCTGATCGACTCGTCCTTTACACCCGATCCGGCCGTCGTCGCTCGCGTCGCCGAACTGGCAAAACCGATCGAGGAACTGCGGAAAAAGGTGATCGGCTCCTCCGAAAGTCCTATCGAGGGCGACCGCAAGGTCTGCCGTGTCAAGGAGTGCTCGATGGGCAATCTGGTGGCCGACGCCATGCTTGACCGCACGAGGAACCAGGGTGTCACCATCGCCATTCAGAACGGCGGCGGCCTGCGCGCGTCTATCGACGGCGGCGATGTCACCCAGGGCGAAGTCATCACCGTGCTGCCTTTCCAGAACACCCTCGCCACTTTCGAAGCCACAGGCGCGGACGTCGTCAAGGCGCTCGAAAACGGCGTCAGCCAGATCGATCAGGGCGCCGGCCGCTTCCCGCAGGTCGCCGGCCTGAAGTTCTCGTTCGACCAGTCGAAGCCTGTCGGCAGCCGCATCAGCGATGTTCAGGTGAAGGAGGGCGACAATTTCGCGCCGATCGATCCGGCCAAGACCTACAAGATCGCCACCAACAACTTCATGCGATCAGGCGGCGATGGCTATTCGATCTTCAAGGAAGGCAAGAATGCTTACGATTACGGCCCGGATCTTGCCGACGTGACCGCCGACTACGTCGCCGCGCATTCGCCTTATAAGCCCTATACCGATGGCCGCGTCACCGAAATCGGCGCGACCGTGGCACAGGCGCCCGCTGCCGAACCGGCGGCTCCCGCGCCGGCGGCACCTGCACCGGCCACTGAGCCCGCTCCTGCCCCGGCGGCCCCGGCTGCACCCGCACCAGCCACCGAGCCTGCCCCGGCCGCGCCAGCCCCGGCAACACCGGCAGCTCCCGCGCCCGCGACGGAACCGGCTCCGGCGGCCTCCGCACCCGCCGCAACAACACCTTCCACTCACGTCATCGCGGCCGGCGACACTTTCTGGGATCTGGCTGTGACCTTCTATGGTGACGGCACGCTGTGGCGGAAGCTTTCGGAGGCCAACGGCAAGCCGAACCCGCGCCACCTAACGGTTGGCAAGGAGATCCAGGTTCCTGCAAAGTAAGACGATTTGTCTCGACACCATCGGCCGGCTCGGGGTTTCCCGGGCCGGCTTTTCTTTCTATAGGGTAAACCATGTTCTCGAGGCTGCGTATCAGCCGACGAGACAACGACCGTTGGGGCCAGAATGACAGCAGATATTTCACTCCGTCCGGCAGATCATCCAGCCATCAAATCAGGCAAGATCGGCGTCCTGCTGGTCAATCTCGGCACGCCCGACGGCACCGACTACACCTCGATGCGCCGCTATCTCAAGGAGTTCCTGACCGATCGCCGCGTCATCGAATGGTCGCCCTGGAAATGGTATCCGATCCTCTTTGGCATCGTGCTCAACACCCGTCCGCAGAAGGTCGGCAAGGCTTACGAACTGATCTGGAACAAGGAGAAGAACGAAAGTTATCTCCGCACCTACACGCGCAACCAGTCGGAACTGATGGCCAAGCGCCTGCACGATCTTGCCAACGTCAAGGTCGACTGGGCAATGCGTTATGGCACGCCGTCGATCGCTTCACGCATCGAGACGCTGAAGGAGGAAGGCTGTGACCGCATCGTGCTCTTTCCGCTCTATCCGCAATATGCGGCAGCGACGACCGCGACCGTGAACGACAAGGCCTTCCAGAAGCTGCTCTCGATGCGCTGGCAGCCGGCGCTGCGTACCGTGCCGGACTATCATGATGACGAGACCTATATCGAGGCGCTCGCCCAGTCCGTCGAAAGGCATCTTGCGACGCTCGACTGGAAGCCGGACATGCTGCTCGCCTCCTTCCACGGCATCCCGATGTCCTATTTCAAGCAGGGCGACCCCTATTACTGTCAATGCCAAAAGACCGGCCGGCTCCTGCGCGAACGGCTCGGACTGACCCAGGAAAACTTCATGGTCACTTTCCAGTCCCGCTTCGGGCCGGAGGAATGGCTGCAGCCCTATACCGACAAGACTGTGGAGAAACTCGCCAGCGACGGTGTCAAGCGCATCGCCGTCATCAATCCCGGCTTCGTTTCCGACTGTCTGGAGACGCTGGAGGAAATCGCCGAACAGGCTGCCCATTCCTTCCACGAGAACGGCGGCGAGAAGTTTACGCATATCCCCTGCCTCAATGACGGCGAGGACGGCATGAAGGTGCTAGAAAAGGTCGTCCGCCGCGAATTGCAGGGCTGGGTCTGACAGACCTTCCCGCCCGCCGGTTCGCCCGAAGAATCTTGCCGAGACGCCACCTGCCTTTTCCCTCGGAGGTGGTGCATCCGTGGGTCATTTCTTCCGCGCGAAGAACATGCTAACTCACCACATCAGTGTATGGGCGCATGCGCCGATGGGAGGAATTCTTCATGCTGTTGGGCGGTTTCGATATCGTCGTGATCGTGCTGGTCATCTTCGTCATCCTGGTGCTCTTTGCCGGGATCAAGACCGTGCCGCAGGGCTATCGCTACACCATTGAGCGCTTTGGCCGCTATACCCGCACGCTGGAGCCAGGCCTTAACCTCATCACTCCCTTCATCGAGCGCGTCGGGGCGCGGATGAACGTGATGGAGCAGGTGCTGAATGTGCCGACCCAGGAAGTGATTACCAAAGACAATGCCTCGGTTTCAGCCGATGCCGTCGCCTTCTTTCAGGTTCTGAATGCCGCCCAGGCCGCCTACCAGGTTTCCCACCTCGAAAATGCCATCCTCAATCTCACCATGACCAATATCCGCTCGGTCATGGGCTCCATGGATCTCGATGAACTGCTTTCCAATCGCGACGCGATCAATGACCGGCTGCTGCGCGTCGTCGACGAGGCGGTACAGCCCTGGGGCATCAAGGTCACCCGCGTCGAAATCAAGGACATCCAGCCGCCACGCGACCTCGTCGATGCGATGGCTCGCCAGATGAAGGCCGAGCGCGAAAAGCGCGCCCAGGTTCTCGAGGCCGAAGGCGCGCGCAATGCGCAGATCCTCAGGGCCGAAGGAGCCAAGCAATCCGCGATCCTCCAGGCAGAAGGCCAGCGCGAAGCCGCCTTCCGCAATGCCGAAGCCCGCGAGCGACTGGCCGAGGCCGAAGCCAAGGCGACGAAGATGGTCTCCGAAGCGATTGCCGCCGGTGACGTTCAGGCGATCAACTATTTCGTCGCCCAGAAATACACCGAAGCGCTCGCCTCGGTCGGCTCGGCGCCCAATTCCAAGATCGTGCTGATGCCGATGGAAGCCTCTTCCATCCTGAGCTCGCTCGGCGGCATCGGCGCCATCGCCCGCGAAGTCTTCGGTGACGCGGGCAATCCGCCACCGCCTCCCCCGCCGCGTTCGCGTCCCGCGCCGATCCGCTCTACGCCGCCAATCAATCCACCGGCCCCCAATCCTTTCAATCCGGATCAGGAGCGATAAGCCATGCTGGCGAAGATCATCGCGGAACTCGGTCCATGGAACTGGTGGGTTGCAGGCCTCGTGCTGCTCGCCGCCGAAATGATCGTGCCCGGTTTCTTCCTGGTCTGGATCGGCCTCGCGGCCTTGATCGTCGGCGCACTGTCGCTGCTCTTCTGGGACAGCGTCTTCTGGGTCTGGGAAATCCAGGCGATCCTTTTTGCGCTTCTGGCCGTGGCCACGACCTTTGCCGGCCGCCGACTGACACTGCGCAACGCCGAGACCGACGAGCCCTTCCTCAATCAGCGCGGCGCAAGTCTTGTCGGACGCACCGCCACGCTGCAGGAGCCGATCCGCGAGGGCCGCGGCCGCATCCGCCTCGACGATACGCTATGGCAGGTAATGGGGCCTGATTTGCCCGTTGGAACACAGGTGAAGGTGATCTCGTGTCACGGCCGCGACCTGCGGGTCGAACCGGTCTGATCAGGCGACGCCGATCCGCAGCAGGTCATGGAAGTGCACCAGCCCGATCGGCCGGCTGTCCTCGTCGATGACGATCAGGGCGCCAATGTGGTGCTGGTTGAGCAGCGCCAGGGCCGCCGTCGCCAGCATCGTCGGTTTCACCGTCTTCGGCGTCTTCGTCATGATGTCGTCGACGGCAAGATTGGCAAGATTGCGCGTCAGGTTGCGCGCCATGTCACCTTCGGTGACGATGCCGCAGAGCCGTCCGTCTTCGTCGAGCACACCGACGCAGCCGAAATGCTTGCGCGACAGCACCGTGATCGCCTCCGGCATCGGCGTGCCCTTGGCAACGAGCGGCAGCTTCTCGCCGATATGCATGATATCGCCGACATGCATCAGGCTCGCACCCAGCTTGCCGCCGGGATGGAAGACGTGGAAATCGGTGGCGGTAAAGCCCCGCGCCTCCAGAAGCGCCACCGCCAGGGCATCGCCGAGCGCAAGCTGCATCAGCGTCGACGTCGTCGGCGCCAAGCCGTTGGGGCAGGCCTCCTGCTCGTTCGGCACCAGAAGGACGATATCGGCGGCCGTAGCAAGCGAAGAACGTTCGCTGCAGGTGATTGCGATCAGCGGAATGGAGAAGCGCCGCGTGTAGGAGATGATGCTCTTGAGCTCGGCGCTCTCGCCGCCCTTGGAAATCGCCAAGACGACGTCATCGCGCGCGATCATGCCGAGATCGCCATGATTGGCTTCGGCCGCATGCACGAAAAAGGCGGGGGTGCCGGTCGAGGCGAATGTCGCCGCGAGCTTGGTACCGATATGGCCGCTCTTGCCGACGCCGGTAACGATGACCCGCCCGGAGATGTCGCCGATGATCTCGACGGCGCGGGTGAAAGGACCGGCCAGTCCGTTGTCAAAGGCCTGTTCAAGCGCTTCAAGACCGCGTTTCTCGGTCTCTATCGTGCGTTTTGCCGATTCGAGCACGCTGTTTTCAACGAGTTTGATCGCTCTTCTGTTCATGGAGATGCGTTAGACCTTTTCACTTTCCAAGTCCACCCCGCACCATTTCCGAATTGTGAACAGCGCCCGCCGCGAGCAACGAATGATTAACCACAAGGCTTTACCTTTGAGTAAGAACCGAAAGCATGTCAGGCGAGTGAATGGGCCAGCCAAAACAGACGAGCAGTGTGACGCCGCTCCGCGCGATGAGGCGTGTCGTCTGCTTTACTGCGTTCGGCACACTGCTGTTCGGCCAGACTGCGGCACTCGCACAGTCCGCCACGTTGCAGTCGGCGACCAGCCGCGCGGTATCCTCCGAGAACAATCGCGCGACGACCGGCGCGGCATCCGAAACCGGCCTCGATGACGAGAGCGACGGTTCGGCCACGCCGGCCGCAAACAGTGCGGCCGCAAACGCGGACGATGCCCAGAGGCCCGCCATACCGGACGCGCAATCCGGCGACGACATTACCGGCTCCATCCTCGATGAGGACATGCGCCGACTGAACACCCGTGAAGCGCGGATCGACGAGACGCCGCCGGTCCGCAGGGCTGGCGAAAGTGCCTCGACGGCAGAAACACCCGGCATTCCGATCGGCACCTTCGTGCTCCGTCCGAGCGTGACCCAAAGCATCAACACCGAGACCACCAAGGACGGCAATACCAGGCAGCGGCGCGCTTTCCTCGAAACGGACGCAGCCGCGACGCTCACCTCCGACTGGGGACGACACCAGCTGACCGTGACCTCGGAAGGCGCCTGGCAGAGGAATATCAGCGGCGAAGGCGAGGAGCAGCCGTCTTTCAAGGTCAACGGCGATCTCCGGCTGGACCTTCCCGACGACGCGGTGGCGCACCTCACGGCCGGCTACAATTTCTACCGCGAAGATACGGACGATCCCGACGCCATCGCCGATGCCACACAGCAGTCCGATGTGCAGGAGTTCACCGCCGGCGCCTCCGTCCAGCGCGATTTCGGCATCCTGCGCGGCACGACGGCGCTGGCACTGAACCGTTCGATCTATTCCGACGCCACGCTTGCGAACGGCACGACCCTGGCGTTGAGCGATCGCAATCAGACGACCGGTACGTTGCGCGGTCGCGTCGGCTACGAGTTGTCGCCCGCGCTCATCCCCTTCATCGAGGCCACGATCGGCCGTACGATCTATGACGAGACGCGCGATTCCGCCGGTTACGAGCGTTCAGGCCACAGTTATGGCGCCAAGGCCGGCGTCGAAGTCGACCTCGGCGAAAAGCTGAAGGGTGAAGTCGGCGTCGGCTACGAAAGGGCGGATTTCGAAGACAGCCGGCTCGCCTCGATCGATACGGCCACGCTCGATGCGAGCCTGCTTTGGTCGCCGATCCGCGGCACCGATGTCAATCTCGACCTGCAGACGAGCATCCAGCCCTCGACCACCGCCGGCGAGAGCGGCTACGTCTCGCATGCGCTGACGACGACGGTCACCCACCAGCTGCGCGACAATCTGGTCGGAACCATGATCGGCGGCGTCATATGGCGCGATTATCCCACCGACAGCACCATCAACGACGAGCTCGTCTATACTGCGGCGACCGGCCTGACCTGGAACATCAACCGCTATCTCGATCTCACCAGCACGCTCGGCTACGAGCTGACCACGCGCAAGGACGGCGACGACTCGCAGCAATTCCGCGCCGGCGTCGGCCTCAAGCTGAAAAGATAAGCGCCGCGCCTCCGGTGGGAGGCGCGGCGCTCGATCATTCATAGCTGTTCGCAAACCTTAATTCAGGCCGGCAAGCAATTCCTTGAAGCCGCCTTCGACCGACGGACGGATATCGGCGCGTTCGAGGGCGTAGGCGACATTGGCCAGGATGAAGCCATCCTTGGCGCCGCAGTCGTAGGTCGTGCCACGGAAATGGTAGCCGGCGAAATCCTGTTCCTTCAGCAGCTTCAGCATGCCGTCGGTAAGCTGGATTTCGTTGCCAGCGCCGCGCTCCTGGGTTTCGAGGATCCTGAAGATCTCAGGCTGCAGGATGTAGCGGCCGTTGATGAAGAAATTCGAGGGCGCTGTTCCCTTGGCAGGCTTTTCCACCATGCCGGTGATGCGGAAGCCTTCGCCGATCGCTTCGCCGACGCCGACGATACCGTATTTATGAGCCTGATCGGGGGCACATTCCTCGACGGCGATGATATTGCCGCCGCTCTGGCCGTAGAGGTCGATCATCCCCTTCATGCAGCCCTTGTCGCCCTTCATGATCATATCCGGCAGCAGCAGCGCAAAAGGTTCGTCGCCGACGATCTCGCGGGCGCACCATACGGCGTGACCGAGGCCGAGCGGTTCCTGCTGGCGGGTGAAGCTCACCGTGCCGGCCTTCGGCAATTGCTGGGCAAGAAGGGTTATCTCGGCCTTCTTGGCGCGTTCGCGCAGCGTCTGTTCCAGCTCGAAATGAATATCGAAATAATCTTCGATGACATGCTTGTTGCGTCCGGTGACGAAGACCAGATGCTCGATTCCTGCTTCCAGCGCCTCATCGACGACATATTGAATGATAGGCTTGTCGACAACGGTCAACATTTCCTTCGGAACAGCCTTCGTTGCCGGCAGGAAACGCGTTCCCAACCCTGCCACCGGAAAAACTGCCTTACGAACTTTATTGTGATGCGCCACACAGGCCTCCTGCTTTGACTAAATCGCCTTTTAAATAAAGCCGTTCACGTCTGACTAGTATAGAATTGCGACTGTTTTGCAATGGTGACCGCCGCGGGCCGCCATGGTAAAGAATTTGTTGACTCTGTTCCTGTAGTCTCGGGTCTGGGCGGACATGATGCCCCTGCTGCACCCAAAAACTGAAGATGACGGATACGACTGTCGATGATCCAGAATCACAAAAACTCCCTTCGTGGTCTTGCTCTCGCCCTCGTTGTCGCCGCCCAGGTAGGGCTGGCCCCCGACAACGCGAAAGCCGATTCCCGGTTCCAGAAATGGATCGCGGATTTTTACCAAACAGCCGCTGAGAGTGGCATCAGTAAGGCAACCTATCAAAAGGCCTTTTCCGGTGTGAGCGAACCCGACCCGACCGTGCTCGAAAAGGCGGCCTATCAACCGGAATTCACCTCGAAGATCTGGGATTACATTGATTCCCGCGTTAATCCCTACACCGTCAGGATCGGCCGCGAAATGGCCGTCAAGCATGCGCGCACGCTCAATGCGATCGAGCAGCGCTTCGGCGTCGACAAGACGATTCTGCTCGCGATCTGGTCGATGGAATCGAATTACGGCGCGATCCTGGACAAGGACGACCGGCTGCATTATGTGCCGCGCGCACTGGCTACTCTTGCCTATGCCGATCCGAGCCGGGCCAAATTCGCCAAGAAGCAGCTGGTTGCGGCGCTGAAAATCCTGCAGAGCGGCGATGTGCCGGCACGTCAGATGACCGGCTCCTGGGCGGGCGCCATGGGCCACACTCAGTTCATCCCGACAAGCTACCTGCTCTACGCTGTCGATGCCGACGGCAACGGCCATCGCGATATCTGGAATTCGGTGCCGGACGCGCTTGCGACCTCGGCCAATCTGCTGATGAAGAACGGCTGGGATACCGGCAAGACCTGGGGCTACGAGGTCGTCGTTCCCGCCGCAGCCGCCAAGCAGGCCGGCAAGACCCATACGCTCGCCCAATGGGCGGAGCTCGGCCTGAAACGGCCGAACGGCAAGGCCTTCCGCGACGGCGGCACCAAAGCCGTGCTGAAAATGCCGGCCGGAGCCGGCGGCCCCGGCTTCCTGATGACGGCAAATTTCTTCACCATCAAGAACTACAATGCGTCGGACAGCTACGCGCTTGCCGTCGGCCTGCTGGCCGACCAGATCGCCGGCTATGGCGGCATGCAGCAGCGCTGGCCGCGTCCCGACGGCGCGCTCGACATCACCGAGAAATTCGAGCTGCAAACTCGTCTCAAGACGCTCGGCTATTACAATGGCGAGGTTGACGGCAATTTCGGCTCGGGTTCGAAAGCGGCGATATCGGCCGTGCAGGAGCGCATCGGCATGCAGCCAGACGGCGAGCCCTCGCTGCCGCTTTTGAACGCACTTCGCCGCTAGGCGCGGACGCCGGACAATAATCTGATTGGAAGCGGCAGAACCGCGACCTAAATAATAAGCGGAGTGGATGCTGGCCTGCCCTGCGTGCAAGATGCCGGCAGATGCGGAACTGCCTATGACGAAAACTGATCGAACTCCAATCCGCCGGCTCGCGCTCGCCTTGACGACGGCTGCGCTATGCTTCGGCGCGCTTGCACCCGTTCGTGTCGCCGAAGCCCAGGAGCAGCGCTATCAGCGTCGCTCGATTCTCGATTTCTTCCTGGGCCGACGTTATCTCGACGACGAGCCGCAGGCCCCTGATGTCCAGCAGCCGAGACGCCAGCAGCGCAAGCGCCCGCCGGCGCAGAAAGCCGTGATCAATACCCGCACCGCATCGCCTGTGCGGCCGCCCGTGCAGGAAGAGCCGGTCGTGCAGAAGCTTGGCGACGCCCGGAAAATCCTGATCGTCGGCGATTTCCTTGCCAGCGGCCTCGGCGACGGGCTTACCGCCGCCTTCGAGACCTCGCCGGGCGTCATCGTCGACGCCCGCGGCAACATTTCCTCGGGCCTTGTCCGCGACGACTATTACGACTGGCCGGAACAGTTGCCGAAGATGATCGACGAGCTGAAGCCGGCAATGGTCGTCGTCATGATCGGCGCCAATGACCGCCAGCAGATGGTGACCGACACCGCCAAGGAGAAGTTCCGCACCGATGGCTGGTTTGCCGAATATCGCAGCCGTGTCCTTTCTTTCGGCAAGGAAGTCACCAGCCGCAAGATACCGCTGCTCTGGGTCGGTCTTCCCGCCTTCGAATCCGATCAGATGACGGCCGATGCTGTCCAGATGAACCAGCTCTATCGCAACCAGGTCGAGAGCATCGGCGGCGAATTCGTCGATATCTGGGATGGGTTCGTCGACGAAAACGGCACTTTCATCGTCACCGGTTCCGACGTGAACGGCCAGCAGGTGCGCCTGCGCACCTCCGACGGCATCAACCTTACCCAGGCCGGCCGGCGCAAGCTTGCCTTCTATGTGGAAAAGCCCGCCCGCCGGATTCTCGGCACCCAGGCAAGCCCCGATCTGGTGCGCCTCGACGAAAGCAATTTGCCAGGTCTCGGCCTTCCCACCAATCCGGTCGAGCACACCGTTCCGATCAGCCTCTCCGATCCCAATCTCGACGGCGGCGCCGAGCTCCTTGGCGCAAGACCGCCACCGGTGACGCTGACGAAATCGCCGCGCGACCTCCTGGTCGAGCAGGGCGAGATGACGCCGGCACCTGTCGGTCGCGTCGACGACTACCGCATGCCGGCAGCCAAGACGCCGGCCGAAGTCTCGGTGAAATGAAAAAGGCTACGCGAGGCGGCCTTCTTACGCCGCCTGTGGCCAGCTCAGATAATAGTAGTTCGAGCCGATCAGCCCGAAGAAGGCATTGCTGTCGTTCGTCTGGTCGACATAGCTGCCGTTCTCCTTGACAAAGGCGCCGTCGGAGCCGCGCTCCAGATGCGCATCGAGGAAATCGCTCCAGCCGCTGATATCGATCGCCTCGCCGGCCTTGCTTTCCGTGTCGGCCTCATCCGGATCATCGACGTCCCAGGCGGGGATCGACACGCCCTGCGTCGGATCGGAGATGGTGAGCGTGCCTGCTTCGAGAGCAGCCAGCATGTCGTGAGCCTTGCCGCTTTCGCCTTCGGCCGCGGCCGCTTCCTGCAACTGCTGCTTCAGCATCGACATGAAGGAGGCGCTGGTCACATCGGCGCTGTCGCCGGTCGTGTCGGTCTCGTCGGAGGTGTCGTCCTTGGACGAAAGCGTGTCGAGCAGCCCCGACAGCGCCTGATTGGAGAGAAGCGACGGGGAACTCGAATCGAGTCCGTAGCTGCTCAGAATGCTTGCCGCCGACGAACTCTGCGTATCCTCCGAGCTTTCGTCGGAGCTACGAAGATTCTTCAAGGCGTATTGGGCCGAAACCATCCTGGTATTATCGAGTGCAGAAACCATTTGAATAACCCTTGTCGATCATTCGCGGCGGCTCCTCCTGAGCCCGCGTCGGGCATAAGCCTCACCGCCCGGCATTGCTTGAGGCTTGCGTCCCACCGAGGCGCGTCAAGCGGTCGCACCGGCAAAAAGAAGTCCCGCCGGACGCGCCGCACGCAATAAAAAACTCCGCCGGAAAGGCGGAGTTCGTGTCTTCGTCAGCCTCTATGAGATGCGATCAGTTCGGCAGGACGGTCGAGCCCATCAACGCCTCGTCGATGGCGCGCGCTGCCTGGCGGCCTTCGCGGATCGCCCAGACCACCAGCGACTGGCCGCGGCGCACGTCGCCCGCCGTCCAGAGCTTGTCGACCGAGGTCTTGTAGTCGCGGTCGTTGGCGACGACGTTGGTCGAGCCGCGCTTGTCAGTGTTGAGCGTCAGCTTGCCTTCGAGTTCCTTCAGCACGCTTGTCGTGAACGGGCCGCGGAAACCGATGGCGATGAAGGCGAGATCGGCGCGGATGACAAATTCCGTGCCCGCAACCGGCCGCCGGCGCTCATCGACCTCACAGCATTTGACGCCTGTCAGCACACCGTCTTCGCCGATGAATTCGAGCGTCGCCACCTGGAATTCGCGGACGGCACCTTCGGCCTGCGAGGAGGAGGTGCGCATCTTCGTCGCCCAGAAGGGCCAGACGGCGAGCTTGTCTTCCTTCTCGGGCGGCTGCGGCCGGATGTCGAGCTGGGTGACCTTGACGGCGCCCTGGCGGAAGGCTGTGCCGACACAGTCCGAAGCCGTATCGCCGCCGCCGACGACGACCACATGTTTGGCGCCGGCCAGGATCGGATCCGAGGGCCAGCCGACGCTGTCGATATTCTCGCGTCCGACGCGACGGTTCTGCTGCACCAGATAGGGCATGGCATCATGCACGCCGGCAAGGTCGGTACCCGGAATGCCCGCCTCGCGCGGCGTTTCGGAGCCGCCGCAGTAAAGGACGGCGTCGTGGTCGGCCAGCAATTGTTCGATCTTGAGGTCGACGCCGACATTGACGCCGCAATGGAAAGTGACGCCCTCGCCCTTCATCTGCTCGACGCGGCGGTCGATGAAGTTCTTCTCCATCTTGAAATCCGGAATGCCGTAGCGCAGCAAGCCGCCCGGCTTGGTCTCGCGCTCATAGACATGCACCTCGTGGCCGGCGCGGCCGAGCTGCTGGGCGGCCGCCATGCCAGCGGGGCCGGAGCCGATGACCGCGACCTTCTTGCCGGTATGGACCGTCGCCGGCTGCGGCCGGATGAAACCGAGTTCATAGGCCTTGTCGGCAATCGCCTGCTCGACCGTCTTGATGGCGACGGGCGCATCCTCGAGATTCAAAGTGCAGGCTTCCTCGCAGGGGGCGGGGCAAACGCGGCCGGTGAACTCCGGGAAGTTGTTGGTCGAATGCAGGTTCTGGATCGCCGCTTCCCAGTTGTTGTTGTAGACGAGGTCGTTCCAGTCCGGAATCTGATTGTGAACCGGGCAGCCGGTCGGGCCGTGACAATAGGGAATGCCACAGTCCATGCAGCGCGCGGCCTGTTTCTGTACTTCCGGGTCCGACATCGGGATCGTGAACTCGCGGAAATGACGGATGCGATCCGACGCCGGCTGATACTTCGCCACCTGCCGGTCGATTTCCAGAAATCCTGTAACCTTACCCATATCTTCGTCCCTTACCCTCATGACCGCCTCACCGCGGCCAGTTGTGTGTCGTCAGTCCCCGGAGTCCCGGGCGGGTTGCTTGTCTTGACCGTCATTGGAACAGATCTCCTGAAGGACAACGCGCGATCCCGGCGGCCTTTCGCCGTCGTCATCGCTACGGGTCGTCGAGATGTTTCCGTCATCCGCCATCTGCAATCGGCGGGTGGCGGATGCTCCGGTTCAAATCATTCCGCGGCGATGCCCATCCTGCTACGCTCCATTTCCTCGAGCGCACGGCGGTATTCCACAGGCATGACCTTGCGGAACTTCGGACGGTAGTCGGCCCAGCTGTCGAGAATCTGCTTGGCGCGGGCCGAGCCCGTATAGTGCAGATGGTTGGAGATCAGCTGATAGAGGCGCTCCTCGTCGTGGCGCGTCATATCGCCAGAGACGTCTACACGTCCCTTGTGCATGAGGTCGCCGCCATGATGATGCAGCTTCTCCAGCATATCGTCCTCCTCCGGCACCGGCTCGAGTTCGACCATCGCCATGTTGCAGCGGCTGGCGAAATCGCCGGCTTCATCGAGCACATAGGCGACACCGCCCGACATGCCTGCCGCGAAATTGCGGCCGGTGGCGCCGAGCACGACGACGACACCGCCGGTCATATATTCGCAGCCATGGTCGCCGACGCCCTCGACAATGGCGATCGCTCCCGAATTGCGCACGGCGAAACGTTCGCCCGCCACGCCGCGGAAGTAGCACTCGCCCTCGGTCGCACCGTAAAGCACGGTATTGCCGACGATGATCGAGTTTTCGGCGACAATCCGCGAATTTTCCGGCGGCCGAATGATGATCTTGCCGCCCGAGAGCCCCTTGCCGACATAGTCGTTGCCGTCACCAATCAGGTTGAAGGTGACGCCGCGTGCCAGGAAGGCGCCGAAGCTCTGACCTGCCGTGCCGCGAAGAGTAACATTGATCGTGTCTTCCTTCAGCCCGCGATGGCGGAAGCGCTTGGCGACTTCGCCGGAGAGCATCGCTCCCGCCGAACGGTCGACGTTCTTGATGCCTACCTCGAAGGCGACAGGCGTCTTGTCCGTCAGCGCCGGTTGTGCCTGCTCGATCAGCACGCGGTCGAGAATGTCATCGATCGGGTGCTGCTGCCGGCTCGTCCAGAAGGTTTCCTCCTTGGCGGCATCGACCTTGTGGAAGATGCGGCTGAAGTCGAGACCCCTGGCCTTCCAATGCGCCAGCATCTCGTCCTTCTCCAGCAGTTCCGAAGCGCCGATGATCTCGTCGAGCCGGGTAAAGCCGAGCGACGCGAGAATTTCGCGCACTTCGTTGGCGACGAAGAAGAAGTAGTTGATGACATGCTCCGGCGTGCCCTTGAAGCGCTTGCGCAGCACCGGATCCTGCGTCGCCACGCCCACCGGACAGGTGTTGAGATGGCACTTGCGCATCATGATGCAGCCGGCGGCAATCAGCGGCGCGGTGGCGAAACCGAACTCGTCGGCGCCGAGCAGCGCCCCGACGATGACGTCGCGGCCGGTCTTGAGGCCGCCGTCCACCTGCAGTGCAACACGCGAACGCAGACCGTTCAGCACCAGTGTCTGCTGGGTCTCGGCAAGACCGATTTCCCACGGGCTGCCGGCATGCTTGAGCGAGGTCAGCGGCGACGCACCCGTGCCGCCGTCGAAGCCGGCGACGGTGATATGATCGGCGCGCGCCTTGGCAACGCCCGCGGCAACCGTGCCGACGCCGACTTCGGAGACGAGCTTGACCGAGACGTCGGAGGTCGGGTTGACGTTCTTCAGATCGTAGATCAGCTGCGCCAGATCCTCGATCGAGTAGATGTCGTGGTGCGGCGGAGGCGAGATCAGGCCGACACCCGGCGTCGAGTGACGGGTCTTGGCGACCGTCGCATCGACCTTGTGACCGGGCAGTTGGCCGCCTTCGCCGGGCTTGGCGCCCTGCGCCACCTTGATCTGCAGCACATCGGCATTGACCAGATATTCGGTGGTGACGCCGAAGCGGCCCGAGGCGATCTGCTTGATCGCCGAACGTTCCGGGTTCATCGAACCATCCGAGAGCGGCATATAGCGGTCGGATTCCTCGCCGCCTTCGCCGGTGTTCGACTTGCCGCCGATCCGGTTCATGGCGATCGCCAGCGTCGTATGCGCCTCGCGGGAGATCGAGCCGAAGGACATCGCTCCCGTCGAGAACCGCCTGACGATATCGGCGGCCGGCTCGACCTCTTCGATCGATACCGGCTTGCGGCCGAGCGCCTCGGCGCTCTTGATGTTGAAGAGCCCACGGATCGTGTTCATGCGCAGCGCCGAATTGTTCACCATCTCGGCGAATTCGCGGTAGCGATCCTCGGCATTGCCGCGCACGGCATGCTGAAGAGCTGCGACCGCATCCGGTGTCCAGGCATGGCTTTCGCCGCGCATGCGATAGGCATATTCGCCGCCGATATCCAGCGTCGTCGCCAGCAGCGGATCCTTGCCGAAAGCGGCAGTATGTCGGGCGACGGTCTCTTCGGCGATCGCTTCGAGGCCGATGCCTTCAATCATCGTCGCGGTTCCGAAGAAATACTTGTCGACCAGGTCGGATGACAGGCCGATCGCATCGAAGATCTGCGCACCGCAATAGGACTGGTAGGTCGAGATGCCCATCTTCGACATGACCTTGAGGATACCTTTGCCGACTGCCTTGATGTAGCGGTAGACGATTTCCGAGGCATCCACTTCCTTCGGGAACTCGCCCTTGGCATGCATGTCGAGCAGCGTGTCGAAGGCGAGATAGGGATTGATCGCCTCGGCGCCGTAGCCGGCGAGCAGGCAGAAATGATGCACTTCGCGCGGTTCGCCGGTTTCGACGACGAGGCCGACCGAGGTGCGAAGCCCCTTGCGGATCAGGTGATGATGGACGGCAGCCGTTGCGAGCAGCGCCGGAATGGCAATTCTATCAGGTCCGATCTGGCGATCGGAGAGCACGATGATGTTGTAGCCGCCCTTGACGGCCGCTTCCGCGCGCTCGCAGAGCCGGTCGAGCATCTCAGGCATGCCGGCAGCGCCGCGCTCGATGTCATAGGTGAAATCGAGCGTCTTGGTATCGAAACGGTCTTCCGTATGGCCGATCGAGCGGATCTTTTCGAGATCGCCATTGGTCAGGATCGGCTGACGCACTTCGAGACGCTTGGCATTCGCCATGCCTTCATGGTCGAGAATGTTCGGACGCGGGCCGATGAACGAGACCAGGCTCATGACGAGCTCTTCGCGGATCGGATCGATCGGCGGGTTCGTCACCTGCGCGAAGTTCTGCTTGAAATAGGTGTAGAGCAGCTTCGGCTTTTCCGACATCGCCGAGATCGGCGTATCGGTGCCCATCGAACCGATCGCTTCCTGACCGGTCGTCGCCATCGGCGACATCAGGATCTTGGTGTCCTCGGTCGTGTAGCCAAAGGCCTGCTGGCGATCGAGCAACGATACGTCGCGGCGCAGCGCCCGCGGCTCCACCGGCTTCAGGTCTTCGAGGATGAGCTGGGTGCGGTCGAGCCAGCTGCGATAGGGATGCGCCGTCGCAAGCTGCGACTTCACCTCGTCATCGGAGATGATACGGCCTTCCTCCATGTCGATCAGCAGCATCTTGCCCGGCTGCAGGCGCCACTTCTGAATGATCTTCTCCTCCGGAACCGGCAGAACGCCAGCCTCGGACGCCATGATGACGCGGTCGTCATCGGTCACGAGGTAACGCGCCGGCCTGAGGCCGTTGCGGTCGAGCGTCGCGCCGATCTGCCTGCCGTCGGTGAAGGCGACCGCAGCCGGCCCGTCCCACGGCTCCATCAGCGCCGCATGATATTCGTAGAAGGCCTTGCGTTCGGCCGCCATCGACTGGTTGCCGGCCCAGGCCTCCGGGATCAGCATCATCACGGCATGCGCCAGCGAGTAGCCGCCGCGCACCAGGAATTCCAGCGCATTGTCGAAACAGGCCGTGTCCGACTGCCCCTCGTAGGAAATCGGCCAGAGCTTGGAAATATCTTCGCCGAACAGCGGCGAAGACACCGAGGCCTGTCGCGCCGCCATCCAGTTGACGTTGCCGCGCAGCGTGTTGATCTCGCCGTTATGGGCGACCATGCGATAGGGATGAGCGAGCTTCCACGACGGGAAGGTGTTGGTCGAGAAACGCTGGTGCACGAGGGCGACCGCGCTTTCGAAACGCGGGTCCGACAGGTCCTTATAATAGGCGCCGACCTGATAGGCCAGGAACATGCCCTTGTAGACCACCGTCGCCGACGACAGGGACACCGGATAGAAATTGCTCTCTTCGCCTTCGAACTCGTCATAGATGCGGTTGGAGATCACCTTGCGCAGCGTGAATAGCCGGCGCTCGAACTCGTCATTGTTCTCGGCATCCTCACCGGCGCCGATGAAGACCTGCACGTGATGCGGCTCGGTCGCGGCGATATCGGGCGCCTTTGACAGAGAGGAATTGTCGACCGGCACGTCGCGAAAGCCGATCAGGACCTGGCCTTCCTCTTCAATGACGTCCTTGATCACCTTCTTGAAGTGCTCGATCTGCTTTTCATTACGCGGCATGAAGATGTGACCGACGCCATATTCGCCGGCAGGCGGCAGGGTGATCCCCTGCCCGGCCATCTCCTCACGGAAGAAGCGGTCGGGAATCTGCACCAGGATACCGGCGCCGTCACCCATCAGCGGATCGGCGCCGACGGCGCCGCGGTGCGTCAGGTTCTCAAGAATGAACAAGCCGTCCTTGACGATCTGGTGCGACTTCTCGCCCTTCATATGCGCGACAAAACCGACGCCGCAGGCATCATGCTCGTTGCGGGGATCATAAAGGCCCTGCTTCTTCGGCAGGCCGGAGGCGGATTTGGACATATTGGCCGTCGCGCGCGTCTTAGCAGCGGCAAATCGGTCAAATTCCATGGATGGCGTCTTCGTCATCGTCTTTCCTCCTGTCGAAACCCGCGGGGCCGCGGGCGGCTTTTTCGTCGCGCGCCGCAACCCGAAGATAGGTTCGGCGCATGACAGCGCTGTTGCATTGTGAAGATCGCCGCAGACATCTGCTTCAAAGGAAAGCAAACCGTCGCGTCCCGCGCCTGCCATTCGCCTCCGCGCGCCGCCCGTCCTGGGGCTTGGCGCTCGGAAGAACTATAGCGTGAAAGCGGGCCTGTTCCAGGGCTTTCGGCGCTTCTTCGGCCGCAAAGGCCAAATTAGGACAGTAACACTGTCCTAATTCATCTGTTCTATGCCAGAAAGCCTTTGGCTTCGCAAGTGCGCCACGGCAAAAATCGTCATTTTGCGAAGGAAGATTACCAAATCGGTCGCAACCACGAAATAAAATTACGTGAAGGACGGATATTTTATTAATTGATTGCGCCGTTCAATTTTCGTGATGGATTATGGGCAATAGCCTTGATCCCGTAAAAGATTGCCGTAATGTCCGCTGCGAACCTTCCAACCTGTTTCGCTCCCCACGGTCCGCGCTATGTTCTTTGCTTCCGATAATTGGGCCGGCGCCCACAGATCCATTGCCGAACGCCTGCTGAAGGAATCGGCCGGTTTTGCTCCGGCTTATGGTGCCGGCGATCTCGATAAAAAAGTCGAGACCCGCTTCTGCGAAATCTTCGAACGGGAGGTGTCCGTCTTCTTCGTCGCCACCGGCACGGCCGCCAATTCCCTGTCCCTGGCAAGCGTCCAGCGCCCGGGCGGCATTACTTTCTGCCATTCCGAGGCCCATGTAATCGAGGATGAATGCGGCGCGCCGGAATTCTTCTCCGGCTCCGCCCGCCTCGTTGCCGTCGACGGCGAATCCGGCAAGATTGATCCCGCCAAACTTTCGGCAAAGATCGCCCACTTCCCCGAGGACGCCCTCCGTCATGGCCGCGCCAGCGCTGTGACCATCACCCAGTCGACCGAGATCGGCACCGTCTATTCACTGCCGGAGATCGGCGAGATAGCCGCCATATCGAGAAAGCGCAATCTGCCGCTGCACATGGATGGCGCCCGCTTCACCAATGCGCTGATCGCACTCGATGCCACCCCGGCGGAGATGACCTGGAAGCGCGGCGTCGACATGCTGTCCTTCGGCGGCACCAAGAACGGCTGCTGGTGCGCGGAGGCGATCATCTTTTTCGATCCGGAGCGGGCTCGGGAGATGCCCTTCATCCGCAAGCGCGCCGCCCAGCTCTTCTCCAAGTCGCGTTTCATCGCCGCCCAGTTCGACGCCTATTTCGAAAATGGCCTCTGGCTCGACCTCGCCCGCCATTCGAACGCCATGGCTGACCGGCTGCGCGCCGGTATTGGGGCCAGCAGCGCCGGACGCCTCGCCTGGCCGACCGCTTCCAATGAGGTCTTTGCCGTCATCAGCAGGAGTGCAGCAAGAACCGCAGAGGAAAAGGGCGCGAAATTCTACGAATGGCCGGTGCCTGCGGCAACGTCGGAACTCGTTTCCGAAAGCGAAACCCTGATCCGCCTCGTCACCAGCTTCGCGACGACAGTGGCCGACGTGGATGGTTTCCTGAGGTGCCTGACCGCCTGATCGCCGACCAGAAGGATTTCCAGCCGGCTCCTCCGTGACGGCGATGGTCATGCCGACCTCAGCCCCCTCACCTTTTGCAGAATATCGTCCGAAAGCGCCGAGACCAGCGCCTGATCCGCACCCTTGCGCGGCACCAATACGAATTCCACATCCTCGAGCACTGGCAATTTTCCCGCAGCAATTTTTTTCAGTCCGGAGGGAGCCATACTGCGCGGCTGCACCAGCACGCCCATTCCGGCCCGCGCCGCCGCCGTCAGTCCGCTCAGGCTGCCGCAAGTGCAGACGATCCGCCACGGCACCCCATTGCGCCCAAGTGCTTCCAGGGCGATCGCCCGCGTCACGCTCGGCGGTGGAAAAGCGATCAGTGGCAATGGACCGGAGGCGAGCACTCGTTCAGGATCGCGCGCCAGCCAGACGAGCGGCTCGCGATAGACAAGCTTTCCGCGCGCATTGCCAAGCCGGCGCTTGGCGAGCACCAGATCGATTTCGCCATTGTCCTGCATCTCATAAAGCACGCCTGAAAGCGCCACCGTCAGTTCCAGGTCGACGGACGGATGCGAGCGAACGAAATCCTCCAGCACCGCCGGCAGCTGGCTGGTGACAAAATCTTCCGACACGCCGAGCCGGAGGCTGCCGCGCAGGCTGTTGCTCTTGAACAGCGCCTGCACTTGCCCCTCGATCGAAAGCATGGCGCGCGCATGCGAAAGCAGCGCCTCGCCGTCACCGGTGAGCATCACCTTATGCGTGTCGCGCGCGAGCAGCTTGCGTCCGAGCGCCGCCTCCAGCCGCTGAATATGCTGGCTGACCGTCGATTGCCCGAGGCCCAGCCTTTCCGCGGCAAGCGTGAAGCTACCCATCTGTTCGACGGCGACGAAACTGCGCAACTGCGAGAGGTCCAGCATAGAAAATCCAGTGTCTTGATAACTGTTATTTCTTGCATCCTGGATCATAATGGACGACAGAACAATAGTTGCCTTATTGCTGCGAGACCGTCATGCGCCGCTTTCTGCCAGATACGTTCACGATCCTGCTCGTCTGCACCGTCATCCTCGCCTCCCTGTTTCCGGCGAGCGGCAGTTTTGCGGATTATTTCGGCATCGCCACCGATATTGCCATCGCGGCTTTGTTTTTCCTGCACGGCGCGCGCCTTTCTCGTGACGTCGTCATTGCTGGTCTGCTGCACTGGCGGCTGCATCTGATCATCCTGCTGACGACCTTCGGCATCTTCCCGCTGCTCGGGCTCGGGCTCGGCTTCATCCCCGACGCGATCCTGCCACGGCCGCTTTATCTCGGCATTCTCTTCCTCTGCGTGCTGCCGTCGACGGTGCAGTCGTCGATCGCCTTCACCTCGATGGCCGGCGGCAACGTGCCCGCCGCGATCTGCTCGGCCTCAGCCTCCAACATTTTCGGCATGTTCCTGACGCCCCTGCTGGTCGGCCTGCTCTTTTCCGTCGGCGGCAATGGCGGCTTCTCCTTCGACGCGCTTCAGCAGATCCTGCTGCAGCTGCTTGCCCCGTTTATCGTTGGCCAGATCCTGCAGCCCTGGATCGGCGATTGGATTCGCGCCAAGAAGAAGATTCTGATGCCGGTCGACCGCGGTTCGATCCTGATGGTGGTCTATCTCGCCTTCTCGACGGCGATCGTCGAAGGACTGTGGCACACCTTCTCGATTGCCGACATTGCCGTTGTCGTCGTCGCCGACGTCGTGCTTCTGGCGTTTGTGCTTGTTTTGACGATGTTCGGCAGCCGCTGGCTGGGCTTCGACAAGTCTGACGAGATCACCATCACCTTCTGCGGCTCGAAGAAGAGCCTGGCAAGCGGCGTGCCGATGGCAAACGTCATCTTCGCCGGCCAATCGATTGGTGCGATCGTGCTTCCCCTGATGCTCTTCCACCAGATTCAGCTGATGGTCTGCGCCGTCATCGCCCAGAAATATGCCGCAGCGGCAGCCCGGCGGGTAACGGAACAGCAGATGAAGGATGCCGCCAGCCCGGCCTGAACAATAAGATGAACGGCAATAAAAAACGACGCCCCGATCGGAGCGCCGTCCATTGTCCCTGAGGAACAGCTGTTAATCGTTGATGACCTGCGCCTCGATCGCCTTCGGAGCCTCGACCGGCTCGGCGGCAATCGTGATCTTACGGGGCTTCATAGCCTCGGGAATGTTGCGCAGAAGATCGATGTGAAGCAGGCCATTCTTCAGCGAAGCGGCTGACACCTCGACGTGATCGGCAAGCTGGAAGCGGCGCTCGAAGGCGCGCTTGGCAATGCCGCGGTAGAGGAATTCGCCGCCTTCGGCGGTTTCCTCGTTCTTTTCACCCTTAACGGACAGCACATGGGCATGAGCTTCGATCGAAAGCTCGGTCTCGTCGAAACCGGCGACCGCCATGGTGATGCGATAGGTATTTTCGCCGGTGCGCTCGATATTATAGGGCGGATAGGTCTGCGCCTGCTCCGGCTGAGCAAGGCTGTCGAGCATGGTGAAGAGCCGGTCGAAACCGACCGTCGAACGATAAAGGGGAGAGAAGTCTACGTGACGCATGATGTCCTCCTAGGGAAGCGACGTGTTGCGATAAAATGCCCTGAAACCCCATCTTGGCGGTCTCGGGACGGTTGCGCGGGCCCTTTTGGCACCCGCAGGATGGAGATGGTGATGCGATTCGGGGAGTTCAAGACCTTTCGAAATCCCCTCGACCGGCCGTGAACCGCGCGTGAACGGCCGGTTCGGTAGGCGTTCAGACATGCCTGCCTAGAAATGACGATGTCGGGTGACACTGGCCCCGATGGCTGAAGTGCATCGTCCCTTCTTCTTCAGTCTAAACTTGGGCCGGCCGCGAGCGCCCTCACGCTTCCGCCGGCCCTTTTTCCCCCGCTTTCCAAGCCGGGCGCCATGCGCTATCCCTGATAGGGAAGCATTCAGCAGCGGCGCATTGGCAAGTCATGGATCAGGTTCTCTATTCGACGCCCGACAATCCTGCCCCGGAAAACCGCACCGAAGGGTTCTTCGAAACCCATGACGGCCACCGGCTGCGTTACGCCGTTTTCCGTTCTGGCGCCCAGGTCGCCAAGGGCACGGTCGTCATCATCCATGGCCGCAACGAATATATCGAAAAATATTTCGAGACGATCCGAGACCTGACAAGCAAGGGCCTCTGGGTCGCGACCTTCGACCTGCGTGGTCAGGGCGGTTCGTCGCGGCTCCTCAAGCGCCGCAATCACGGCCATATCCGCCGCTTTTCCGATTACGAGCGCGACCTCGACACCTTCCTCGAAAAGATAGTGCTGCCGGACACCCGACTGCCCTTCTACCTGCTCGGTCATTCCACCGGCGGCCTGATTGCGCTGTCGGCCGCCCCCTATCTCACCACCCGCATCGACCGCATGGTGCTATCGGCTCCCTTCATCGGCCTGACCGGCCAGTCGGCCTCGCCCCGCGTCATCCGCACCCTCGCCGGCGCCCTGACGGCCGCCGGCCTCGGCTTCATGCCGCTGACCTCGAAGCTGAAGGAGCCGGATTTCCGCGACAATCCGTTGACCTCGGACGAAACCCGCTTCGAGCGCAATGTTGCGATGATGAAGGCCCATCCGGAACTGACGCTCGGGCCGCCGACGGCCCGCTGGCTGAGTGAAGCCTTCCGGACCATGGACCGGGTCACCTCGCCCAACCACCTCTTCTCGATCACCATCCCGACCATCGTCATCGCCCCGACACGTGACGGCGTCGTGCCCTACACGGCACAGGAGCGGCTCTCGCGTTATTTCCGCGCCGGCCAGCTGGTGCCGATCAACGGCGCCCGCCATGAGATCTTCCAGGAACGGGATATCTATCGTGCCGCGGCGCTGGCGGCGTTCCACGCCTTCATTCCCGGCAGCGATGCCGAGGAAAACCATGATGTCGCCGCCCTCGGCACCTGAGCCGGATCAACCGAGCCGCCAGCAGAATCGGCTTTGCCGACCCGGGGCATCGGCTTTGCCGAGCCCGGGTTCAGCGCTGCAGGATGGCGATTGCCTGCTCGTAGACCGCGCGGCTGCCGGCGGCGATGATCGAGCCGCCGTTTTCAGGGCGTCCGCCGTCCCAGGTGGTGATGATGCCGCCCGCCCCCTCGATGACGGGAATGATGCCGCCGACGTCATAGGGTTTCAGTCCGTTTTCGATGACGAGATCGATATGGCCGGCGGCAAGCAGCGCATAGGCATAGCAGTCGCATCCATAGCGGAAGAGCCGCACCTGATCCTCGATCTCGCGGTATTTCTCCATCTCCCCGCCGGCGAAGAGATGTGGCGAGGTCGTGAACAGAATGGCGCTCGAAAGCGCCTCGCACTGGCGGGTCACCAGCCGCCTTTCACCCTCCGGGCCGGTATAGATCGAGCCGTTCTCGTCGGCGAAATAACGTTCGCCGGTAAAGGGCTGCTCGATCATGCCCATGATCGCCCGGCCTTCCTTCTGCAGACCGATCAGCGTTCCCCAAACCGGCACGCCCGATATGAAGGCGCGCGTGCCGTCGATCGGATCGATCACCCAGACATAGTCCCGGTCGAGCCCGACATCGCCGTGCTCCTCGCCGAGAATGCCGTGGTCGGGAAAATTCTCCTCGATCAGCGCCCGGATGGCGAGCTCGGCCGCCCGATCGCCTTCCGTCACCGGATCGAAGCCGGAAGAAAGTTTGTTCGTGACGTCGAGGCCGGATCGGAAGCGGGGCAGCGTCTCGGCGCGGGCGACCTCTGCCAGACGATTGAAGAATGAACGGTCAGGAAGCATGATGACACCGTTTGGCTGGCGGGAATGCGCTTTCATAGCGAAAACGAGCGGGAATGCAAACGAAGCGGGCAACTTCAGGCGAATTGCCCAAAGATATCGCAGCGCAATATATTGCTTGACATTTGTGCAACGCAATAGTAGCGTCATCATTACAGTCTTCTGACTGTAAATACCCTCCTTGGGTGTTTCCTCCCTAGACTTAGCCGCGCTGACAAGCGCGGTTTTTTTTGGCCTGGGGAGGCAAGCGGAGAATCAGGAAATTGCAGATTTACTCGGCGGCCAGCGCCCGGTCACCGGCGAACTTTTCGACGTAACCCGCCATCTGCTGCATGAAGGCCGTGACGGCCTCGGCCACCGCGGCAAAATCCTCGCGCTTCTCCAGCGTCACCTCGTCGACATAGATCGCCCGGTTCACCTCGATCTGCAATGCATGCAGGCCGCGCGAGGGGCGGCCGTAATGTTCGGTGATGAAACCGCCGGCATAGGGCTTGTTGCGGATCGCCGCAAAGCCCATTTCCTCAAGGATAGCGATGGCGGCGCGCGAAAGTTCGGCCGAAGCGCTGGTGCCGTAGCGATCGCCGATAATAAAATCGGGCCGTCCGGTGCAGCCGGCGACGCGCACATTGCCGGGCATCGAATGGCAATCGATCAGCACGCCGAAGCCGAACTGCACATGGGTGCGGGCAATCAGTCGGCGCAGCGCCGCATGGTAAGGCTTGTAGACCGCTTCGACCCGATCCAGCCCCTCCTGCACCGGCAGGCGCCGCGCATAGATCTCCATATTCTCGGCAACGATGCGCGGAATGGTGCCGAGCCCGCCGGCGACCCTCAGCGAATTGACATTGGCATAGGGCGGCAGCAGCCCGTCGAACATCCTGGGATCGAGCTCGTAGGGCTCGCGGTTGACGTCGAGATAGGCGCGCGGAAAGTTGGCGGCGAGAAGCGGTGCGCCGAGAGTGACGGCAGAGCCGAAGAGCTCATCGACGTAATGATCCTCGGAACGGCGGATGGCGATGCCTTCGAGCCTCGATTGCGCGATGAATTCCGGTGGATAAATGCGGCCGCTATGCGGGGAGTTGTAGACGAAGGGAATGGTCTGCGACACGGGCTCATGAACCTCAAAAAGCTCGTATTCGCGGATTTCCGGCACTTTCGGCCCTCTTTACCATGTCCTGAACTGACTGCTTCGTTCATGTTGCCAGTTGCCCGCCCTCAAGTCCATACTATGTAGAAGGGATGACCATCACGCACAGGCAATTCACCGGTTGTTTACCGGGCAAAGACTAGTGTAGACGGCTGGCAGCCCACCCAAAACCTATTGATTAGCGGTCTGGATTGATGACTCAGAAGATACTTCTCGCCGAAGACGACAATGATATGCGCCGTTTCCTGGTGAAAGCGCTCGAAAAGGCCGGCTACAAGGTCCTTTCTTACGACAATGGCGCCAGCGCCTACGACCGGCTGCGCGAGGAGCCGTTTTCCCTGCTGCTGACCGATATCGTCATGCCCGAAATGGATGGCATCGAGCTGGCGCGCCGCGCCACCGAACTCGATCCCGATCTGAAGGTGATGTTCATCACCGGTTTTGCCGCCGTGGCGCTGAACCCCGATTCGAAGGCGCCGAAGGATGCCAAGGTCCTTTCCAAGCCTTTCCACCTGCGCGACCTCGTCGACGAGGTCAATAAAATGCTTGCCGCGTAAGGCTTGTCGGGCGGCGCGTCACAAAACTGAAAAAAGCCTATTGACGGCTCCGAAGGTTTTGTGATCTATGCGCCGCCATCGGATGGGCGTGTAGCTCAGCGGGAGAGCACTACGTTGACATCGTAGGGGTCACAGGTTCAATCCCTGTCACGCCCACCATCCTAATTCGCTGAAAAGCAAAGGCCTTTCGAGAAATCGAGAGGCCTTTTTACATAGTGGCCCGCAGGTTCGATAAACCTGCCAATAGGAGTTCTCAGCGTGGCGCAGGTCATTAAACGACGCAAAACTCTCGTGGTGTCCAACGACAAGATTTCGCTGGCAAAAGGTGTCAGCCTTCCCCAGGGACGCTACCCCGTCACTGCCGAATATGTCGTATCTCACCTGCGAGGCAGGCCGGTCGAGCAGGCTGGCCGGGTGATGCTCCATCTGACGCGACAAAACCTCCTGGACTACGGCGTTGATCTGACCGGCAGCGCGATGCTGGGCAGCGACATCGATGTGAGCGGCAATGTGGCGCGCAAGGAAGCTATTCTGGAGTGATTTGCAGGGTATGGATGGTTGACCACCGTCCTTGCCCCACAGGGATGCACCTCCTGAGAGTGGCCAAGCCAAATTCGGTCACTGAACCATGTGAATTTTTGCCGATCCGGCGTATGGGGCATTCGACTCTCGCAAGCGGGTGGGATCAAAGGCAGGGATTAATTCTCGACCGGCAGCGCCGCAGTTTTTCCGCCCCTCGCCTCGCCGGCTTCCAAGGCACCTGCGCCCACGAAGTGCTGCACGAACGAACTTGCAAGCCGTCACCCCACTGCGGCCTCACTTCCATCTTCACCATAGCGACCGGTGGAAAAGGCAAGCAACTGTCCGGTTTTACCCGAGTCATGCAGAGGGCGGCTGCGGCGCGCCCGCATATAAGGATGTGCTCACGCCAGCATAAATTGCATACCATTGCTGAGTGCTCAGCCCCTCGTTGCTCGGAGTTCAAAAGTATGATTTTTGTGACAAACAGATGACGAGTTTGTGACAAAACGCGTGTGATTTCAGCAACATAGCGATGCAGCGTGTTGTCATGATCGACAATCATGTTGCGGTGCAACAACCCTTATGTAACTTCCGCGGCGAGGCAGACACCGAGCTAAAAAGGTGCCGCTTCGATCACACGGGGTGAAGACACGTAGGGACTGCCGATGGCAACGGTCTTCATCCTCTCGCATCTGAACTGGAGGTTATTCCATGAACATCAAGAGCCTTCTTCTCGGCTCCGCTGCTGCTCTCGCAGCAGTATCCGGCGCTCAGGCCGCTGACGCTATCGTCGCCGCAGAACCGGAACCGGTCGAATATGTTCGCGTCTGCGACGCTTACGGCACCGGCTACTTCTACATCCCTGGCACCGAAACCTGCCTGAAGATCAACGGCTACATCCGTTTTCAGGTTGACGTTGCTGATCAGCCGCTCAACGGCTCCGACAGCAACGACAGCGACTGGGATGCCCGTACCCGCGGTCAGGTTCAGTTCACGGCCAAGAGCGACACCGAATATGGTCCGCTGACCGGCGTTATCGTCATGCAGTTCAATGCTGACAACGCTTCGGATCAGGGCGCCAAGCTCGACTCCGCTTACCTCGACATCGCCGGCTTCCGCGCTGGTCTGTTCTACAGCTGGTGGGACGACGGTCTCTCGGGCGAAACCGACGACATCGGTTCTCCGGTCACGCTGCATAACTCCATCCGTTATCAGTACGAAACCGACGCCTTCTACGCTGGCATCAGCGTCGACGAACTGGAAGACGGCCCGTTCTACAACGACGAAACCGCCAACAACGTCGGCGTTGCCGTCGGTCTCGGCGGCAAGGCAGGTATCTTCAGCTACCAGATCACTGCCGGTTACGACACCGACAACGAAGAAGGCGCCGTCCGCGCCATGGGTACGGTTGCTGTTGGTCCGGGCACGCTCGGCCTCGCAGTTGTCTATGCATCCAATCCCAACGCCTATTACAACAAGGCTGAATGGGCGATCGCTGCCGAATACGCCATCAAGGCAACCGACAAGCTCAAGATCACCCCTGGTGTTCAGTACTACAGCGACTACGGTGTCACCGCTGGCGAATTCAACGACGGAGATGCCTGGAAGGTTGGCCTGACGGTTGATTACCAGATCGTCGACAACTTCTACGCCAAGGCTTCGGTTCAGTACCTCGATCCGGAAGACGGCGACGACTCCACCTCGGGCTACTTCCGCCTGCAGCGTTCGTTCTAATCAAGACTGCCGGTCAGACCGGCAGCTATTCATTCCTGATCTGACTGACCTCCGATCGGGAAAGAATGGGCCTGGACTTCCCTGCCTAGGCCCATTCCCCCTTGACCAGAAGTCCAAGACGGCAGGCGCTTGATGAGCGCCGCCATTATTGGGCGTCACATCGCTCCCTTGCCGATGTCCCGCAAATTATGCCAGCAAGCTCAGCCGACGTTCGGCCCGTCGGCGATCGGCGGAATCTTTATGCTGCACGGAACCAAATTTCGGACACAGAGCCATGCCATGGCGAATCGAAGGTGAAGCGGTGATTCGCCTCGCCAGGACATGGGACTTGAGATCGAAATGAAGTTATCCGCGCTTGTTGCCGCCGGCTTTGTTGCCGCCGTCCTCGCCTTGCCAGCCTCCGCCGCGCCGGCCTCCCCGCCTGAGACATTTCCCGGCGCTCCTGGCGTCATTACGCTTTCCGGCAAATGCGCCAGACTGGTCGTCGCCAAGTTTGACGCCACCAAGGGCTGCAAAAACGAGCTTGCCAGCGTCACGCTGGCCAACGGTTCGGTGACCTTCATCTTCACTTCAGATGGAAAGGCGCTCGGCTTCCAGGGCGATGGCAGCGGCATCAAGCCAGCCTCCAACGGCAATGCTCGCCTGCCGTTGAGCCTCGTCACGACGGGCGTCGGCAACAAGATGACCGGCCAGGTCAAGGTCGCCGGCTTCTGCACCTTCGGCAATCCCTACGCCGGCGAGCCGATCGCGATCGAATGCACCGCCGAAAGCAAGGACTCCTCCTTCACCGGCAGCTTCCGCACCGGCGGCAAGCTGGTGAAAAAGGGGAAATAGCTCAGGCGGCGCACCACGCGCCGCCGCCCCCCGGCTGGCGCGCCAGCCCTTCCTTGATCAGCTGCACGCCAAAAGAGCGCCCGTCGCGCGAAACGATCCGCGGCGCGCCTGAGGCCTCGGTCTTTCCGGCGGCATCGATGGTGAAGGGGCCGGCGTTCAGAAGCGCCAGTAGGCGCAGCTTCGCGGCAAAGGCCACCCTGCGTTCGTCATCGCAGCGCGCCTGGTCGGCCACCGGGCTTGCCATATCGGCAATGACGATCTTTTCGCCCTTGTACCAGAAGACGCCGCCGTCGCCGACGCAATTGATATGCGCGCCCTGCCCGCAATAGCCGAAGGCGCCCGTCGCCGTCTGCTGAGCCCCGGGAGAGGCCGAGGCCGGCACCGCCTTGACCGGCTGGATGGCCGGCGTCGGGATTGCGGCCGGCGGCAGCGGCTGCGGCTGCAGCGCGGCTCTCGGAGTCGGTGCGGCAAGCGCCACCTGCTTCGGCGGCACATCCTTCCTGGCGACAGGTCTCGGCTCCGCCATTTCCCGTGCGATCGGCGCCGACTGCCGTTCAAGCATAGGCCGAAGGCTCTTCCAATTGTCGTGAGCGACGATGCCGCCGATCGCGGCAATGCCGATCACTGCCCAGGGCAGCAATCCGCCGCGGCTGCGCGCTCTGCTCTTTCCTCTCGCCGGCGCCTTCCGGCGGCCGCGTGTCGCTGTCTTGGCCATCTGTTCGAATCCCGTGAGGCCGGGATTATCGCTGCCCAATCCTTTCCGAAAGGTTGGCGTGAGCCGGTTATCTTTGACGGCGTGTCGATTCGCTAGACAGCGAAACGCCCGGCATCGCCGGGCGCCTATCTCTCCAAAACTATCTTCCGCTTATTCCGGATTGACGGCCGAAGGCTCGTTTTTTCCGGCCGATGCCGCGCCGCTGATCGGCTGTTTGCGTTTGCCGATCTCGATGCGCTTGTCGGCCCCCTCGCGGATGGCCTGCCATTCATTTTCGTGCCGAATAACAATATCTCGGGGCACAAAGTTCATTGTCATATGTTTTTCACCCTGTTTCGAATCGACCATCAGCACGCCGAAGCGGCCTCCGGAATAGCCGTTATTTCTTGGTTTTCGCATGGGCTTTGATGTCGGGACCACCCTTGGAGAGGTCCGCACCGCTCACATGTGCCGGCACGTGAATGTCATGGTAGACGCCAGGGGTCAGCGTCAGGTCGACGTGATGCGGCGGCAGCACCTGTGCCTTCTGCATGCGGTTTGGCTTTGCCCGCTTCATGCGGTCGGATGCCTCTGTACGTTTATCGGGAATATGGGTCGAAGTGTGCATCATCCGCATCCTTTTCAGCTCAACCAGGGTTTAACGAGCGGGGGGGCAGATGGTTCCCGAAATTATGCGGTTTTACGTGGGGCGTTTGGCCTTGACTGGTTTGGGAAGTAGATTACCTAAGGCCTATCCCGCAGCCTTCCAGACATCGGCTACGGGGAACATTGGTGCCGGGCCCCTCTGGCGAGAGTTTTTACGGCGCTCTCGTGATGTCGGTACCGCCTGCAACTCAGCCGGCGGATTTTTCATCGATGAAAAAGCTCACCATGCCTCGTCAGCATGCCCGTTGTGGCGTGCCGCGTTTTTCCACTATTTCTACCCTCTCCAGCAAGCCTTGCTGCGAGGTGCGGCCATGAATCAGTCCCAGACCACCAAATCCTCGCTCGGCTATTTCCGCTGGGCCTTCATCGTCACGGCTATCGGCCTTGTTCTCGGCGCTGTGCTTGGTTGGCAGACAACCGGCACGATCGGCGGCATGGCGACCGTCTTCTTCATCTGTGCCGTGCTTGCGGTGCTGGAGATCTCGCTCTCCTTCGACAACGCCATTGTCAACGCTAACAAGCTGAAGGAGATGACCCCGATCTGGCAAAAACGATTCCTCACCTGGGGCATCATCATTGCCGTTTTCGGCATGCGCATCGTCTTCCCTCTGGCGATCGTCGCGATAGCCGCGCGCATCGGCCCCTGGGATGCCTTGGTGCTGGCCGCCCGCGAACCCGAGGAATATGCCCGCATCATGAATGATGCGCATCTGCCGATCGCAGCCTTCGGCGGCACCTTCCTGATGATGGTCGGCCTCAGCTATTTCTTCGACCATGAGAAGAAGATCCATTGGCTTCGCGGCCTGGAGAAGGTGATGGCGCGCTCGGCGACCATCAGGGGCATCGAGATCGCCTTCGTGCTGGCGCTGATGCTTGTCTTCTCCTGGCTGATTGGCGAGGAGGAGGCCAGCGTCTTCGTCCATTGCGCCATCTACGGCCTGCTGACCTTTCTCGCGGTCGAGGTCGTCGGCGAGTTGCTCGATGCGTCGCAGCAGACGATGAGCGCTGCCGCCAAGGGCGGTCTCGGCGCCTTCATCTATCTGGAGGTGCTGGATGCCAGCTTCTCCTTCGACGGCGTCATCGGCGCCTTCGCCTTGACGCAGAATCTCTTCGTCATCGCGATCGGCCTCGGCATCGGCGCCATGTACGTGCGCTCGATGACGATCATGCTGGTGGAGAAGGGAACGCTTGCCGAATACCGCTATCTCGAACATGGCGCCTTCTACGCCATCCTGATCCTCGCAGTGATCATGTATGCGCAGACCCTGGTGCACATTCCCGAGGTAATCACCGGTCTCGGGGGCGCGGCTCTGATCGGCCTGTCGCTCTGGTCGTCGATCCGCCACAACAAGCGCGAGCGGGAAGATCACGCCGACCGGCGGGAAGAACTACATGCCTGACGTGGCAGACAATTGAAGGTCGCGACGCGCCTCAGCGTCGCGGCTGTCACTCGGACAAAAATAAGGCCCGCGACCATCCGGTTGCGGGCTGTTTCATTCCTGCATGGCTTGAACGGCTTAGCGGATGACCTGACCGAAGGAAGCCGGATCGATGCCAAGCTCCTTGAGGTCGCGGGCGCGCGGACGGCGACCGGCTTCGACAGCAGCGCTGACGGCGTTGGCGGCGCTCAGCGCAGCAAATGCGCGGCCCAGGAAACCGGCGTGGACTGAATTGCGGATGGCGGACATTGTCCTGTTCCTCTTACTCTATAATTGACCACTCATAGATGGCAGTGCGCTGTCGCATCGACAATGCACGTAAAATCACCGCAGCCATGCAAAAAGAAGAGGCCGGCGCATGTTTCCAGGCCGGCCTTGAGGCAGGGGTAAGGTTGTCTTTTTCTTCTAGTCTTCGTTTGCCGCCAGTTGCGACAGCACCTGGCCCCGACCGCGGATGCGCAGGATCAGCGGGATCAGGAAAGCGGCCGCCGCAACGATGAGCAGGCCTGCCGCGATCGGCGACATCACCAGCGTCGTCACGTCGCCCTGGCTGATCGCCAGCGCGCGGCGCAGCTGCTGCTCGGCCAGCGGCCCGAGGATGAGGCCGACGACGGCAGGCGCGATCGGATAGCCGAAGAGCCGCATCACATAGCCGAGCAGGCCGAAGGCGAGCAGCATGCCGAGCTCGAACACGGAAGGATTGGCGCCGATCGTTCCGAGCGTCGCAAACAGCAGGATGCCGGCATAGAGCCACGGCTTCGGTATCGTCAGCAGCCGCACCCAGAGCCCGATCATCGGCAGGTTCAGGACGAGCAGCATCGCATTGGCGATGAGCAGGCTGGCGATCAGCCCCCAGACGAGCTGCGGATTGGTGGCAAACAGGAGCGGCCCCGGCTGCAATCCGTATTGCTGGAAGCCGGCGAGCATGATTGCCGCCGTCGCCGTCGTCGGCAGGCCGAGGGTCAGGAGGGGCACCAGCGTGCCGGCGGCGGACGCATTGTTCGCCGCCTCCGGTCCGGCCACGCCTTCGATCGCGCCATGGCCGAACTCTTCCGGGTTCTTCGCCAGCCGCTTTTCGGTCGAGTAGGACAGGAACGTGCCGATTTCAGCGCCGCCGGCCGGCATCGCGCCGATCGGGAAGCCGATCAGCGTGCCGCGAAGCCAGGGCTTCCAGGAGCGTGACCAGTCCTGCGCGTTCATCCAGAGCGAACCCTTGACCGCCTCTACCTGCTCCGCGGCCCGGTTGCCCTGCGCTGCGATATAGAGCGTCTCGCCGATCGCGAACATCGCCACGGCAAGCGTCGTCACCTCGACGCCGTCGAGCAGGTCGGGGATGCCGAAGGAAAGCCTGGCCTGCCCCGTCTGCTGGTCGATGCCGACCATGGCAAGCGCGAAACCGATGAACAGCGCGGTCAGGCCTCGCAGCGCCGAATCCCCAAAGGCGGAGGAGACGGTAACGAAGGCGAGCACCATCAGCGCGAAATATTCACGCGGCCCGAAGACCAGCGCCAGCTTGACGATATAGGGCGCGATGAAGGCGAGCCCGAGCGTCGCTATGAGCCCGGCGACGAAGGAGCCGATCGCCGCCGTCGCCAGCGCCGGTCCGCCGCGCCCGGCGCGCGCCATCTTGTTGCCCTCGAGCGCGGTGACGATCGAGGCGCTTTCACCCGGCGTGTTGAGCAGGATCGACGTCGTCGAACCGCCATACATGCCGCCGTAATAGATGCCGGCGAACATGATCAGCGAGCCGCCCGGATCGAGCTTGTAGGTGGCCGGCAACAGCAGCGCCACGGTGAGCGCAGGGCCAATGCCGGGCAGCACGCCGACGGCAGTGCCGAGTGTCACGCCGACCAGCGCATAAACCAGGTTCATCGGCTGCATCGCAACCAGGATCCCCTGCCATAGGAATTCGAATGTGCTCATCTTGGTGTCCCAGGCGGCGTTCCCGTCCGTGCCTTCGCAATCGGTCGCCGCGAAAAATCAAAAGAGCTGACAGCGCGTCCCGCGCGCTGTCAGAAGAACAGGCGTTCGAGCGGGCCGGCCGGCAGCGTCAGCTGCAGCAGCTGCGAGAAGATCGCCCAGACGACGAAGCTGAAGACGATGCCGAACGGCAGCGAGATCCAGAGCTTGCGTTTGCCGAAGCCGCGTGCCGTGAATGCAAACAGCACACCGGTGGCGATCGAGAAGCCGGCAAGGCGCAGAAGCAGCATCTGTCCGACAAGGCCGGCAACGATCCAGATGACCGGCGCCACTTCCTGCCGATCGCGTTCCGGAAACTCGCCGCGCCAGGCTTCGGCGACCGTCCAGACGCCAAGACAGAAAAGCCCGAACGCCACCACCTCCGGCACGGTTGCCGGACCGATGCGGGCATACTGTGCGATCGTTTTCAGATGCGTTGCATCCCAGGCCATCACACCCGCGATGACGAAGAGGAAAACGGCAATGATGAACGCCGCCCGATCAGGGCGGCGCTCGGTTGCCGAGGAGGTGTTATCCTCGCTCATTGAACAAGTCCGATCTCTTTAAGAATGCCCTCGGTGGCGGAGACGTCCTTTTCGAGCTGCGCCTTGAAGGCATCGCCGGACAGATAGGTGTCGGCCCAGCCCTTGGTCTTCAGGGTCTCCTGCCAGGTGGCGGAGCTGTGCAGCTTCTCGAAATCGGCGGTGATCTTGGCGACCTCGTCGTCCGACAGGCCGGGGGCTGCGGCGACCATGCGCCAGTTCTGGATGCTGACGTCGGTGCCGGCTTCCTTCAGCGTCGGGGCATCGACGCCGTCGATACGCTTGTCGCTGGAGACGGCGAGGAGACGGAGCATGCCTGCCTTTACCTGCGATTCGAACTCGCTGTAGCTCGAAATGCCTGCTGTGACCTGGTTGCCGAGAATGGCGGCCAGCGCTTCACCGCCGCCGGAGAAGGCGACGTAGTTGATCTTCGTCGGGTCGACCCCGGAAGCCTTGGCGATCAGGCCTGCGGTGATGTGGTCTGTGCCGCCGGCCGAGCCGCCGCCCCAGGAAACCGAACCCGGATCCTTCTTCAGCGCCGCGACCAGATCGGCCATCGTCTTGATATCGGACGAGGCGGGAACGACAACGGCCT
This sequence comes from Rhizobium sp. N621, assembly GCF_001664325.1. Lineage (NCBI taxonomy): Bacteria > Pseudomonadati > Pseudomonadota > Alphaproteobacteria > Hyphomicrobiales > Rhizobiaceae > Rhizobium > Rhizobium sp. N621. The sequence continues at coordinate 3,833,299 of NZ_CP013495.1, forward strand.
CATATTCGCCGGTCAGACGGGCGATCGGCGTCACGTCCTTCAGCGTCACCGGCGACTTGTTGGTGAGGATGGCGCCGACCATGACGTAGCCGCCGACGATCAGTGAATTCGGATTGCCGGCAGCCTGGCTGCTGAACTGCGCAAGGCCGATGGTGCCGCCGGCGCCGGGAACGTTCTGGACCTGCACGTTGCCGGCGATCTTCTCCTGCTGCAGCGCGGCCTGCAGCGAACGGGCCGTCTGGTCCCAGCCGCCGCCGGGAGCGGCCGGCGCGATGATGGTGTAGTCGGCCGCATAGGCCGGCAGCGCGATGGCGGCTGCGAGAATGGTTGCGATGAACGTATGCTTCACGATGTGTCCTCCGTGGGCGGCTGAGCGAACCGCCTATTATTCTCGAGTGAATCGGGAGGGTGGCCGGCCAGCGGACGCAGTTGTCCTGAATGACGAGCGGAATGCCTCCCAAGGCTTCAATTCTCCGCCTCCACGGAGAAGAAGTAGCCAAAGCCACCACAACAACCTGTCATCTAGCTGACATCGGCAAGATATCCAGAAGGAGAAGCCACTTTTTTGCCGTAATTGGGCCAGCAGCCCGCCGAGGTGTAACAGATCTTGAGATCATGAACCGGCCGAAAGCTGGCCTTCTTCACTGCGCCCGCAGAACCTCGTTCCAGTGCGCGATCAGCCGCGCACGCTTTACCTGGTCGAGATAGACCATCAGCCCGGGACTGACCGGCACCGGTCGAAGTTGGGCGCCGAGCAGCTCCTGCAGCGTATTGGCAGTGTTTTCCCCCGCCACCTCTGGGCTGACGGCCGGGATCTGCAGCTCGCGCGCCATGATTGTCTGGCCCACCTTCGACATGAAAAAGGCAAGGTAGCGGCGCCCGAGTTCCGGCTCGGCCGCAGCCTGCGGCACCAGCCCGATGCGCGACATCACCACCGTATAGTCCTTCGGCAGCACGATGCCGACATCGGGGTACCGCGAAGCCCAGTCAGCGGCGTAGGAACCGAGAATATTATAGCCGAGCACGAAGCGCCCGTCGGCCACGCGTTCGAGGATCGCAGAGCTCGTCGAGTAAAGTTTGACGCCGGCCGCGCCCATCGCGCCGATCACCGACCAGATGTCGCCGAATTGCTCCTGGTCGCGCGCCATGAAGAGAAAGCCGACACCGGAGCGCTCGATATCGTAAGTGCTGATCCGGCCATAGACCGCATTGCCCTTACGCTTCAGATAGTCGACGAGTTCCGCCCGCGAGCTCGGCACCGACTCGTGCGCGAAGCTCGGCTTGTGATAGACGAACACCGCCGGTTCGAAGGTCAGCGCATAGGCGGTATTGCGCCAATTCGCCCATTTCGGCCAGGCAGCACTCATCGGCAGGTCGCTGATCTGCGCATAGCCGTCGTTGGAAAGCTTCACCTGCAGGTCCATCGCCGAGGAAAAGGCAAAATCCGCCGTTTTGCCGCCGGCATCCGTTTCCCTGACGATCCGGTCGTAGATTTCACCGGTCAGCATATCCTCATATCTGACCGCGACATCAGGATTGGCCTCCTGGAACCCCCGGATCATCGGCTGTGCCAAGGGCTCGTCGAGCGAAGAATAGACCGTCAGCACCGGTGCGGCTGTATTGCCCGACTTCGCCGGATAAAAGGCTTGGTCGGCGAGCACGCAACCCGGCCAGAACGCCAGCAGCAAGATGAAAATTCTCCTCATGCAGCAACAATGCCTGAGCATACAGAGAGGAGCAAGGGCGTGATCGGACCTGCAGCGAGCGTCGCCAGTATTGCGACGGAACCGCAGCAGCCAACGTGTCGGTCCGACATCCCTTTGACCATAAATGATTATGATTCCCCGTCATCCTTCACCCGTTTTGAGTATTGATGAAGATTGGGGACGATATAGGGTGCGCTGCCGCGTCAAAACGTCGAAGCCGCCCGAATTTACTTTTTCGGGAGACGACTATACGCGACAAAAAACTCTAAAAAAGCTAAACTATTCTGGGAAGACCCATGGGAGGGGTCATGGAACGACGACTGAGCGCTATTCTCGCTGCGGATGTCGTCGGCTACAGCCGATTGATGGGCATTGATGAGTCAGGCACCTTGCAGGCGCTGAACCGTCATCGCTGCGAGCTGGTTGACGTTCGTATTTCGGACTACAAGGGCCGGATCGTCAAACTCACCGGCGATGGCATCCTTGCCGAATTCCAGAGCGTGGTGAATGCCGTCGCCTGCGCCGCCGAAATACAGCGCAGCATGTCCGCCCGCAACGAGAACGTGCCGAAGGACGAGCGCGTTGAATTCCGCATCGGCATCAATCTCGGCGATGTCGTCGTCGAGAACGGCGACATATTCGGTGACGGCGTCAATCTTGCCGCAAGGCTCGAGCGTATCGCAGCACCGGGCGGCATCGCCGTGTCGGCCTCCGTGCGCGACCAGGTCGGCTCGCGCCTCAATCTCGGCTTCGAATTCATCGGCGAGCACATGCTGAAGAATATCAGGCAGCCCGTTCACGTCTACACCGTCACCTTGGCGCCGCCCTCATCGACCCGACTGGTGGCACAGAACCGCAATACCTGCTTCATTGCCGTGCTGCCCTTCACAAATATGAGCGGCGACGCCGATCAGGATTATTTTTCCGACGGCATCACCGAAGATATCATCACCGATCTCTCGAAGATCTCGAGCCTGCACGTCGTGCCGCGCAACACCATCTTTACCTACAAGGGCATATCGGTGAAGTTGAAGCGCCTCGCCCAGGAACTCGGAGTGCGTTATGTGCTCGAAGGAAGCGTGCGCATCTTCGACAAGCGCGTACGCATCTCCGGCCAGCTGATCGACACTGCCAATGGCGACCATCTCTGGGCCGAGCGTTACGACCGCGATCTCACCGACATCTTTGCGATTCAGGACGAAATCACACAGGCGATCGTCAGCCAGCTGAAGGTGCGCCTGCTGCCGGAGGAGAAGAAGGCGATCGCCAACGAACCGACGGCCAATGTCGAGGCCTACACCTATTATCTCAGGGGCCGCCAGCTCTCCCACAGCTGGACGAAATCCTACCTGCAGCTCGCAAGGCGCATGTTCTGCAAGGCGGTGGAACTCGACCCTGATTATGCCCGGGCCTATGCAGGCATCGCCGATTGCGACGCTGCGATCCGCGACTGGGCGCCCGACGATGTGCCGCTGAGGCGCATCCTCGAAATGAGCGCCCGGGCGCTTCAGCTCGATCCCGATCTTCCCGAAGCTCATGCCTCGCATGGCTTGGCGCTGCATCAAAGCGGCCTCGATGATCGGGCGGCGGCCGCCTTCGAACGTGCCCTCACGCTCGACCCGAACCTCTTCGAGGCGAATTTCCATTACGCCCGGTTCTTCTTCATGCGCGGCAACTTTGCCGAATCCGTTCAATATTTCACCCGCGCCGCCGAAATCCGCCCTGACGACTACGTCTCGCCGATCCATCTGATGTCGGCCTACCGCTCGCTCGGCCGTCCGGTGGATACGGAAAACTGGGCGCGACTCGGCCTGCTGCGCGCCGAACGTGCGCTGAACCTCAATCCCGAAAACTCCGGACCGGCCCATCGCGGCGCGCTGGCGCTTGCCCATCTCGGCGATGCAACGCGGGCACGCGACTGGGCCGCCCGCGCGATCGCCATCGATCCCGACGACATCGTCGCCCAGTATAATCTTGCCTGCGTCTATTCCGTCCTCGGCGATACCGACCGAGCAATCGACCTGCTCGAGAAGCTGCTGCCGCACAGCTCCGTCTATCACATCAAATGGTTCAACAATGATTCCGACCTCGACAACATCCGCGACGATCCTCGCTTCCGGAAATTGTTGGCGACCGCAATGACGGAACGTGAGCGGATCGAGAGGACCGGGAGCTGAAATCCCGTTCTCGGCCATTCACCGAATTTTGAAAATCGCTATGACATCGCTCCGCCACCTCTGTAATCTCCTTTGAAAACAGAGGGAACATCCGTGCGCATCCTGCTCACAGAAGACAATATCGCGCTGGCCGACGGCCTGTCGGCGATCCTGCGCGGCACGGGCCATGCCGTCGACGTCGTCCATGACGGCGCATCCGCCAATGCGGTCATCGCGGCTGAAAATTTCGATCTTGTCATTCTCGACCTCAACCTGCCCGAGATGGACGGGCTCGACGTGCTGCGCGCCATGCGCGCCCGGCAGAACCAGGCAGCCGTCCTGATCCTGACGGCGCGCGGCACGCCGGAAGAACGGGTGAAGGGTCTCGATCTCGGCGCCGACGATTATCTGATCAAACCCTTCGATATCGCCGAGTTCGAGGCCCGCGTACGCGTGCTGCTGCGCCGCCAGGCCGGGCTGCGTTCGGCGACCGTCGGTTTCGGCGGCATTTCTTTCGACCTCAATTCCCGCACCTTTTCATCGGGCGACATCCCGCTTGATATTCCCGCCCGCGAACTCGGCTTGCTCGAAATCCTCTTCATGCGGGCTGGCAAGGTCGTGGCCAAGGAGGCGATCATCCAGTCGCTGACGGCCTTTGACGACGACATTTCCGCAAACGCGATCGAGCAATATGTCAGCCGGCTCAGAAAGCGCCTCTCGCCGTACGGCCTGACGGTCAAGACTGCCCGCGGCATCGGCTACTATCTCGACAAGCTGCCCGAGGCCTCATGAAAGTCGCCTACTCCCTCAGGCGCCGGCTGCTCTTCTGGCTGCTCATCTCGACCGCAGTCATCGGCACGGTGGCACTCGCCGATACCTATCGTGAGGCGGTTCAGACGTCGAATATCGTCTCCGACCGCGTGCTCGCCGGCTCTGCTCTGGCAATTGCCGAACGCGTCGTCGTCGCCGAAGACGGGACATTGCAGGTCGACATTCCCTATGTCGCCCTTGAAATGCTGACCTCGGCGGCGCAGGACCGGGTCTTCTACCGTGTTGACGGTCCTCCCGGCCAATTCATCACCGGCTATCAATCCCTGCCGGTCCTGAAGAAGACGCCCGGCAATGCCGCGGCCTTTGCCGACGACAGCTTTCGCGGCGAGCCGATCCGCATCGCCACCCTCGAGCGTTCGGCTTCGACCGGCATCCGCTCCGTGCCCTTCGTCGTGACGGTCGCCGAAACCACCATCGCCCGCCGGCAATTGACGCAGGCGATTCTCGTGCGTTCGGCGCTGCGTCTCGCCTTCATGATCTTGGGCGCGGCGGTCATCGTCTGGATATCGGTCACGGTGGCGCTCCGCCCGCTCTACAAGCTCGGCGACGCCATCGGCGAACGCAGTCCTGACGATCTGCATCCGATCGAACAAACCGTGCCGAGCGAGGTCGAGCCGCTGGTCGATACGGTGAATTCTTTCATGGTCCGCCTGCAGTCGGCCCTCGATGCGCTGCGCAATTTCACCGGCAATGCTAGCCATCAGCTACGCACGCCGCTGGCGATCATCCGTACCCAGCTCGCCCTTTCGGCCCGCGCCGGCACGCTTGATGAAGCCCAGGCGGCAGCGCTGAAGGGAGACCAGGCCGTGGCGCACGCCGAACGCATCCTTGCCCAGCTTCTCCTAATGGCGAAGATCGACGCCGCCACGGCCAAGGAGGCGCTGACCGCCTCCGCCATCGACCTTGCGGCAATCGCCCAGGAAATCACCGGCGAGCAGATCCCGGCGGCCGCCGTCGCCGGCATCGATCTCGGCTTCGAGGGCGAAAGCCCGGCCATGATCCGCGCCGAGCCCCTGCTGATCGGGGAGATGCTGCGCAACCTCGCCGGCAACGCCATCGCCTATGCCGGCAAGGGGGCTGAGGTCACCGTCCGCATCATCGCAGCCGCCGACACGGTTCGCCTCGAAGTCGAGGACAATGGTCCCGGTATTCCTAACGAGAAGCTGGAGGCAGTCCGCAGGCGCTTTTCGCGCGGCAATGATTCCGGCGCGCCCGGCGCTGGCCTCGGCCTGCCGATCGTCGAGGAAATCGCCAATCTTTTCAACGCCGCCTTGACGCTGGAGCCAGGCGCGGGCGGCAAGGGCCTGAAGGCGGGGGTCACCTTCGCCAAGGCGGCGTAAAAGCCGCCGGGTCCTCGGCCTTCCGCCCTTGCTTTCTTTCGCTGCATTGCACACACTGGCTTCGGGAACAGCAAGCCGCACAATGATGCGCGCCGGATAAAAAAGAGAAATATGTCGATCAAAGCCAGCATCTATCACCTGACGCATTATACCTATCACAAACCGGTCCGGCTCGGCCCACAGATCATCCGGTTGAAACCGGCCTCGCATTCGAAGACGCAGGTGCTCAGCCACTCGTTGAAGGTCACCCCCTCCAACCACTTCGTCAATCTGCAGCAGGACCCTTACGGCAATTACCTCGCCCGCTTCGTCTTCCCGGACCCGGTGACGGAATTCAAGATCGAGGTCGACCTCGTCGCCGACATGACGGTCTATAATCCCTTCGATTTCTTCGTCGAGGAGGAGGCGACCAAGTGGCCGTTCGATTATCCTGAAACCATCCGGGAGGATCTGTCGATCTACATGACGCCGGAGCCGGCCGGCCCGCGTCTCAAGGCGCTGCTGCCGACGCTCGATTGGTCGCCGGGCCAGCCGACGATCGATATGGTCGTCGGCCTGAATGCCCGCCTGCAGCGGCAGATCGGCTATGTCATCCGCATGGAAGCCGGTGTGCAGACGCCGGAAGAGACGCTGGAAAACGCCAAAGGCTCCTGCCGCGACACCAGCTGGCTGCTCGTCCAGATCCTGCGCCACCTCGGCCTTGCCGCCCGCTTCGTCTCCGGCTACCTCATCCAGCTGACGCCTGACCTGAAGGCGCTCGACGGCCCCTCCGGGACCGAAGTCGATTTCACCGACCTGCATGCCTGGGCCGAGGTCTATCTGCCCGGTGCCGGCTGGGTTGGCCTCGATCCGACCTCCGGCCTTCTAACCGGCGAAAGCCATATCCCGCTTGCAGCAACGCCGCACTATCGCAACGCCGCTCCGATTTCCGGCGGTTATTTCGGCGAGGCCGAAACCGAATTCGCCTTCGATATGAAGGTCTCGCGCGTTGCCGAGCATCCGCGCATCACCAAGCCCTTCTCCGATGACAGCTGGAACGAACTCAACGAACTCGGCGAGAAGGTCGATCGCATCCTCGAAGCCGAGGATGTGCGCCTCACCATGGGCGGCGAGCCGACCTTCGTCTCGATCGACGATTTTCAATCCGCCGAATGGAACACCGAGGCCGTCGGCCCGACCAAGCGCGAAAAGGCGGACGCGCTCATCCGCCGGCTTCGCACCCGCTTCGCCCCGAACGGTTTCCTGCATTACGGCCAGGGCAAATGGTATCCGGGCGAAAGCCTGCCACGCTGGACCTTCTCGCTCTACTGGCGCAAGGATGGCTTGCCGATCTGGTCCGATGACAATCTCGTCGCCACCGAGGGCCGCAATTATGAGGTCACGGAGGATGATGCCGGCCGGCTGCTGACGGCGATTGCCGGCGAGCTGGATGTTTCCCCCGAATATGTCGCGCCGGCCTTCGAGGATCCCGCCGAATGGCTCACCAAGGAAGCGAACCTGCCGGAGAATGTCGATCCGGCGAATTCCAAGCTCAAGGACGCCGAGGAGCGCAGCCGTATCGCCCGTGTCTTCGATCGCGGACTGACCCGCGCGACCGGTTATGTCCTGCCTGTTCAGGCCTGGAACGCGCGCGCCAGCGGCCGCACATGGACGAGCGAGAAGTGGTCGACGCGGCGCGGCCGCATCTTCCTCGTGCCGGGCGACAGTCCCGTAGGCTATCGTCTGCCGCTCAACTCGCTCGCCTATATCCCGCCCTCGCAATATCCCTATATCAACCCGCTGGATCCGTTTGTGCAGCGCCCGGAACTGCCGGATTTCGGCGAGGATAGCGGGCGTCCGCTGCAAGCCGCGCACTTCCAGCCCTTCACCGACCAGCAGCCGGCGGCACCCCAATCGTTGAACGAGATCGGCGGCCACGTCCGCACCGCGCTTTCCGTCGAGCCGCGCGACGGCCGCCTCTGCGTCTTCATGCCGCCCACAGAAACGCTCGAAGATTATCTCGATCTCATTGCCTCCACCGAACGAGCGGCAGCCGCCCTCGGCCTCGCCGTTCACATCGAAGGCTATCCGCCGCCGCAGGACGAGCGCATCAACGTCATCCGCGTCGCCCCGGATCCCGGCGTCATCGAGGTCAACATTCATCCGTCCTCGACATGGAAAGAGACGGTCGACATCACCACTGCCATCTACGAGGAGGCTCGCCAGAGCCGTCTCGGCGCCGACAAGTTCATGATCGACGGCCGCCACACCGGCACCGGCGGCGGCAACCATGTCGTCGTCGGCGGCAGCAACCCCAACAACAGTCCTTTCCTGCGCCGCCCCGACCTTCTGAAGAGCCTGGTGCTGCACTGGCAACGCCATCCGTCGCTGTCCTACCTCTTCTCCGGCCTGTTCATCGGCCCAACCAGCCAGGCGCCGCGCATCGATGAGGCCCGTCACGACAGCCTCTACGAGCTGGAAATCGCACTGGCGCAGATCCCCGCGCCCGGCCGCGGCCAACCGCCGCTGCCCTGGCTCGTAGATCGCCTGTTCCGCAACCTGCTGATCGACGTGACCGGCAATACCCACCGCGCCGAAATCTGCATCGACAAGCTCTTCTCGCCCGATGGCCCGACAGGTCGCCTCGGTCTCGTGGAATTCCGGGGTTTCGAGATGCCGCCGAATGCCCGCATGTCGCTGGCCCAGCAATTGCTGGTGCGTGCGCTGATCGCCCGCTTCTGGATGAATCCGGCCGACGGCAAGTTTGTACGCTGGGGAACCTCGCTGCACGACCGCTTCATGCTGCCGCATTATGTCTGGGCCGACTTCCTCGATGTGCTGGCGGACTTGCGCGAAAACGGCTTCGATCTCAGCCCTGAATGGTTCAAAGCCCAGCTCGAATTCCGCTTCCCCTTCTGCGGCGAGGTCGAATATGAAGGATCGAAGCTGGAACTGCGCCAGGCGCTGGAACCCTGGCACGTCATGGGTGAGCAAGGCGCGATCGGCGGCACGGTGCGCTATGTCGACTCGTCCGTCGAACGCCTGCAGCTACGCTTCGAAACAAGCAATACCGCGCGCTACACCGTCACCTGCAACGGCCGCGTCCTGCCGCTGACGCCGACCGGCACGTCGGGCGTATCGGTCGCCGGCGTCCGCTACAAGGCATGGCAACCGGCCTCTGGCTTGCATCCGGTGTTGCCGGTCAACACACCTTTGACTTTTGATATTTATGATACATGGTCGAAACGTTCGATTGGCGGCTGCATCTATCATGTTGCCCATCCGGGCGGCCGGACCTATGACACCTTCCCGGTCAACGGCAACGAGGCGGAAGCAAGGCGGCTCGCCCGCTTCGAGCCGTGGGGGCATACGGCGGGCGGTTTTATCCCGCGCGCCGAGACGGGTTCGCCGGAATTCCCGCTGACGCTGGATCTGAGGCGGCCCGCCGGCATTTGAGGACCGGGGCTAGAGGCCGAGGGTTGAAGTTGGGGTTTGATGGGTAAGAGACCGGCAGTGGAGCGCAGGGAAGAGGCGGAGAGCAGCATCGGCAAGGATGCGGCCTTCGGCTATGCGCCGCTTCCCGGCACCGCCGACGAAATGGTGGACAATAAAGGCGGGGTCCGCCCCGTCTGGCAGCGTTTCCTCTCGCATCTCGGCGCAATGCCGGAAAAGGATCTCGCGGAGCGCTTCGCCCGCGCCGACCGGTACCTCAGAGACGCCGGCGTCTTCTACCGTGCCTATGGCAGCAAGGGTACCGGCGAACGCGCCTGGCCGATCTCGCATATCCCGGTGTTGATCGATGAGCGCGAATGGCAGGCGCTGTCGGCAGGCCTCGTCCAGCGCGCCGACCTGCTGGAGGCGATCATTGCCGATATCTACGGCGAGAACCGGCTGGTGGAGGAAGGATTCCTGCCGCCGGCGCTGATCGCCGCCAATCCCGAATTTCAGCGCCCGCTGGCCGGCATCCGGCCGGCATCCGGCCACTATCTTCACTTCTGCGCCTTCGAGATCGGCCGCGGGCCTGACGGCAATTGGTGGGTGCTGGCAGACCGCACCCAGGCTCCCTCCGGCGCCGGCTTTGCGCTTGAAAACCGCGTCGCGACGACACGAGCCTTCTCGGATATCTACGCCGAAACGCCCGTCCACCGCCTCGCCTCCTTCTTCGGCGCCTTCCGCGATGCGCTGCAGGACATGAAACATTCGGGCGACGACCGCATCGCCGTCCTCACGCCAGGTCCCGCCAACGAGACCTATTACGAACACGCCTACATCGCCCGCTATCTCGGCTTCATGCTGCTCGAGGGTGAGGATCTCGCCGTCGTCAAGGGCCGCGTCATGGTGCGCACCGTCGCTGGCCTGAAGCCGATCGGCGTGCTCTGGCGCCGCCTCGATTCGGCCTTTGCCGACCCGCTGGAGCTGAACCAGAATTCGCATATCGGCACGCCTGGTCTGGTGGAGGCGCTGCGCGCCGAAAGCGTCACCATCGTCAATGCGCTCGGCACCGGCATTCTCGAAACCCGGGCGCTTCTGGCCTTCATGCCGACCATCTGCCGGCATCTGCTCGGGCAGGATCTGAAACTGCCGTCGATCGCCACCTGGTGGTGCGGCCAGAAGGAAGAGCGCGAGCAGGTCGCCAAGAATATCGAGAAAATGGTGATCGGCCCGGCCTATTCCCGCGCCCCCTTCTTCGATGACAACGGCGAATCTGTCCTCGGCTCGTCGCTGCGGGCGACCGCCAAGGACTCCATTGCCGACTGGCTGAACTCGGACGGCCCGAAACTTGTGGGACAGGAGGTCGTCACGCTATCGACGACGCCCGCCTGGGTGAACGGCAAGCTCGTGCCGCGGCCGATGTCGCTGCGTGTCTTCGCCGCCCGCACGGCAAACGGCTGGCAGATCATGCCCGGCGGTTTTGCCCGCATCGGGTCCGGCGCCGACGTCTCGGCGATCGCCATGCAGTCCGGCGGAGCGGCCGCCGACGTCTGGATCGTCAGCGACAAGCCGGTCGAGCGTCACACCCTGCTGCCGGCGGAAGGCAGCTTCACCCGCAACATGCCGGGCAGCCTGCCGAGCCGGGCGGCCGACAATCTGTTCTGGCTCGGCCGCTACATCGAACGCGCCGAAGGAGCGTTGCGCATCCTGCGCGCCTGGCATGCGCGTTTTGCCGAAGCTGCCGATCCGAGCCAGCCGCTGCTCGCCGATGTCTCAGCCTATCTCGCGGCCGTCGATATCGATACGGCCGAGCCCGTGCCCGAGAGGCTCCTGCGCAACATCGACAGCGCCGTCTATTCGGCCAGCAACATCCGCGACCGCTTCTCGCCCGATGGTTGGCTCGCCCTCAACGATCTCGCCAAGACCGCCCGGCGGTTTCACGCCACCGTCACGGCCGGCGATGACGCCAGCCATGCGATGACGATCCTCCTGCGCAAGCTCGCGGGCTTTGCCGGCCTCGTGCACGAAAACATGTACCGCTTCATGGGCTGGCGCTTCCTCTCGCTCGGCCGCTATATCGAGCGTGGCCTGCACATGACGCGCCTGCTCGGCCACATGTCCGGCCCGGAAGCGCCCGACGGCGCGCTCGACATGCTGCTCGAGATCGGCGACAGCGTCATGACCCACCGTCGCCGCTACAACGTCAATACCGCGCGGCTGACCGTCACCGACCTGTTGGCGCTCGATCCCCTCAATCCTCGCTCGGTCCTCTTCCAGGTGAACGAGATCCACCATGAGGTCGAGCAATTGCCGAACGCCCTGATCAATGGGCAGATGTCGCCCTTCTACCGGGAGGCGATGCGGCTTCATTCCGGCCTGGCGGTGATGACGCCGGAGGGCATGGGAGTCGAGGTCTACCAGCGGCTCGAACGCGAATTGGAGCAGCTTTCCGATCTGCTCGCCCAGACCTATCTCGGGTGACGGCGTGCTTTACGATCTCTCGCTCCGCATGAGTTACAGCTACGACGTGCCGGCCTCCGGCGCTCGCCATATCATGCGACTGATGCCGCTGTCGCTGAGCAACCGCCAACGCCTGGTCGCCGGCTCGATCACCGTCTCGCCGACACCGGACGAGCAGTCGCATTTCGTCGATTTCTTTCAACATCCCGCCACCTCTTTCATGCTGCGGACGCCGCACGAGACGCTCGACATTCGCATGCAGGCCCGTGTGCAGGTCGAAAGCCAGCCGATCGCCGCCGATTTCTCTCCGCTGCTTGCCGACCTGCCGGAAGAAATATCAGACGTCTGGTCGCTGGCGCCGGATTCGCCGCATCACTTTCTCGGCGACAGCCCGCGCCTGACGCAGGCGCGCGAGATTGGCGATTATGCACGAAGCTGCGTCACGCCCCAGCTGACAGCCATGCAGATCGCTCATGCGCTCTGCGCCCGCATCCATAAGGATTTCACCTACGATTCCGACGCGACGACAGTGGACACGACCCCGCTCGAGGCGTTCAGGCTGAAACACGGCGTCTGCCAGGATTTCACCCACATCATGATCCTGGCGCTCAGAAGCCTCGGCATTCCGGCCGGCTACGTCTCCGGTTTCCTGCGCACCATTCCGCCCCCCGGCAAGGAACGGCTGGAAGGGGCAGACGCCATGCATGCCTGGGTGCGGGTCTGGTGCGGCGAGACGATCGGCTGGATCGAGCTCGACCCGACCAACAACATTCCCGCCGGTATGGACCATATCGTCGTCGCCTATGGACGGGACTATTCCGATGTCGTCCCCGTCATCGGCGTATTGAAAAGCTATGGCGGCCAGCGCGCCGTTCAGGCGGTCGATGTCATCCCGCTGAAATAATCCCAAAACTGGAAAAATTAGCCGATTCGTTAAAATTCTATTGACGCAGTAAGGACTGCGTAAAGAGGCAGCGTGCGTAAATCACCTCACAGGGTTTCCAGTTGGGTGAACATGATGAGCACCTCGTTTTTGCGTCCCTGCCTGCGTCGCATGTTCAGCGATCGAGGCGGTAATTTCGGTATCATGACGGCGATTTTGGCGCCGGTTCTTCTCGGCGCTGCCGGCATGGCGATCCAGGTCGGTGATATGCTGCTCTCGAAACAGCAATTGCAGGAAGCAGCCGATTCGGCGGCGCTTGCGACCGCCACCGCACTGGCGAATGGCACGATCCAAACCTCTGAGGCCGAAGCCTTCGCCCGGAATTTCGTCGCCGGGCAGATGGCGAATTATCTGCAGAGCGGTACCGACATCAAGAGCACGACGAGCGTCAATGTCCAAACAACGACATCGGGCAAATCGACATCCTACCAAGTAACGGTTTCGCCGAGTTACGACCTCACGGTCAATCCGCTCATGCAGGCAGTCGGCTTCAGCACGCAGCATCTCTCGACCACCGGCACGACGGTCGGTGGTCATTCAGAGACCCAAGGCTCGATCTCCATGTTCCTCGCCCTCGACAAATCGGGGTCGATGGGAGATCCGACCACCACTGTCACGACGGAATCCTTCACCTACAAGTGCAATCCTCATCTGAACAATGGCGGCAGGACAGTCTACGACACCTGCACCGGCACGCGTACGCGTTACTACACAAAGATAGAAGCGCTGAAGCTCGCCGCCGGCAATCTCTTCGGTCAGCTCAATAGCGCGGATCCCAATGCCGAATATGTACGCACAGGCGCGGTATCCTACGATATCGTTGAATACCCCGCCAGCAGTCTCGCCTGGGGGACCGCCGCTGCCTCAAACTACGTCAACGCGCTTCAGTCAGGAGGCGGCACGAACTCCAGCGGCGCAATGAACACGGCCTATTTGTCTCTGACAGCTAAGAACGCTGCCGGGAATGACGTCGAAAACGCCGCCCATCAGCAAAAAACCGGGCAAGTGCCCAAGAAGTACATCGTCTTCATGACGGACGGCGACAACAACAATGATAGCAGCGGCGGCCGTTCCTACGACACTGCAACGAAGAAGACATGCGACGACGCGAAAGCGAAAGGCATCGAAATCTATACGATTGCCTTTATGGCACCCGCAGGCGGGCAGGCGCTGCTGCATTATTGCGCCTCCGACGACTCCCATTATTTCCAGGCTGAAAAAATGGAAGACCTCCTTGCCGCCTTTCAGGCGATCGGTGCGAAGGCCTCCGCTCAGCTGACACGTCTGACGAACTGAGCTACAGCCGCGACAAAGGGCAAAGGAAAAGCCGCGCCGGAACAAACCGGCGCGGCTTTTCGCTGTTGCTGCCGGCCTTCAGATCGGGAAAGGCGATTGAAATCAATCCTCCCGGTCAATGTGAATATGAAGGTTTCGCAAATTTTTCGTTTGTCCAAATCCTTTGTTGCAAGTGCTTCCTAACGATGCATAAACTGTCGCAAGCGCAGGCGACAAATCGATTAAATCGGGCATAACACCCTGATACCAAATTAAAATTGGCGAGATCTGACCATGAATACCGTTTCCAAGCCGGTTATCCCCTCTCCCGCTCCCCGCAGCTCAAGGCCGGAAATTCTCGCTGAAGAAATCATCGAACGCCTGACCTACCGCATCGGCAAGGACGCCAAGGTGGCAAAGCCGCATGACTGGCTGACGGCGACGATCCTGGTGGTGCGCGACCGCATCATCGACAAGTGGATGGCCTCCACCCGTGAGGTCTATGCGACCGGAGCCAAGCGCGTCTATTATCTATCTCTCGAGTTCCTGATCGGCCGCCTGATGCGCGATGCCGTCTCGAACCTCGGCCTGATGGAAGAGGTGCGCGATGCTCTTAGCTCCCTCGGCGTCGACGTCAACGTCATCGCCGGCCTGGAGCCGGACGCCGCGCTCGGCAATGGCGGTCTCGGGCGTCTCGCCGCCTGTTTCATGGAAAGCATGGCGACGGTCGATGTTCCGGCCTATGGCTATGGCATCCGCTACGTCCACGGCCTCTTCCGTCAGCAGATGGCCGACGGCTGGCAGGTGGAACTGCCGGAAAATTGGCTCGCCCACGGCAACCCTTGGGAATTCGAGCGCCGCGAGAGCGCCTATGAAATCGGTTTCGGCGGCGCCGTCGAATTCATCACCACCCATGACGACCAGCCGCGCTACGTCTGGAAGCCGGCCGAGCGCGTCATCGCTGCCGCCTTCGACACGCCGGTGGTCGGCTGGCGGGGAAAACGCGTCAACACGCTGCGCCTCTGGTCGGCGCAGCCGATCGATCCGATCCTGCTCGATGCCTTCAACGCCGGCGACCACATCGGCGCGCTGCGCGAAAGCAACAAGGCCGAAAGCCTGACCCGCGTCCTCTATCCTGCCGATGCAACCCCTGCCGGTCAGGAATTGCGGCTACGCCAGGAATTCTTCTTCTCGTCGGCCTCGCTGCAGGACATTCTGCGCCGCCACCTGCAGCAATATGACGACTTTACCTCGCTGCCGGACAAGGTGGCCATTCAGCTGAACGACACCCATCCGGCCGTCTCGGTCGCTGAACTGGTGCGTCTGCTCTGCGACGTGCACGGCATGGATTTCGACCAAGCCTGGGATATCACCCGCCGCACCTTTTCCTACACCAACCACACGCTTCTGCCGGAAGCATTGGAAAGCTGGCCGGTTCCGCTGTTCGAGCGCCTGCTGCCGCGCCACATGCAGATCGTCTACGCGATCAATGCCAAGATCCTGCTCGAAGCCCGCAAGGGTAAGAACTTCTCCGACAGCGAAATCCGCTCGATCTCGCTGATCGAGGAAAGCGGCGACCGCCGCGTGCGCATGGGCAATCTCGCCTTCATCGGTTCGCACTCGATCAACGGCGTCTCGGCGCTGCACACCGACCTGATGAAGGTCACGGTCTTTGCCGACCTGCACAAGCTCTATCCCGACCGCATCAACAACAAGACCAACGGCATCACGCCGCGCCGCTGGCTGCAGCAGTGCAATCCCGGCCTCACCGGTCTGATCCGCGAGGCGATCGGCGATGCGTTCCTCGATGATGCCGAAAAGCTTCGCCCGCTCGAGGCACATGCTTCCGATCCGACCTTCCAGCAGAAGTTCGCGGCGGTGAAGCGGGCCAACAAGGTAGCGCTTTCCAATCTCGTCGCCAGCCGCATGGGCGTGAAGCTCGACCCGTCGGCGATGTTCGACATCCAGATCAAGCGCATCCACGAATACAAGCGCCAGCTTCTGAACATCATCGAAGCCGTCGCCCTCTACGACCAGATCCGCTCGCATCCGGAGCTGGACTGGGTGCCGCGCGTGAAACTCTTCGCCGGCAAGGCGGCGCCGAGCTATTACAATGCCAAGCTGATCATCAAGCTGATCAATGACGTCGCCCGCACGATCAACAACGATCCGGCGGTGCGCGGGCTGCTGAAGGTCGTCTTCGTGCCCAACTACAATGTCTCGCTCGCCGAAGTCATGGTTCCGGCGGCCGACCTTTCCGAGCAGATCTCGACCGCCGGCATGGAAGCATCCGGCACCGGCAACATGAAGTTCGGTCTCAATGGAGCGCTGACGATCGGCACGCTCGACGGCGCCAATGTCGAAATGCGCGACAATGTCGGCGAAGATAACATCGTCATCTTCGGCCTCAGAGCTGATGAGGTCGCCAAAGTCCGCAGCGACGGCCACAATCCACGCGCCATTATCGAAGGGTCCCGCGAACTCTCCCAGGCGCTTTCAGCCATCGGCTCCGGCGTCTTCTCGCCCGACGACCGCAATCGCTACACGGCGCTGATCGACGGGATCTATTCGCATGACTGGTTCATGGTCGCCGCCGATTTCGACGCTTATGCCCAGGCCCAGCGCGACGTCGATCAGATCTGGACCAACCAGTCCGCCTGGTACACGAAGACGATCAACAATACGGCACGGATGGGCTGGTTCTCCTCCGATCGCACGATCAGGCAATATGCAGACGAAATCTGGAGAGCCGGATGAAAACGCCGAAAACCGTCCCTGAAGTAAAGCTTTCCTGGGAAATTTCGGCAGATGAAATCACGGCGATCCTTGCCGGCTCGCATTCCAATCCCTTTGCCGTCCTAGGTGTGCACCAGGCCGGCGAGGCTTTCGTTGCCCGGTGCTTCATCCCGGGCGCGGAGGAAGTGACCGCCATGACCCTCGATGGCGGGATTGTCGGCGAATTGAATCAACTCCACGCCGATGGCCTCTTCGCCGGGCCGGTTTCACTCGCCAAACTGCAGCCGGTGCGCTACCGCGCCCGGCGCGGCGACGCCGAATGGGCAGTCACCGACCCTTACAGCTTCGGGCCGGTGCTCGGGCCGATGGACGACTATTTCGCCCGCGAAGGTTCGCATCTGCGCCTGTTCGACAAGATGGGCGCCCATCTCATCAAGCATGACGGCGCGCAGGGCATCCACTTCGCGGTCTGGGCGCCGAACGCCCAGCGCGTCTCCGTGGTTGGCGATTTCAACGGCTGGGACGGCCGCCGCCATGTCATGCGCTTCCGCGCCGACAGCGGCATCTGGGAAATCTTCGCTCCCGATGTGCCGCTCGGCGTCGCCTACAAGTTCGAGATTCGCGGCCACGACGGCGTGTTGCTGCCGCTGAAGGCCGATCCCTTCGCCCGCCGCAGCGAGCTCAGACCCAAGACCGCCTCGATCGCCGCTGCCGAACTGGAGCAGGTCTGGGAGGACGAGGCCCATCTGAAGCACTGGCGCGAAACTGACAAGCGCCGTCAGCCGATCTCGATCTATGAGGTGCATGCCGGCTCCTGGCAGCGCCGGCAGGACGGCACCATGCTGTCCTGGGACGAGCTCGCCTCCAGTCTCATCCCCTACTGCGTCGACATGGGTTTCACTCATATCGAATTCCTGCCGATCACAGAGCATCCCTACGACCCTTCCTGGGGCTATCAGACGACCGGCCTTTACGCGCCGACCGCCCGCTTCGGCGAGCCGGAAGGCTTCGCCCGTTTCGTCAACGGCTGCCACAAGGTCGGTATTGGCGTCATTCTCGACTGGGTGCCGGCACATTTCCCGACCGACGAACACGGCCTCGGCTGGTTTGACGGCACGGCGCTCTACGAGCACGAAGACCCGCGCAAGGGCTTCCATCCGGACTGGAACACGGCAATCTATAATTTCGGCCGCACTGAAGTGGTTTCCTATCTGGTCAACAACGCCCTCTATTGGGCCGAGAAGTTCCATCTTGACGGCCTGCGCGTCGATGCCGTCGCCTCGATGCTCTATCTCGATTATTCCCGCAAGCATGGCGAATGGATCCCGAACGAATATGGCGGCAACGAGAATCTCGAAGCCGTCCGCTTTCTGCAGGACCTCAACATCCGCATCTACGGCCAGCATTCCAACGTCATGACCATTGCCGAGGAATCGACCTCCTGGCCGAAAGTCTCGCAACCCGTGCATGAAGGCGGCCTCGGCTTCGGCTTCAAATGGAACATGGGCTTCATGCACGACACGCTGAGCTACATGAAGCGCGACCCGGTGCACCGCAAGCACCACCATAATGAGCTCACCTTCGGTCTCCTCTACGCCTATTCGGAAAATTTCGTCCTGCCGCTGTCGCACGACGAGGTCGTCCACGGAAAGGGCTCGCTGATCGCCAAGATGCCGGGCGACGACTGGCAGAAGTTCGCCAATCTGCGCGCCTATTACGCTTATATGTGGGGCTATCCCGGCAAGAAGCTGTTGTTCATGGGCCAGGAATTCGCCCAGTGGAGCGAATGGAGCGAGGATCGGTCGCTCGACTGGAACCTGCTGCAATACCGTATGCACGAGGGCATGCGGCGCCTGGTGCGCGACCTCAACTTCACCTATCGCAGCAAACCCGCCCTGCATGAGCGTGACTGCGAGGGCGAAGGCTTCGAATGGCTGATTGCCGACGACGGCGAGAATTCCGTCTTCGCCTGGCAGCGCAAGGCGCCGGGCCAGAAGCCGATCGTCGTCATCACCAACTTTACGCCCGTCTACCGCGAGAACTACTTGTTACGCCTGCCTTCCGCAGGCCGCTGGCGCGAGATTCTGAATACCGATGCCGACATCTATGGCGGCAGCGGCAAGGGCAATGGCGGGCGCGTGCAGGCCGTCGATGCCGGCGGCAATATCACCTGCTCGATCACGCTGCCGCCCTTGGCGACAATCATGCTTGAACCTGAAAATTAAGACTGGTGGGAGGAGAAAATGGTAGAGAAGCGTATTCAGCCACTTGCCCGCGATGCAATGGCCTATGTTCTGGCGGGCGGCAGGGGGAGCCGTCTCAAGGAACTCACCGACCGACGCGCCAAGCCCGCTGTTTATTTCGGCGGCAAGGCCCGCATCATCGATTTCGCCCTGTCGAACGCGCTGAATTCAGGCATTCGCCGCATCGGCGTTGCGACGCAGTACAAGGCGCATTCGCTGATCCGTCACATGCAACGCGGCTGGAACTTCTTCCGCCCGGAAAGAAACGAAAGTTTCGACATCCTGCCTGCCTCGCAGCGCGTTTCCGAAACGCAGTGGTATGAAGGCACTGCCGACGCCGTTTATCAGAACATCGATATTATCGAGGATTACGGCGTCGAGTACATGGTCATTCTCGCCGGCGACCATGTTTACAAGATGGACTATGAATACATGCTCCAGCAGCATGTCGATTCCGGCGCGGACGTGACGATCGGCTGCCTGGAAGTGCCGCGCATGGAAGCAACCGGCTTCGGCGTCATGCATGTCAACGAAAAGGATGAGATCTTCGCTTTCATCGAAAAGCCGGCCGATCCGCCCGGCATTCCCGACAAGCCGGATTTCGCGCTCGCCTCGATGGGCATCTACGTCTTCCACACCAAGTTCCTGCTCGATGCGCTGCGCCGCGACGCCGCCGACCCGACCTCGAGCCGCGATTTCGGCAAGGATATCATCCCCTATATCGTCAAAAACGGGAAGGCGGTCGCCCACCGTTTCGCCAAGTCCTGCGTCCGTTCCGATTTCGAGCACGAGCCCTACTGGCGCGACGTCGGCACGATCGACGCGTACTGGCAGGCCAATATCGACCTGACGGCCATCGTCCCGGAACTCGATATCTACGATAAGTCCTGGCCGATCTGGACCTATGCCGAGATCACCCCGCCGGCGAAGTTCGTCCATGACGACGACGACCGCCGCGGATCGGCCACGTCCTCCGTCGTCTCGGGCGACTGCATCATCTCAGGCGCCAGCCTCAACAAGAGCCTGCTCTTCACCGGCGTCAGGGCCAATTCTTTTTCCAAGCTGGAGGGAGCGGTCATCCTGCCGAATGTGAAGATCGGACGGCGCGCCCAGCTCAAGAACGTGGTGATCGACCATGGCGTCGTCATTCCGGAGGGTCTTGTGGTCGGCGAGGATCCCGAGCTCGACACCAAGCGCTTCCGACGGACGGAAAGCGGCATCTGCCTGATCACTCAGCCGATGATCGACAAGCTGGATATTTGACTTATGAAAGTTCTTTCGGTTTCGTCCGAAGTCTTCCCCTTGATCAAGACAGGGGGCCTGGCCGATGTGTCCGGCGCCCTGCCCATTACTCTGAAAGACTTCGAGGTCGAGACCAAGACCCTCCTGCCCGGCTATCCCGCCGTCATGAAGGTCATTCGCGACCCAGTCGTCAGGCTTGAATTCCCGGACCTGCTCGGTGAGCGGGCGACCGTGCTCGAGGTTGAACACGAGGGCCTCGATCTGCTCGTCCTCGACGCGCCCGCTTATTACGACCGGCCGGGCGGTCCTTATCTTGATCCGCTCGGCAAGGATTATCCCGACAATTGGCGCCGTTTCGCCGCCCTGTCGCTCGCCGCTTCCGAGATCGCCGCCGGTCTGCTGCCCGGCTGGCGGCCGGATCTCGTCCACACCCACGACTGGCAGGCGGCGCTGACCTCGGTCTATATGCGCTATTATCCGACGCCGGAACTGCCGAGCGTGCTGACCATTCACAACATCGCTTTCCAGGGCCAGTTCGGTTCCGACATCTTTCCGGGTCTGCGCCTGCCCGACCATGCCTTCGCCGTCGACGGCATCGAATATTACGGCACGGTCGGCTTCCTCAAGGGCGGCCTGCAGACCGCTCATGCGGTCACGACCGTCAGCCCGACCTATGCCGACGAAATCCTGACGCCGGAATTCGGCATGGGGCTCGAAGGCGTCATCGCCACCCGCATCGACGATTTGCATGGAATCGTCAACGGCATCGACACCGATGTCTGGAACCCGGCGACCGATCCCGTCGTCCACACCCATTATGGCCCGACAACGCTGAAGAACCGTGAGGAAAACCGCCGCTCGATCGCCGAGTTCTTCCATCTCGACAATGACGATGCGCCGATCTTCTGCGTCATCAGCCGCCTTACCTGGCAGAAGGGCATGGATATCGTCGCCAACGTCGCCGACCAGATCGTCGCCATGGGCGGCAAACTCGTCGTGCTCGGCTCCGGCGAAGCAGCGCTCGAAGGTGCGCTGCTTGCCTCCGCCAGCCGCCATCCCGGCCGCATCGGCGTCTCGATCGGCTATAACGAACCGATGTCGCACCTGATGCAGGCCGGCTGCGACGCCATCATCATCCCGTCGCGCTTCGAACCCTGCGGCCTCACCCAACTTTACGGGCTACGTTATGGCTGCGTGCCGATCGTCGCACGCACCGGCGGATTGAACGACACCGTCATCGACGCCAATCACGCCGCACTTGCGGCGAAAGTGGCAACCGGCATACAATTCTCACCCGTGACCGAAACGGGCATGCTACAGGCAATCCGCCGTGCGATGCATTTTTACGCGGACCGAAAACTCTGGACCCAATTGCAAAAGCAAGGCATGAAATCGGATGTCTCCTGGGAGAAGAGCGCCGAACGCTACGCTGCCCTCTATTCAAGCCTCGTCTCGAAAGGCATGTGACCTAAAATGATCAAGTCCGTACCCACCACGCCCTATCTGGACCAGAAACCCGGCACGTCGGGTCTGCGTAAGAAGGTTCCGGTCTTCCAGCAGCCGAACTATGCGGAGAATTTCATCCAGTCGATCTTCGATTCGCTGGAAGGCTATCAGGGCAAGTGCCTCGTCATCGGCGGCGACGGACGTTACTACAATCGCGAAGTCATCCAGAAGGCGATCAAGATGGCCGCCGCCAACGGCTTCGGCAAGGTCATGGTCGGCAAGGGCGGCATTCTGTCGACGCCGGCCGCGTCCCACATCATCCGCAAGTACAAGGCCTTCGGCGGCATCATTCTGTCGGCCAGCCACAATCCCGGCGGGCCGACCGAAGACTTCGGCATCAAATACAACATCAACAATGGCGGCCCGGCGCCGGAGAAGATCACCGACGCGATCTATGCGCGCTCCAAGACGATCGACAGCTACAAGATCGCCGATTTCGCCGACGTCAATCTCGACCGCATAGGCAAGGACGAGCTTCCCGGCGGCATGATCCTCTCGGTTATCGACCCGGTCGAGGACTATGCCGCGCTGATGGAAGAACTGTTCGATTTCGGCGCCATCCGCAATCTGATCAGCCTCGGTTTCCGCATCGCTTTCGATGGCATGAGCGCCGTCACCGGCCCCTACGCCAAGGAAATCTTCGAAAATCGCCTCGGCGCTCCCTTGGGTTCGGTTCGCAACTTCATGCCGCTGCCGGATTTCGGCGGTCATCATCCCGATCCGAACCCGGTTCACTGCAAGGAACTCTTCGATGAGATGATGGGAGAGGACG
Organism: Rhizobium sp. N621; assembly: GCF_001664325.1. NCBI lineage: Bacteria > Pseudomonadati > Pseudomonadota > Alphaproteobacteria > Hyphomicrobiales > Rhizobiaceae > Rhizobium > Rhizobium sp. N621. The sequence goes on from NZ_CP013495.1 coordinate 3,855,920, forward strand.
CGCCCGATTTCGGCGCCGCGTCCGACGGTGACGGCGACCGCAACCTCATTATCGGCCGCGGCATCTTCGTCACCCCCTCCGATAGTCTGGCGATCCTTGCCGCCAACGCCAATCTCGCCCCCGGCTATTCCGGCGGCCTCGCCGGCATCGCCCGGTCGATGCCGACATCGGGCGCGGCCGACCGCGTTGCCGAAAAACGCGGCATCGGCATGTATGAGACGCCGACCGGCTGGAAGTTCTTCGGCAACCTGCTCGATGCCGGCATGGCGACGATCTGCGGTGAAGAAAGCTCCGGCACCGGCTCCAATCATGTCCGTGAGAAGGATGGCCTCTGGGCCGTGCTGCTGTGGCTGAACATCCTTGCCGTGCGCGGCGAGAGCGTCGCCGACATTGTCACTCAGCACTGGCAGACCTACGGCCGCAACTACTATTCGCGCCACGACTATGAAGGCCTGGACACCGGCGCGGCGAACGACCTGATGGACAATCTCCGCAGCCAGCTCTCCACCCTGTCCGGCAAGAGCTTCGGCAGCTTGAAGGTCGAGAAGGCCGATGATTTCGCCTATCATGATCCGATCGACAAATCGGTCAGCGAGCATCAGGGCATCCGCGTGCTCTTCGAAGGCGGCTCCCGCGTCGTCTTCCGCCTGTCGGGCACCGGCACGTCTGGCGCAACCTTGCGCGTCTATATCGAGCGCTACGAGCCGGATTCGACTCGTCACAACATCGAAACGCAGGAAGCGCTTGCCGATCTAATCGCGGCCGCCGAAAGCATTGCCAGCATTCGTGAGCGCACGGGACGCGATGAGCCAACCGTGATCACCTGATCCGGGGGGGACATGCGGGACAGCAATTCGGCGCGGGGCGCGATCGTCTTCGAGACCGGCGTCGAATTTGCCGTGTGGTCGCATCATGCCGCGCAGATCGAACTCTGCCTCTTCGAAAATGACGGCAACAGGGAATTCGCGCGCCTGCCGATGGCCCGCGATGGCAACCATACCCATCGCCTGTTCGTCGACGGCCTCGGGCAGGGCGCCCGCTACGGCTATCGCGCCGACGGCATCTATGCGCCCGACAACGGCCTCTGGTTCGACCCGTCCAAACTGCTGATCGATCCCTACGCCAGGGAAATCGACCGGCCGTTCCGCTACGATCCCCGCCTCGGCCTCTACGGCGAGGACAGCCAGGATCTGATGCCGAAGGCGATCGTCACCACCGATACCCCAGCCGCAATCGGCAAGCCGCTCTTCAAACCGGGCTGTTTTATCTATGAAGTGGCGGTGCGGCCCTTCACCATTCTTCACCCCGATGTGCCGGAGGCCGAGCGCGGTACCGTCGCAGCCCTTGCCCATCCATCGGTGATCGCGCATCTGAAGCGGATCGGGGTCGATGCCGTCGAACTGATGCCGATCACCGCCTGGATCGATGAGCGCCACTTGCCGCCGCTCGGTCTCACCAACGGCTGGGGCTACAACCCGGTCGGTTTGATGGCGCTCGATCCGCGAATTGTCCCCGGCGGCATGGCCGAGCTGCGCAAGACCGTTGCCGCCCTCCATGCCGAAGGCATCGCCGTCATCCTCGATCTCGTCTTCAACCATACCGGCGAGAGCGATCGTTATGGCGCGACGCTGTCGCTGCGCGGCCTCGACAACCTGCATTATTATCGCCACGCCCCGAACAGCCCCGGCGAACTCATCAATGATACCGGCACCGGCAACACGATCGCCTGCGATCATCCCGAGGTCAGGCGCCTCGTCATCGACAGCCTGCGCCATTTCGTGCTCAACGCCGGCGTCGACGGTTTCCGCTTCGATCTCGCCCCGGTGCTGGGCCGCACCGCGAGCGGCTTCGAGCGCGATGGGGGAACGCTCGCCGCGATCTTGGCGGACAACGTGCTTGCCGACCGCATCATGATCGCCGAACCGTGGGATATCGGCCCGGGTGGTTACCAGCTCGGCAATTTCCCCAGCCCCTTTCTTGAATGGAACGACAGGGTTCGCGACCATCTGCGCTGTTACTGGCGTGGCGACCAATGGAAGACCGGCTCGCTCGCAACGGCGCTTGCCGGTTCCTCCGACATCTTCTCCCGCAATGACGGCAAAGGGACGCGCAGCGTCAATTTCCTCGCCGCCCATGACGGCTTCACGCTGATCGACCTCGTCTCCTATGCCGACAAGCACAATGACGCCAATGGCGAGCACAACCGGGACGGCCACAACGAGAACCATTCCTGGAACAATGGCGTCGAAGGCGAGACCCTCTATCCCACCATTCGCAAGCGCCGGATCAATGACGTGATGGCGCTGATATCAACGCTCTTTGCCACCCGTGGCAGCGTCATGCTGACGGCGGGTGACGAGGGCGGCCGCAGCCAGCACGGCAACAACAACGCCTATTGCCAGGACAATGAGATCACCTGGCTGGATTGGAAGGCGCTGAACGAGGATCTTATCGCCCATACCGCGTTCGTCGCGGGGCTGCGCCGCCGCTTTACGATTTTTTCCGAAACCGACTTCCTCTCCGGCAATGGCGATGTCGAATGGATCTCGCTCTCCGGCGAACCCATGACCGTTGCCGAATGGGAGACGCCATCGCTCTCGACCCTCGGCATGCTGCTCGCCACCGGCGACCGCTCCTCGCGCGGCAGAAAAACCCGGCTTGCCGTGCTTTTCAATCGCTCGGAGAGTCGCCAGCTCTTTACGCTTCCGTCGGAAAACGAGCCGGGCTGGCGCCAGCTAACGCCGGAGGGAGCGAAGAAGGCCGACGCCCGCGTGACCGTCGAGCCACGCTCGGTCGCCTTTTTCGTAGAAAAATGACCGCCTTCCCCCACTCACGCAAATCCTTGTCGCAATCGTCATAAATGCACGATAAGGCTTTGCCCGGCGGCTTTTCTCACGAGGAATTCATGGTCACGGAAATTTCACTCTCCGACGTGCGGGGATTGATCGGCATGGAAACGGGTCTTTCGGATTGGATCACCGTCGACCAGACAATGATCGACGCCTTTGCGGGGGCGACCGACGACCATCAGTTCATTCATGTCGATCCCCAGCGCGCGGCAGCCGAAAGCCCCTTCGGCGGCACCATCGCCCATGGTTTCCTGACGCTGTCCCTGCTGTCGGCGATGAATTACAATTGTCTGCCGAAAGTACGCGAGCAGACCATGGGCATCAACTACGGCTTCGACCGCGTCCGCTTCATGACGCCGGTCAAGAGCGGCGCCCGCGTGCGCGGCCGCTTCCTGCTCTGCGACGCCCGCTTCCGCGGCGGCGGCATGCTGATGACCACCTATGACGTGGCGATCGAAATCGAAAACGAGAAGAAGCCGGCGCTGACGGCAAAATGGATCACCATCATCCAGTTTGATCCGAAGGACCGCCCGGAAGACGGATAGGCAATCGCGGCTCTTGCTATTCCGGTGAATTGATCACCGCTTCGAGAGCATGTCCGTCCGGATCGATTACGAAGGCAGCATAATAATGCTCGCCATAGTGGGGCCTCAGACCTGGAGCGCCGTTGTCACGGCCGCCATGCGCGATTGCCGCCGCATGAAACCCGTCAACCGCTTGGCGACTTGGTGCGGCAAAGGCCAGATGAAAACCCGAACCCGGCGGACGCTGGCCATCAGGCCGATGCTTGATCGCCAACTTGTCCCCGCCGCCCGGAAGGCCGTAGCCGATTGCCTGGTCTGCTTCTCCCGGCCTGATATCGTCCCAGACCCTGACATAACCGAGCGCGGCAAGGGCGGCATCGTAAAATGCCGCCGACCGTTCGATATCGGAAACACCGAGGGAGGCATGGTGCAGCATTCGCCTATCCCCTGAACATGTACTTATGCAGTCGCGATCAGCCCGGTCTCAATGCCCGGCATCTTCCGCCGCCTCGGCCAAGAGGCCGAAGACGTAATCGGAAAACGACCGCCAGCACTCAACCCGGAACGTGTCTTCTTCCGTGCGGAAAAGTATGATCTCCGCCTTGCCGAAGACCGTGCGCGAGGCGGCGCCGACCGGAAAGGACGACAGCGACAGATCCTGCGGGCAGCCGGCCGCAAGCGTGGCCTCCGCACCCGGCCCGGAAACGATGACCGCCACGTTGCGGTGGGAGACGTCTGTCGCGGAATGCAGCGCGCCGGAGCTGGAACATGCCGCCATCAGATCGCCGCCCGCTTCGTCGATCAACAACCACTCGTCCGGCCCGATCCAGAGCGCCGAGCGCGCACCGGCGCGACCGGACGTTTTCGGAGCGGTCGGCACAGACAGGCCGAGAGCCAAAGAAAGTGCTTTGAGCGACCCTGCCGGCGCGCGCAGCGCCACTCGGCTTGCGGGCGGTGCGACGGCCAGGCGCACTGTGGCGGAGCCGCCGAGACGGCCGGCCAGCGCCGGCTTGCGAATTGCGACATCAGCCATGGATGCGGCCTCCTTCCTTGTCAAAGAACACCAGATCCGTCACTTCGACGGCGATCGTCCGGTCCGGCATCGGCACATAAAGCGTCTCGCCCATTCGCGCCCGGCCGCCGGCGACCAGCGCGAAGGCGATCGACCTGCCGCAATTTTCCGACCAATAGGCCGATGTGACGTGGCCGAGCATCGTCATCGGCTTCGGCTCGTTCGGGCTCGCGACCACCTGCGCGCCTTCTTCGAGCACCAGCTTCGGATCCTTGGTGACGAGGCCGACGAGCTGCTTGCGCCCCTCCTTGACGAGGTCCGGCCGCTGCAGCCCGCGAATGCCGACGAAGTCCTTCTTCTTCTTCGAAACGGCCCAGGCGACGCCCGCGTCATCGGGGGTCACGGTCCCGTCGGTATCCTGGCCGACGATGATATAGCCCTTCTCGGCGCGAAGAACGTGCATCGTCTCCGTACCGTAGACGCAGGCGCCGAGCGGTTCGGCATTGGCCCAGACCGCCTCGAGCACCGACTGGCCGTAATCGGCCGGCACGTTGATTTCGAAACCGATTTCACCGGTGAAGGAAACGCGGAAGAGCCGCGCCGGTACGCCGCAGACCGTGCACTCGGCAACGCTCATATGCGGGAAGGCCTCGTTCGAAAGATCGACCCCTTCGACGAGAGGCTCGACGATCGCGCGCGCCTTCGGCCCCTGTACGGCGATGACAGCCCATTGTTCGGTCACCGAGGTCAGCCACACCTTCAGATCCGGGAATTCCGTCTGCAGGTAATCTTCCATGTGATGGAGAACACGCGGTGCTCCGCCTGTCGTCGTCGTCACATGGAAACGGTCCTCCGCCAGGCGGCCGACGACGCCGTCGTCATAAACGAAGCCGTCCTCACGCGTCATGATGCCGTAGCGCGCCTTGCCGGGCTTCAGCGTGTCCCAGGCATTGGTGTAGATAAGATTGAGGAATTTCGCCGCATCCGGGCCTACAACCTCGATCTTGCCGAGCGTCGAGGCGTCGAAGATGCCTGCCGACTCGCGGGCCGTCCGGCACTCGCGCGCAACCGCCTGATGCATGGTCTCGCCCGATCGCGGATAGAACCAGGCGCGCTTCCAGTTGCCGACATCTTCGAAAACAGCGCCATGGGCTTCTTCCCAGCTGTGCAGCGGCGTCTTGCGCGTCGGATCGAACAGCTTTCCGCGCGAATGGCCGATCAGCGTACCATAGGTCACCGGCGTGTAGGGCGCGCGGAAGGTGGTGAGACCGACCCGCGGGATTTCCTTGCCGAGCATTTCCGCAGCAATCGCCAGGCCATGCATGTTGGAAAGCTTGCCCTGGTCCGAGGCCATGCCATTGGTCGTGAACCGCTTGATATGCTCGATCGAGTGCATGCCTTCGCGCACGGCAAGGCGGATATCCTTGGCGCAGACATCGTGCTGGAAATCGATGAAGGCCTTGGCGTTCGTCTTCGGCCCAGCGCCTTCGGCGGCGCCGATCATCCCGCCCGTCCAGTCATAGGGCTGCTCGGCCGAGATCGTGATTTTCCCGCCGCCGCTCTTGCCGGCGGCCTGCGCCATCAGTTCGCCGGCAGCAAGCGATTCCTCGACCGTCCGCTGCAAGTCGTCGGTGCCGTTGCAGGCGCCGACCGACAGGCAATCCTGCGCATAGGTGCCGGGCAGGAAGCGCTGACTTTCCGCTTCGAAGGCCACCTTGCCGCGCGACTGCGAGAACAGGTGCACGGATGGCGTCCAGCCGGCCGAAACCAGAAGCGCATCGACCGCGATCTTGCGCGCCGAACCGCCGCCGTTGCGCGCCACCGTCATCGATGAGATGCGCAGCCGCCCTGCCGTGTTGACGACCGACTGGCCTGTGAGAACATCGATGCCGAGCGAACGCGCCTCTGCCAGCACCGCCGCTCCCGGCGCCTGCCTGCAATCGACGATTGCGGCGATCGAAACGCCGGCCCGTTTCAGATCGAAAGCCGCCTCATAGGCGGAGTCATGCGCCGTGTAGATGCCGACATTGCTTCCGACGGCAACGCCGTAATGATTGAGATACATCCGCCCCGCCGACGCCAGCATGATGCCGGGCCGGTCGTTGTTCGGAAATACCATATGCCGCTCGATCGCGCCGGTGGCGAGGATCACCCGCTTGGCCCGGACCTGCCACAGCCGCTCGCGCGGCAGATCGCTCGATGGTTTGGCGATATGATCGGTGACGCGTTCGGCGAGGCCGACGAAATTATGGTTGTAGTAGCCGAAGGCGGTCGTGCGGATGAGCACCTCGACATTGTCCATTGCCTTCAGCCGCGCCACGGTTTTCTGCGCCCAGGCGTAACCATCCTGTCCGTCGATCCTGACGCCGGCATCGTAGCGCAGCGCACCGCCGGCTTCCGCCTGCTCGTCGCAAAGGATCACCTTCGCTCCGGTCTCGGCCGCGGCCAGCGCCGCCGAAAGCCCGGCAACACCGGCGCCGACCACCAGCACGTCGCAATGGGCGTAGCGGCTGGCATAATGGTCCGGATCCTCCTCCGTCGGCGCGACGCCGAGACCGGCAGCGCGGCGAATGAACGGCTCGTAGACGTGTTTCCAGGCCGCGCGCGGCCACATGAAGGTCTTGTAGTAGAAGCCGGCAGCGAAGAACGGCGACATCAGATTGTTGACCGCACCGACATCGTAGGCCAGCGAGGGCCAGCGGTTCTGCGACTGGACGATCATGCCGTCGAAGATTTCCTGCACCGTGGCGCGCACGTTCGGCTGCTTGCGCGCCTTGTCGCGGGCGACGTCGATCAGCGCGTTCGGCTCTTCGGCCCCTGCCGAGAGGATGCCGCGCGCCCGGTGATATTTGAACGAACGGCCGACGAGATGAATGCCATTGGCGATCAGCGCCGAGGCCACGGTATCGCCTTCGAGCGCGGTATAGCTCTGGCCGTCGAAGCTGAAGCGCGCGGTCTTTGCAGGCGTCAGACGCCCCTTGCCGACGATACGATTTGCGCCGCTCATTGCGCCTCTCCTTCCACGGCTTCATAGGTCTCGACAGGCCCGTGCTGTTCGGCCTCGGCACCGATCCGCGGCTTCGGTTCGCCTGCCTTATAGGTCATGATGAACTTGTCGCTCACCGTATCGCGCGCCGCGTTGAAGAAGCGGCCGCATCCGTGAATATGCCGCCAGCGCTCGAAGATCAGCCCCTTCGGGTTGTCGCGCAGAAAGAAATACTCTTCGAATTCCTCGTCCGAGATCGAGGCGATATCGGCCGGCCGCACGATATGCGCGTCACCCGCGCCGCGGAATTCGAGCTCGGAACGCTCTTCCTGACAATAAGGGCAATGGATCAGCAGCATGTGAGATTTCCTTCTCCTCCCCTTCTCCCGAGCAGGAAGAAGGTACGTTCAAGGCGGATGAGGGCGTGAATACCGAAAGGAGGGGGCATTTGAGCGAACACGTTCATCATCAGTGCGCCACCGCCGCAGCCGCCGCTTCATCGATCAGCCGGCCGCTGCGGAAGCGTTCCAGCGTCAGGCCGGCATTGAACTTGTGCGCTTCATCGCGGGCGATCAGGTGCGCAAAGAGATTGGCCGAGCCGGGCGTCGCCTTGAAGCCGCCGGTGCCCCAGCCGCAATTGACGTAAAGCCCGGGTACCGGCGTCTTCGACTGGATCGCCGAACGGTCCGGCGTATTGTCGACGATGCCGCCCCATTGCCGCATCATCTTGACGCGCCGGAACATCGGAAAGAGTTCGCAGATGGCGTCGAGCGTATGCGTGATGATCTGCAACCCGCCGGTCTGGGAATAGGAATTATACTGGTCGGTACCGGCGCCGATGACGAGTTCGCCCTTGTCGGACTGCGAGATATAGGCATGCACCGTGTTCGACATGACGACGCAGGGGAAGATCGGCTTCAGCGGCTCGGAGACCAGCGCCTGCAGCGGGCTCGATTGCAGCGGCACGCGCACATCCGCCATCTTCATGATTGTCGATGTATGGCCCGCGGCCGATACGCCGACCTTTCTGGCGCCGATGAAGCCGCGCGAGGTCTCGACCCCGGTCACCCGTCCGTCCGGACCGCGCCGGATGCCGGTCACTTCGCAGTTCTGAATGATGTGCACGCCTCGATCGGAGGCTGCCCGCGCATATCCCCAGGCCACCGCATCGTGCCGCGCCGTGCCGCCGCGCCGCTGCAGCGCCGCACCGTTGATCGGATAGCGCGCGCTGGCGGAGATGTCGAGCGGCGGACAATAGGCCTTGGCCTGCTCCGGCGTCAGCCATTCATTGTCGATGCCGTAGAGCCGGTTGGCGTGGATGTGTCGCTTGAAGGACTGCTGGTCGTGAATATTGTGCGAGAGCATCATCACGCCGCGCGGCGAATACATCACATTGTAGTTGAGCTCCTGTGAAAGCCCTTCCCAGAGCTTCATCGAATGCTCGTAAATGTGCATGCTCTCTTCATAGAGATAGTTCGAGCGGATAATGGTGGTATTGCGCCCGGTATTACCGCCGCCGAGCCAACCCTTCTCGATCACCGCCACATTGGTGATGCCGTGCTCCTTGGCAAGGTAATAGGCGGCTCCCAAGCCATGTCCGCCAGCGCCGATGATAACGACGTCGTATTCAGCGCGCGGCTCCGGCGAAGTCCACTGCTTCTCCCAACCTCTGTGGCCGCGAAGGGCCTCCCGCGCCACGGCAAAAACCGAATATTTCCGCATCCGCCTTCTTCTCCTTCGGGCAAGGGCTGTTCTCGCGCCCATACAAATCGCAAATCCAAATGCGGCACAACGGCTCTTTTGCGACGCGCAAGAGCTTTGGTTTTGACACTATGCGACATGATGCCGAAACTGCGCCATTTCGGGAGCCATTCTGCGGATCTCAGCCGACGTCGGAAGATGACGCAAAAGCCGCACGTCGGTCGATCGCCGCCGCCCTAGCCCAAGTGGGCGAGAAGACATGCAGTTGCTAAAATGTTAATTCACCCGGTGTTCCCGGGGTACATGTATCATGTGGGGTCGGCGTACATTACTCGCGGCGCTTTGCATCGTGCTTCCCAGCGCGCTGCCGGCGCCTGCCGCAGAACCGGTCGGCCAGGCTGTCGTCATCAGGACGGAGGTGACGGGACAAGGCGGGCCGATTGAGGTCAACACCAGCGTTCACCGCGACGAGCGTATCCGGACATCGCAATCCGGACTCGGCCAATTCCTGTTTCGCGACGGTACCAAGCTGGCGGTCGGCTGGGGCTCTTCGGTCGTCATCGACAAATATATCTTCGACGATTCACAATCCGTCAAGAAACTCACCATTAAGGCAGCGAAAGGTACCTTTCGCTGGGTCAGCGGCAATTCCCAATCCTCGGCCTACCAGATTCTGACGCCCGCCGGCACAATCGGCGTGCGCGGCACCGCATTCGATTTCTACGTGGGCCAAGACGGCACCACCGCCGTCGTCTTGCTGAACGGTGCGGCCAGCTTCTGCGGCCCGGGCGGCTGCCGCCAGTTGCAGCAGCGCTGCGATTGCGTCGTCGCCAAGCCGAACGGCGATATGTCGCCGGCCCGCCGGGTCGATCCGAGCGTTCTCGATACGCTCGGAAATCCCCGCGCCCTCCCCTTCCTCTCCGGCAACCAGCGGCTTGCAGGCGGCATCGGCATGCTCGGCGGCTGCAATATGGCCTCGGTTGCACCGGAAAGAAAAGACAGATTGCGACCTCCGCCGGCAATTGCCCCAGCTCCACAAAGACAGGATCCGCCGCAGAGACAGGCCGAGCCGCAAAAGGAGCGACCGAGCAAGCCCGATAAGCCCCATCATGACCATGACAGGCCCCATCATGACAAGCCGGATAGACCGGACAAACATGATGGCCATGGCCGGCATGACAATGACGGCAAGCCCGGAAATCACGGCGAGGATCATCGCGGGCACGACCGCGATCATCATGGACATCGCGATCACAATCATGATCATGATCACGACAACGATCGCAACCACGACAGGGATCGGAATTTCAATCGCGGGCGCTGAGGCCGTCAGTCTGCAGCGCTCTTTTCGATCCCCTCTGGCACTTCGCGGAAATGATCAGTCCTGCCAGATATGCGCTGGTAGAATTCCGACAAACCGCCGATCACCTGCACTGCCCTGAGCTTTGCCGTACCGATAAGCTTCCGGCTGTTCCTGGAATGCGATTGCAGGGCCTGCATAAGCTGCCGGTGAACGACCTCAAGCGCGGCGAATTCTTGGGATACCGCCACCCGTTCATCGCCGACGACGGCAAGGATCTGTGTCCGGCTGCTCTTCCCCTTGAGCGCAAGGGCGCCCGCTTCGATCAGCGCCATTCCCTGCACTGACCGTGCGGTGCTGTCGGAGATGAGAATATCGAAGCCGACTTCCTTGCAGGACGATTCAATGCGGGCTGCGACGTTGACCGCATCTCCGACTGCCGAATAGTTGAAGCGGGTCTTGGCGCCCATATTGCCGACGCAAGCAACGCCGGTATGGATGCCGATGCCGATGCCGACCTCCTGACCGGGTCCGAAGCCGAAGGCGTCGCTGGCGTTCAGTTCGGCGAGTGTCTCACGCATGGCGAGCGCCGTGCGAACCGCCTTGGTTTCGTGATCCGCAACATCAACCGGCGCATTCCAGAATGCCATGATCGAATCGCCGATAAACTTGTCGAGAGTACCTTCGTTAGCCACGACATGACGGCTCAGCGCGTCGAGCAATGTATTCAGGAAGGCAACGACATCAGTCGGCGCCAGCCGTTCGCTGATCTCGGTGAAGTTCCTGACGTCGACGAACATCACCGTCAGCTCCCGGTCATCTCCACCGAGGCGCAAGGCATCGCGGTTATGCTCAATGCGATGGAGCAGTGACGGAGAAAGATAATGTCCGAAGGCGCGCCGCACCTCGCGCCTTTCCCGGTCGATCACCAGAATGCGGAACGAGGTTGCCGCAAAATGGGTGATCGATCCGCTGATGATCGGAGCCAACGGATCGAGAAGAAGCCCCGCATAGAGGAAGGAGAACCAGGAGGCCACGAGCGCCATTGCGGTAATGAGCAGGCCGCAGACCAATGCGACGGCGGGACTGACGAAGGTTGTCACCACGACGAGTAGGCATCCGAGCACCGCGATCGTGAGGATTTCCAGCCCGTCCGCCCAATCGGGCCGCGACAGGAAACGGCCGGAGAGAATCTGTTCGACGGCCTGCGCATGCATCGAAACGCCGGGAACATTCTCGCCGAGCGCCGTGACACGGATGTCCTGCAGGCCTGCCGCCGAGGTGCCGACGAAGACGATGCTGCCGTCAATGGCGGCAGCGACCTCGGGAGAGGCGCCTCCGGCGGCGAGCACCTTGCGGGCGGAGATATAGCGCTCGGCCCGGTCGGGGCTGACATAGAGCCAGAATTCGCCCGCCGCCGTCAGCGGCACGACGAAATCGCCGATCTTTGCCGATGTCATCACGCCGGCGCGATCGGGCGCCCCGGTCAATACATACGTCGATACACCCTGCGCGACGCGCAGCGCTTCCACCGCGAGATTGGGATAGAGCTGCACGCCGTCGGTCAGGAACAACGGCACCGCCCGCACCACCGGCGAAGGATTGCCGGGATTGAGGCTGATGTGGCCGAGCCCTGCGGCATTGGCTTCCAGTTGCGGCCTGAGCGGCGTCGATGCGGCAAGGTAGGGCGGAGCCGAGACCGGGCTTTCCCCGGTGAAAGCAAAGCCCGCTTTGACAGGCGGCCGGTAACTGCCCTCGTTGGAAAGCCCGAAGCCGAGCACGACGGGTTTGCCGGAGATCGAGCGGGCAAAGATCTCGTCATTGTCGGGAAACTTCTCGGCCAGGGATGGATCAACCCCCGCGACCTCGCGCACCACGTTGCGCGGCGACAGCCGGTCCGGCTCTGAAAAGAGGACATCGAAGGCGATGGCCGCCGCGCCCATGTCAGAAAGCCGGTCCACCAGCAGAGCCAACCGATCCCGTGGCCACGGCCATTGACCGAATTCACGCAACGACGCCTCGTCGATATCGATCACGCGGACCGGCATGGGCTCGAATGTTCTCGGAAGCAGGCGCTGATACTCGTCGAAGGTCACGCCACGGATCAGCTTGAAGATCCCGGGATCGTCTGCCCGCAGCATCGTCAGGGCAGCCACGATCACCAGACCGATAACGACACCGATTTGCTGCACGCGCGTCATCATCCCAACCGGTGTCCCCCCTGCCAATCGACAGGCTACGCCGCTTTCTATCCGAACGCCATTCGCCCATGCGCTTGCGGCGCTTCTTTTCGCTTTCCAGCCTCCCGCTTCCCGCCGGTCGGCGCAACGGCGCCTTCAAATTCGGCGACGCCGTCTGTTCGGCCACGCTTTTGCTTGGACGACATGGCTTCGATCTTGCCGGGCGCGCGGTGAAATGTTCTTGTAACGGCGCGAAGCGCGAATGCTTTTAGATGGAAGAGTGAGGGGCTCCCGTGATTTCCGAAACCGCCGTGCGCCGCAGCGGCTATTGGCTGATCGTCGTCGTGCTGGCGATGCTTGCAGGACTGCCGCTTGCCGTCTGGCTCGACATCAGCGATCTCTCCGGAAATACCCTCAGACGCCAAGCACGCGATATGAGCTCGCTGATATCGAGCATCCGCTCCTATTATTCCGCCAATGTCGTCGGACGCGTTCTGGCCGCGCACGCCAGCGGCGCGACCGCAGGCACGGTCGTCTCTCACAACTACACCAATATCCCAGGCGCCATCCCACTGCCGGCAACACTTTCGCTGGAACTCGGCGACGTCATCAAGGAGCAGCAGGCCAACATCACATACCGCTTCGTCTCCGATCTGCCGTTCAAAAGCCGCGCTTCCCACGAGCTCGACGATTTCGAGAAACGAGCGCTTGCCGCGTTGCGCGCCAATCCGCAGCAGACGTTGAGCGACCTCAACCGCGTCGGATTGACCGATACCTTGCGGTTCATCACGCCCGTCGTCATGGGCCAGGCCTGCGTTGCCTGTCACAACAGCCACCCGGAAAGTCCGAAGACCGATTGGAAGGTCGGCGATGTGCGCGGCATTCAGGAAGTGGTCATCAAGCAGCCCTACGCAAGCAACGTCTTCGCCTTCAAATATCTGCTCTGCTATTTTCTTTTTGTCGCTATCATCGGCCTCAGCTTCATTCTGTTGCAGCGCCAGCAGGCCCGCGCGATCCACGGCGCCAATCGCGATCTCGAAGCGGCGAATGAATTTCTGGCGAGCGTTTCCCTGAAGATTTCGCGTTATCTCTCGCCGCAGATCTACAAAAGCATCTTCAGCGGACAGAAAGACGTCGTCGTCCATACCGAACGCAAGCGCCTGACGATTTTTTTCTCCGACATCAAGGATTTCACCGCGACCACCGAGCGGCTGCAGCCGGAAGCGTTGACGGAAATGCTCAACGAATATCTGACCGAAATGTCGAACATTGCCCTCGCCCATGGCGGCACAGTGGACAAGTTCATCGGCGATGCCATGCTGGTCTTCTTCGGCGACCCGGAAACGAAGGGTCCGGAGGAAGATGCGAAAGCCTGCCTGCGAATGGCCGTCGACATGCAGCGCCGCCTCGGGGAGCTCAAAGACAGATGGCGCAGAAACGGCACCGAGGAGCCTTTCGTCGTGCGCATGGGAATTAACAGCGGTTATTGCAACGTCGGCAATTTCGGCAGCAGCGATCGCATGGACTATACGATCATCGGCGCGGAGGCCAATCTCGCGGCAAGGCTGCAGTCGATCGCCCAGGGCGGAGAAATCGTCATCAGCTACGAAACCTATGCGCTGGTGAACGAGATCGTCGACGCTCACCCTTTGCCGCCGATCACCATGAAGGGCATCCAGCGCGAGGTCGTGCCCTATGCCGTCGATGGACTGACGCTCGGCGCCGACCACAAGAGCCGGGTTCTGAGCGAACATCTCTCGGGTCTCGACCTGCATCTGGATATGAGCCGGCTGGAGCCTGCCGATCGACTCCGGGTCAGAACGGCGCTCAAGGAGGCAATCGCCGCCCTGGACGACGCCCTGCCGGAAGCGGCTCGCTTGAGACAGGATGCCGGGCAGATGTGATTTTTCCAGCTGCCTCCGATATCCATCTGGACTTCCCCTACTCGATCTGCTATCCCGCATCACCAATCGCAAGGCCGCGGCCGCGCGAACGTTATATTTTTGCCCCTGGCGCTGCGCTGCCTCAGGCATCAACCAAACCAAAGGAACGTGATTCTCGTGCAGGTACTTGTCCGCGATAACAATGTCGATCAGGCTCTCCGCGCTCTCAAGAAGAAGATGCAGCGCGAAGGCATTTTCCGCGAAATGAAGATGCGCGACTATTACGAGAAGCCGTCGCAGAAGCGTGCTCGCGAAAAGGCCGAGGCTGTTCGCCGCGTTCGCAAGCTGGCCCGCAAGCGCGCCCAGCGCGAAGGTCTGGTCGCACGCTAAGCGTTGCCGTCGTTTTTTCGACGTTTTCAGATGCATTGTGGCGGGGGCGATGGGTTCGCCGCCGCCTTTTTAGTTTGCCGCTGAAGATCAGCATATCCCAGTGTTGGATATGCCGCATGGGGAAAGCGAGCCCGAATGGCTGATACCACCTTCAATCCGTCCCGCGCCTGGCGCTTTCAGAAAACCGCATTCCTGCCGGCTTTGACGCTGGCGGCCATGGTCGGTCTCGCCGGCTGCGAGACGACCAATACGACGGATGCCGTAATCCGCATCGACAAGGCGCAGGGCTCGGAAGAAAACATCGCGTCGCTGACGGCTGTTATCAACGCCAATCCGAGGGATCCCGAAGGGTATAATGTCCGCGGTTCCGCCTACGGCCGTGGCGGCCAGTTCCGCCAGGCGCTGAACGATTTCAACACGGCATTGCAGATCAATCCGCGCTTCTTCCAGGCCTACGCCAATCGCGCGCTCGTCTATCGCAACATGGGCCAGCAGCAACAGGCGATTGCCGACTACAATGCCGCCCTGCAGATCAATCCGAGCTACGACGTCGCCTATATCGGCCGCGGCAATGTCTATCGCATGGCCGGCCAGGACGATGCAGCTTTCAATGATTTCAGCAAGGCGATCCAGCTCGGCACGACCGATGGCCGCGCCTATCACAATCGTGGCCTGATCTACCAGAAGCGCAATCAGCAAGACAAGGCCATCGATGATTTCTCGAAGGCCATCTCGCTCGCGCCGAATTCGCCCGAGCCCTATAATGGCCGCGGCATCTCCTACATCGCGCTGAATGACGACGACAACGCGTTTGCCGATTTCAATCACGCAATCGATCTCAACGGCAACATCGCCGAATCCTGGGCCAACCAGGCTCTTGTCTACGAACGCCGCGGCGACAAGGCCAAGGCTGCCCGCTCCTATCGCCATGCGGTCGGGCTTGACCCGAAATACCAGCCGGCCCGTGATGGTCTCGCCCGAGTCGGCGCTCCAGCCGGCTAAGGATGTGAATTGGGGCGGCCGGAACATCGGACGCCCCAGAACCTTGGCATTGCAAGAAAATCTCCGGCAACCGCTTAATCGATGACCGGGCCGGTGCGCGCGCAACAACGGACAGCGGGAGCGTGCCGTCATGAAGGCGGCCGCATCGCTTTGAAAAGAGGGGCGGAAAACCCCGCTGCGGTCTTCGATGGCATGTCATACGATGTTGCAACCTGCTTTTGCTCCCCCTAACATGCGGCTGCTTCGATAGCCCGCTATCGGGGTGTGCGAAAACACGTTGAGGGCGGTTTGCGAGAGATGCGGATCTTTGCTTTCCTGACCGCAGACGAAAACTGTTGCGGACAGCGCGCACAGCAGCGCCGCGCGTCTTTCAGGACGCACAAAGGACGCGGCAATACCGGGACTTGTAGCGGCGGCGCGCAATAAATGAAGATCGTCGCACTGTTTTTTCCCAAAGCCTCGATCGGCACCTATCTGGTCGCCATGGCGGTGGCGATCGCGCTGCCGATCTTCGCCTTCGTGGCGCTGCTTCTGCTGCAGCTGGAGGACAACCAGCGCTCGACGCTGAAGCGCGAGACGGCGCAGGACGCGCTTGCCCTTTCGCGCATCATCGATCGCCAGCTTCAGGACATGGCGACGACGTTACGGCTGCTGTCGAGCTCCCCGGAGCTCGAAAACGGCGACCTCGCCTCCTTCCACGAACGCACAGAAACGGCTCTGCGGAACAATGCGTTCTATGTCCTCGCCGTCGACCGCAATGGTCAGCAACTGCTGAACACGCGCCGGCCCTTCGGCACTCCGCTCGGAAAGACGGCAAACATCGCCGCCCTCGATGCCGCAATGAGATCCGGCCAAATCGAGGCGTCCGATGTTTTTCGCGGCAGAACCAGCGGCGAGTGGGTCTACAACGTCACTTTGCCAAGAGAGGGCGATCCTGTCGCCGCCCTCATCATCACCCAGGACGCCAGGGATCTCGGCCGGCTGGTGACGACCCAGGGTCTTGCCCCCGGTTGGTCGGCCGCCGTTCTCGACCAAAGCGGCCACGTGGTCGTTGCCGCAGGTCCCGCCGCCCTCAAGCCCGGCACCCCCTTCGATCCGCGCATCCTGCCGGCGCTTGGTTTTTCCCGAGGGGTCTTCGAAGATAAGTCGATCCTGCCGCACATGCTTCTCGGTTATGCACAAATTCCCGGCTGGTCTTGGAAGACGGTGATCTGGGGGCCGGTGGCGCAGGCTTCGATTCTCAGCACCTGGCGTTTCCTCATCATCGGCGGCGTCGCGCTCGTGCTCGTCGCGGTGCTGGCCGCCTATGCCGTCGCGAGACAGGTCCGCACCACCATCCGCGAGATCGCCGACATGGCGAACCGCATGGGCCAGGGCCATATCGTCTCACCCGTTGAAACGAGCGTCATCGAGGCGAACCAGGTGGCGATCGCTCTTTCGAATGCCTCATTCGATCGCAGCCAGACCGAAGACCGGTTGCGCTTCGTCATGCATGAACTCGTCCACCGCACCAAGAACCTTCTCACGCTTGCTCAGGCCATGATGCGCCAGCTCGCCAAACAGGCCGACAGCGTCGAAACCTTTCAAGCCGCCGTCGCCGACCGCCTTGAGGGCCTGGTGCGTTCGATCGAGCTTCTGACCAGCGAGCAATGGGGAGGCGTGTCGCTCCGGCGGGTCGTTGACATCCATCTGCAGGCCTTCCCGCAATCGCGCGAACAGATCGAAATCACCGGCGATGATTTCGTCCTGAAGCCGGATGCAGTGCAGAATCTCGGCCTTGCCCTGCATGAGCTCGCCACCAATTCTGTGAAATATGGTGCGCTCTCCGTCCCGCAGGGCCGCGTCCGCTTCAACTGGCACGATGTCAGGGACGAAGACAAGGCGGATGCCCTGCTCCGCTTCACCTGGGAAGAGCGCGGCGGCCCGCCGGTCACAGAGCCCTCGCGCTCTGGCTTCGGCACGACCGTCATCAAGGCGCATGCCGCTTCCGCCTTCCGAGGCGCGGTTCAGGTCGATTTCCGGCCCGAAGGCCTGTTATGGGTGCTGATAGCCCAGCGCGCCGCGCTGGAGCGGGAATAACCCAGGAACAATCGCCACCGCAACCCGTTTCGAACAGGTCGTTCCAAGGAGAAGGACCATGTTCAAGCAAACGATGATCGCCGCCGCGGCACTGGTTGCCGCTGCCTTGGCAAGCCCGGCGAGTGCGGAAAGTTATGTGACGCTTGGCCGTCTGGTCTGCGGATCGGATGGCGGTCAGGGCCTGATCGTCACCTCGCAGAAGAACCTCATCTGCACCTATACGCCGGCATCCGGCGGCGCCAAGGCCGTCTATGCCGGAAAAATCGAGAAGTTCGGCCTCGACATCGGCCAGACGGGCAAGAGCGTGATGATCTGGCAGGTCCTGGCAAAGACCGGCACCGATATGCCGCAATTCGCCCTTGCCGGCGAATATTACGGTGTCGGCGCCGATGCGAGCATCGGTGCGGGCGCCGGCGCCAAAGTGATCGCCGGCGGCACCAATAAGGCTTTCATGCTGCAGCCGCTGAATGTCCAGGCGCAGGAAGGGCTGAACCTGGCGATCGGCGTCGAGAAGATGACGCTGGCGCCGGGCGAGATATGAGAAAAGCCGCCCAAAAAGGGGCGGCTCATCGGCTCAATGCGCGATCGCCTTATTAATGTCTTCGGTCATTTTCTTGGCGTCCCCGAGCAGCATCATCGTGCCGTCCTTGTAGAACAGCGTGTTGTCGATGCCGGCATAACCCGAACCAAGCGAGCGCTTGACGAACAGGCAGGTCTTCGCCCGATCGACATCGAGGATCGGCATGCCGTAGATCGGCGAGGTCTTGTCGTCGCGCGCCGCCGGATTGGTGACGTCATTGGCGCCGATGACATAGGCAACATCGGCCTGGGCGAACTCCGAATTGATGTCTTCGAGCTCGAAGACCTCGTCATAGGGAACATTGGCTTCGGCCAGCAGCACATTCATATGGCCGGGCATGCGGCCTGCGACCGGGTGGATCGCATATTTCACCTCGACGCCGTTCTTCTTCAGATTGTCGGCAAGTTCGCGCAGCGCATGCTGGGCCTGGGCGACCGCCATGCCATAACCCGGCACGATGATGACCTTCGAGGCATTCGCCATCAGATAGGCCGCATCCTCGGCGGAGCCGAGCTTGACCGTCTTGTCTGATGTGTCCGGCCCGCCGGATGCCGTCTCGCCGCCGAAGCCGCCGAGAATGACCGAGACGAAGGACCGGTTCATGCCCTTGCACATGATGTAGGAGAGAATGGCGCCGGAGGAGCCGACAAGCGCGCCGGTGATGATCAGCGCCAGATTGCCGAGGGTGAAGCCGATGCCGGCCGCAGCCCAGCCGGAATAGGAGTTCAGCATGGAGACAACGACGGGCATGTCGGCGCCGCCGATCGGCACGATCAGCAGGACACCGAGCGCCAGCGACAGCGCCACGACGGCCCAGAAGTCGAAATGGCTTTCGGTAGCGGCAAGGCCGATGATGAAGAGCACGATCAGCGCCAGCAGGGTTGCATTGATCAAATGCCGGTAGGGCAGCAGGATCGGCTTGCCGGACATGCGCCCGTCGAGCTTCAGGAAGGCGATGATCGAGCCGGTGAAGGTGAGCGCCCCGATCGCGACGCCCAGCGCCATTTCGATGCGCGCCTCGGTGTGGATATGGCCGATCTCGCCGATGCCGAAGGAGGCGGGCGTATAGAGCGCGGAGGCGGCCACCAGCACGGCGGCGAGGCCGACCAGTGAGTGGAAACCGGCGACGAGCTGCGGCATCGAGGTCATGGCGATGGTGCGAGCGACATAGGCGCCGACGCTGCCGCCGATGGCAAGGCCGAGGATGATCAGCACGAAGCCGCCGAAGTTCGGGGTCGCCAACACCAGCGTCGTCAGGATGGCGATCCCCATGCCGATCATGCCGTAGAGATTGCCCTTGCGGCTGGTGGCCGGATGCGACAGGCCGCGCAGCGCCAGGATGAAGAGCACGCCGGAAACGAGGTAGAGGAAAGCTGCGATATTGGTCATCGATCCCTCACCGGTCCTTCTTGCGGTACATCGAAAGCATGCGCTGAGTGACCAGGAAGCCGCCGAAGATGTTGACCGAGACCAGCACCAGGGCAACGAAGCCGAAGCCGGTCGCAAGCCCGCTCGTGGAGATGCCGACCGCCAGAAGCGCGCCGACGACGATGACCGAGGAGATCGCGTTGGTCACCGCCATCAGCGGCGTATGCAGCGCCGGTGTCACTGACCAGACGACGTAATAGCCGACGAAAATCGACAAGACGAAGATCGCCAGCTGGAAGACGAAGGGATCGATCGCCCCGCCCGTTGCCGCACTTGCCGCTTCGGGGGCATGCGCGGCTGCGGTGGCGACGGCCGTCACGGCGTCGTTCAACTGCTGCAGCGCTCTGTCCATTGCTTCACTGGCCATCACATGTCTCCCTTCTTCGCGCCGCCGAAGGCGGGATGCACCACGTCGCCGGCATAGGTCAGCATCGTTGCCTTGACGAGCTCGTCATCGAGGTTGACGACGACAGCCTTCGTTTCCTTGTTGACCATCGTCTCGAGGAAGGTGACGAGGTTCTTGGCGTAAAGCGCCGAGGCGCTGGCCGCGACCCGGCCAGGCATATTGGCGAAGCCGATCACGCTGACGCCTTCGACATCCGCGATCTCGCCGGTAACGACGCCCTCGATATTGCCGCCGCGCTCGACCGCGAGGTCGACGGCGACCGCACCCGGCTTCATCGAGGAAAGCATGGCGCGCGAAACGAGCCGCGGCGCCGGCCGGCCGGGAATAAGAGCGGTGGTGATGACGATATCCTGCTTGGCGATGTGTTCGGCGACGAGCGCCGCCTGCTTCGCCTGATAATCGGCCGACATTTCCTTGGCATAACCGCCGGCCGTTTCCGCCGCCTTGAACTCCTCGTCCTCGACGGCGATGAACTTGGCGCCGAGCGAGGCAACCTGCTCCTTGGCGGCCGGGCGAACGTCGGTGGCCGAGACCGCAGCACCGAGGCGCCGCGCCGTGGCGATCGCTTGCAGACCGGCGACGCCGGCACCCATGACGAAGACCTTGGCAGCCGGCACGGTGCCTGCCGCCGTCATCATCATCGGCATGGCGCGGTCATAGACCGCGGCCGCCTCGATGACGGCCTGGTAGCCGGCGAGATTGGCCTGAGAGGAGAGCACGTCCATCGACTGGGCGCGGGTGATGCGCGGCATCAGCTCCATGGCGAAAGCCGAAAGCCCGGCATTTGCGAGTGCGGCAATCGCCTCGTCATTGCCGTAGGGGTCCATGATCGCGATGACAACAGCGCCGCTCTTATAGCCCGCGATTTCCGATGGGCTCGGGCGGCGCACCTTGAGCACCACGTCGGCGGAGGCTGCATCGGCAAAACTGCCGATCCTGGCGCCTACGGCCTCGAACTCAGCGTCCGGAATGCGCGAAGCCGCACCGGCGCCCGCCTCCACGATGATGTCGAAGCCGAAGCCCTTCATCTTCTTCACGGTCTCGGTGGAGGCCGCCACACGCGCCTCCCCGTCCGTGACTTCCTTTGCAACGAAAACAATATTGCCCAACTGCCCCCTCCTCCGGGTCAGCCAGACCGCCGCAGGCTCGCCTGCGCAGGCCAAGCATCTAATTCAGAAGGCTTCGGAGAAGCCTCCCCTCCCCTTAGAGCGCCTGCGTCCCCCCGGACGCACAAAGACGCTCCAACTCCCTGAATAGACACATCGTGTTTGCCGAAAATCGATTGCGATTTTCAGGGCCGATGCGCCAGCCGATCAGCGGAACAGGAAGATGCCGGCGGCGAGAAGAACGATGAAGACGAAGAGCCCACCGAGAAGGCCGGCGCCGCCGAAGAAACCGGCGGTCATCGCGAGCAGGAGAACAACGAGAAGCATCGTGCCGTATTTCGTGCCGGCAATGAACATGTTGTAGGTCTGCTCATGTTCCTTGTAATCCATCGGCGCGCCGGTCTCGACCGGTCCGGTATGATGTTCGGCCATAAATATCGTCTCCCTGAAATGCTCTTGCGCTGCCTGATTCCCTCTTAGGCCGAGGGAAGTCCCTGCCTGCAGGAATTACACAATGACAGGCGAAAGCGCAATGCATGAGAATGCCGCAGCCCGCGGTTCCAAACCACCTTCTTCCGCAAGGAAAAATACGTGAGGGCGCCGGCTGCGGATCTCGTCACCGCTGCATAACCTCTCCTCATTCGCAGAGCAGGAGAAATTACAGCGGCAGGTCGGTGCCGAGTTCACCTTGCGGCACGAAGCGCGCCGTCGGAATGATGGTAAGCGGCGGCAGCGTATCGTGGGGAGTGCGCGAAAACATCATGCGCTGTTCGCTGGCGCTGGAGATGAAGAAGGGATAGCGCGTCAACAGCTTGCGCCCGACCTCCACCACATTCGTCGCCATCAGCGTCACATCAACCCCGTAACTCTCCGCCAGTCGGCCGGGCACGATCGTATCGGCATAGAAGACCCGCTTGTAGAAGGCGGCATGCGGGGGCCGGACGGACTGAATGACGCGGTCAGCCCGGAAATACGCTGCCGCGACGATGGCGGGTCTCAGCGTCAGATAGGGGACCCATGGCATGTTGGCGGTGAGCTCCGGATCGGCCGCGAAACGCGCCGGGTCGATCAAGGTCAGCCCGGCGTCCAAAAGCTCATCCATCGCCTCGGGAAAGGCCTCTCCGGACCGGCTGATACGATGCTCCGGCGTCACATAATGAATTCGGATCGTACTGACCAGTTCGCCATAATAGTAGAGACCGAAGATATAGGCATGGCTGTCGAAATCGACATCGTCCAATAGGCCTTCCGGGGCAAGCGACAGCGCGCCGTGGGCCTTGTAGGCCTTGTAGCGCAGCCGCTCCACCTCCTCCATGTCTTCGCTGCTTTCGACACGGCGATATTCGACATGATCCAGAATTTCCAAAATTTTCGTACTGAAATCACTACGCGTGAACAGTGTGTCTGACATATTTTGATCCACTCGTTAACGGATCATTAATCATACAGCAGCGAAATTTAGGCAAGGAAATCCGGTAATTCGGACCGTTTATAAACTATTAAGGTTAACGGCGGGGGCGTCACGAGGAAAATCGGCGGCTGCCGAGTGCTCAGGCGACCTTGTTGCGGCGACGTTGGACGGCGCGGCGGCCGACGCCCTGTTGCAGGAGCGGGATGTTCTGGGAAGGCACCGGCTGCGAGAAAACATAGCCCTGCACCAGATCGGTGCTGCGGTGCTTGTTGAGCAGAGCGAGCTGCTCCTCGGTCTCGACCCCCTCGATGACGATCTTGAGGCCGAGCTCGCGCGCAAGATTGACCGTGCCGCGCAAGAGCTTGAGGCGACGGGTATCCTCGACGATATTGCGCACGAAGGAACGGTCGATCTTGACGATATCGAGCGGCAGCGTGTCGAGGTAGCTGAGGCTGGAGAAGCCGGTGCCGAAATCGTCGATCGCGATGGTGATGCCGCGGGCTCTGAGTTCCGCCAGGATGGCGCGCACAGCCTGCGGCTCGTCGATGAGGCAGCTTTCGGTGACTTCGAGATGCAGCCGCGCCGCGTCGAGCCCGGAATGGGCAAGCGCGTCGGCGACCACCGACAGAATGTCGGCATCGCGCAAATCTCGCGCCGAGAGGTTGACTGAGACGGCGATGTGCTCCGGCCAGGTCATGCATTCGCTGCAGGCCTTGAACAGCACGAAACGGGTGATGTCGGAGATGATGCCCATATCCTCGGCGAGCCGAATGAAGACATCAGGCGGAATCGAGCCCTTCTCCGGATGCACCCAACGCGCCAACGCCTCGGCGCATTCGATGCGCGAGCCGTCGGCTCGGAACATTGGCTGGAAGACGAGATGCAGCGCCTGGGCAGAGACCGCCTCGCGAAGGTCTGCTTTCAGCTTCTGCTGCTCGATATAGCGCCCGTCCATCTCGCGCTCGAAGCCTGATATGCCGCCCCTGAAGCGCGACTTGCTCTCGAACAGCGCAAGATCCGCCTTGACGCTCCATTCGTCCATCGCGAAAGCGGAACTTTCGAGAATGGCGTAACCAGCACTGAGCGAAATGAGGAAGGTCAGCTCATCGACCTCATAATGGCCTTGGATCGCAGCGTGCACGCGGCGGATCTCGAGGTCGAGTGAGGCCGGCTCCTTCGCATGCGGGAAGAACAGGATGAACTGGTCGCCCATCAGCCGGCCGAGGATCGCGTTGCCACAGACCTGTTTGATGCGGGCGGCGATGGCGCAAAGCAGATGGTCGCCAGTGACGTGACCGCGCATGTCGTTGACATGTTTGAACTCATCGATATCGAGGACCATAAAGCCGAGTGGCCCCGATTTCCTCGAATGTTTGGCGAGATACTCCTGCACCAGCTGGCCGAAATATTCGCGGTTCGGCAGGCCGGTCAGCGCATCGAAGCGGACCATGTGCATGATCTTCTGCTCGGCCTTCACACGGCTGGATACGTCTTCGAAGATCAGCACCGCGCCACCGTCGGCCCTGCGGCTGGCTGAGAATTCGAGCGACAGGCTCTCGGGAAAATGAACGAGCGTGCGCGACAGGTTGCCTTCGGCCACCTGGGTGAGCTGGCGCAGGATGAGCTCCGGCTGTGAGGCGTCCATGAAGCTGTAGCGTGCGCCATAGCGCAGCACGGCGCCAAGATCGCGATCCTTCAGCCGCTCCGGCGCACCGATTTTCAGCAGTTCGCAGGCCTTGCGGTTGACAACCTGGATGCGGTTTTCGGCATCGACCATGACGAGGCCATGCGGCATGTTGTTGAGCGCCGTGTCGAAACGGTCGGCGATGATGGTGATTTCCCGGCGCGCGATAACATTCTCATACAGGAATTCGCGCACGCCGTTCGCCATCGCCCGCGTCGTCAGCCAGAAGGGGATGAGAAAGATCGACAGGACGCCGCGATAGAAATCCAGCGCCAGCAGGCTGCAGACGATCATCGGCAGGCAGCAGAAGAACGTCTGGAGGTCGACTGCGAAGCGCGAGCCGTAGTTGCGCCCGACAACGGAAACCATCGTCGCCATGGTGACGGAAATGCAGGCAAGCTCCGCAAAGGAATCATGCACGACGAAGATGGCGTAGCCGCTGGCGAAGCCGAGAAGAGCGGTGGTGCACGATCCAGCGGCAACGAGAACCCGCTCCCAACGCTCGATTCCGGCGCGCGACAGGCTTTGTTTGTCGACACGATCGAACTGCCGGAAGATGGCCATGCGAGCGCTGAAGACCAGAAGGAAGGCGACCGACAGCAGGATGTAGATGGAGTACTGCGTCTTGGCAGCCACCGCAAGGCATGTCGCGACATGGACGATCACGCCGACGAGAAGCGTCATGCGGTTCCCGGAAAGGGAGCTCACAAACGACAAATACACATCAATAGGGACCCTGTTCGGGTTATCTGGCTTCATCCACACTTTCCCTGTGCGCGGGGATTCTAAGCCCAACCCTTTAAAAATTGATTTCAATCGAATCAAACATTTGGGCAAATTTTCTAAAACCAGCGGATGAACACCACAGCTTACGCGAGATAATGCATCCTACTGGCGAGAATCAGAAAATAATTTATCCACGCTTGGGTTGTTAAAACATTGGCAGACCATAGAGGCTGCCTGTTGCGACTTAGACTATGCTCCAACGCGAGGCATTTATCCTTCCAATTTCAAAAGCCGTGGTCTACACCGATTCCAAAGAGGGAAAGCTGCCGAAAAACGGCAGGACAAAAATAAGGGAAACGAATGTCGAGACTTCTGGCGGCAAGCCGGCTGATTGATTCGGTCAGTCGGATCATGGGCGAACTTTCCGAATATATGATCCTGTTCTGCTGTCTCATCAGCGCCGGTAATGCCATCGTCCGCTACACCTTCAACTACAGTTCGAACGGTTGGCTTGAGATCCAGTGGTACCTCTTCGCCTTCGCCGTCATGCTCGGCGCCTCGCATGCGCTGCGCAACAATGAGCACGTTCGTGTCGACCTGATTTATGGCGCAGTGTCCGAGAAGGCGAAGATCTGGATCGACATCGTCGGCCTCATCCTGTTCCTCATCCCCGTCTGCGTCTTCCTGACCTGGCTCTGCTGGCCCTTCTTCGCGCTTTCCTACCGGCAGGGGGAAATATCGGGCAATGCCGGTGGGCTGATCCGCTGGCCCGTCAAGCTGATCCTCGTCGCCGGCTTCGCACTGCTTTCCCTTCAGGGCGTTTCCGAGCTGATCAAGCGGATCGCAGCGCTGACCGGCCAAATCAGCATCGACACCAAATACGAAAAGCCGCTGCAGTAGCGCGCCTGGGGGGAACGGTTTTGTTTGATTTCGGCATCATTCCGCCGGCCATGTTCCTGGGCATGGTCATTTTCATGCTCTACGGCTTTCCGGTCGCATTTTCGCTTGCCGCCGTCGGTATGTTCTTCGGCATCATCGGCATCGTTACCGGCCATTTCAGCGAAGCCTTTCTGCAAGCGCTGCCGCTGCGCTTTTTCGGCATCGTCTCCAACGACCTCTTGCTCGCCATTCCCTTCTTCACCTTCATGGGAGCGATATTAGAACGCTGCGGCCTTGCCGAGGATCTGCTCGAAGGCACCGGCAAGCTCTTCGGCGGCATTCCCGGCGGCCTCGCCTATGCCGTCATCCTCGTCGGCGCCGTGCTCGGCGCCATCACCGGCACGGTAGCCGCCTCCGTCATCACCATGGGGGTGATCTCGCTGCCGATCATGCTGCGCTACGGCTACAGCCCGCGCCTTGCCACCGGCGTCATCGCCGCTTCCGGCACCATAACCCAGGTGATCCCACCCTCGCTCGTGCTCGTCGTTCTCGCCGACCAGCTGGGCAGATCGGTCGGCGACATGTATCTCGGCGCCATCGGCCCCTCGATCCTGCAGGTGACGATTTTCGTGCTCTTCATCCTGGTGATGTCGATCATCCAGCCGAAATCGATGCCGCCGCTGCCGAAAGAGGTGCGCGGCGATTTCAACTGGGCGCTTTTGGCGAAAGTGCTGATGGGCATGGTGCCCTCGATCGTGCTGATCTTCCTCGTGCTCGGTACGATTTTTATGGGCCTTGCCACGCCAACGGAAGCCGGCGCGCTCGGCGTCGTCGGCGCCATGGCGCTGGCAGCCATGAACCGCCGTCTCACCTGGCCGCTGATCCGCGAAGCAATGACATCGACCACCCATATTACGTCAATGGTGGTGATGATCCTGATCGGCTCCACCTGTTTCAGCCTCGTCTTCCAGGGCATGGATGGTTCGCGCTGGATCGAGCACATGCTGTCGGGCATTCCCGGCGGCCCGGTCGGTTTCCTGATCTTCGTCAACATCTTCATCTTCGTGCTTGCCTTCTTCCTCGATTTTTTCGAGATCGCTTTCATCGTCATTCCGATGCTCGCCCCCGTTGCCTCCAGCCTTGGGATCGACCTGATCTGGTTCGGCGTCCTGATCTGCGTCAACATGCAGACCAGCTTCATGCATCCGCCCTTCGGCTTTGCGCTGTTCTACCTCCGCTCGATCGCCAGCAAGGACGTCAAGACCTCGGATATCTACATGGGCGCCCTGCCCTGGGTCGGCATGCAGATCATCCTGGTTGCGATCGTGATCTTCTGGCCGCAATCGGTCACCTACTGGCTGGACCATGGCCCGAAGGTCGATCCGAACTCGATCAAGATCGAAGTGCCCGGCTTCGGCGGCCAGCTCGGCCTGCCGCCGGTGGGCGGCGGCAACGGCTCGCCGCAGATACCGGGCCTCACCCTGCCGCCGCTGAACGGCCTTCCCGGAGCAACACCGGCGCCTGGCAAATAGCCAAACAAAAAAACCCCGGATCAACGATCCGGGGTTTTTGCTTGCATTCGCCTAAAGCGTCGATGCCGGTCGCGGAAAGCCTAGAGCTTTCCGGCCCGCTGCTGAATCATCATGAACGTATCGAAGGTGTATTCCGAAAGCTGCATCCACAGATAGGCGTCGCGCTTGAAGGCGGTCTGATCCTCGTAGATCTTCTTGAAATACTGGTTGTTGGCCGAGATTTCGCCGTAGATGCCCATTGCCGCCTGGAAGCAGGCTTCCATGATCTCCTGGCTGAACGGGCGCAACGTCGCACCCTCCGCAACGAGCTGTTTTAGCGCCGTCGGGTTCTTCATGTCGTATTTCGCCAGCATGTTGGTGTTGGCGAAGGCGCAGGCGTCGGTGAGCGCTGCCTGATAATGCTTCGGCAGGTTGCTCCATTTATCCAGATTGAAGAAGGCATGCACCGTCGGGCCGCCTTCCCACCAGCCCGGGTAATAGTAGTATTTCGCCACTTTGTGGAAGCCGAGCTTCAGGTCGTCATAGGGACCGACGAACTCAGCCGCATCGATCGTTCCCTTTTCAAGCGCCGGGTAGATGTCGCCGCCGGCGATCTGCTGCGGGACGACGCCGACCTTCTCCATGATGCGTCCGGCAAGGCCGGCAATGCGCATCTTCACGCCCTTCAGATCGTCAAGCGTATTGATTTCCTTGCGGAACCAGCCGCCCATCTGTGCGCCGGTATTGCCGGCCGGCAGGGCATACATGCCCTGCGTGGCGTAGAACTCGTTCATCAGCGTATTGCCGTTGCCTTCGTAGAACCAGGCGTTGGTCAGGCGGCTGTTCAATCCAAACGGGATGGCTGTTCCGAAGGCATAGGCCGGATCCTTGCCGACGAAATAATAGGAGGTGGTGTGGGCTGCCTCGACGGTCCCGGCGGCCACCGCATCGACAGCCTGCAGGCCCGGCACGACTTCACCGGCCGCGAAAGGCTGGATGGTGAAATTGCCGTCGGTCGCGGCGGCAACATGCTTGGCGATGTCTTCGGCACCGCCATAGATCGTATCCAAGCTCTTCGGAAACGACGACGTCATGCGCCACGCGATCTTTGGATTCTCTTGCGCGATCGCAGGCGCTGCCAGCGCCGTTGCGGCAACCGCGCCGGCACTGGCGGTTCCCGCCTTCTTGAAAAACGAACGACGATCCATCAAAAAACCTCCCGTATAGATGGCACTGCGCGGCCAATCTTCATCCCTACCCGCAGCGAGGGCAGAGCTAAGCATGGAGGGGGCCGCGATTCAAGCTTTAGTCTATTAGCCTTTGGCATCAGGATAGCAATAGGGAGTGCGCGAGGCGCCCATCAAAATCAGCAGCTTAGCGCGAGCCCCGGAGCCGCGGCGTCGTTTGCGGCGCAATGGGTCATCGGACAAAACCAGACGTTGACTTCACGGTGGTTCTGGCGGCAAAAACGACGAGCAGAAGATTTTACCGGTGCAAACATGACGAAACCGATCGTTGCCATTCCTGCCGATATCCGCAGCTTCGACGGCGCGACCTGGCATGCCGTCCAGCATCAATATCTCAGTGCCGCATTGAATGCGGCCGGCGTCATGGCCTTCATGATCCCTGCCTTCGAGGCAGGCTACGATCCCGACGCGGTGCTCGACCGCGTCGATGGTCTGCTCGTATCGGGCTCAGCCAGCAATGTGCATCCCTCGCTTTACGGCGCCGAGGCGACCGACCGGGACGGCCCCTTCGACCCGGCCCGCGATGCCACCAGCCTGCCGCTCATTCGCCGCGCCATCGACCGCGCCATCCCGCTGCTCGCCATCTGTCGCGGCATTCAGGAACTGAACGTCGCTCTCGGCGGTTCGCTGGCAAGCGAGATCCACGAGCAGCCCGGAGTCTGGGACCATCGCCGGCCGGAGGGCGTCGACCGCGACGGCATGTACGCCATCCGCCAGACCGTCCATGTCAAGGAAGGCTCCTGCATATCAGGCATTCTCGGCCCGGGCGATATCCGCGTGAATTCGCTGCATCGCCAGGCGATCGCCAGAACCGCGCCGCGCCTGCAGGTGGAAGCGACCGCCGAAGACGGCACGGTGGAGGCCGTTTCCGTCATCGATGCCGGGGCCTTCGCCGTCGGCGTACAATGGCATCCGGAATATTGGGCCGAAACCGACAAGGCGTCGAACCGGCTGTTTGCCGCCTTCGGCGACGCCGTCCGCGGCTACGCGGCCGGCAAACTGGCGGCTGTCGCCGCGCAGGCGATCGCCTAGCGCATCGAACATCGGTGCCGATTTCCGGAAAGAACAAGCGTCCTTTGTGCGTCCTCAGGGACGCACGACGGTCTCGGAGGCCGCTGAACTCAGTCTCGGTCGAACTTTTGCGGCGTTTCCGGCACCGGCGTCAGCGCCGCCCCCCTCTCGAACCAGGCGATAAGATTGTCGGCGACCAGGTCGGCCATCGCCATGCGCGTTGGCACGGAGGCCGAGGCAACGTGCGGCAGCAGCACGGCGTTGGCCGGCTCCAACAGTCCGGACGGCACGCTCGGCTCTTCGTAAAAGACGTCGAGGCCGGCAGCACCGAGCGCGCCTGACGCGAGGGCGGCACTCAGCGCTTCTTCATCAACCGTCCAGCCGCGGCCGACATTGACGAGAATTCCGTTCGGACCGAGAGCGGCCAGGATATCGGCATCGATCGTCTTATGCGTCTGCGGCGTCTTCGGAACAATGGCGATCAGCGTGTCCACCGCCTCCGCCAATCCCTTCAACGTCGGGTGATAATCGTAGGGCGCGTCCGCATGGCGCGAACGTGTGTGATAACTGATCTTCACCTTGAACGGCTCCAGCCGCCTGGCGATCTCGAGCCCGATGCGGCCAAGGCCGTAGAGCCCGACATGACGGCCCTTGAGGGAGAACCGCGACAGCGGATAAGCCGTGCCCGGCTTCCAGTTGCCGGCACGCAGCCAGGCTTCGGCCCGCGGCAATTCGCGGACCGTGTTCAGGAGCAGGCCGATCGCCGTATCGGCAACCTCGTCGTTCAAAACGTCTGGCGTATTGGTGACGACGATGCCCTTTTCGGCCGCACGCTTCACATCCATGCCGTCATAACCGACGCCGAAACTGGCGATCACCTCGACACCAGGCAACTGGTCCATCCAGGTGCCGGGAAAAGCGCCGGAGACGGCGACGCCGCGGATGCGGCCGGCGGTGTCGCTGTCGAGCGCCAGCTTTTCCTCGCGGGCGACAGCGATGATTTCAAAACGATCCTTCAGCCTTTCGAGAACACGTTCGTGTATCTTCCCGGGAACGAGAATGGCGATGCGGGACATGGCTTTCCTCTTGGACAGAGTCTGGTTCAGGCGCGGGGCCGATGGGGACTGGTCGACTGGCGGATGCGCATTTCCGGTTTGATCAAATGCATGCCGTCCGGTTCGTGGCTGCCGGCAAGACGGTCGAGAAGCGCGCGCGCGGCCAGACGGCCGACTTCGGTCTGGCCGTTCCAGACGGTTGTCAGCGCCGGCGTGGCAATCGAGGCCTCCTCGAGATCGTCATAACCGGTGACGGAGATATCCCGGCCCGGCACCAGGCCGGCGCGGGCAATGCCGTTCATCAGGCCGATCGCGACGAGATCGTTCCAGCAAACGGCCGCCGTCGGCTTCTGCGGCAGCGAGAGGAAATGCACCGCCGCCTCGAAACCGCCCTGCTTCGAGCGGGGTCCCGGAATGCGCAGATTCGGATCGACTTCGATGCCCGCCTTGCGCAGGGCGTTGACATAGCCCTGGTAGCGGTCGCGGCCGGTGGATGTCTGGTCCGTACCGCCGATCATGGCGATCGAGCGGTGGCCGAGGCCGATCAGGTGGTTGGTGGCAAGCGAGATGCCGTAGCTGTCGTCGCCGCGATAGGTCGGCAGGTCCTGCCCTTCCATCGAGCGGGCAACGAGGATCGCCGGCATACCGTTTTCTTCCGCCAGTTGCACGTCCTCAGGCGGCGTGCCGATCGCCGGCGACATGATGACGCCGTCGCCGCCGAGCTGCAGGAGCGTCTCGATGAAGGTGCGCTGTTTCTCGACATTGTCGTAGTGATTGGAAAGGATGAAGGTGTGGCGGCTGCGATCGAGCTCGCTTTCAATCGCCTTCAGAATCTCACCGTAGAACGGATTCATGATGTCGTGGACAACGACGCCGATGATGCCGGAGCGCGAGGTACGCAGGCTGGCGGCACGGCGATTGTAGATGTAGCCGAGCGCGCGCGCCTGCTCCTTGATCTTCTCCCGCGTATTGCCGGCAACCAGCGGACTGTCGCGCAAGGCGAGCGACACGGTCGCCGTTGAAATGCCGAGCGTCTCGGCAATTGTCGAAAGCTTGATCTTCTGGGCCACGTGTCCTCCTCCAGGCAGCACGCAAGACAGCAAGACCACGCCGAAAACCGGCGCGACCCTTAAACTGTTTAATTAAAAGATTTAACCGGCGGACGCAATTCGTCTTTCAGGAGAAATTTCAGTCTTCGTCCGGCTCTTCGATGGCATGCGCTTCGGCCTGCAGATTGGCGTCGATCGCCTTCAGCAGGCGAACCAGATTGCGGATTTCCTTTTCTGAAAATTCCTGCGTCGCCAGCCTGTCGCAGGCCGAGGCCGCCATCTCGATCGCCCGCACGCTCTCACGGCCGAGCGCAGTGAGATAGACCTTGGTGAGGCGCGCATCCTCGGCATCGGGCTTGCGCTCGAGAAAGCCCTGCGCCTCCATGCGGCCAATCGTCCGTGTCATCGTCGGCGCCTTGACGCCGAGCTTTTGCGCAAGACCGCCCGCCGTCATGCCATCGCTCTCGGCAAGCGAGAGAATGACGCCGTCCTGGCCGGCATAGAGACCGCTTTCGAACAGGTTGCGCGAGAGCACCGTGCGCATGGAACGGGCCGCCTGGGTGAGCGCCGGAGAAAGATCGACAAGCGTGTACTCCGTCTGGTCCTTCTTCTTGGACTTGCTCTTCTTGCCGTCCTTATGCTTCTTTCCCATAGCCATCCCTTTGATCTTTAAGCCCCGACGCCGCTGCGATATGACATTGCCCATGATCTCGTCATAAACAAGAGGCAACGACCGGATGATGACGCCTTCGCCCCGCTTCGACGACAGCGGCGCGGTTCGCGCCCCCGGCGCACGCCGCCCGATCGCCGTGCTGCCGCTCGGCGCCCATGAGCAGCACGGCCCTCACCTGCCCTTCGAAACCGACACGCTGATTGCCGAAGGCATCGCCGGACGATTGAAGGCGGCCCTGCCCGCCGGCCTGCCGGTCACCTTCCTGCCCGCCGAATCGGTCGGCTATTCCATAGAGCACATGGATGTTGAAGGAACGAAGACGCTCGCCTTCGACGAAGCGGTCAACCGGTGGCTCGGCATTGCCGAAAGGCTGGCGAAGAGAGACATTCGCAAATTCGTGATGCTGAACGCCCATGGCGGCAATTCGCCTCTGATATCAGTCGTCGCGACCGAGGCGCGGGTCCGCTTTGCCATGCTGGCTGTGGCGACGAGCTGGACCCGTTTCGGCTTGCCGGATGGCGTGATTGCACCGGAGGAAAAGGCGATCGGTATCCATGGCGGCGATATCGAGACCTCCGTCATGCTGGCGCTTCACCCCGACAAGGTAGACATGGCAAAGGCTGAGGATTTTCCCTCGCGGCAGACGGAATTCGCCACCCGCTTCAAGCACCTGCGCGCCTACGGCCCGCATGCCTTCGGCTGGAAGATGTCGGATCTCAATAAATCGGGCGTCGCAGGCAATGCCGCGGTTGCGACGGCCGAAAAGGGCGAGGCGCTGATTGCCCATGCGGTGAAGGGGCTGGTGGAACTTCTGGAGGATGTCGATGTATTCGACCTCGGTGAGCTCCGTTGAAAAGCGATCATCCGCATCGCGCGGCGATGTGATCTTATAACATATAAAATCCTTTGAACTGCCGTGCCCATGCCATTATATGAGACCAACCGCTCAAGCGGCCGATCCTACGCCGTTCGGCCGTACGCCTAATTTAGAGGTTCTCATGACCGACGCGATCTCCACCCAGAAGCCTATTCCCGTCACCGTGCTCACCGGTTATCTCGGTGCCGGAAAGACGACCTTGCTCAACCGCATCCTCTCCGAAAACCACGGCAAAAAATATGCGGTCATCGTCAACGAGTTCGGCGAAATCGGCATCGACAACGACCTGATCGTCGAGTCGGATGAAGAAATCTACGAGATGAATAACGGCTGCGTCTGTTGCACGGTGCGCGGCGACCTGATCCGCGTCGTCGAAGGCCTGATGCGCCGCCCCGGCCGTTTCGACGGCATCATCGTCGAGACGACCGGCCTTGCCGATCCGGTACCGGTCGCCCAGACCTTCTTCATGGACGATGACGTTCGCGCCAAGACCGAGCTCGACGCCGTCATCGCCCTCGTCGACGCCAAGCACTTGCCGCTGCGCCTGAAGGACAGCCGCGAGGCCGAAGACCAGATCGCCTTCGCCGACGTCGTCGTCATCAACAAGAGCGACCTCGTGACCCCGGACGAACTGGATGTGATCGAAGACATCGTCCGCGCCATCAACCCGGCTGCCCGCGTCTACAAGACCAGCCGCTCCGGCGTCGATCTCGCCCGCGTGCTCGATCAGGGCGCCTTCAACCTGGAGCGCGCCCTCGAAAACGATCCGCATTTTCTGGAACATGGCCATGACGACCACGTCTGCGGCCCGGATTGCGATCATGATCACCATGATCACGACCACCACCATCATGGCCATGATCACGATCATCATGGGCACGACCATCATCATGGCGCGATGTCCGCGATCCATGATGTGACGGTGCAGTCGGTGTCGCTGCGCGGCGGCGAGATGAATCCCGAGCGCTTCTTCCCGTGGATTCAGAAAGTCACCCAGGTGCAGGGCCCGAACATTCTTCGCCTCAAGGGCATCATCGCCTTCAAAGACGATCCCCAGCGTTACGTCGTCCAGGGCGTGCACATGATCATCGAGGGTGATCACCAGCGGCCGTGGAAGGATGGCGAGAAGCATGAAAGCCGTCTCGTCTTCATCGGCCGCGATCTCGACCGCGAAAAACTCGAGGCTTCGTTCAAGGCCTGCGAGGCAGCCGCCTGATGCCGACAGTTGCGCCGCTTGATCTCGACGGCCACATTCTGGCCGTCGAATTTTTAGGTGATGTTCCCTTCTTCGCAAACGCAAACGGCACGTTTCACCGGCTGGACGGCGGCGAGAGGGTTTCAGAAGCCCATCTGGGCATGCTCACCGCGATCCGCGATCCTTATACCGACAGCCTGATCTCCGGCGGCGAGGACGGCAAGGTCCTGCGCATCGCCGCCGACGGCAGCGTCAGCGAACTCGCGACCGCACCGCGCAAATGGATTTCGCAGGTCGCGGCCGGCCCGCAAGGCGCCATCGCTTATTCTTACGGCAAAAGTTCGCTCGTGCGCCTTGCCGACGGCACGACCAAGGAATTTCCCGAGGAGCGCACCGTCGAAGGCCTCGCCTTCGCGCCGAAGGGTCTACGCATCGCCGCTGCCCGTTACAACGGCGTGTCGCTGCATTGGGTCGGTATGAGCGCTAAACCGGTCGATCTCGAATGGAAGGGCGCGCATACCGGCGTCACCTTCTCGCCGGATGGTAATTTCCTCGTCACCTCGATGCAGGAAAACGCGCTGCACGGCTGGAAGCTCGATAGCAAGCCCGGCGCCGAAGCCCGCCACATGCGCATGACCGGCTATCCCGCCAAGGTGAAATCCCTCTCTTGGTCGGTCAAGGGCAAATGGCTCGCCTCCTCGGGCGCGCCGGCGGCCATCGTCTGGCCTTTCCAGGGCAAGGACGGGCCGATGGGCAAGGCGCCGCTGGAACTCGGCACCCGCGCCAACATCATGGCGACCTCGGTGAAATTCCATCCGCTGGAAGATATCCTCGCCATCGGCTTCGTTGACGGCATGATCCTCGCTGTGCGCGTTGCCGACAACAAGGAAGCGCTGCTGCGCCGCCCCGGCAAGGGCGCGATCACGGCGATGAGCTGGAGCAGGGACGGCAAGCTGCTTGCTTTCGCCTCGGAAGCCGGCGATTGCGGCGTCGTCGACATTTCGGCCTGAGGTCGCCTTGCCGGCAATGGATGGCGCCTTGACGGAACCCGAACTCGTGACGCTCGGCGCCGACCACATGCGGGCTGCGGTTGAGATCAGGCGCGTGGCGCTCTGGCAGCGCCTGCCCTGGCTGCCCGTTCTGCACACGCCTGAGGAAGAAGAGCAGTATTGGCGCATGCATCTCCTGCCGAACTGCACGATCCTCGGCGCCGCCATGGCAAACAAACTCGTCGGCGTCATCGCCCATGGCGATAACTGGATAGAGCAGTTTTACGTTCTCCCCGACTTCCAGGCCATGGGCATCGGCTCCCTCCTCCTCGGCTGCGCCAGGGAGGAGATGAATGAGATCCGGCTCTGGACATTCCAGCGCAATACGGGCGCACGCGCTTTCTACGAGCGGCATGGCTTCACCGCCGAGGAAGAGACCGACGGCGCCGACAACGAGGAAAAAGAGCCTGACGTGCTCTATCATTGGCGCCGTCTTCCCAAACCGACGCTCAGCCTGAAACCGTCCGATTAGAAGATCGGGCTTGCCAAATGCCTTGGCCGGGCGAAACATGAAAATCCACGCGGGCATTGCCTGCGCCGTGGCTGACAGAGGAAACGTCAATGCCGAAATCGACCGGCCTCGGCTTGGCCGAGCAACAGCCGCAATCCTCGGGCGGCGTATCCATCTGGGCCGTGATCCGCGCCGAGGCGGGCGAGCTTGCCGTGCGCGAGCCGATATTGCAGCGACTGCTTGCCGAGCAGGTGACGGACGCTGCCGGCAGCCATGAGATCCTCGCCCGTGTGCTGACCGCGCGGCTTTCGGTGCCGCAAGTTGAAACGGGCGATTTGTTCGACCTCATCCTGTCCACGCTTGATGACGACATCATGCGGAAAGTCGAGGCAGATCTCGCTGCCGTGCGCGAGCGTGATCCCGCCTGCACGACGTTTCTGCACGCGCTTCTGAACCTCAAGGGCTTCCATGCGCTGCAGACCCATCGCATCGCCCATGCGCTCTGGAACGGCGGCCGCCCGGAAATCGCCACATGGCTCGCCAATCTGGCCTCGCTGGTCTTCGGCCCGGATATCCATCCGGCAGCCCAGATCGGCGCCGCCATCATGCTCGACCATGGCTCGGGCATCGTCATCGGCGAAACGGCGGTGATCGAAGACGAAGTATCGATCCTGCAGAACGTCACGCTCGGCGGCACCGGCAAGGAGACGGGCGACCGTCATCCGAAGATCCGCCACGGCGTCATGATCGGCGCGGGCGCCAAGATCCTCGGCAACATCGAAATCGGCGCCTTCAGCAAAATCGCCGCCGGCAGTGTCGTGCTGAAGCCGGTCCCCGAACATTGCACGGTCGCCGGCGTGCCGGCCGCCGTCGTTCGTATCCACCGTAGCGACGAAATCCCGGCCGAGACGATGGATCAGAATATTTAGGTAATCCCTACAGGGTCGCGCCCACGCGCTATGCCGCTTGCTGGTTTTCCCAAAAGGCTTCAACGCGATTTCGGCCTTCGCGCTTCGAGCGATAGAGCGCCTCATCGGCCTTGTGCACGAGCCGTTCGAAATCTCCGCCGCCTTCCCGCGTGGCGACGCCGATGCTGAGCGTCGGAAAGACGGCGAGATCCGGCCACTGCATGGCGGCGGCGGCGAAGTCGAGACGGATGCGCTCGGCAATAGCCATCGCATCTTCCTGTGAGATGTTTTTCAGCACCGCCAGGAACTCGTCCCCGCCTTGGCGGGCGAGCAGATCGCTTGAGCGCATGATGCCCTTGGAAAGGCTGGCAAAAAGCCGCAGGATGTCATCACCAGCGGCGTGGCCGTGCCTGTCGTTCAGCTGCTTGAAATGATCGATATCGATGATCAGCAGTGATATCGGCTGGGAAGCGAGAGCGGGTAAATGCTGGGCAAGGCCGCCCCGATTGAGCGCGCCGGTCAGCAAATCGTGATGGGCGAGTTCGGTCAGCTGATTGCGGCTGCGCTCGGCCGCCATCAGCACCATGGCCATGCTGCGCAGCATGATGAAAGCCACCGCCGATACCGCCATCCAGCTATGGACCACGCTGCCGCCGAATGGATCCGGCCCGCCGATCTCACCGGTTGCCGCGAGCATGCTGCGCACCGCAAAGATCATGGCGGTGCAGACATAGAGGCCGACGAGCAGACCGGCTGAATAGAGCTTCTCGCGGCAGACGATGCTGATCGCCTCCCTTGCGACCGCAAGATCGCAAAGGCAGCAGTTGACGGAGACGTAGAGGAGCCTTGCCGAGACCGCTGCGGGATCGCTGACGATAAGCACGACAGGCACGCTGACGAGAACGATGGCAAGCCAGAAAGTGCGCTGGTCGAGAACCCGTCCTGAAAAGACGCGCACGGCAAAAAACATCAGCATATAGCCGATGATGGTGACGACGTTGCCGCCGTCGACCGAAACCGCATAGGGAACGAGATTGCGCAGCGCGACGAGGAAGGAACCGACACCGACGAAGAGGTTGCTCAAGCCCCACCAAAGCGGCCACTTCTCGAAGCGCCCCGTCGCATAGGCTGCAAGCTGGAGAATGCCCAGCACGAAGCAGCTTACGGCAACAATGAAATAGATCGTCCTGAGATCCAGTAGCATGGTGCTTTTCCGAGGTTCTGGTCGCGGAACCTACAGCAAGCATTTTGCGGTTTGATTGGAGCCTTCGTTAAGAATTGAACGAAAGGCGGTTTTCCCTGCGCCGCTGTGGTCAAGCCGCCCGCACCGTGCCGATAATGTCGGCCAGCAGACCGTGCAGCAAATCGCGGTAGCCGTTTCGGGCCGAAGGACCGCTCTCTTCCGAGGTCATGACGACGGTCAGATCGAGCGACGGCACGATGTAAAGCATCTGGCCGCCATAACCCCAGCCGAAATGCACCTGCTCGCCGCCGATCTCACGTGTGAACCAGCCATAGCCATATTCGTCGCCGGAGAAGCGTGAATTGGTGCGGCGCTGCCAGGATTGCACGATCCAGTCGGCGGGCACCACCTGCACTCCCTCCGCTGTGCGCCCGCCATTGCGATAAAGCTCGCCGAAAGCAAGCAGGGAGCGTGCGCTCATCGCCATCTGATTGCCGCCGAGATAGATGCCCTGCGGGTCGCGCTCCCATGCGCCGATGCGGAAACCCTCGATTGGGCCGAGCCAATCGCGCGCCAGCGCCAGGGTCGACCTGCCGCTGACCTTGGTTAGAATGGCCGAAAGCAGATGCGTGGATGCGGTGGAATAGAGCATCTCTCCGCCGGGCTGATCGACAAAAGGCTGCGAAAGGGCAAAGCGCACCCAGTTGCGCGACGAGACCCAGCGGCCATAATTCGGTCCGGACATGCGATCGAGTCCCGCCTGCATGGAGAGAAGATTGCCGATGCTGATGTCGTTGAGGCGCGGATCAGGCGATGAGGGAAGATCGGCCTTCAGGATCGGCGCGATCTTCTGGTCCGGCCCATCCAGCAGTCCTTTGCCGATCGCGATACCGACAAGCGCCGAAATGATCGATTTCGAAGCGGATTTGATATTGGTCGTTTCCGACGGCGAATGACCGTGGAAGCCGCGTTCGGTGAGAACGCGTCCGTTGCGAGCGACGACCACCGTCTTGAGCGGTCGCAGCGCCGGATCGCTCGCCGCTTGGTCGAGACGCGGACCAAGCCCGGCGGCGGACGCCGTGCTCTGGGCGGACGCCAGGCCTGTTGCGCCAAACGGCAGGCAGAAGAAAAGCAGAAGGGAAAAAATCCGGATCATGCGGCGCATGATAGGGTATCGCCGCAACATCTTCGTGTGCCCATGGCACTTTTCACGCGATCGTGTCTGCTGGTGAGCCGATTATTCGCACGCCTCACCGCCCTGCCACGGAAAGACAATCCGCGCCGCAACCATGGCAGACCCGCCTGCCTGCATGATCAAGCGGCGCGGACGTCGCCGGCCTGGGAAAGAGATTCCCCACTTGCCGGCGGCGCGCAGCTCAAGCTGCGCGGCGAACCGGCGCGCTGGCCAGCATGCGTCCCGAGGGGACGATCATGCCAGCCGCGCCGTCGAGCCAGCCTTCGGTGAGCTCAAGCGCGAGAAAGCGCGAGCGTTCGAACGGACCCGGCATGACAAGATGGCGAGCCTTTTCAGCGAAGAAGCCGAAGCGCTCGTAATAGGCGGCATCGCCGACGAGCAGGACGGCGCCATGCCCGCGGTTCTTCGCCTCGAGGATCGCCGCGCGCATCAGGGCCGAGCCGACGCCCTTGCCGCCGTGACGGCAATCGACGGCCAGCGGACCGAGCAGCAGCGCGTTGATCGGCGTGCCTTCGGCGTTGACGCCGGCCTCGACGTTCCAGAGCCGCACCGTGCCGATCAGATGGCCGTCGCGGTCACGCGCGACCAGCGCAAGTCCTTCGGCCGGAATACGGTTGCGGCGGATTTTCTCCGACGACTTCTTGCGGCGGTCAGTGCCCATGACGCGATCGAGCAGGTTTTCACGCGCGACGACATCCGACGGATTTTCGGCGTCGATGGTGAAAATGGAGGGCGCAAAGAATGCGCGGACAGAATCAAGAACAGCGGCCATCGTGGCCTCCCGCACTCAAAACCGTTTCAGACGGTGACTTCGGAGAATTGTGGATTTGCCGCCCCGGCTGGTTACGGGACTAGCAGAGACAAGACCTTAAATGACGTAGGCCTTCAGCGGCTCGAAGCCGTTGAAAGCGACTGCCGAGTAGGTCGTCGTATAGGCGCCGGTGCCTTCGATCAGGACCTCGTCGCCGATCGTCAGAGACAGCGGCAGCGGATAGAGGTTCTTTTCATACAGCACGTCGGCCGAGTCGCAGGTCGGGCCAGCGATCACGCAGGGCTCCATCTCATCGCCGTCGCGCTCGGTGCGGATCGGATAACGGATGGCCTCGTCCATGGTTTCGGCGAGACCACCGAACTTGCCGATGTCGAGGAAGACCCAACGGGCGTCGTCATTGTCCGACTTCTTGGAGATCAGCACGACTTCCGCCTTGATGACACCGGCATTGCCGACCATGCCACGACCCGGCTCGATGATCGTCTGCGGGATCTGGTTGCCGAAATGCGTGCGCAGCGCCTGGTAGATCGACTTGCCGTAAGCTTCCGCGGACGGAACGTCACGCAGATACTTGGTCGGGAAGCCGCCGCCCATGTTGACCATCTGCAGGTGGATGCCCTGCTTGGCAAGCTGAACGAAGACACGCTTGGCATCGGCAAGAGCCGAATCCCAGGCATCGACCTTGGTCATCTGCGAACCGACATGGAACGAGACGCCGTAGGACTGCAGGCCGAGTTGGTGGGCGTAGACGAGAACGTCGACCGCCATCTGCGGAACGCAGCCGAACTTGCGCGACA
The DNA here is from genome assembly GCF_001664325.1 of Rhizobium sp. N621. NCBI lineage: Bacteria > Pseudomonadati > Pseudomonadota > Alphaproteobacteria > Hyphomicrobiales > Rhizobiaceae > Rhizobium > Rhizobium sp. N621. The sequence goes on from NZ_CP013495.1 coordinate 3,897,019, forward strand.
GCGGCCATTCGGCGCCTTCGCCATCGGTGAGCACGCGGCAGAAGACACGGGCGCCGGGAGCGGCGCGCGAGATCTTCTCGACTTCCTCGTGGCTGTCGACCGCAAAGAGGCTGACGCCGAGCGCATGAGCGCGAGCGACATTACGCTCCTTCTTGATCGTGTTGCCATAGGAGATGCGGGCGGCGGTCGCACCGGCTTCCAGCGCCATTTCGATTTCGGCAACGGATGCGCAATCGAAATTGGAACCGAGGCCGGCGAGCAGCTTCAGCACCTCAGGAGCCGGATTAGCCTTGACGGCGTAGTAGATGGCGCTATCCGGCATGGCGTGGCGGAAAGCGTGGAAATTGTCTCTGATAACATCGAGGTCAACCACGAGGCAGGGACCGTCGGGACGTCGGGTTGCGAGAAAGTCGCGGATGCGCTGGGTGGTCATATCAGTTCCCTCTTCCAGTTCCAGAGCTCCGGCATGAACCGGAGGACAAAGGGCATACGAGAACTCGCATTGGAACCAGCCGGTGGAGACCCCGGAACCATAGCAAGCGCTTGATGCGCGGATAATGAACCAACGCCGCAAACGCGGTGTAAGTTCGGCTTTGTCTGCCATGGATTGGAGGGAGAGTCCCAACCGCACTTCCGGCAATGATGGTGTGCCTCTTCAGTAACCCCCGCTGATGGAAAGCAGGGAGAGAACAAAAAGGCCCGCACCGTCGTTGCTTCAGGCGTCCTCGCATTTTCCGGTTGGCCGGAATAGCGACTGGAGGGGTTAATTCCAGGTACCTTACCGATTTCCTCACCAATTCGAGGGTTCGGCGGACACCCATGGGCACGTGCGACTTTGGGCTGACTGGGAGATAAGAATATTCGCCTTCATAATCAAGCGTTTTTTTCATCTTGCGGCCAAAAAATAATTGAACAAAACGGCCCGATTTGTTCAATATTCCAAAACACCTGTGGGGATTTCATGGACACCTTGACCCGCATACGCGCCTTCATCGATGTCGTCGAGGCTGAGGGCTTTTCCGCCGCCGCCCGGCGCACCGGCCGCTCGAAGGCGCTGCTGTCCAAATATGTGCGCGAACTGGAAGACGAGCTCGGCGCGTTGCTGCTCAACCGCACGACCCGGCAGTTCTCCATGACGGAGGCCGGCCACACCTATTATCGCAGCGCCTCCGATATTTTGAAAGAGATCGACAACCTTGCGGATCTCGTGCGCGAAAACAATGCACAGCTGAAGGGACGGTTGCGCGTCTCCGTTCCCCGCACCTTCGTCGACGCCGACGTCGGCCAGTCGCTGATCGATTTCGCCGGCGAAAACCCGGACCTTTCGCTGGAGATCGCCGCCGATGACCGGTTCGTCGATCTGATCGAGGAAGGCTTTGACGTCGCGATCCGCATCAGCAAGCTCGAAGATTCCGGCATGATCGCCCGCAAGATCTCCGATTTCCGCGTCCATCTCTGCGCCACCCCGGATTTTCTCGAGCGTCATCCCGATCTAGAGCATCCAAGCGACATTTCCAATCTTCCCTTTATCGTCGATACCAATTCACGCACCCAGGGCAGCATCCGCTTCCACAATCCTGACAACACAACCTTCGCCGTCTCCGTCTCGGGGCCGATCGAGGTCAACAGCCCGCACGCGACACTCCGCGCTGCCCTCGCCGGCATCGGCATCGCGCTCATTCCCGATTTCATCGCCCGTAAGCCGATCGAAAGCGGCGAGCTGGTGACGCTATTCAACGATTACATTCCGACCGACCGCGGCATCTATGCCGTCTACCCGCACCGGCGCTACCTGCCGGCTAAGGTGAGGATCTTTGTCGATTACCTGCACAACTGGTTCAAGAAGCATCCGTGAGATCTGCACGGCAAGACCGGCCCGGCCGGACGATGGAGTGGAGCCGATCGGAACTCAACCGGCAAACCGGTCCCAATTCCGTCCCAATTTCTGGCAAGAACTCGGGTCGAGCAAATATGGCAGCGGGACGCATGAACAAATCCATAGCATTGATGACCGCACTTCTTTCGCTCACACCGGCAGTTGCCTTTGCGCATCCGCACATCTTCGTGGAGGCGCGGCTCGAAGTCGTGGCCGGCGCTGATGGCAGCGTCGAGGAACTGCGCAATGTCTGGCGCTTCGACGAGGTCTTCTCCTCCTCGGTCGTCATGGATTTCGACAAGAACACCGATCTGAAGCTGGAGCCGAACGAACTCGCGCAGGTCGGGAAAACGGTGAAGCAGTCGCTTGCCGATTACGACTATTACATGAACCTGACGATCAACGGGAAGAGCATCACCGTCCAGCAGCCGGACATCATCCATGTCGACTATAAGAACGGCCAGCTCCTGATGTTCTTTGCGGTCAAGCCGGCGGAGAAGATGCCGCTCAAGGGCAGGCTTACCTTCGGCGTCTACGATCCGACGCTCTATACGTCGATCGATTTTCCCACAGACAACGAGCTGGCAACGGTGGGCGACGGCTTAAAGGCCTGCAAACACCAGGTGGTAAGGCCGGATGCCGACGAGGTGATCTCGCAAAACAAGCAGTCGCTGACGGACGCCTTCTTCAACGATCCCACCGGCACCAACATGTCCAAACTCTTCGCCACACGGCTGGAGCTCACATGCTGATAAAACGCCCGTCGCTCGTCCTTTCCGCAGCACTGCTCGCGCTCCTGACGGCGGCAAGCCTCGCCCACGCGCAATCGCCGCTCGGCATCGGCACGGCCGAACCGAGTTTTCAACCGACGGGCGGGCCTTTCGCGCCGCTTTTGCTCTATGTGAACTATGAACAGCAGGCCTTCTATCGGGCGCTGACCGGTGCGTTGAAGGGAATGCGGGAGGATCCGTGGCAGCTGACATCGCTGGTCGGCCTTTCCTTCGCCTACGGCGTCTTCCATGCCGCCGGCCCCGGCCACGGCAAAGCGGTGATCTCCTCCTACATGATCGCCAACGAGGTCGAGCTGAAACGCGGCGTGGTTATTTCCTTCATTTCGGCTTTCATCCAGGGCGTCGTTGCCGTGGCGCTGGTCGGCGGCGCCTGGCTGGTGCTGCGCGGCACCGGCATTACGCTGACGACAGCCACTCATGCCATGGAAATCATAAGCTTCCTCATGGTGATCCTCTTCGGCGGCTGGCTGCTGTTCCGCAAACTGCGTTCGATGGCAAGCAATCTGCCGCGCCGCCGGCTGGTGGCGACGTCGGCCGGTCCGGTGTCCATGATGCTGGATTGGAAAGATAACGCAGCCGAACGCCAGTCCTATGCCTTCAACGGCAAGGCGCAGGCCGTGAAGGCCGGCCACAGCTTCGTTCCCGGCATGGTCTGCGAGACCTGCGGCAATACGCACGTGCCTGATCCTGCCCTGCTCGCCGGCGACAGGTTCAGCGTCCGCGAGGCTTGGTCGGCGATCATAGCCGTCGGCCTTCGACCCTGCTCCGGGGCTTTGCTTGTCATGACTTTCTCGCTGCTGAACGGCCTCTATCTCGGCGGCGCGCTTTCGGTCGCCGCCATGTCGCTCGGCACGGCGATCACCGTTTCCGTGCTCGCGACGCTTGCCGTCACCGCCAAGGGCGCGGCAGTCCGCCTCTCCGGACGAGGCTCGACGGCTTCGGTCTGGGTTGGCAACGCCATTGAAATCCTCGGCGCCCTGCTCGTCATCATGATGGGCGCCGTCCTGCTCGGGGCCTCCCTGCAAGGATAGACTATTTTCCTCTGCGACGCTGATAGCGCGCCCGCAGCCAGAAAACCGCAAAAAACGCCATGATCAGGCAGATGCCGACGAGGATCCCCAGCGTCGGCGAGAAATTGCCGACCCAGAGAACGATGGTCGGCAGAAAATAAAGGACGAGGCCGGCGCCGAGCAGGATGACAGCGGCGGCGATCGCCTGCGAGCGGCTTTCCGGGCTCACGCCAGCCTTTCCTTCTCCAGATCCGCACGAATATCCTGCAGGCGGCGGATCTGATTGCCGGCCGCGTCGAAATTTTCGGGCGAAAGCCAGGCCTCGAAAGCATCGTTAATCAGCGGCCATTCGGCGTCGATCATCGAGAACCAGGCGGTGTCGCGGTTGCGATGCTTGGAGATCATGTGCTGACGGAACACCCCTTCGAAGCTGAAACCGTAGCGCAGTGCCGTCGTCTTGCTCGCCTCGTTCTTATTGTCGCATTTCCATTCGTAGCGGCGATAGCCGAGATCCTCGAAAACATGTTTGGCCATCAGGTAGTGCGCTTCGGTGGACAGCGGCGAACGGCTCATGTCGGGACCATGAGCCACGCCGCCGATTTCGACGACGCCATTTGCCGGGTCGGCGCGCATGTAGTTCGCCATGCCGACAACCTTGCCGGTGGCGTTGTCACGAAAGATATGGGTGAGCCAGCCGGATTTGGTGTAGACGTTTTCCAGCCAGTTGGCGAAGTCCTCGATGCCCGAGAAATCATCCTGCGAAAAATAAAGAAGCAGTGGGTTGATGCCCATGCCACCGAGCCCGTCCCACAGCGCTTCGAGATGTTCCTCGCGGCGATAGGGCTCGACGGTGACGAAACGGCCTTTCAGCGTAACCGGCTTCGGCGCCGGGCAGCCCTTGAAATTTGCAAGATCGCGCATGTTCACTCCCCTATTCCAGAGCCTTCCCCGGTTAAATTGACGAAAGCCTCAATTTAACCGGGGAAGGCTCCGGGAGTGGATAGGCCAGTCGCCCGATAAACGCAACCAGCCTGGATGTCACTGTGACAAGGTCGTCTTGGCGGATGACACCGTCGCCTCGATATGGTCGACCAGCTGATCGGCGAGGCCGAGCCGGCCGGCGAGCAGATCGAGATAGCCGCGCTCGGCGCGCGAATCCGGATCGATGGTCAGCCGCGAGGCGGTGTAGAGCTCGACGCGCTGTTCTTCCGTCACCGCCGCAGCCACGAGCGCATCGATGTCCGTCGGTGACGCAAGTTCGCCCTCGATGAAAGCAGCGGCCTCGCCGCTGACGTCAGCGGCCTTGATCTTGTCCATGATCAGGGCGCGTTCGGCGTCGTCGATATGGCCGTCGGCCTTGGCTGCGGCGATCATCGCCCGGATCAGCACCAGCACGAATTCGTTGCTGCCGGCAGGCGATGCCGGTCCGAAACCGGATTCGACAGGCGGCGGCAGGAGTACCGGATTGTTAGCCGACGGCGCATCCGAGGGGGCCGCGGGCGCTTGGCCCGCCTGATAGTTCTTGTAAGCCTGATAGCCAAGGCCGGCGATAGCGGCAAGACCACCGATCGCCAATGCATTGCCGGCAATACTGCGGCCGGTTTTGGTGCCGAGAAGCACGGCTGCGATCGCGCCGGTCTTCATCGGATTGTTCTTTGCCGTCTGCATGGCCTCGCCCGCCCTGTCGCGGACTGAACCGCCGAGACCCGGCACCTGCGAACCCAAGAACTGGTCGAGAAGCTTCTTTGCGTCGAACATTCCTCGTCGTCTCCCTGTTTGAGGCCGGAGGAGAACATAGGTTTGCGACGGCTGAAATACAAATATTGGGCGTGGGGCTGCCTGGCGCCCATGCCCCGCCCATGCAACCTCAGGCCTTCAGAGCGGCGGCCTCCGCCGCAAGCTTGGTAATGCCAGCCCAGTCGCCGGCTGCGACCAGTTCCTTCGGCGCAACCCACGAACCGCCGACACAGACGACGTTCGGCAGCGAAAGATAATCCCTGGCGTTCTTCAGCGAAATGCTGCCGGTCGGGCAGAACAGCGTGCCGGCGAGCGGCGAAGAGAGCGCCTTGAGATAAGCAGCGCCACCGGCCTGCTCGGCCGGAAAGAACTTCAACACCTGATAGCCTTCCTCACGCAGCGCCATGACTTCGCTGGCGGTCGCAGCTCCCGGAAGCAGCGGCACGTCGGAATCGGCAGCGGCATCAAGCAGCTCCTGCGTCGTTCCCGGGCTGACGATGAACTTCGAGCCGGCCTCGACAGCCGCTTCCCAATGGGCGGCATTCAGGATGGTGCCGGCGCCGACTTCGGCGCCCTCGACCTCGGCGGCGACGGCGCGCACGGCCTCGAGTGCCGCCGGCGTGCGCATGGTGATCTCGATTGCTTTCAGGCCGCCTGCGACGAGGGCGCGGGCCAGCGGCACCGCCGACCTGGCATCGTCAACGATCAGGACCGGAACGACTGGCTGGAGTTTCAGGATGGAAAGGAGCTTCTCTGTTTTCTCGCCCATGGTCGCACGACCTCCTTGAAACGATTGAAATTTGCATCCCGAATAACGCCCTCGCCGAACCTTGTCGAGATAAAACCCGGCTGCGTGAGAAGAAGGGTATGAAATGCCTGGAAATTGGTCTACCGTGCGGCGATCGTCACAAAAGGTTCACCGACATGGCGAAAGAGATCGAGCGGAAGTTTCTTGTACGCGGCGATGGATGGCGTTCCGCCGTCGAGAGCAAGTCTGTCCTGAGGCAAGGTTACATCGCCTCGATGGACGACCGTTCCGTCCGCGTTCGCATCCTCGACGGCAGGAAAGCGAAGCTGACGATCAAGATCGGCCGCAGTGCCATCACCCGTGACGAATTCGAATATGACATCCCGATTGCCGATGCCGAGGAGCTGTTGCAGAGCGCGATCGGCGTCGTCATCGAGAAGACGCGCTACCGCGTTCCGCATCAAGGCTTCGTCTGGGAAGTCGACGTCTTTGCCGGCGAGCATCGCGGGCTGGTGATTGCCGAAGTGGAGATGACGGCGGAAACCGACAAACCCGTCCTGCCCACCTGGCTTGGCCGCGAAGTGACCGGCGATTTCCGCTACTCCAACCAGGCCCTTGCCACAGAATACGGGCACGACAGGCATGGCCTATCGCATTCGGCCTGACGTCGATTTCACTGAGGCATTCCGGAGCATCGCGACCGAGCAGCTGGAAGGCGCCATTACCTTTCTCGAAGAGCGGCCGGACGGTACGCACGAGGCGATCCATTCCTTCCGAAAAAACCTGAAGCGATTGCGCTCGCTCTACCGGCTCGTCGCGCGCGAGGTGCCGGATTTCCAGGAGCAGGAAAATGCAAGGCTGCGCGATGCCGCGCGCTCGCTTTCGGCCATCCGCGACGCCGCCGCGCTTATCGGCACCGCGCAATATCTGCAGCATTCAGCCCGCGGGAAAGAGGAAAGCGAGGCGCTCGGCCGGATCGTCACCATTCTCGAGGGGCGCCGCGACTGGATGGCGGAGGCCGAGAGCGGCCTGCGACAGCGGCTGATGGAAACCCCAGGCGTACTGAAGGAGGCGATCGCCGCTTTGGATGGCATTTCCTTCGATGGCAGTCACCGCAAGAATGCCCGCATGCTGGCGAAGAGCTGGCGCCGCACCGCGCGCAAGGCCAAGGCTGCACTTGCCAGGTGCCACGGCGATGCATCGGCCGGGGATTTCCATGATCTGCGCAAACGCACCTACGATTATCGGCTCTACCACGGTCTTTTGCGGGACATCTGGCCGGGCGCGATGAAGGCCAAGCGCGATGCGGCCAAGGAGCTCGTCGAGGATCTCGGCCACATCCATGACCTCGCCGTGCTCTGTGAACTGGTCGAAGCCGAGCCGCAGCTCTTCACCCGCAACGACGATCTGGCGCATCTTCTTGACGCGATCATCTTCCGCCAGCAGGAAGACCGGCGGCAAGCCCTCCTCAAAGCCGAAACCGTCTTCGCCGATGATCCCGACGAGGAATCGGAGCGTATCGAGCTTCTCTGGCTGATGGCTGCAAATTGAGCGATAGCAGGGCGATCCTGGAGACGGCCGGCCGCCTGCGCGGAAGGCAATTGCGCGACCGGTCAATTTTCTGTATTTCCCGCCCATGACCGACAGCCTGACACACACCGGCCCGTTCCTCGTAGCGGCGCTCTACCATTTCGTATCCGTGCCGCGCTTTGCCAGCTTGCAGGCCCCGCTGCAGGCGCTGTGCGAGGAAAACGGCGTCAAGGGAACGCTGCTTCTGGCGCATGAGGGCATCAACGGTACGATCGCGGGATCGGACGCCGGCATTCACGCGGTGCTCGCCTTCCTGCATGCCCAACCGGAATTTGCGAGCCTGGAGCACAAGGAAAGCCGCGCTTCGAAGATGCCTTTCCTGCGCCTGAAGGTGAAGCTGAAAAAGGAAATCGTCACCATGGGCGTCGAAGACATCGACCCCAACAAGGTGGTCGGCACCTATGTGGCGCCTCAGGACTGGAACGCGTTGATTTCCGATCCCGATACGATCGTCATCGACACCCGCAACGACTATGAAACGGCAATCGGCACCTTTCGCGGCGCGATCGACCCGAAGACGAAGACGTTCCGCGAATTTCCGGATTGGGTGCGTCAGAATTCCGGCCTGCACAACAAGCCGAAGATCGCCATGTACTGCACCGGCGGCATCCGCTGCGAGAAGGCCACGGCCTTCATGAAGGCCGAAGGTTTCGACGAGGTCTATCATCTGAAGGGCGGCATCCTGAAATATCTGGAGGAAGTGCCGCAGGAACAAAGCCTTTGGGAGGGCGCCTGCTTCGTGTTCGATGAGCGTGTATCCGTCGAACACGGCCTGAAGGAAGGTGAGCACCGGCTGTGCCACGCCTGCCGCAATCCGATCACATCAGAGGAAATTGCCTCGCCGCTTTATGAAGAAGGCGTTTCCTGCAGCCACTGTTATGACATGCGGACAGAGGAAGACCGGCTGCGCTACCGTCAGCGGCAGCATCAGATCGCGCTGGCGAAAAAACGCGGCCAACGGCATATCGGCAGCTGATGAGCTCGCGCCCCGGGAATCTAGCCGTCAGGCCGCGCCGAGGCGGCGCCGGGTTGGCTGCTCCGCAGTACGAAGCTCGTTGAGCATCTCGGTAATTCGTTCGGCCGCCAGAGGCTTTCCGAACAAATAGCCCTGCAGACAGTCGCAGCCGAACAGGCGCATGGCGACCGCCTGCCCCTCGGTCTCGATGCCTTCCGCCGTCACCGGTATGTCGAGCGAGCGGGCGAGCGCCACCGTCGCCTGCAGCATTTCGCGCTGGCGCTTGTCTTCGTTGACGCCCATGACCAGCGAGCGGTCGATCTTGATGCGATCGAAGCCGAACTGCCTGAGATAGCCGATCGAGGAGAAGCCGGAACCGAAGTCATCGAGCGCCACCTTGACCCCCAGCCCCTTCAGCCGTTCGATCGACTGGCGGGTACGCTGCGGATTCTGAATCATATAACCTTCGGTGATCTCGAGGGTGATGCGGCTGGCCTCGATCTCCGTCTGCTTCAACACGTAGCGCACATAGTCGGTGAAGGCGGGATTGCGGAACTGGCCGGGCGAGACATTGACCGAGACGTTCAGTTCCGGCCACTGCTTGGCTGTCTCGCAGGCCTTGCGCAGCACGAACAGGCCGAGCGATTCAATGAGGCCGCTGGTCTCGGCGATCGGAATGAACACCTCGGGCGAAACCGGGCCGTGGCCCGGACGGTTCCAGCGCACCAGCGCCTCGACGCCGGTCAGCGCATGCGTGCCCGCATCGACCAACGGCTGATAGGCAAGCGTCAGGTCGCCGCTTTCGATGGCGATTCTGAGATCGAGCTCCAGTGCATTGCGCTGCTGCCGGTCCGCGTCCATCGACGGATCGTAGAGCGTCATGCGCGCACGGCCCGCCTCCTTCGCCTTATACATGGCAAGGTCGGAACGGCGCACCAGCTCCTCGCGATCGAGTGCGCCGGCAGGCGACATGGCGATGCCGATGCTGGCGCCGACGACGACGACACGGCGACCGATCTCCAGCGGCTCGACGAGAAAATCGAGGATCTGCTCAGCAAGCTGCAGGGCGGCGGCGTTCTCGCCATCGGAGAGAAAGGCGATCGCAAATTCATCTCCGCCGATGCGGGCGAGAACCGCGCCTTGCGGAATCAATACCTTGAGGCCCGCCGCGACCGCGCGGATCAACTGATCGCCCGTGCCATGTCCATAGCTGTCATTGACTTCCTTGAAACCGTCGAGGTCGAGATAGAGGAGCAGCACGTTGCGCTTGCTCTGGCGTGCTTCGAGGACATAACGATCGACGGCGAGGCCGAGGCCGTCGCGATTGGAAAGGCCGCTCAGCCTGTCGCGCAGCGCCTCTTCTCGTGCGCTGTTTTCCTCCGCCTTCAGGCGTCGGCCGGCCAACCAGCCGATGGCCAGCAGAACCACGAAGAAAAGCCCGACGAGACCGAGTGCCTGAATGACCATCGGCCGCACCTGCGCGTAGGCAATATTGCCGGGTGAGCGCGAATTCCAGACGAGCTTGCCGATCGTTGCCCCCGTCGGATCGTCGATCGAGACGAGATATTCGGCCGCGAAACTCGGCGGCGCCAGCCTCAGTCCGCCGATCACATAGGTCTGGCCGAGTCCAGCCACCCTGTCGTCATCGAGATGCCGGGCGAAAATGAGATAACGGTGCTGGCCGGCGGGTGCATCAAGCGCGCCGGATTTCTTCCGCACCAATGCCACGCCGACAGCGGCAATGCCGCGTTTGGTGGTGATGAAACCAACCGCCTGCGGAGTATCGGCCGGGCCGGCCGCCTTCACCGCGTCGAGCAATTTCCAGAGCGACGGCGAGAAGAAATCCGCGAGCGGCTCCTCCATCGGCTTGCCGTCGCGATAGGCGATGATCGAATTCTTCGCATCATCGATCACAATCGCCATGTCGAACAGCGAGCTGTTGACCGACATTTCGCCGTAGTTGCTGACCGTCCATGCCATGCCATCGGGCGCATAGACATTGGCGGCGGCGTCGTCCCAGGCGGCGTAATCGTCGAGAGTCGCACCGAGCTGATCCTCGAAGGTCTTCAACGCGCCGATCGTCGTTTCGCGCGAGCGCTCGTCATCAAGCACATTGGCGTTCTCAGCCACGCGTTCGATTGCCGTCAACACCATGATGGTGGCGACGGCGACGATGACGGCAAAGGAGAACAGCACGCCCGTGACGGTGATGTGACGGCCTATGCCCGATCCCCTGCCCTGCAATTTTTGGAGTATTTGCATTCCGGCTCCCTGACCAGCGGAGTTTGCCAGTCAAGGGTTCAGAAACGTTTAAGCAACCGCCTGTCGCAGCTTTCCGCTGGTCTATTTTTTGAGTTTGCTATGCTGAGCCGGCGTGTGATTGCCTTTCGGAAATTCAGCCGCCAGTTCGCGATACCATTTGCCGCTCTTCTTCACCGTGCGCCGCTGCGTCTCATAATCGACATGGACGAGACCGAAGCGCATGCGATAGCCTTCCGCCCATTCGAAGTTGTCCATCAGGCTCCAGGCAAAATAGCCGCGCAGGGGGTAGCCATTCTTGATGAGGTCGGCCACGACATCGAGATGATCGCCGAGATAATCGAGGCGCATCCTATCATCGACCTCGCCATCGACAACACCGCTATTGTCGCAGGCGCCGTTTTCGGTGATGTAGCATTCCGGCAGGTCATAGCGGCGATAGAGGTTCTCGACCAGGAGCTTCAAGCCCGGCGCATAGATTTCCCAGCCGATATCGGTCTTGACGTCACATGCCGGCGGAGCTTTCATCGTCCAGGGGAAATCGCCCTTTCGTTCGGCATCGTCGGTGACGCGCTCGGGCGTGTAGTAATTCAGGCCCCACCAGTCGAGTTTCTGGCTGATCAGCTTCAGGTCGCCATCCTCGATGACGGGCATGCGGTCACCGAGCGCCTCGACGAATTCCTTCGGATACTCGCCCTTGAAGACAGGATCAAAGAAGGCGCCGTTGTGGAACTGATGCGCCCGTTCGGCGGCCGCCAGATCAGCCGGGCTGTCGGAGCCCGGGATGACCGAGGCGGCGTTGAGCACGAGCCCGACCGGCACATTGGGAGCTTCCGAACGGATTGCCTCAACCCCGAGGCCATGGGCAAGGTTCATATAATGCATGGCGTGAAGGGCAGCCTGCATGTTGCGCTCACCGGGAGCATGGATGCCGTAGAGATGGCTCAGCCAGACGATGCACCAGGGCTCGTTGAAAGTCGCGACGGCGTCGAGGCGATCGCCGAGGCGGCTCATGACAGTCTTGGCGTAACGCTGGTAGGCATAAGCGGTCGAACGCGCCGTCCAGCCGCCGTCGCCGGCGAGCAGCAGGGGCAGGTCCCAGTGGTAGAGCGTCGCGAAGGTCTTGATCCCGCGCGCCTTGCAGCCATCAACAAGCCGATCATAGAAATCGAGGCCCGCCTCGTTTACCGGGCCAGTGCCCTCCGGGATGATGCGTGGCCAGGCAATGGAAAAACGGTAGGCCTCGACTCCCATATCCTTGATGAGATCGAGGTCCTGCTCCAGGCGGTTATAGTGGTCGCAGGCAATGTCGCCGTTGTCGCGGTTATGGACGCGGCCGGGCATATTGCAGAAGGCATCCCAGATGGACGGCTTGCGGCCATCGGCCTTGCCGGCGCCTTCGATCTGGAAGGCGGCGGTGGCAACGCCGAAGGTGAAATCACCGGGAAAGCGGCTTGCAAGCGTCTTCGCGTCGATCATCTGTAAATCCCGTCTCTCAGCATCTGAATTGACCGTGGGGGTCGGATTTAGCCAAGCCGGCAAGCAAAGTACAGGCCCGGCAGGAGAAAAACTGCAACGTTACAGTATGGGCGGCCGAGCGGCGGCGGCGCAGGTCAGCCGCCTCGACCTACAGCATTTTTCGCCTCCAATTGCTCTCATAACGCGAATGTCAGCAGTCGTGATTTGCTGCAGGGGCCATGATCACTACACAGCGGAGATATTCGCAAGCATGAAAGGAATCCAATGCTGTCTTCGATCCATCTGCTGAAGCCGCATCTGCTGAGCCTGCTGCGCATCGTCTCGTCGCTCGTGCTTTTCAGCTATGGAACGCAGAAGATCCTGCACTTTCCGGCAGCGGCAAGCGTGCCGCCGATGGGCTCGCTCTCCTGGATTGCCGGATTGATCGAACTCACTCTCGGCTTTCTCGTCCTGGTGGGATTCCAGACGCGCATCGCAGCCTTCGTGCTCTCGGGCCTGATGGCTTTCGCCTATTTCATCGGCCATGCGGGAAAGAGCTTATATCCCGCGCAGAACGGCGGCGTCGCCGCGATCCTGTTCTGCTTCGTGTTTCTCTATTTGGTGGCGGCAGGCGCCGGGCCGCTCAGCGTCGACGCGCTCATGCAGCGCAACCGCGATACGGCCTGACGCATGACGGACAAGCCGAGGCGGCCCAAAACTGCCTCGGCATTTCTCGCGACTCCGCGCCATCGAGGCGCGATCGCCAAAGCTCAGAGCTTGACCCAGGCGCCGTTTTTCTTGGACGAGGCAACACAGGCCTCGACGAAGGCCACGCCCTTCACGCCATCGTCGACTGTCGGGTAGACCACTGCCTTGTCCACGTCCTTGCCCTTCTTGCGGGCGTTGATCGCATGCGCAGCTTCCGTATAAATCGTCGCGAACGCCTCGAGGTAACCTTCCGGATGCCCCGACGGCACGCGCGAGACACGACCGGCTGCCGCTCCGGCGCCGGCGCCGCCGCGGGTGATCAGCCGCTTCGGTTCGCCGAACGGCGTGTACCAGAGGTAGTTCGGGTCCTTCTGGGTCCATTCCAGCCCGCCCTTGCTGCCGTAGACACGCACCATCAGGCCGTTCTCATGGCCCGGCGCCACCTGGCTGCACCAGAGCATGCCCTTGGCCGGCTTCTCCGAACCCTTTGCCTTGAAGCGCAGCATGACATGGGCATTATCATCCAGCCGGCGGCCGGGAACGAAACTGTCGAGATCGGCGGCCAGGCTGTCGAGTTCCAGCCCGGTGATGAAGGAGGCGAGATTATACGCATGCGTGCCGATATCGCCTGTGGACCCGCCGACGCCGGACTGGGCCGGATCAGTGCGCCAGGCAGCCTGTTTCTGGCCGGTCTGCTCGACCGCTTCCGTCAGCCAATCCTGCGGATATTCGGCCTGGACGACTCTTATATCCCCAAGTTCGCCGTTCGCGATCATCTCGCGCGCCTGACGAACCATCGGGTAACCGGTGTAATTATGCGTCAACACGAACAGCGCGCCGCTCTCGTCGGCCACCTTTTTCAGCTTCTTCGCATCCGCCAGGTTTGACGTCAGCGGCTTGTCGCAGATGACATGAATGCCGCGCTTCAGGAATTCCTTGGCCGCGTCGTAATGCACATGGTTCGGGGTAACGATCGCCACCGCCTCGATGCCGTTCTTCAGCTTCGCCTCCCGGATCGCCATCTCGCGATAGCTGGAATAGGTCCGCGACGGGTCTAGCCCGAGATCGCGTCCGGACTGAACCGCCTTCTCAGGTGTCGACGACAGCGCGCCTGCAATAAGATCGTACTGATCGTCGATGCGGGCCGCGATGCGGTGCACCGCACCGATGAACGCGCCCGCGCCGCCGCCCACCATGCCGAGCCGAATGCGCGGCTCGCGGGTCTGTTCGGATGATGCTTCGATTGCCATTTTGTCCTCCTGGAATTTGATCTTGGCGCGGATGCGCCCCTCATCCGACTGCCGCCACCTTCTCCCCGCTCGCGGGGAGAAGGCATATGCGGCGACGTCGATGCCAACTCCGTCGCCCGGCGTGGCAAGTTCCTCTCCCCGTCAAAACGGGGAGAGGGTTAGGGTGAGGGGCAGCCTCACGGCACGCCTTTTATTTAAAGCCCGAGCATCCGCCGATTGGCCGCCTGATCGGTGCCGCTGCCGGCAAAATCGTCGAAAGCCTTTTCCGTGACGCGGATGATATGGGCGGCGACGAATTCGGCCCCCTCGCGGGCGCCGTCCTCCGGATGTTTCAGCGCGCATTCCCATTCGACCACGGCCCAGCCGTCGAAATTATTGGCCGTCATCTTCGAGAAGACCGCACCGAAATCGACCTGACCGTCACCGAGCGATCGGAAGCGGCCGGCGCGTTCCACCCAGCCCTGGTAACCACCGTAGACGCCCTGGCGCCCGGTCGGATTGAACTCAGCATCCTTGACGTGGAACATCTTGATGCGGTCCTTGTAGATGTCGATGTTCTCGAGATAGTCGAGGCATTGCAGGATGTAATGCGAGGGATCGTAGAGCATGTTGGCGCGCGAATGGTTCTTCACGCGCTCCAGGAACATCTCGAAGGTGATGCCGTCATGCAGGTCCTCGCCCGGATGGATCTCGTAGCAGACATCGATGCCGTTCTCATCGGCATGGTTGAGGATCGGCGTCCAGCGGCGGGCAAGCTCGTCGAAGGCCGTCTCCACCAGACCGGCGGGACGCTGCGGCCAGGGATAGATGAAGGGCCAGGCAAGCGCGCCGGAGAAGGTCGCATGCGCCTTGAGGCCGAGGTTTTTCGATGCCGTCAGCGCCATCTTGACCTGCTCGACCGCCCACTCCTGACGGGCTTTCGGATTGCCGCGCACCTCGGGCGCCGCAAATCCGTCGAATGCTTCGTCATAGGCGGGGTGAACGGCAACCAGCTGGCCTTGCAGATGGGTCGAAAGTTCGGTGATTTCGATGCCGTTTTCGCGGGCCTTGCCGGCGAACTCGTCGCAATAATCCTTGGAGGTCGCGGCCTTTTTCAGATCGATCAGCTGGCTCGCCCAGGTCGGAACCTGAACGCCCTTGTAGCCGATGTCGGCCGCCCATTTGGTGATCGCGTCCCAAGAATTGAAAGGCGCGGTATCGCCTGCAAACTGGCCAAGGAAAAGGCCGGGACCCTTGATCGTCTTCATGTCAGATTCCTCCCTGAATATCGACCGTAAACGTTTCTGAAGAACTTGTAGCACGCATTTCGGCGGGAGCAAGGTGCCTCCTCGCACTTGCGGCCGGATTTGGCGCGAGGCCAGATGCGGTATGGCTGCGACCTAATCATGATGGGCTGTGGCGGGCAAGAGGTACGTGCAGCATTTTCGCCGTCCGCCGCGTGAGGGCATAAAAATGCGCCCATCCTTGCGAATGGGCGCACCCTCTTGATCGGGTGATCAGAACGGAGAATCCGGGAAGTAGAAGTTCTTGGCATTCTCTTTGGTGACGAGCGTCGCGTCGAGAATGTAGTTGCCGTGAACCGGGACCTGGTCGTAGAGCGCCGCTGCTGTCAACTCCATTGCCGTACCGACCATCGCCGGCGGATAGAGAACGTCGACCGGGATCAGCTTGTCGCCATCCATGACCTTCTTGACCATGTCCTTGGAGCCGGCGCCGGCGACGACATACTGAATGTCGGTGCGCTTGGCCTGCTCGATCGCTTGAAGAACGCCGACGGCCATATCATCGTCCTGGCACCAGACGACGTCGATCTTCGGGTACTTCGTCAGATAGTCCTGCATCACCTTGAAGGCGTCGTCGCGGTTCCAGTTGCCATACTGGCGGTCGAGAACCTTGACCTTGGAGCCGGCAATACCCTTGTCGAAGCCGTCCTGGCGCTGCTGATCGATCGGGATCGGCAGACCGCGGATAACGACAACTTCGGCTTCCGGCGTCTTTTCGGCAATATATTTGCCGGCGACTTCGCCGAGCGCCGGGTTGTTGCCGGCAACGTAAAGATCGCGCACGGAATTGTCGTTGTTCGACGGGGCGCGGTCGACAAGCGCGACGAACTTGCCCTTGTCCTTGACTTCCTTGATGGCGTTGACAAGCGGATCCGGATCCGACGGCAGGATGACGAGTGCATCGATGCCTTGCGTATCGAGGTCCTGCACGGCGTTTGCCTGCGTCGCGGCATCCGGCGAGGTCTTGACGATGACGTTCAGGCCCGGATGCTCGGCCATCAGCTTCTTGGCAATACGCTCGGCATGGAACACGACGCCGGAGGTCCAGCCGTGATCGGCGGCCGGAATGGACACACCGATCGTGTAGTTCTTGTCCTGGGCGTAGGCTGCACCGGCAAAAGCCACCCCCGCAACCGCCAGACCCAACATGAGCTTGCGCATGCTATTTCCTCCCAAAAATATCAGGGACTTGTCCAATCCGAACCGGGTGCCCTGTCAAGCCCGGCCAATCCGAGAAGTTTTTTGCCTTAGGATTTGCGAACCAGCGACCGCTGCACCAGCATGGCGATGATGATGATTGCACCCTGGATCGCGCCGATGAGATATTCGCTGATGAAGTTCGAAAGCAGCATGATGTTGCCGACGAGTTCGAGAATGAAGGCGCCGCAGATGGTGCCCCAGACCCGGCCGGCGCCACCCTTGAGAGCCGTGCCGCCGACGACGACGGCGGTGATAGCCTGCAACTCCCACAGGATGCCGGTCGTTGCCGAAGTGGATCCGAGACGCGGCACATAGAGCAGCACGGCAATCGCCACACAGAGGCCCTGGATGACGAAGGCAATGGTGCGCACGCGGTTGACGGCAATGCCCGAATAGCGCGCGACGTCACTGTTCGAACCGACAGCCACGACGTGGCGGCCGTAACGGGTGCGGTAGAGGATGAAGGCTGCAATCGCGGTGACGACGAGGATCACCACGATCGGCACGGGAATACCGAGAATATTGCCGAAATAGGCTGGACGGTAGAGCGTCTGGATTTCAGTCGAGCGCAAGGTGATCGCGCCCCCCTGCGACAGCCAGGTGGTCAAGCCGCGATAAATGCCCATTGTACCGAGTGTGGCGATGAAAGGCTCGATCTTGCCGACGGTGGTGATGAGGCCGTTTGCGAGGCCGCAAAGAGCCCCCGCAATCACCGTAAACACCACCGCGGCCGTCAGCATCAGCACCGGATCGGCAATGACGCCCGAATTGATGAGCAGGATCATCAGGCTGGCGACGAAGGCGACCATCGAGCCAACGGAAAGATCGAGATCTCCGGCCGAGATCACGAAGGTGGCGCCGACCGCGATAATGGCGATGAAAGCGCAGCGTGTCGCGACGTTGGCAAGATTGGTGATGCCGATGAAATTAGGGTTGACCAGTGCGCCGACAATCAGGAGCAAGGCCAAGGCGGCAAACGGTGCAACCGCGCGCAGATCAACGTCACGCCAGGACCTGCGCCGGATCGCCCTGGTCTCCTCGTTAATGCTCATGTCCAAAACCAACCTCCCGTCCCAGTTCGTCTGGGCATCCTATCTATTGTCCGCGTCGGCGAAGTCTCGCTCCGGCCTCACGCAGCCACCTTCTTTTTGAGCCCGGCGGCGTAACGCATGATCTCCTGCTCAGAAATCTCGTCGCCCTCGAGCACGCCGACAATCCGTCCTTCGCGCATCACGGCCACTCTTGTGCAGAGACCGATAACTTCGGGCATTTCCGACGAAACGACGATGATTGACCGGCCGTCCCGGGCGAGCGCCGAGATGAAATGATAGATCTGCTGCTTGGTGCCGACGTCGATGCCGCGCGTGGGCTCGTCGATGATGATGATGTCAGGATCTGTCTCCATGACTTTGGCGAGCAGCAGCTTCTGCTGGTTTCCGCCCGACATGCGACCGGCGACGATATTGGTGTCGCGAACTCTGATGTCGAAACGACGCTTGGCTTTCGCCAGTGCGGCCGCCTCGCTGCTCGGGCTGAGATAGCCGTGGCGCGAATGTCTTCCGAGCGATTGCAGCGTCAGATTGGTCGCCATGCCGGAGCGCAGCAATAGACCCTTCGACTTGCGATCCTTGGTCATGTAGGCAAGACCGCAGCGATTGGCCGCGTGCACGTCGCCGGAGTGGACCGCTTGCCCCTTGATGACCACCTCGCCCTCGAGGCGGGGCCGCAGCCCGGCAATCGCCTCCATCAACTCGGTACGGCCGGAGCCGATCAGGCCGGAAAACCCGATGATCTCGCCCTTGCGTACTTCGAAGCTTGCATCCCTGACATAACCCGTCGACACCGAGGAAACGCTCAAGACGACCTCCTCGTCGACATCGGGCTCGACTTTGGCGGGATAGAGGCTGGAAAGTTCGCGGCCGACCATCAGCTGTGCGATCGATTCCCCATCGAGAATGGAGGTCGGCGACGTCTTGATCCACTGGCCGTCGCGCAGCACCGTCACCCGATCGGTCAGTTCCATCACCTCGTCGAGCTTGTGGGACACGAAGACGAAGCTCGTGCCCTGGTCGCGCAGTTTGCGGACCTGCTTGAACAGCATATTGGTCTCTTCCCGCGACAACACGGCGGTCGGCTCGTCCATGAACACGACGCGCGCATCGCGGCTGATCGCCTTGGCGATCTCGACCATTTGTTTGTCGGCGATGGAAAGCGTGCTGATCAAAGCATTCTCATCGACATGCGAACCGAGCACGTCGAGAACCTTGCGCGTCTCGGCGCGCATATATTTGCGGTCGAGCACGCCGAGACGCGTCACTTCGCGACCGAGGAAAAGGCTCTCCGTCACGGTCAGATGTTCGGCGAGGTTGAATTCCTGGTGAATGATGACGATGCCGAGCGCTTCCGCAGCACCATTCGGCGGCAGCACCACAGGCTTGCCGTCGAGCAGGATCTCGCCGGAACTCGGCTGTTCGAAACCTGAGAGCACCTTGACGAGCGTCGATTTGCCAGCGCCGTTTTCACCCATGAGCGCATGGATTTCGCCGGCGCGGAGATCGAAGTTGACGCTGAAGAGGACCTGCACGCCGCTGAAGGATTTGCATATGCGCCTGGCGGACAGCACCACGGGTGCGGTGTCGGCGATCTCCACGGTCATTATGCCCTCCCCCTAGAGCGCCGCACTCCGGCAACGCTCCGTTTTGAACTAGCGCACATTTTCCTTCTGAAAACCGCCTCAGGCCCTCAAACAGGCACGCGCACGCGGCTCCCGTCCGCTTCGAGCCTTATGTAAACCTTTACATAAGGCATGTAAAGGTTTACATCGTGGATTAACACAGATCAGTTGACGCTTGCCTTTGACCTCTCGGCAAGTCTGTGTAGTGTCGCGGCGAAGACAGCCCCAAGGCAGAGCGCAGTGTCGAATTCCACGCCCGCAACCATCGAAGACGTCGCCCGGATCGCCGAGGTCTCCATCGCGACGGTTTCCCGGGCAATCCACACGCCGGAGAAGGTCGCCAACTCGACGCGGCTCAAGGTCAACCAGGCGATCGCCATCACCGGTTATACGACCAATGCCATGGCGCGCAGCCTGAGGCTCGGCCGCTCCAACATGATCCTCGTGGTGGCGCCCGATATCGGCGATCCCAATTTTTCCAATATTCTCGTCGGACTGGAGAACGAGGCCCGCGCCCACGGCTACGGCGTCCTGATCGGCCACACCCAGAACGATGCCCAGCGCGGCCTGGAATATCTGAAATTCTTCAACTCGAACCAGGCGGCCGGACTCATCCTCTTCACCGGCATCCTGCCCTTCGGTCATCAGACCATGACGGCGCGGCTGCCGCCGAGCGTCGGGGTTTTCGAACCGGTCTTCAACGGGGGCATTCCCTATGTCGGCGTCGACGATACCGAGGGCGCTCGGAAAGCGGTGGACCTGCTGCTGGCGGAAGGGCATCGCAAGATCGCCTTCATCGGCGATTCCCGCACCCGGCTCGCCTATGCCAGGCGCCGCATGGGGTACGACGCCGGTCTCGATGCTGCTGGCATTCCGCCCGACTTGCGGATCGTGCTCGAGGGCGACGGCACGATCGAAAGCGGCCGGCACGCGGTCGAGCAGCTTTTCATGCGCGACACGCTTCCCACAGCCTTCATGTGCGTGAACGATCAGACGGCGATCGGCGTCATGATCGGGCTCGGCGCGCGAGGCTATGATATTCCGCGAGATTTCTCGGTGACCGGCTTCGACGACGTGCCGCAGGCCGTCTTCATATCCCCATCGCTGACGACGATCCGCCAGCCGAGAACCGCGATCGGCAAACAGGCGATGGCGCTGCTATTGGAACTTCTGTCCGACGGCCGCCCGGCCGAGACGGAAATCCTGCTGAGGCCGGATCTGGTGGTGCGAAACTCCGTCTCCGCGCCCTCACGCAACTGGTTGAAGCGCTGAGCCGGGAATAATTTAGAGGGGTGACGCCGGCGACCGCTGGCCGCCGGCGCGTTTTATCAAACGTAACGGTTGACGACGTTTTCGAGCAGTTCCTGCTTGCCGGATTTCGGCTGCGGGTTCACGTCGTGGCTCTCGACCCAGTTGGTGATCTCATCCAGCGAATACTCACCGCGGAAGAGCTTCTGCGCCTCGGCCGATTCCCAGCCGGCGTAACGATCGGCGAGCGGCTGCGACAGGGCCTTGTCCTCGATCATCTTGGCAGCCGCCTTCAGGCCGCGGGCACAGCAATCCATGCCGCCGATATGACCGATCAGGAGGTCCGCCGGGTCGAGTGACTGGCGGCGCAGCTTCGCATCGAAGTTGGTGCCGCCGGTCTTGAAGCCACCGCCTGCCAGAACGTGGTAATAGGCAAGCGCCATTTCCGGAACATTGTTCGGGAACTGGTCGGTGTCCCAGCCGGACTGGTAGTCGTTGCGGTTCATGTCGATCGAGCCGAAGATGCCAAGCGCATTGGCAAGCGCCAGCTCGTGCTCGAAGGAATGGCCGGCAAGGATTGCATGGCCCTGCTCGATATTGACCTTCACCTCGTTTTCGAGACCGTGCTTCTTGAGGAAGCCGTAGACGGTCGCGACGTCGTAATCATACTGGTGCTTGGTCGGCTCCTGCGGCTTCGGCTCGATCAGGATCGTGCCCTTGAAGCCGATCTTGTGCTTGTATTCGACGACGAGGTTGAGGAAGCGGCCGAGCTGGTCGAGCTCGCGCTTGAGATCGGTGTTGAGCAGCGTCTCGTAACCTTCGCGGCCGCCCCAAAGCACGTAGTTCTCGCCGCCGAGCTTCTGCGTGGCGTCGATGCAGGTCTTGACCGTTGCAGCGGCGAAGGCAAAGACGTCTGGATCGGGGTTGGTCGCCGCACCCGACATGTAGCGGCGGTTGGAGAACAGGTTCGCCGTACCCCAGAGCAGCTTGGCGCCGGTCGCCGCCTGCTTCTCGGCGAAATAATCGACGATCTCATTGAGGTTCCTGGTGTTTTCGGCAAAATTCTTGCCCTCCGGGCGCACATCGGCGTCATGGAAGCAATAGTAGGGTGCGCCCAGCAGCGAAAAGAATTCGAAAGCGACATCGGCTTTGAGTTTGGCCGCCTTCATCGTATCTTCGAACCAGGGACGCAGGAAGGTCTGGCCGCCGAAGGGGTCGCCACCCGGCCAGGTGAAGGTGTGCCAGTAGGCTACCGCAAAACGCAAATGGTCTTCCATCCGCTTGCCGAGGACGATCTCGTCCGGCTTGTAATAGCGGAAGGCCAGCGGATTGGTGCTGTCCGGGCCCTCATATTTGATCTTCTGGATATCGCCGAAAAATCCGGTGCTCATGTTGGGGTCTCCTTGGGTTCGTCGTTCAGTCTTATCGTTCGTGCCACCAGCCCCCTCATCCGACCCTTCGGGCCACCTTCTCCCTGAGGGGAGAAGGGGAATGGGGCGCTCCAGCGAGTCTCTTCTCCCCTCGGGGAGAGGGTGCCGGCAGGTGGATGAGGGGGCCGCCGGCTCCAGTTCTCAACGCGCCAGCGACTTGATCGCCGGATAGAGCGCCCGATAGCGCTTGTAAGCGTCCTCGTAAGCGTCCTTCAGCGCCGCGACCGGTTCGATCGTGCCTGCTGTCATCGGCGGCGTGCAGACGGCGATCGGATCGGCACCCGTCGCCGCGATCAGACCGAGACGAGCAGCGCCGAAGGCCGCGCCGAAATCGCCGTCAGCCGGCAGGTCGACCGGAACGCCGAGCGCGGTGGCGATCGACGCCAGCCAATAGTGCGAGCGCGAACCGCCGCCGATTGCGGTCACGCGCGCGATGCCGGTGCCGGCCGAACGCAACGCTTCGAGGTTGTCGCGGATGGCGAAAGCCACACCTTCGAGCACGGCCTGGGTTAGCACCGCGCGGCTGCTCTCATGTCCGAGGCCGGTGAAGGCGCCGCGTATGACAGCGTCATTGTGCGGCGTACGCTCGCCTGAGAGATAGGGCAGGAAGGTGACGCCGGAAGGCGCCTTCAGCGTCTCGCCGAGTTCGCCTGTGAGATCGGCGGCCGATTTGCCGGTCACACCGGAATGCCAGTTGAGCGCATCGGTGGCCGAGAGGATGACGCCCATCTGATGCCAGGTGTTGGGCAGCGCATGGCAGAACGCATGCACGGCGCTTTCCGGCTTCGGCAGATAGGAGCCGTTGGCGGCAAAAAGCACGCCCGATGTGCCGAGCGAGACGAAGGCTGCGCCATCGCTGACCGTGCCCATGCCGCAGGCCGAGGCTGCATTATCGCCCGCGCCGCCGGCAACGACGACCGAGCCTGATATGCCCCACTGGGCCGCGAGGTCGGACCGCAGTCTGCCGGCCTGATCGGTGCCTTCGACAAGCGCCGGCATCTGCTCTCTCGAAAGGCCGGTGGCGGCAAGCAGTTCGGACGACCAACCGCGCTTGCCGGTATCGAGCCAGGAGGTGCCCGCGGAATCCGACATTTCGGAAATATATTCGCCGGTCAGCCAGAGACGCAGATAATCCTTCGGCAGCAGCACCTTGGCAACCTTGGCGAAAGTCTCAGGCTCATGCTTCCTGACCCAGGCGAGCTTGGGCGCCGTAAAGCCGGGAAACACGATATTGCCGGTCAGCACCCGGAAACGCGGGTCGGCGTCGAGTTCGGCGGCTTCGACGTGGCTGCGTGTATCGTTCCAAAGAATGCAGGGCCGCAATACCTTGTCGCTCGCATCGATCAGCGTGGCGCCGTGCATCTGGCCGGAAAGGCCGATGCCCTTGACTGCGGCGAACTCCTTTGGATGTTTTGCCTTGAGCCCGGCGACGGCCTCCTCGGTCGCGCGCACCCAGTGAGCCGGTTCCTGTTCCGACCAGCCGGAATGCGGGCGCGAGACGTCGAGCGCACCGTTGGCCGAACCGACGATTTTCTGGTCCCCGTCGATCAGCATCGCCTTGACGCCGGAGGTACCGAGATCGAGACCGAGATACATGTGGCATTCTCCCTTTGCCGTTACGGCAGATTGTCCTTCAGGAATATGTCGAGGCGGATGCGTTCCTGCGCTTCGATGACGGCGAGCCCGTCCGCCTTGGCCTTCAGCACCCGGATGGCGCTGCGCACCTCATGACCGGCATTCTGATTGAGAATCGCATCAACCGTGTTGTCGATGAGCGCCGCCCGCGTGTGGGCGGTCAGTTCGTGGGCAATGACTGTCAGCGTCCGATCGACGGCCTTCTCCTTCAGCGCCCGGATAAGGCCGCGATTGCCGGCGCCGAGACTATAGATGCCGATAATGTCGGCCTTCCCGAGTGCCTCTGCGACGAGCATATGGGCGATCTCCGGATCGTCGCGGCCTTCCAGAACCGGAAGGATCGCAAGATCGGGAAACTCCTCTGTCATGACCGAGGTAAACCCTTCCAGCCGCTCGCGATGATCGCGCACCAGCATGGAGCCGGCGAGCACGGCGATCTTGCCCTTTCGCGGCCCGAGGAACCGGCCGAGCAGACGGGCCGCCGTGCGGCCTGCCGCGATATTGTCGACGCCGGCGTAGTGATGGCGCAGCGATCCGGTAAGATCGGACACCAGCGTGACGATGGGAAAGCCCGCATGCACCAGCCTGTCGACGACGGCACGCACGTCGGGCGCATCGGTCGCAACCATTGCGATGCCGCAAGGCTTTCCGCGGGAAAGCCCTTCGAGCACGGCGACGAGAGCGGCCGAATCGAAGGCAGGCACCTCGATGGTGCGAATATCGGTGCGTTCGGCCGGCGAGCGGAGGATCGCCTGCCGGATTTCGGCATTGAGCCCGTGCATGAAGGAATTGTCGCTGGCCGGCAGGATGAAGACCAGCGGATAGGTGCGACCCTTGGCGAGATTGGCGGCGGCGACGTCCCTGACATAACCGAGTTCGCGGATTGCGCTCTCGACCTTCTCCCGCGTGACGTGGCGCACACCAGGACGCTGATTGAGAACCCGGTCGACAGTCGCGAGACTGACGCCCGCCGCAGCGGCGATATCGTGAACAGTTGGCCTCATCATTCCTCCTGACGAGACCATTAGCGCCAAATTTGATGTACGTAAATCAAAAAAACCATCGGGGCGATTGCGGCATTATTTTTCCGCCATTGATTCGCTGACGCCGATTCGATCAGCGATCACCCATCTGATGACACAGAGGCTGGAAAACCACAACAAAAAGGCCCTCCGGAGAGGGCCTTTTCGAGGGACGGGGGCCGGAGGTCAGTGGCCGCCGCCACCTCCTCCGCCACCTTGCGGCGCGGGTTTCTTGATCATCGCGACACCGAGGATCATCGCAACGAACAGCGCGGTCAGGATCAGGAACACATCGCTGAAGGAAAGGATGACCGCCTGTTTGGTGGCGAGGCCCACCATCTGCTTGATCGCGACTGACGTGCCGTCCATGCCGTAACTGTTGAAATTGGCGGCCATATTGTTCATCTGGTCGATCGCCGCCGGATTGCCCCAGTCCACATTCTCCCGTAGCCGCTCGTAGTGCACATCCTGCCGGCTCGTGAGCACGGTGTTGATGACCGCGAGACCGACGGCGCCGCCGAGGTTTCTGGTCAGGTTGAACAGACCGGACGCGCCGCGGATGCGCGACGGCGGCATCGTGCCGAGCGCGATGTTGTTGATCGGCACCATGCACATCATCAGCCCGAAGCCGCGCAGGATCTGCGGGATGAACAGCTCGTAGAAATCCCAATCCGCCGTCAGGTGGATCATGATGTATGTGCCGGCGGCGAAGCTGATGAAACCGATCACCATCATCAGGCGCAGGTCCATCTTGGTCGAAAGCCGCCCGGCAATCGGCGCGGTGAAGAACATCGCAAGCCCGGAGACGAACATCGTCTCGCCGATCATCAATGAATCATAGCCGCGGATACGCCCGAGATAGACGGGGTAGATATAGGTAAGGCCGTAGAGCCCGATGCCCATGACGAAGGAAAACACCGAGCCGAAGGAGAAATTCCTGTTCGCAAAGGCCTTGAGGTCGACGACGGGAAACTCCACCGTGAAGGCGCGATAGAAAAAGACGATGGCCGCGACGCCGGAGGCAACGGCAGCCAGCGCAATGGAATTGTCGTTGAACCAATCGTTCGAGTTGCCCTCTTCGAGCACATATTCCAGCGCGCCGAGAAAGACCCCCATCGAGATCAGCCCCCACCAGTCGAACTTCTTGAAGAGCGACAGTTCCGGCTTGTCGAAGTCGATGAAGTTCCAGGTAACCAGCGTGACGATGATGCCCGGAACGATATTGACGAGGAACAGCCAGTGCCAGGAGAAGGCGTGGCTGAGATAGCCGCCGACGGTCGGGCCGATGGTCGGCGCAAGCGTGGCGATCAGGCCGATGATCGGCGAGACGATGCTGCGCTTCGACGGCGGGAAGATGGTGAAGGCGGCCGCGAAGACCGATGGGATCATGCCGCCGCCGATGAAACCCTGGATGGCGCGGTAGACGATCATCTGGTCGATATTCGTCGCCGTCGCCGCAAGCGCACTCGCCATAGTAAAGCCGGCGGCCGAGATCGCGAAGAGGTAGCGCGTCGAGATGATGCGCGCCAGTGTTCCCGAAAGCGGGATCATGATCACTTCCGCGATCAGATAGGCCGTCTGCACCCAGCCGATTTCGTCGGAACCGGCCGACAGGCCGGCCTGGATTTCGGCGAGCGAAGCAGAGACGATCTGGATGTCGAGGATCGACATGAACATGCCGAGCACCATCGCGAAGAAGGCGATGAGCTTTCTCGGATCCATGCGATCCGCGGCGTGGGCAGGCGCCGCCGGCATCGTTCCCGCTGTTGCTGTCGCGCTCCCGGCCATCGGACCACCTCCGCCTTTCCTTTTGCTGGAATTGCTCCGAAGGTTTACTTGTTCGGCGCCGTGCGGGTATCGACGTCGACGACGACGCTGAGGCCCGCGCGCAGACGCCCACTGTCGAGCGCATCCTGCGGCAGCGCGATGCGCACCGGCACGCGCTGAATCACCTTGGTGAAGTTGCCCGTGGCATTTTCCGGCGGCAGCAGCGAAAAGACCGAACCGGAAGCCGGCGAGATCGATTCGACAGTGCCGACGATCGGATGGTCGTCATAGGCATCGACATGGACGTTGACCTTCGAGCCAGGAACGAGATGCTGAATCTGCGTTTCCTTGAAATTGGCGTCGATATAAAGTTGGCGCACCGGAACGAGCGCCATCAGGCGCTGGCCGGGCGAGACCAGATCGCCTTCCTGGACAGATCGGTTGCCGACGATGCCGTCATAGGGCGCCTTGAGCACGGTGAAGGAGAGGTCGCGGGCGGCCTTGTCGCGCTGGATTTCCAGCGTGCGGACGGAACCTTCCGCCTCCCTGCGCTGGGCTTCGAGGATGGCGATATTGGCTTGCGCCGCCACGATATTAGCGTCGCCGCCGGCAAGATTGGCCTTGGCCTGATCGAGTGCGGTATTGGCATCATCGAGATCCGCGGTGGTGCCGACCGACTTTGCCTGCAGGTCGCTCTGACGCTTCTGCTTGATTTCCGCGCCACGAACCGTGGCTTCGAGGGCAGTCTTCTGAGCCTGGGCCTGCACGAGGCTCGCCTTGGCGCCTTCAATCTGCGCATCAATACGGCTTAGCGAAAGCTGCTCGGTCGAGATCTGGGCATTCGCCTGATCGAGGGCATTCTGGTAGTCGCCGTTATCAAGGGTGGCGAGAACGTCACCTGCCTTGACTTCCTGGTTGGCGACAACATTCACCTTCGCGACATAGCCGGTCACCTTCGGTGAGATGGTCGCGATATCGCCTTCGATATAGGCGTCGTCGGTCGACACCATGAACCGGCCGTTCATCCACCATTCGTATCCATACCAGCCGCCGCCCGCAAGCAGGGCAAGCACGACAATCGGCAGCACCGGGCTGCGGCGCTTCTTTGCCGCAGGAGGAGCAACCGGGGCTTGGGCCGGCGCCGATTGTGCAGGAGCAGCCGGCTTTTCCAGGGCTTCCGCCGTCGGAGCCTCGGCAACGACCGCGACCTTTGCCTCTTCGACCTCGGCGTTTTCGCTGACGATACGCGCGACGTTGCTCTTCTGGTTGCTCGACATGGCCACTTTACCGATCTTGGAGTAACAATCGAACTGAACGGTTCGGTTCAGTTGACATAGACCTGTTTTATCGTCATATCAAGATGTATAGAACCAATCGGTTCGATTTCTTTAAAGAAAGTACGAAACCGTGAACACGGTTAAGGAGATATGACGCTAAAGCCCGACCATGCCGCCGTCTTCAGCCCACCCGTTGGAGGCGGCCGATTTGCCGCTGGCGAAGATCCGGCCAAGCGCCAGCAAATTCTTGCCGGCGCCAAGCGCGTCTTCATGAAGATGGGCTTCGACGCGGCCAGCATGAACGACGTGACGCGCGAAGCCGGTGTCTCCAAGGGCACGCTCTACGTCTATTTCACCAACAAGGAAGAACTGTTTTCGGCAATGATCGAGAACGAGCGCGCCGCTTTCATGGCGGCCGTGCGCACGGCGCTTGCCGAGCATGACGACCCCGAATCCGGCCTGTACGAATTCGGGATGAGCTTCGTCACCCACATGACCGATGAAAAGGTCATCAGCGCGATGCGCACCGTTCTCGGCGTTCGCGACCGCATGCCGGTGCTCTGTCAACGCTTCTTCAAAGGCCCGGTCAACCTGCGCACCATCATGCGCGACTTTTTGGAACAGCATATCGCCGAAGGCCGGCTCGAGATCGACGACATCGATCTTGCCGCCGGCCAGTTTCTCGACCTTGCCAGCGGCAGCTTCTTCAAGCTCCGCCTGTTCGGCAGCATGGAAGAACCGCCGACTCGCGAGGAAATCGACCGCGTCATCCGCGGTGCGATCAAGGTCTTCATGGCAGCCTACGGCGTGCGCCGGCACGCGACTGCCTAACCCCGCATCCTTGACTGCCGCTCTCCTTCGGCCAAAACTCCGCAAGAACGATCAAACCCGGCTGCCGGCTTTTCTCTAAGGAAGAAGCCGCAACCAGGGGAATGAAGATGAACGCCATCGCACGGGCGATCTGGTTCATAGAGAGCCATTTCGAAAGCGATATATCGCTGGAAGAGATATCGGACGCAGCCGGATTGTCGCGCTACCATCTGTCGCGCGTCTTCGGGCTCGTGACCGGCCACTCGATCAGCAGCTACATGAGAGGGCGGCGCCTCAGCCGCGCCGTGCCCGCATTGGTAAGCGGCTCATCCACCATTCTCGAGGTTGCGCTTTGCGCGGGCTACGGCTCGCACGAAGCTTTCACCCGTGCCTTCCGCGACCAGTTCGGCATGACGCCGGATGCTGTGCGCAGACAGGGACACGCCCGCAACCTTGTTTTACTGGAGCCGATCCGAATGGACACCGACCACCTCAACGATCTCGAACCACCCCGTTTCGAGACTCTTCAACCAATGCTCTTTGCCGGTCTGCAGGAGATCTACCCTTATGGCGACAATGCCGCCATCCCCTCGCTTTGGCAGGAGTTCAATACCCATTTCGGGCATATTCCCGGCCAGAAAGGCAATGTCGCCTATGGCATCTGCCGGCATATCGGCGAGGAGGAGAAATTCCGCTACATGGCCGCAGCCGAAATTTCCAATGCCGGCGACCTGCCCGCGGATTTTACGACGCTCAAGCTTCCGGGACAGCGCTACGCCGTCTTCACCCATCGCGGCCATGTCTCCGGCATTTCCCTGACCATGCACCGGATTTTCGGCACATGGTGGCCAACGTCGGGCCTGGAACATGGCGAGACACCTGACATGTTCGAACGTTACGACGAGCGCTTCGATCCCTATACCGGCATGGGCGTCACCGAAATCTGGCTGCCGATAGGGAATAAAAGTCATATCAGTTTCGTATACCGGCTTGTGGCGCTTGTCTGGCAGGCAGGCGCCATTACATTGCGCGTCGTTTCATCATGTGACGCAAAGAGGGTATAGGCTGATGCAGGAAATCATGACGCTCATTCAGGACCCGGCCGCCTGGGTGGCGCTCATCACACTGGTGGTGATGGAAGTCGTTCTCGGGATCGACAACCTGATCTTCATTTCCATTCTCACCAACAAACTGCCACCCGAGCATCGCGAGAAAGCCCGCCGGATCGGCATCGGCCTTGCCCTCGTCATGCGTCTGGCGCTGCTCGGTACCGTCGCCTGGATCGTGCAACTGACCGAACCGCTGTTTACGGCCTTCGGGCACGGCTTCTCCTGGAAGGACCTGATCCTCATCGCCGGCGGCCTGTTCCTCGTCTGGAAGGCCACCAAGGAAATTCACCACACGGTCGACCCGGTGGATCATCAGGAGGATTTCATCGCGAAGTCCGTCACGACGGGCTTTGCGTCGGCTATCGGCCAGATCCTGCTGCTTGACCTGGTCTTCTCCGTCGACAGCATCATCACCGCCGTCGGCATGACGCCGCATCTGCCGATCATGGTGATCGCCGTTATCGCCGCCGTCACCGTCATGCTGGTTGCCGCGACCCCGCTCGCCAACTTCATCGAGAGAAATCCAACGATCGTCATGCTGGCGCTCGCCTTCCTGCTGATGATCGGCACGACGCTGATCGCCGAAGGCATGGGCTTCCACGTGCCGAAGGGCTACGTCTACGCCGCCATGGCCTTCTCGGCGCTGGTCGAGGTGCTGAACATGTTCGCGCGCAACGCCCGCAAGCGGAAACGCGAAGGAGCGCATTGAGGCTGATGCGGGAGGGCGCGCGACAACCAGCGCACCCTCTCAAGTGCCGGAAAGCCGTTGCGGACGCGGTTTTTCTTGACGCGCCCGGTTGAATATGGCCTAAGGCCAGCCGAACGGACGATCGGCGGATGGTGCGGGCGAATGCCCTTTTCGGCCGGTTTGCCGATGAAGATATCTGCATCCTTCCGGCCGAACCTCGCTTTCCCGTGAAAGCAGTCCGGCATTCATTGATGGGCACATACAATGACAAATTCCGGGACAGCTTCCGGCGTCCGCGTCCGCATCGCTCCCTCGCCGACCGGCGAGCCGCATGTCGGCACCGCTTACATCGCTCTCTTCAACTATCTCTTTGCCAAGAAGCACGGCGGCGAGTTCATTCTGCGCATCGAGGATACCGATGCGACGCGCTCGACGCCGGAATTCGAGACGAAGGTCCTGGATGCGCTGAAATGGTGCGGGCTGGAATGGAAGGAGGGCCCCGATATCGGCGGCCCCTACGGCCCCTATCGCCAGTCCGACCGCAAGCCGATGTATCAGCCCTATGCTGAGGAACTGCTGGACAAGGGTCATGCCTTCCGCTGTTTCTGCACGCCAGCCCGCCTCGAACAGATGCGCGAGACGCAGCGCGCCGCCGGCAAGCCGCCGAAATACGACGGCCTCTGCCTCAATCTGACGGCCGAGGAAGTCACCGCGCGCATGGCAGCCGGCGAGACGACCGTCATCCGCATGAAGATCCCGACCGAAGGCTCCTGCGACTTCACTGACGGCGTCTATGGCGATGTCTCCATCCCGTGGGATTCCGTCGACATGCAGGTGCTGATCAAGGCCGACGGCATGCCGACCTATCACATGGCCAACGTCATCGATGACCATCTGATGAAGATCACCCATGTGGCGCGCGGCGAGGAATGGCTGGCTTCTGTGCCCAAGCACATCCTGCTCTATCGCTATTTCGGCTGGGAGCAGCCGGTCTTCATGCATTTGTCGCTGATGCGCAATGCCGACAAATCGAAGCTGTCGAAGCGCAAGAACCCGACCTCGATCTCCTACTATTCTGCGCTCGGTTATATCCCCGAAGCGCTGATGAATTTCCTCGGCCTGTTCTTCATGCAGATCGCCGAGGGCGAAGAGCTTCTGACGATGGAAGAACTGTCCGAAAAGTTCGATCCGGACAATCTCTCCAAAGCAGGCGCGATCTTCGATATCCAGAAGCTCGATTGGCTGAACGGCCGCTGGATCCGTGAAAAGCTCTCCGAAGACGAATTCCGGGCGCGCGTCCTGACTTGGGCGATGGAAAACGACCGCCTGATGGCGGGTCTGCGCCTGTCGCAGACCCGCATTTCCAAGCTCGGCGAGCTACCCGATCTCGCCAGCTTCCTGCTGAAGTCCGATCTCGGCCTGCAGCCGTCCGACTTCGCCAAGATCAAATCACCGCCGGAAGAGATCCTGGAGATCCTCAACACTGTCCAGCCGGACCTCGAAAAGATCCTGGAATGGAATGTCGAAACGATCGAGGCGGAGCTGCGCGCCGTCGCTGATCGCTTGGGCAAGAAGCTGAAGGTCGTGGTGGCACCGCTCTTCGTCGCCGTCTCCGGCTCGTCGCGTTCGCTGCCGCTCTTCGATTCCATGGCGCTCCTCGGCCGCTCTGTCGTGCGCCAGCGCCTGAAGCTCGCGGCCCAGGCGGTCGCCGCCCTCGTCGGCTCGAAGTAAGCATAGTCAGAGGATTTCGACAGTGGCTGACAACAAGACCGAAAACACCCTTTCCTCCGACGCGACCGAGGTGCGCGCCCAGAAGCTGAAGCTGCTGCGCGAGCAGATCGGCGATGTCTATCCGGCGCATTTTCACCGGAGCCTGACCAATGCCGAGCTTGCGACGAAATACGAGGGTCTGGAACCCGATGTCGAGACGCAGGACATCGTCACCGTCGCTGGCCGGGTCTTTTCCTCGCGCAACTCCGGTATGTTCATGGATATCCATGACGCTTCCGGCAAGATCCAGATCTTCAGCCACAAGGACACGACGCCGGAAGAGGCCCGCGGCCTGCTGCCGATGATCGATATCGGCGACATCATCGGCGTCACCGGCATCGTGCGCCGCACCAAGCGCGGCGAGCTGACGATCAACGCCCACAAGATCGAAATGCTGACGAAGTCGCTGCTGCCGATGCCCGAGAAGTGGCACGGTCTCTCCGACATCGAGCTGCGTTACCGCAAGCGACATCTCGACATCATGACCAATGAGGATTCGAAGCTGCGCTTCCAGCAGCGCTCGAAGATCGTCTCCGGCATCCGCCGCTTCATGGAAAATGACGGCTTTATGGAAGTCGAGACGCCGATGCTGCAATCGATCTATGGCGGCGCCACCGCCGAGCCGTTCAAGACGCATCACAACACGCTGAAGCTCGACATGTATCTGCGCATCGCGCCGGAACTGTTCCTGAAGCGCACGCTGGTCTCCGGCCTCACCGACAAGGTCTTCGAGATCAACCGCAACTTCCGCAACGAAGGGGTCTCTACCCGGCACAATCCCGAATTCACCATGATGGAGTGTTACTGGGCCTATGCGGATTACGAGGATATGATGGACCTCGTCGAGCGGCTGTTCGAGACCCTGGCGCTCTCCATTCACGGCACGACGGAATTCGACTTCGGCGACAAGCGGTTGTCCTTCAAGGGGCCGTTCAAGCGCGTGCCGATGCCTGCTGCCGTCAAGGAAGCCACCGGCATCGATTTCCTCGCCATCAAGACCGATGAGGAAGCGCGCACCGCCGCCAAGGCCGCCGGCTTCGCCGTCGAGAAGGATTGGACCTGGGGCGAGTGCCTTGCCTTCATCTTCGAAGAAAAGGTTGAATCCACCTTGATCCAGCCGTCGCACGTCACGCATTTCCCGAAGGACATCTCGCCCTTCGCCAAGGAAGTGCCGGGCGAACCGCGTTTGGTCGAGCGCTTCGAGACCTATTGCAACGCCTGGGAACTCGGCAACGCTTTCTCGGAACTTAACGATCCCGAGGAACAGCGGCGCCGCATGGTCGAGCAGTTGGAACAGGCGCATGCCCGCGGCGAAAAGGAAAAGCAGCTGGACGACGAATTCCTCGACGCGATCGACCAGGGCATGCCGCCGGCCGGTGGCCTCGGCATCGGCGTCGACCGCCTGATCATGCTTCTGACCAACGCTCCGTCGATCCGCGACGTCATTCTCTTCCCGGCCCGCCGCAACAAGGCCGACTGACAGACAGAACGTGAGAAAAAGCGGAGTGCCGGCCGGCGCTCCGCTTTTTTCATGCCGGTGATTCAGCGGGTCTCGGCGCCTTCCGCCGGAGGCTCTTCGGCCGGAGCCTCCGCTACCACATCGGCACTCGCGCCTTCTCTGGCTGGCGCAGGTTCATGAGCGGGCGCGGCTTCGCTTTCGGCCGCCGGCGCTGCGCCGTGCGCGCCGCCCGCAGCCTTCGTTTCCTTGGCCTTTTCTCCGTTCTTCGTCGAGCCCACAGCGACCGGGTCGACGCAATCCTCAGGATCCTTGAAGCCGCTGCTGATCATGGCGATTTCGTCGAGAGGCAACTCTATTCGCTCGCCGAAGAACAGTCCGTTTTCGCTGGCCTTGCCGTCATAGTAACGCGCCGTATAGGGCTTGTCGTCGAGGCCGGGAACGGCCTTGTCGGGATGCGGGATATAGACGACGTCGGCGCCGATCGCCCGGCCGCGAATGTCGGAGCGGAGGGTCGGACCATTCTCGTCGAGCACCACCACCTGCACCAGATCCGGCTTCTGTGCGGCATAAACGGCCTGGGCGACCCGAAGCGCAGTCTTGACGCGTGTTATCCCGTCGGTCGGTTCGGTCTTGATGTATTTGCGCACCCAGACGTGATCCTGCTTCCGGATCGTCACCAGGTTGACGTCGCTGCATTCGAGCCCGTAGCCGCCACCGGCCACACCCATCAGTCTGTCCTTGCCGACATAGACGGCCGCGCCGCCGGAAACGCCCGCCAGAAGCGCGACTCCGCCGATGATCATTGCCAATTTCCGGGAAGGCCGGAACATGCGCAGTAAGGCCTTCACGCCAACTGCTCCGCCATCTCAAACTCCAACGCAGGACAGGTGCCGAGAATGCTAGGGAAATGACGTTTCCGAAAGTTTAAGTGAACAAGCCAAGCCCGCCCCATTTTGAAAAAGTCCAAAAAAGGTCCGCCTTTTTCAACCGCTTGCCACGGCGCATCCCACCATGCTCTATACGCCCATGGCCTTCACGCTCCGCCAGATCCAATATTTCGTTGCCGTCGCCGAACAAGGTTCGGTGACACGAGCCGCGCAGAACCTGTCGATCTCGCAATCCTCGGTGACGGAAGCGCTGAAGGAGCTCGAAACCGATCTTGGCGTCGAACTGTTCGAGCGCCATCCGCGCGGTCTGACGATCACCCACAACGGACATCAGTTTCTCCGTCACGCGACCAAGATCCTCGCCTCCGTCTCCGATGCGCGGACCAGCTTCTCCGGCCAGCAGAGCACCCTCTCCGGCACGTTGAATATCGGCGTCACCTCGCTTGTCGCCGGCTACGTGCTCTCCGATCTGCTGGCGCGATACCGGCGCGCCTGTCCGGGCATCGAGGTCAGCGCCATCGAGGACAATGGCGGCTATCTCGAGCATCTCCTGGTCGGCGGCGAACTCGATGTCGCGGTCATGGTGATATCGAACCTGCGCGACCGCATGGCGCTGCAGGCGGAAATCCTCGAAACCTCGCCCTATCGGCTATGGCTGCCGATGGGCCATCCGCTGGTTTCGGCCGACATCATCTCGGTCGCCGATATCGCCCGCGAACCGCTGATCATGCTGACGGTCGACGAGATCGAGGAGAATACCGGCAAGCTGCTGTCGGCGCTCGGCGCCCGCCCGCATGTCGCCTTCCGCACCCGCTCGGTGGAGGCGGTGCGCAGCCTGGTCGCGACGGGCGCCGGCATCGCCCTGCTTCCCGACCTCGTCTACCGCCCGTGGTCGCTCGAAGGCGACCGCATCGAGAGCCGCGACGTCTCCGGTTCGCTGCCGGTGGTCCAGGTCGGCATGGTCTGGCGCAAGGGCTCCAGCCTGCCGCAGGCGGCGCGCGACTTCGTCGGCATCGCCGAAAGCCTGCGATCCGGCCGCGTCCGCTGATATCGGAATTTCCGATATCGCCTTTCTGATAAATGAATTTGCGAAAGCGCCCCTTTGGGATCACTTTCTTGAGCGGGAACAAACCGCCACGGAAAGTGGCACCAGACCGGGAGCCGGACGATGACGAATCTCTTGAAATCCTGCACGGCAGCGATCGCCTGTCTGAGTTTCGCGACGCAGGTGACCGCCGCCGAACCGCTGAAGGCGCTGGGCAAGGGCGAGGGTGCGATCAGCATCGTCGCCTGGGCCGGCTACATCGAACGCGGCGAAACCGACAAGAATTACGACTGGGTCACCGGCTTCGAAAAGGAGACCGGCTGCAAGGTTTCCGTCAAGACCGCCGCCACCTCGGATGAAATGGTCTCGCTGATGAACGAGGGCGGCTTCGACCTCGTCACCGCATCGGGCGATGCGTCGCTGCGCCTCATCGCCGGCAAGCGTGTCCAGCCGATCAACACCGATCTGATCCCGAGCTTCAAGAATGTCGACCAGCGCCTGCAGAACGGCGCCTGGTATACGGTCGGCGGCGTACATTACGGCGTGCCCTACCTCTGGGGCCCGAATGTGCTGATGTACAATACCGATGCCTTCAAGGACAAGGCGCCGACCAGCTGGAATGTCGTCTTCGAGGAAGAGACGCTGCCCGACGGCAAATCGAACAAAGGCCGCGTCCAGGCCTATGACGGCGCGATCTATATCGCCGATGCGGCCATGTATCTGATGGCCCACAAGCCGGATCTCGGCATCAAAGACCCGTACGAACTCACTGAAGACCAGTACAAGGCGGCCCTCGACCTGTTGCGCGGCCAGCGCAAGCTCATCTCGCGCTACTGGCACGACGCGATGATCCAGATCGACGACTTCAAGAACGAAGGCGTCGTCGCTTCCGGCTCCTGGCCCTTCCAGGTGAACCTGCTGCAGGCCGACAAGCAGAAGATCGCCTCCACCTTCCCGGATGAAGGCGTCACCGGCTGGGCCGACACGACAATGCTGCACGCCGACAGCGAACACCCGAACTGCGCTTATATGTGGATGGAACATTCGCTGCAGGCCAAGGTCCAGGGCGACGCCGCCGCCTGGTTCGGCGCCGTTCCCTCCGTTCCCACCGCCTGCAAGGGCAACGAACTGATGGGCGATACCGGCTGCGCCACCAACGGCTTCGATCACTTCGACAAGATCAAGTTCTGGAAAACCCCGGTCGCCAAATGCGCCACGCAAAGCGAATGCGTGCCCTATCATCGCTGGGTATCGGATTACATCGGCGTGATCGGCGGGCGGTAATAGCCAAGTCGGCTTATGTGGTTGAAGACCCCTCCCCAATCCCTCCCCACAAGGGGGAGGGGCTATAAGTGGCACCGCCTCGCTCCTCGCTGAACGCCGAATTCGCGAGGGTGCGGCAGATTAAGCCCCTCCCTTGTGGGGAGGGGCTTGGGGCCGGGTCCTTTTTGAGCCACGACCGACACCCTCTGTTGAGCACATAGACCCCGGAGCCTTCCAATGACCCCAGCCGTCCGTTTCCAACAGGTATCGCGCCATTTCGGCCAGGTGCGCGCCGTCGACGGCGTCGATCTGGAGATCGCGCCGGGCGAGTTCTTCGCCATGCTCGGGCCGTCCGGTTCCGGCAAGACGACCTGCCTCAGATTGATAGCCGGTTTCGAACAGCCGACATCAGGCCATATCCAGATCTTCGGCGACACGGCCGACGGCGTTCCGCCCTATCGCCGCAACGTCAACACCGTATTCCAGGATTATGCACTCTTCCCGCATCTGAACATTCTCGACAACGTCGCTTATGGGCTGATGGTCAAGGGCGTTGGCAAAGCGGAGCGGATGAAGGCGGCGGGCGATGCCCTCGAACTCGTCAAACTGCCGGGTTATGGCGGCCGCCACCCCGGCCAGCTCTCCGGCGGCCAGCGGCAGCGCGTGGCGCTCGCCCGCGCCCTCGTCAACAAGCCCAAAGTGCTGCTGCTCGACGAGCCGCTCGGTGCGCTGGACCTGAAGCTGCGTGAGCAGATGCAGGAGGAGTTGAAGAGCCTGCAGCGCGCCCTCGGCATCACCTTTGTCTTCGTCACCCATGATCAGGGCGAAGCGCTGTCGATGGCCGATCGCGTCGCGGTCTTCAACAATGGCAATATCGTCCAGCACGGCACGCCGCAGGATATCTATCGCTGCCCGAAGACCCGCTTCGTCGCCGACTTCGTCGGCTCGTCCAATGTGATCGCACCTGATTTGATGGCCGCGCTCGGCGGCGAGAAACGCTGGGCGAGCCTGCGCCCCGAAGCGATCCGGCTGACAAGCGACGGCATCGAGGCGAAGGTCGAGCATGCGAGCTTCCTCGGCGCCGCCACCCGTCTCAGCGTCGACCTCAGAGGTAGCCGGCTGCATGTCACGCTGCCGGCAGGCGCGCTCGTGCCGGATGTCGGCGCCGGCATCCGCCTCGCCTGGCAGCCCGCCGATATCCACTACATGGACGATGCTGCATGACGGCACTCATCATCTCCGACGGCAAGACATCGATCCTTCCGGGACGCAGCGGCGTCTTCGGCCGGCTGTCGGATGCCTTCTGGCGGCACCCGAAGCTCTTACTCTTTCTGATGCTGACACCGCCCCTGCTCTGGCTCGGCATCATCTATATCGGCTCGCTGGTCGCCCTGCTTCTGCAGAGTTTCTTCTCGATCGACGATTTTTCCGGACTGGTGAACTACGAATTCACCCTTGCGACCTACGCCCAGCTTCTGAGCCCGACGAATTTCGACATCATCATCCGCACTGTCGTCATGGCCGCACTGGTGACTGTCGCTTCCGCGCTGATCGCCTTTCCGATCGCCTACTACGCGGCGCGTTACGCTCGGGGCAAGTGGAAGGCACTCTTCTATCTCGGCGTCATGCTGCCCCTCTGGTCGAGTTATCTCATCAAGATCTACGCCTGGAAGCTGATCCTTGCCAAGGAAGGCATCCTCACCTGGATCTTCGAGAAGCTCCATCTCGCCTGGCTGCTCGACGGCATCCTGAACCTACCGGTCGTCGGCGGCAATTCGCTTTCGGTCAGCTATCTCGGCACCTTCATTGTCTTCGTCTATGTCTGGCTGCCCTATATGATCCTGCCGACGCAGGCAGCCCTCGAGCGTGTGCCCAGCAACCTGATCGAGGCTTCCGCGGATCTCGGCGCCACGCCGAGCCAGACTTTCCGCACCGTGCTGTTGCCCTTGGCGCTGCCGGGCATCGTCGCCGGGTCGATCTTCACCTTTTCGCTGACCTTGGGCGATTACATCATCCCGCAGATCATCGGCTCGTCCCGGCTGTTCATCGGCCAGGCCGTCTATGCCCAGCAGGGAACGGCCGGCAACGTGCCGCTGGCGGCCGCCTTTTCCGTCGTGCCGATCGTCATCATGGCGTTCTATCTGACGCTCGCCAAACGCATGGGAGCCTTCGATGCGCTCTGACCTCAAGACATCGCCGCTGCCTCTGAAGATCGCCGCCGCCGGCGGCCTGCTTTTCCTGCACCTGCCAATCCTCTTGATCTTCGTCTATGCCTTCACGACGGAAGAGAAGAGCTACCAGTGGCCGCCGCCCGGCCTGACGCTGCAATGGTTCGCCGTTGCCTGGAACCGGCCGGACGTCTGGTCGGCGCTCGGCCTTTCCGTGCAGGTCGCCGTCATCGCCACCGCGATCGCGCTCGTCCTCGGCACGCTCTGTGCGGCGGCCGTCAGCCAGACGAAGTTCTTCGGCCGCGAGGCGATCTCGCTGCTGGTCATCCTGCCGATCGCCCTTCCGGGCATCATCACCGGCATTGCGCTGCGCTCCGCCTTCAGTCTCTTCGACATCCCGTTCTCGGTCTGGACCATCGTGCTCGGCCACGCCACTTTCTGCGTGGTGGTCGTCTACAACAACGCCGTCGCCCGCTTCCGCCGCACCTCCGGCTCGCTGATCGAAGCCTCGATGGATCTCGGCGCCGACGGCTTCCAGACCTTCCGCCATGTCATCCTGCCCAATATCGGCACCGCACTTCTGGCCGGTGGCATGCTCGCTTTTGCCCTTTCCTTCGACGAGGTCATCGTCACAACCTTCACCGGCGGCCAGCAATCGACCCTGCCGATCTGGATGCTCGAAGAACTCATCCGCCCGCGCCAGCGCCCCGTCACCAATGTGGTCGCCATGGTCGTGGTGCTCGTCACCTTCCTGCCGATCCTGGCAGCCTATTACCTCACCCGCGACGGCGACCAGATCGCCGGCGCCGGCAAATAACAGGGAGAACATCATGGATACGCAAATGCTGATCGGTTCCCGTTTCGAAAAAGGCACGGAGACGGAAGAGCACATCCTGAACCCGAAGACCGGCGAGACGGTGACCGACCTTCCCGAGGCCTCGCTGTCTCAGGTCGACGCCGCCGTCGATGCCGCCGAAAAAGCCTTCAAGAGCTGGTCGCAGACGACACCTTCCGAACGCTCGAGTTACCTGCTGAAGATCGCCGACGCTATCGAGAAGGATGCCGCCGGTTTCGCCGCGCTGGAAGCGCTGAACTGCGGCAAGCCGATCAATTCAGTGCTGAACGATGAAATCCCGGCGATCGTCGATTGTTACCGCTTCTTCGCCGGTGCCGTGCGCAACCTGCACGGACCGGCCGCGGGCGAATACCTGCCCGGTCACACCTCGATGATCCGCCGTGATCCAATCGGCATCGTCGGCTCGATCGCGCCGTGGAACTATCCGTTGATGATGATGGCCTGGAAACTGGCGCCGGCAATCGCCGGCGGCAATACCGTCGTCTTCAAGCCTTCTGAGCAGACGCCGCTGACCGCGCTGAAGATGGCGAGGCTGCTTTCCGACATCCTTCCTGAAGGCGTCGTCAACGTCATCCTCGGCCGCGGCGAAAGCGTCGGCAATGCGCTGATCAACCATGCCAAGGTCAACATGGTCTCGATAACAGGCGATGTCGCCACCGGCAAGAAGGTGCTGCAGGCCGCCGCCAAGACCGTCAAGCGCACTCATCTGGAACTCGGCGGCAAGGCCCCGGTCATCGTCTTCGACGATGCCGATATCGATGCCGTCGTCGCTGGCATCCGCACCTTCGGCTATTACAATGCCGGTCAGGACTGCACCGCGGCCTGCCGCATCTATGCCGACGCCAAGGTCTACGACAATTTCGTTGCCGATCTCTCTTCGGCCGTCGCCAGCATCCGCTTCAACCAGGCCGACGATACCGAAAACGAGATCGGTCCGCTGATCTCCAGGCGCCAACGTGACCGCGTCGAAAGCTTCGTCGCCCGCGCTTCCGAGCACAAGCACATGGAAATCACCACCGGCGGCAAGGGCTCCGGCGACAAGGGCTTCTTCTTCACCCCGACCGTCATATCAGGCGCCCTGCAGGACGACGAGATCGTCCGCCGTGAGGTCTTCGGCCCGGTCGTCTCGGTCACCCGCTTCTCTGAAGTAGATGACGCCATCGCCTGGGCGAACGACAGCGATTACGGCCTCGCCTCCTCGGTCTGGACCAGGGATATCGGCCGCGGCATGAAGACCGCCGCCCGCCTGCAATATGGCTGCACCTGGATCAACACCCATTTCATGCTGGTCAACGAGATGCCGCATGGCGGCCTCAAACAGTCGGGCTACGGCAAGGACATGT
Organism: Rhizobium sp. N621; assembly: GCF_001664325.1. Taxonomy (NCBI): domain Bacteria; kingdom Pseudomonadati; phylum Pseudomonadota; class Alphaproteobacteria; order Hyphomicrobiales; family Rhizobiaceae; genus Rhizobium; species Rhizobium sp. N621. Next base: position 3,938,335 of record NZ_CP013495.1, read on the forward strand.
CGGTCTATGCGCTGGAGGATTATACCGCCGTGCGTCACGTGATGATCAATCATGGCTGACCGTGAAACCGGAAGGATATAGAACGCCGACAGCAGATAACGCCGTCCAATTTCGCGCGACGTGGAACAATTTCCCGGTTGCCGCGTCTTTTCAGACAAACGCAAAGGATGATGTGTCATGCTGAAATGGGCTCTGATATTCTTCGTTATTTCGATCATCGCCGGCTTCTTCGGCTTCTCCGGCGTTTCCGCCGCCACCGCGACCATCGCCCGCGTGCTCTTCGGTATCGCGCTGGTGATCTTCCTGATCTTCCTGGTTCTGGCGCTGATGGCCGGCCAGGCGGTCTTGTAAGCGAGCGCCGCACAAGCCGAAGCAATTCCGCGGCTCGGGAAAGCCGCGGAGCTTGTGGCCAATTGGCTACATCATTGCCCTCAGCCAGGGATGAAGGCTGCTACCCCGCTTTCTCAGCAGGCTGTCGATCGATATCGACCCCGCCCCCGAAGCCACCAGGACGAACATGCCGCCGGCAATCGCCAGATCCTTCTCGAAATGCAGGAGCTCGTTCTGGCTGTCAAAATTCGTGTGAAAGAGCAAGGCGGTCGCCAGACAGAAGAAGGCCAGCGCCAATGCGCCAAGCCGGCTGAGGAAACCCGCGGCAACGGAAAGGCCGGCGGCGAGCTGAAGTGCTATGACAGCAAATGCAACCGGCGCGGCAAGTCCCAGTTTTGCGAAAGTGTCGACGGTCGCGCTGATATCTGATGCGAGCACCGAACCTTCATGCAGGAAGATCAGCGACAGGAGCAGCCTGCCAAGGACAAGAATGAAATCGGCCAGTTGAGACCAGCTTGAGGCGCTATCCATCACACCCTCCGATTTGCAGAGAACAGGCGGCTTGGCGGCCTGTTCTCGCGTTTATGTATTGGTCAGTTGCCACCTTTGGCAGCGATGGCATTTTGCAGGTCTTCAAGTTCTTCGCAGCCGCTTGGGCAAAGTTGCTTCAGCGATGATAGCTGCTCCTCCGCCTTTGCCATCTCGCCCGTTTCGACATAGAGCTCGCCGAGATATTCACGCGCAGCCTTGTGATCGGGTTGAAGCTCAAGTGCTTTGGTGTAGTAGGTCAGCGACGTTCTGTAGTCGCCGGTCTTGCGCAGCGTATACCCCATGAGATTATAGACATCTGCCTGTTGGTTGTCTTCGGCAAGACCGCGAAGCTCCGCCAGGGCGCCGGCATAATCCTTGGCATCGATCTTGGCGCGCACCGACGTCAAATCGGGAGCTTCCGTCGATTCCATATTGTCGACAGCAAAAGCGGGAAGCGCCGTCACCGCGGAGAAACCGGCGGATATGGCGCAGAGCCAGATGAATCCGAGAATTAGATATTTCATCATGATGATCTCCATTCGGCCTTTCAGGCCTGGACTGTCGGCGTAAAGCCGTAGGCGCTTCCGTCCTTGACGAAGGTGCCCGAGCCGGGGAAGGGGAAATGCGAGCCGCAAATGGCGATATTGTCGGCAATGATGCGGTCGATGAGACGGCGGCGCGTGTCGATGGCCGCCGGCCCATCCTGATCATAACTGCCCTGCCAGTCGGGGTGCGGCGCAAGCAGCGCCGGCACGTACATGATATCGGCCGAGACAAGCAGTTGCTTGCTGCCGGAGGCGACAAGATAGGTCGAATGACCCGGTGTATGGCCTGGCGCTGCAAGAAGCCGAACTCCGGGCGCAACCTCGGCACCATCGTCCACCAGTTTCCAGTTCTTCCATTTCGGGAAGACCTCGGCGAGGCGTTTGCCTGCGGGTCTGCGGCCTTCCGCAAGTTTCTCGACCCGACCAGGTTCCGTCCACCAGTTATATTCGATGGCATTGACGATGAGTTCGGCGTTCGGAAAGACAGGATCGTTCGTTCCCTTTTCCATCAATCCCCAGACGTGATCCGGGTGGAAATGTGAGAGCATGATCGTATCGATTCTCTTATAATCGATGCCGGCGGCTGCCATATTCGCCGGCAGATGTGTGGCATTTGCCTGCCACTGACCGACGCCCGAGCCGGCATCCATCATGATCAGCCGGTTGCCGAGTTTCAGGACGACCACCGTCAGCGGGATCGGCATAAATTCGGTCGTAAGCCCTGCCTTGGAAAGCGCTTCCTTGGTATCCTCGATCGAGGCATTCTTGATAAAGGTCGGGTCATGCGGTTTTTTCCAAATTCCGTCGTAGACCGCCGTGACCTCGACATCGCCGACTTGATATTTGTAGAAGCCGACGGTCGGCTCCAGCGTTGTTGCGGCGAGCGCCGACCCGACGAATTCGAGCTTCGACGACAGCCCGAATGCAGCTGCCGCGGCAGCCGATCCAAGGACGGCGCGACGTGACATGGTAAACATGGATATGCCTCCTTTTGTCGATGAGATTTCAGCTGGCGAGGACCGCAATTGTTCGGATGCCCTCGCTGACGAACTAGATTGCCAGCCGGACTCACTTATTCCCGATCTCGAGCGTCATTTGTTCAAGCGCTTGAAAAGACATCGTCATTTCTATCGTCCGCGGCCGGCTATCCGGCCGCGTGGAAATAAATTGGCTTCGGTTGGAATAAAACTGCGTGCCGGTCAGTCTAGACGGCAAGGGACCGCACTCCATGCCTGCGGATCTCGCTCTTAAATTCGGCTACTATTGAGGCAGGGAGGATGATGACAAACGCTCAGATCACCTATCCCATCGGATCAAACGAGTGGTTGCCGCTGGCGTGGCGACATTGGAAGGACCGTCTTCGACCATCGCCGCTGGCCGTGCTTCTCGACAGCGCAGCACGGTTGTTCCACCCCATGGTCTCGGAAAAGGCGAGCGGCGAGCGGGTTGCTTCGGCGGCCGATGCGACCGCGCAGCATGAACTCATGCAGCGCTTTCAGAACATTGTCGTTCCGCACCTTGACGCTGCCTATAATTTTGCCCGGTTCCTCAGCCGCGACGCGGATGCGGCACAAGATATCGTCCAAGATGCATTCCTGCGTGCTTTCCGCAACTTCGATAGCTATCGCGGTGGCGATCCGCGCGCCTGGCTCTTTGCCATCGTGAGGAACTGCTGCCATGCTTGGCGCCAGCAGGATCGCCGCAAGGCGCGGTTCGAGCGGCATCTGAGTGATGGCGACGGCGACGAAACAGGTGAGAACGAGATCGCCTCGGAGGAGGATTCGCCGGAGGCGGCGACGATCCGGCGAAGCGAACAGCAGCGCGTACGCGCTGTTATTAGCCGGCTCCCCGAGGCAATGCGGGAAATCCTCGTCTTGCGGGAGCTTGAGGATCTCTCCTACCGGCAGATCGCCGAAATCATCGACGCGCCGATTGGCACCGTCATGTCGAGGCTTGCCAGGGCGCGGCGTGAGTTTGGTGAAGCCTGGCACACATGCGACAAAGGCGAGACTGCAGGATGAGCGACGCGCACCAAAAAGGCTGCCCGGAATGGCGTGTCATGCTGCATGGCTTTGTCGATGGCGAACTCGATTCGGTCCACGCGGCACAATTCAAGGATCATCTTGCTACCTGTACGGATTGCAGGGCGGAGATGGAAAGAGTTCAGGCCGTGAGAGAGATCACCGACCAAGATGGCGTCAAATGGCGACCGTCCGAAGCGCTGCGTTCACATGTCCTGTCGATGCTGTCGTTTGAACAGGCGACGACATCCGGCCTGCCGTTGCCACGCCAGGTGCCCGGCTGGCGCCGCGCCCTGGTTTTCATCCGGCAATGGAGCTTCGTTCCTTCACTCGCAGCGTTGGCGGCCGGCGCCTTCCTGTTCGTCAACGCACCGTCTCAGACCGCGCTTCTGCAGGAACAGATCCTTTCAAGCCATATCAGGTCGATGATGGCCGACCATCTGACCGACGTGCTGACCTCGGATCAGCATACGGTAAAACCGTGGTTCAACGGCAAGCTCGATTTTTCGCCGCCGGTCAGCGACCTCTCCAAGGACGGCTTTCCCCTGATCGGCGGGCGTGTCGACTATCTCGGTGGGCGCGCCGTTGCGGCCCTCGTCTACCGGCGCCACGGCCATGTCATCAACCTGTTCGTTTGGCCCGCAGGATCGGCCGCAGAGACGACAGCCGTGCATGACGGCTACAATATGGAGCAATGGTCGGATGGCGGGCTCATTTTCTCAGCGATTTCGGATGTCGCCGCCGGCGACCTGGCCGAGTTCGAGGCGCTCTTCAGGAAGGCGGCAAGGGGTTAAAGCAGGCTTGCCCCGACATTGATCGCCAGCGCCAGGATCGTCGTGTTGAAAAGGAACGACAGCACGGCATGCAGCAGCGTCAGCTTGCGCATGCTGGTCGAACTGACCGCAACATCCGCGGTCTGCGCGGCAACGCCGATGGTAAAGGAGAAATAGAGGAAGTCCCAGTAGCCGGGCTCTTCGATTCCGTCGGGAAATTTGAGGCCGCTCTCTTCGTCCGTCCCACCATAAAAGTAATGGGCATAGTGGATGGTGAAAAGCGTATGCAGAAAAATCCAGGAGATCAGGATCGTCAGCACCGCGGCACCCGCCCGCGTCAGCGCGATGTCAGGTGGTGCCTCCTTGATCGAATGAAGCTCGGTGCCGATGCCGGCGATGCTCGCAAGCGCAGCACCGATCGAAAGGGCCAGCAAAACGGTATCGGAAAAATCGAGATCGGCGGAGCGTTTCCGGATCGTTTCGACCGTCGCCCGCAGCATCTTGCGCCAGCTGAGCGCGACAAAAACAATGGCGCTGACATTCCAGCCGAACAGGATATTGCCGGCGCTGACCTCCCGCGAGGTCAGAAACAGGAAGACCACCAGTCCGGCAACAGCGGCGATGATGAAGCTTGCGTGCTTGCGGGCAAGTGCAAGTGCCACAAGCGAACTTGCCGGTTCCTCATCCGCCATATCGGTCTCCGACAGCATATGTCATTGATAAGAGCATGAAAAAGGCGCGGTTGCCAGCCGGCATCCGCGCCTTCGATGACTGGCGTGCTCTATCAGGCGGCAGCGAGCTGCAGTTCCTTCTGCACCATGATGCGCAGCGTCGACAGGTCCTTGGCGAAGGCGCGGATGCCTTCCGCGAGCTTTTCCGTCGCCATCGCATCTTCGTTCATCATCCAGCGGAAGGTCTTTTCGTCGACCGAGACCTTTGCATCGGGCTTGCGGCTTTCCGGCGAAAGCTTGCGCTCCAGTTTGCCGTTATCCTTGGAAAGTTCGTCGAGCAGCGCCGGGCTGATGGTCAGCCGGTCGCAGCCGGCAAGGGCTTCAATTTCGCCGGCGTTGCGGAAGGAGGCGCCCATGACGATCGTCTTGATATCGTTCGCCTTGTAGTAATTGTAGATCTCGCGGACGGAGATGACGCCCGGATCTTCCTCGGCGGTGTAGTCCTTACCGGTCGACTTCTTGTACCAGTCGAGGATGCGGCCGACGAAGGGCGAGATCAGGAACACCTTGGCGTCGGCGCAAGCAATCGCCTGGGCCTTGCTGAACAGAAGCGTCAGATTGCAGTCGATGCCTTCCTTCTGCAGCACTTCCGCGGCGCGAATGCCTTCCCAGGTGGAAGCGAGCTTGATGAGGATGCGATCCCGATCGATGCCGCGGTCCTTGTAGGCGGCGATGATCGAACGTGCCTTGGCAAGCGAAGCCTCGGTATCGAAGGAGAGATCGGCGTCGACCTCGGTCGAGACGCGGCCTGGGACGAGCTTCACCAGCGCGGCGCCGACGGAGATGGCGAGGCGATCGGCGACGGCCGAGGAAACGGATTCCGGATTGCCGCCCTGCTTCTTGCCCCAGACGACGGCCTCCTTGATGGCGTCGGCAAACATCGGCGTGCCGAGCGCCTTCAGCACGATGCTCGGGTTCGTCGTGCAATCGACCGGCTTCAGGCGCGCGACGGCTTCGATGTCACCGGTATCGGCGACGACGGTGGTGATCTCGCGAAGTTGGTCAAGCTTGGATGTCATGATCAATAATCCTTGTTTGAACTTGGGCTGCAGGGTCGGCGCGTTCCGCCCGGCAAGGGTGATCTTGGGACAGACGGCCTGCATTCAGCGGCGAACAACGGGCGCATCCGTCACGGATGATTCATAAACGTGAAGCACACTGGCCATGTTCCTGATGCAGTCAAACGGATTCTCGAACGCAAGCAGGGCGGCATGCGGCTCGGGGACCGGTCGTGACTTTCGGCATGCCCGCACTATGTCCTCCTCGGACGGGACAGGGACGACTTCGTGTCGCGAGGACTATCGCCGTTCGCGCAAGGAAAAGTCAAGGACATTTGTGCATTCCGATTGACATAAGTGTCACACCCGTCATTATCCCGGAGACAAACGCACAGGCGCAGCCTTTCGTCCCACCAGGGATTTAGGCGAAAATCCTGCGGGAGGAGACGTGGTCAAGCTCAAACGCGGCACCCATACCGCCTATTCCGAGGCATCCTCGCTGCGGCTGAGGGCCGCATGGCTCTATTACAATGAAGGCCTGACCCAGAAAGACGTCGCCGAACAGCTCGGCATCAGCCGGACAACGGTGATCCGCCTGCTCGACGAGTCGATGAAACGCAGCGAGGTCCAGATCTGGATCAATGATTCGATCGGCGATTGCGTCGAGCTTTCGGTCAAGCTGGAGCGTGCCTATGGGCTCGACGAGGCGATCGTCGTGCCTGCGCCGGTTCATTGCGACGTCGATTCGCTGGCAAAAAACGTCGGTCTGGCGCTTGGCCAGTTCCTCTCCGAAGCCATTCCTGACGACTATACGATCGGTGTCGGCTGGGGCCGCACCATGACCGCCTCGCTGGCAAGCTTCCGGCCGCCACGCCGCGCCAATTGTAAGGTCGTCTCGCTGCTCGGCGGTATCGTTGCCGTGCACCAGACGAATCCGATCGATTACACCTGGCGGCTGGCAAATCAGCTCGGCGCCGAATGCTACATGTTCCTGGCGCCGCTTCTCGTCGATTCGATTGAAACCAAACGCAATCTGATCGACAAATGCGGGTTGGACACGATCTACCGTCTAGCCGAAAATCTCGATCTCGCGATCGTCAGCTGCGGTGATATCGGGCCGCACTCGACCTCGCTATCGGAAGGCTGGATATCGAAGGCCGAGCTGCAGGAACTGATCAATGCCGGCTGCGTCTGCGACACGATGTTCAACTTCCTCGACAAGGACGGCAATTCGGTCGACCACTCGATCAACCAGCGCGTGATGTCCGTCGACCTCGATATGTTGAAAGAGGCCAAGCACATCGTGCTTTCCTCCGGCGGCGCCCACCGGGCCACCGCCATCCGCGCCACGATCAAGCGCATCGGCTGCAACACCCTGATCACCGATGAAGGTGCCGCGCAAGCATTGCTTGATCTGGCCGAACAGGCCTGAAGCGCGCCGTGATCTTTCAGATTGGCTTGCCGTGCCCCATGACGTGCTTTTTGCACGGCATGCTTTTACGCATGCGCCGATTCCCAGCCGAGCATCGCCCGTTTGCGGGTGAGGCCCCAGTGGTAGCCCGTCAGCGCACCGTTCTTGCCGAGCGCCCGGTGGCAAGGCACCACGAAGGAGATCGGATTTGCCCCGACCGCAGCGCCCACGGCGCGCTGCGCCGTCGGCCGGCCGATATCGTTGGCGATGTCGGAATAGGTGACCGCCTTGCCGAACGGTATCTTCATGAGGCTCTGCCAGACACGCACCTGGAAGTCCGTGCCGATCAGCACGACGCGGAGCGGCTGCTCGGACGACCATTTTCCGGGTTGGAAGATGCGGGCGGCATAGGGAATCGTCGCCTGCAGGTCTTCGATGTATTCGGCATTCGGCCATCGACAGGTCATGTCCTCGAGGCAAGCCCTTTCACTGCCGGAATCGCTGAAGGCAAGGCCGGCAAGACCGCGATCGGTCACCATGATCAGCGCCACGCCGAAGGGGCAGATGTGAAAGCCGTAGCGGATGGTGAGGCCGCCGCCTTTTGCCTTCCATTCGCCGGGTGACATCGCCTCATGGGTCACGAAAAGGTCGTGCAGGCGGCTCGGCCCGGAGAGGCCGACTTCGATCGACGTCTCGAGCAACGGCATGTCTTCCTTGCGCAGCAGCCGCTTGGCGTGGTCGAGCGTCACCGCCTGCAGAAAACCTTTCGGCGAGAGGCCAGCCCAGCGGGTGAAGGTCTTCTGCAGCTGCGTCGGCGACTGGTTGAGCCTGGCGGCGATCGCCTCCAGCGACGGCTGGTCGCGATAATCCTCGGTGATGAGTTCGATGACCCGACGGACGATATCGTAATCAGGGCCGTCAGGCGTGATGTCGGTCTGCAGGTTCGCGATCATATCCATGGTCTTTCTCCTTGTAACAAGGAGATAATCAATAGGCGGAGCGTAAACCACCCGATTCTTGCGCGCTCGCCTGATACGCTCAGATACGCTGCTTGACGGTGGCGAGCGCGCCCTTGAAGGCCCTGGCGAAACTTTCGCGGTCGTCAGGATTGAGGAAGGAGCCGATATCCGTGCGCCGGCCCTCGCCGAAAATATGCATGGAGAGGATGCCGATCTCCTGGTGCCTTCGGACGAGGAACCGCGCCCAGAACGGGTTGAAATGATGCTCCACCATCCGCCCCGATGGGGCAAACTTGCGCACCGATACGTCCGTGCGCGACACGGTGACCTGTTCGCGCACCCGTCCGGAGCGGTAATTCAGCCAGAAGGCGCCGTAGAGAAGCGCGAAATCCAATCCGAAGAAGAAGCCGATCGGCCAGGCGCCGGTGGCGATGAAGAACATCCCATAGAGGAAGCAGACGGCGCCGGACAGAATGAGCAGCACCTTGAAGCCCCGGCGGCCGAGCGACCGGTGGGGGAAGAGCTCGGCGGCGAAAACAGGCTGCTCGTTGGAGCTGTTGGCGTTGCTTTCCGTCATGACCGCTGAGTATAGAGTTTCTATGGCGAATCCGAAACTCAAATCCCTGCCGCAAGGCACGAATGTGATCACCCGCCGCAAACCGGCGGCGGCGGTCAAGACCGCCTATTCGCCGGCTGAACGCGAGGAAATCTTCCGTCGCTTTTCGGTGCAGCGGCCCGAGCCGCGGGGCGAGCTGGAGCACACCAACCCTTTCACCCTTGTCGTGGCGGTGGCTCTCTCCGCCCAGGCCACCGATGCCGGTGTCAACAAGGCGACGCGGGCGCTCTTCAAGGTGGCCGATACGCCGCAGAAAATGCTCGATCTCGGGGAGGACAAGCTTCGCGATTTCATCAAGACGATCGGCCTTTACCGCAACAAGGCGAAAAACGTCATCGCGCTCTCGCAAATGCTGGTCGACGACTTCGCCGGCAAGGTGCCGGAAACGCGCGAGGAACTGGTTCGCCTGCCCGGCGTCGGCCGCAAGACTGCCAATGTCGTGCTGTCCATGGCCTTTGGCCAGGCCACCATGGCCGTCGACACCCACATCTTCCGGATCGCCAATCGCATCAGGCTTGCTCCCGGCAAGACGCCTGATGAGGTCGAAGCGCGCCTGATGAAAGTAGTACCGAAACACTACCTCTACCATGCTCATCACTGGCTGATCCTGCACGGGCGCTACACCTGCAAGGCACGCCGTCCCGAATGCGAGCGCTGCGTCATCGCCGATATTTGCAAATCGCCGGAGAAAAGCTCGGACGTGCCGGCCCCTCTCGTCGAACTGCCGCCGCAAGCGATCGGCGAGGCTGTCGAGTAGAACAGTGATCGCCTGCTCGTCGCTCCGCCGTTCGGCGCCCGCCACGATGATCGACCTCATCACGCCGATTCCGGGCGCCAAGTTCGCGCTAATGTACGAGACTTCAGCCTTAGCTGGCTGAGCCTCAGACGCGGAAACCGGCGTCCTTTGCGGAAATCAGCTTGTGCAGATGCACCATCATGCCCGCCGCAAAGAGGGGCGTCAGCAGGTTGACCACGGGGATCGCCAGAAAGAGGGCGATCACCAGCCCGCCGAGAAAGACCGTCGGCGCATGTTTGGTGCGGAAGAGCCGTGCCTCATGAGGCGGACGGAAGCGCATGGCGGCGAATTCGAAGAATTCTCGTCCGAGCAGGTAGCCGTTCACCAGAAAGAAAGCGACCAGATTGACGCCGGGAATGAACAGCAGCAACAAGGCCACGATATTGCCAAGGATCACCACTCCGAGGAATTTGATCGAGCTCGCCATCGCCGGGCCGAGCGGCATGGCGGCGCCCGGCGCGTCGGCGGGATAGTCACGTTTTTCGATAACGTCGGCGACATCGTCGAGGAAAAGGCCTGCGATCAGCGCCGTGACCGGAGAAAGCAGCAGCGCCAGCACGAGCGCAAGGCCGATCCCGGCCAGGATTGCGAAGACCAGAGCAAACCATCCGGCCCAATCCGGCATATCGGGAAAGAAGCTGGTGAGCCAGGGAAAGAGAAAGGCCATGAAGGCCCCGCGTAGCGCGAACCAGAGGCCGACGAGCACGAGAAGCGTCAGGCCGAGCACTTTCCAGAAGACCGAGCGTGTCTCCGGCGCGAACAGATTGGCGAGCGAAAGGCGTGTGGCATCAAGAATCATTTCTTCAGCGTCTCCGGTTACGCAGAAGATGTAGGAAAGGCGAATGCTACCGACAAGAGAGAATAAAATTGCAGGCTGTAATAGAAACTTGTCGCAATATTAGAACGAATATAATATTATCAGACGCAGAAATACGAGCCTGAGAAGCAGCTTCCGAAAATAGTTGCAAAGACAAAGGGGCGCGTTAGCGCATCCACGGAACGCCTCTGAGGAAATACGGGGAGGCTGATGTGGAAGACTTTGTGCACAAACTCAGGCAATACGTAAAAAGCGGCACACCGGCCGAGCGTCGCATTGCGAAATATTTCTCCGAGCACCTGAACGACCTGCCGTTTGAGACGGCAGCATCTGTCGCCGACAGGCTGGATCTCTCGCCGATGACCGTCGGGCGCTTCCTGCGCGCGCTCGGCTACCAGGGTTTGGACAGCGTCAAGGTGGAAATTCGCGAGACCGTGACCACATCGCCGGCGCAGCTGCAGAGCGCCATGAGCGAACTGCACGCGGACGCCGCGGAGGGCAAGCCGCTTGCCGTGCTGGTTGCCGAGCAGATCCAGGCCCTACATCACATCTATCATCTGACGGCGCAGCCGCTTTGGGCCGAAGCCGTCCGCCTGATCAGCACGGCCCGCGAAGTATCGATCGCCACGCATGCGCGGCTCGCAAGCCTTGCCAATCATTTCTGCCAGCGGCTGACGCAAGCCCGTGATGGTGTTCGCACGCTCGATGCCACCGACAACCGTTTTGCCGAACTCTTCGCCCGGCAGGCCGTCGACGACGCTTTGCTCGTCATCATCGACTGCCGCCGTTTCGCCAAGGCACGGCTGCTTGCCAGAACCGCCCGGCGCTACGGCTACAAGGTCGTGCTGATTTCGCCTCAGCAAGCAGACTGGATGGCAGATCAGTCAAACGTCATGCTGTCCTTGCCGCCGGCACGCGCCCCTGATCTCGACAATCTTCCGCCGCTGATCGCGCTGCTCGATTGCCTGTCCGAATCCGTCATTCTCGAAGTCGGAGAGGAGGCAGCCCTCCGCCGCCGCCGCATGCTGGAATTTGCGACCGTGCTCGGCGAAACCGCAAACCACTAGATGTGAGCTTTCAGAACATCGCTTCCAGTTCGGCACGGTGCCGATGCATGGCCAGAAGACGGCGGTAGTCGCGGTCGTAAAGCGCCTGTTTCGCCTTGTCGGGAAGCCGTTCGTCGCCGCCCGGATACATCGCCTCGCCGGCTGCCGCCAGATCCTCATGCAGGCCGCAGGCCACGGATGCCGCAATCGCCGTGCCGAGCAGCACCGCCTCGTTCATCTTCGGCACCACGACCTTACAGCCGGTGGCGTCGCTATAGAGTTCCATCAGCACAGGGTTCTTGACGTGTCCGCCGGCGATATGCAGCGTATCGGGCACGTAGCCATACTCCTTCATCGTCTCCAGGATATGGCGGATGCCGAGAGCGATCGCCACCGCCGACCGCCAATAGAGCGCGCAGAGCCCGTCGAAGGAGGTGTCGAGCGTCAGCCCGCTGATCACACCGACGGCATGCGGATCGGCAAGCGGCGAGCGATTGCCGTGAAAATCCGGCAGCACAAAAATCCGCTCGCCGAAAACATCGCCCTCCTCTGTCCGCAATTCGGCGATGCGCGCGACGATCTTCCGGTGCAGCGCCGCCGTCGGCTCACCGCCGGCCGCATGCATGCGCACGATATGATCGAGCAGCGCACCGGTCGCAGATTGGCCGGCCTCGACCAGCCAGGACTGCGGGAAGACAACCTCGTAATAAGGCCCCCACATGCCGTGACTCGGCTTGCACTCCTGCGAGAAGGCGACGATGCAGCTCGATGTCCCGGCGATCAGTGCCAGCTGGCGCTCGCGTGTTACGGGATCGGCGGCATAACCGCCGAGCGCCCCGAGTGCCCCGGCATAGGCGTCGATCATTCCCGCGGAGACATGGCACTCCGTTGTCAGCCCCAGCGCCTCGGCCGCATCAGCCGTCAGCCGGCCTATACTGCCGCCCACCGGCACAGTCTCGTCCGGCAGCCCGCCGCGGGCCTGAAGATCGTCGAGCCCGATCCGCTGCAGGAAATCCTGCTGCCATCCCTTTTCGAGATGGGCGAGATAGTTCCATTTTGCCGTCAGCGTGCAACGAGAACGAGCAGTCGACCCAGTTGATTTCCAGGTCATGAAATCGGCGAGATCGAAGAAATAGCCCGCCTTTTCCCACGTCGCCGGCAGCTTCTTCTTCAGCCACATTAGCTTCGGCATTTCCATTTCCGGCGACATGACGTGGCCGGAATGTTCGAGCACCCTGTGCTCCGTCGCCGTGCAGAAGTCGGCCTCCTTCAGCGCCCGATGATCGAGCCACACGATGGTATCGAAACGCCGCTCGCCTGTTGTGGACACACTGATCTGCCGGCCTTCGACGTCGCGGACGACGAGCGAACAGGTCGCGTCGAAGCCGATTGCTCCGACCGAGGCGGCAGCGATACCGGATTGCTCCATCGCCCTGCGCACCGCCGTACAGGCGGCCGACCAGATGTCTTCGGAATCGTGCTCAGCGTGGTTTTCACGCGGCCGGTTCATGACGATCGGATGTTCGGCCTTGGCCAGCAGACGGCCGCTGGCATCGAAGACGCCGGCGCGCGCACTGCCGGTGCCGACATCCACCGCAACCACATGATCACGCATCAAATCGCAGTCCCGTCCAGCTTATGGTCGCGGACAAGGTGTATCAAATCCGGCATGGCGTCAAACACCACATCAGGCGAAAGTCGGTCGAGTTCGGCGCGGTATCCAGCGAAATTCGCATGCGATCCGCCGGTGAAGGCAAAGACCGTCATGCCCGCCGCCTTGGCGGCGGCAATGCCCGCCGGACTGTCCTCGATGACAAGGCAGGATCCGGGCTCGACATGCATCTGCCGCGCCGCGTGGAGGAAGAGATCGGGGGCCGGTTTGCCGCGCTTGACCATTGTGGCGCTGAAGATGTCGGGCAGTTTGTCGAGAAGTCCGGTAACAGAAAGCGACAGCCGGATTCGCTCCATCTGGCTTGAAGAAGCGACACAACAGGGAATGCCGAGCCTGTCTATCGTCGCCGCGATGCCGTCTATCGGCTTCAGCTCGGTGCGGAACCGCGCGTAGAGATCGGTGCGGATGCGCTCGAGGAATTCCTCGCCGGCGTGAATATTGAACTCGATTTCGAGCGTATCGATGAGGGTTGCCAGGCTGCGGCCGAGGAAGCGCTCATAGGCCTGGTCTTCGGTGATTGAAACCCCGAGATCGCTCATCGCCCGGACGAGTACGCTGATCGAGATCGGTTCGCTGTCGACGAGCACGCCGTCGCAATCGAAAATGACCAGCCGTGGTTCAGCATCAGCCATGAAAGACCCAACCTGACTTCAATTCGGACGCATGATTGTCCCGCTTCGACCGCAAGACGTGATTGGATGGCCAGCCGATGCCGCCACCCGCATTCCCTTACACTGCGAGCTTGCCGTCGAGATAGAGCTGCAGCGTTTCCCGCGTGCCTTTTTCCCACAAGGTTTTAAGAGCACGAGCGAAACGTTTTCGGAAAAGGTCCGATTTCGCCACCTCGCCGAAAATATCATCGAAGACGAGGAAGGCCGACGGATCGTCCTTTGCCTTCAGCGCCGCCGCGTGCAGGCGCTCGGCGCTGGCGTCGTTGAAGACGATATCCTTGCCGCTGTCGGTCTTGCCGGCGAAATAACGGCACCAGAGCGCCGAGACCAGCGCCAGGCCGATGACGTCCCCGCCCTGGCGCAGATTGTCGAGCGTCGATGGCAGGATGAATTTCGGCTGGCGGTTCGAGCCGTCCTGCGCCAGACGCGGGATGGTGTCGGCGATCTTCGGATTGAGAAGCCGATGCTCGATGAGAGCAAAATAATCCGTCAGCGAGGTATTCGGCACCGGCGGCACGATCGGAATGATCTCGTCCTTCTCGAGCTTGGCCAGGAAAGCCCGGATCAGCGGATCTTCCATGGCGTCGTGCACGAAATGAATGTCCATCAGCGCCGCCGGATAGGCGATCGCGGCATGTCCGCCGTTGAGGATGCGGATCTTCATATGCTCGTAAGGCGTGACATCCGGAACGAAGGTGACGCCAACCTTTTCCAGGGCCGGGCGGCCGGCCGTGAACTTGTCTTCGAGCACCCACTGCTTGAATTCTTCGCAATAAACCGGCCAGTTGTCCTCGATGCCGAAATTGTCCCTGAGGAAATCGATCTCCCGCTGGCCGGTCGCCGGCGTGATGCGGTCGACCATCGCGTTTGGGAAGGCGACGTTGGCCAAGATCCAGTCGGCAAGGGCGGGATCAGAAAGTGCTGCCGTGCCGATCACGGCATTGGCGGTGACGACGCCATTATGGGGAATGTTGTCGCAAGACATCACGGTGAACGGTCCGATGCCCTTGTCCTTGCGGGCCTTCAGGCCAGCGACGATCAGACCGAAGACCGTCTTCGGCGCACCGGGATTTTGTCCATCGGCGGCGATAGCAGGATGGGCCGGGTTGAACGTGCCTGAAGCATCGATGAAATAACCGCCCTCGGTGATGGTCAGCGAGACGATGCGGATCTCGGGATCGGCAAGCCTGGCGATGGCGGCGGCGGGATTGCCGACAGGCAGAATGTCGATCATCGGGGCGGTGACCCGCGCCGCCGTCTTGTTGTTGTCCTGCTCCACCACCGTCGTCAGGAAATCTTGCGCCGCAAGCTTCTCGCGCATGGCGGCATCCGATGGCAGAACGCCGGCACCAATAATTGCCCAGTCGTGATCGGCGCCCTGATTGAAGAGATCGTCGAGATAGATCGCCTGATGCGCGCGGTGGAAGTTGCCGACGCCGAAGTGCACGATGCCGGCTTTCAGCGATGCCCTGTCATAGGAAGGGATTGCGGCAGTGCGCGCCGCGTCCGAAAGCGTTGCCAGCGATAATTTGCACGTCATGTTTCAGTCCTCTTGAAGGTCTTGCCCAAACGGCCGGGCGCCATCGCCCGGCTCGCATGCCTGCCCCCAGCCGGCCGCCTGCTCAGATCGCAAGACCGCCCTCGTTGAATTTGTGAATGCGCGACCGGTCCGGTGTCAGGTAGACGGTATCGCCCGCCTTGGCGGCAAAATCGCCGCTGCCGCGCGCCGTCAGCATGCCGATCCCCTCGATTTCGATATGCAGGAAGGTATCGGAGCCGAGATGCTCGGCGACCACGACCCTGCCCTTCCAGTCGCCGCTCTCCATCGACAGCAGGATATGTTCTGGGCGGATGCCGATCGTATGCGCGCCGAGCTCGGCCGCGTTCTGGCCCTTGATGAAATTCATCTTCGGCGAACCGATGAAGCCGGCGACGAAAAGATTGCGCGGGCGGCTGTAAAGCTCGAGCGGCGAGCCGACCTGCTCGATATTGCCCCTGTTCAAGACGACGATCTTGTCGGCCATGGTCATGGCCTCGACCTGGTCGTGGGTGACGTAGATCATCGTCGTCTTCAGCTGTTGATGCAGTTCGCTGATTTCGAGGCGCATGTTGACGCGCAGCGCCGCATCGAGGTTCGACAACGGTTCGTCGAAGAGGAAGGCCGAAGGCTGGCGCACGATGGCGCGGCCGATGGCGACGCGCTGGCGCTGACCGCCGGAAAGCTGGCGCGGCTTGCGCTCGAGATAGTCGGTCAGGTTCAACACGCGGGCGGCGTCGGTCACCTTGCGGTCGATTTCCGCCTTGTCGACGCCCGCCATCTTCAGGGGGAAGGCGATGTTGTTGCGCACGCTCATATGCGGATAAAGCGCATAGGACTGGAACACCATGGCAAGGCCGCGCTCCGACGGCGCCTTTTCGGTGGCGTCCTTGCCGTCGATGACGATCTTGCCGTCGGAGACGTCCTCGAGGCCGGCGATCAATCTCAGCAGCGTGGACTTGCCACAGCCCGACGGGCCGACGAAGACGACGAATTCGCCGTCCCTGATGTCGAGATCGATCGAGGGGATGACCTTGGCTTCGCCGAAGACCTTGGAAACCTTCTGAAGGGTAATGCTGCCCATGTTTGTCTCCCTTTTCTTATTTCACTGCGCCGAAGGTCAGGCCGCGGACGAGTTGTTTCTGGCTGAACCAGCCGAGGATCAGGATCGGCGCGATCGCCATCGTCGATGCCGCCGAGAGCTTGGCGTAGAACAGGCCTTCCGGGCTGGAATAGGAGGCGATGAAGGCGGTCAGCGGCGCCGCCTTGGAGGCGGTGAGGTTGAGCGTCCAGAAAGCCTCGTTCCAGGCAAGGATGATGTTGAGAAGCAGTGTCGAGGCGATGCCGGGCACCGCCATCGGCGTCAGCACGTAGACGATCTCCTTCATCAGCGACGCCCCGTCCATGCGGGCCGCCTCGAGAATCTCGCCGGGGATTTCCTTGAAATAGGTGTAGAGCATCCAGACGATGATCGGCAGATTGATCAGCGTCAGCACGATCACCAGCCCGATACGTGTGTCGAGCAGACCCGAATTGCGGAACATCAGATAGATCGGGATCAGCGCGCCCACAGGCGGCATCATCTTGGTCGAGAGCATCCACATCAAGACGTCCTTGGTCCGCTTGGTTGGCGAAAACGCCATCGCCCAGGCGGCCGGGATCGCGATGATCAGGCCGATCAGCGTCGAGCCGAAGGATATGATCACCGAGTTCATGAAGTGGCTGAGATAGTTCGACCGGCTCTGGACCTCGGTATAGTTCTCCATCGTCCAGTGGAAGAACAGGAACTGCGGCGGCGAGGCGATGGCGTCGGCTTCCGACTTGAAGCTCGTCAGGAAGGTCCACAGGATCGGGAAGAAGATCAGGATGCCGAGCGTCCAGGCAATCGCGGTGACGATGACCTTGTGCTGCGTTGTGACTTTTCTGGCCATCTCAAGCCTCCAGATTCTTGCCGACGAGGCGCACGAGGAAGATCGCGACGATATTGGCAAGCACGACCGCGACGATGCCGCCTGCCGAAGCGCCGCCGATATCGAACTGCAGGAGCGCCTGCGCATAGACGAGATAGGTGAGATTGGTGCTGTCGGTGCCCGGCCCACCATTGGTGGTGACGAGGATTTCGGCGAAGACCGAAAGCAGGAAGATCGTCTGGATCAGGATCACCACGGTGATGGCGCGCGCCATGTGCGGCAGGATGATGTAAATGAATTTCGAGATCGCGCCGGCGCCATCCATTTCAGCCGCCTCCTTCTGCTCCTCGTCGAGCGACTGCAGCGCCGTCAACAGGATGAGGGTGGCGAAGGGCAGCCATTGCCAGGCGACGATGAGGATGACGGAAACCAGCGGCGCATTCGCCAGCCAGTCGATCGGCTGCAGGCCGAGCGCCTTCGCAAGATGCGCAAACAGGCCGTTGACCGGGTTCATGAACATGTTCTTCCAGACGAGTGCAGCCACTGTCGGCATGACGAAGAACGGCGCGATGACAAGGATGCGCACGATGCCCTGGCCGTACATCGGCTGGTCGAGCAGCAGTGCAAAGGCGATGCCGCCGACGACGGTGACGACAAGAACGCCGGCAACAAGCAGCAGCGTATTGATCAGCGCGGCGATGAAGGCCGGATCGGACAGGAAATATTCGTAGTTCAGCAGGCCGACAAAGCTCTCCATGCCGGGGCTGAGCAGATTGTAGTTCAGCAGCGAGAAATAGATCGTCATCGCGAGCGGGACGATCATCCACGCAAAGAGGAACAGCACGGAGGGCGCAATCATCAGGCGCGCCGCGGAGCGAGTATGTGTTGTTGCCATGGCAATCACCGATCTGATCTGAAGCAGGGAGCGGCCGCAAGGCAGCTTTAATCTGGAAAAGAGGCCGCCGATGCGGTTCGGCAATCGGCGGCCCAGAGGGGCGGATTGTCAAGGATCCGCCTCTTCTCAGGAGGTTTTATTTAATGTAGCCCGCCTTGGTCATTTCCCGGGTTGCCAGCTGCTGTGCGCTCTTTAACGCCTGATCGACCGAAATCTGGCCGGCAAGGGCTGCCGAGAACTGCTGGCCTACAGCCGTGCCGATACCCTGGAATTCCGGGATCGCCACGAACTGAACACCGACATAGGGGACCGGCTTGACGGTCGGCTTGGTCGGATCGGCCGAGTTGATCGAGTCGAGCGTCATCTTGGCGAACGAAGCCGCCTTCTGGTAGTCCGCGTTCGCATAGAGCGACTTGCGGGTGCCCGGAGGTGCGTTCAGCCAGCCTTCCTTCTCGGCGACGAGGTTGGTGTATTCCTTGCTCGTAGCCCAGGCGACGAACTTCTCGGCAGCTTCGACCTTCTGCGAGCCTGCCGGGACGGCGAGGCTCCAGGCCCAGAGCCAGTTGCCACGCTTGCCGAGGCCCTTGTCCGGGGCGAGCGCAAAGCCGACCTTATCGGCGACCTGCGATTGCTTCGGATCGGCGACGAAGGAAGCGGCAACCGTTGCGTCGATCCACATGCCGCACTTGCCGGTCTGGAAGAGCGCCAGGTTCTCGTTGAAGCCGTTGGAGGAGGCGCCCGGAGGGCCGGCATCCTTCATCAGCTTGACGTAGAAGTCCAACGTGTCCTTCCACTCAGGCTGATCGAACTGCGGCTTCCACTTCTCGTCGAACCAGCGCGCGCCGAAGGAATTAGACATGGCCGTGAGGAACGCCATGTTCTCGCCCCAGCCGGCCTTTCCACGCAGGCAGATGCCGTAGATTTCCTTGTCCTTGTTGGTGACCTTGCGGGCTGCGTCCGCGATGAAATCCCAGGTCGGGGCGTCGGGCATCTTCAGCCCGGCGGCGTCGAACAGGTCCTTGCGGTACATCACCATCGAGCTTTCGCCGTAGAATGGCGCCGCATAAAGCTTGCCGTCCACGGTCAGGCCGCTGCGGATCGCCGGCAGCAGGTCGTCGACGTCATAATTGGCGCCGAGATTGTCGAGCGGCAGCAGCCAGCCCTGTTTTGCCCAGATCGGAACTTCATAGGTGCCGATCGTCAGAACGTCGTACTGACCGCCCTTGGTCGCGATGTCGGTTGTGACCTTCTGGCGCAGCACGTTTTCTTCGAGGGTGACCCATTCGAGGTCGATGCCGGGATTCTTCGCCTTGAAATCATCCGTCAGCTTCTGCATCCGGATCATGTCGCCGTTGTTGACGGTCGCGATTGTCAGCGTCTCGGCCGAAGCCATGCCGGCAAACGCCAATGCTGAGCAGGCGCCCAGCAGGAAAGTTCTCAATGTCATATCTTCCTCCCAGAAGACGAGATGTGAGCATTCGCTTTGCTCATGAGCAATTACTCACAACTTCATAAGAAAAGTCAATCGGCAATCGTTGCTGCGATGCCGAAGACAACGGTCTTCCTTTTGATTTAATTGCGATATTTTTTGCTCAGCTTTTGAGCAAAAATTCGGCCGTCTCTTCGTCGGTGATCAGCGCGTTGATTTGATGGCCGACGACGGCGGCTCTGATCGCCTTGAATTTGCGTTTGCCTTTGGCGAGCCCGATGACCATCGATGCCTCGCGGGACGGGATCGGCGCCGAGGCGACGCGCTCGTTGATCGGGTTGTCGAGCAGCTTGCCGTCGACATCGAAGATCCAGCCGCAGATTTCACCGACGGCGCCCCCACGCATAAGCTCCATCATTTCGTCCTTCTCGAGAAAGCCGTCGACGCAGAGGGGCCCGTCGATGCCGAGCTCGCCGATGCCGACGAAGGTGACGTCTGCCTGCGCGCTCATGTCGAGCGTCGAGCGCACCAGTTGCTGGCCATGCAGCAGCTCCCGTTCTTCGGCCGAGGTGACGAGCACCGGCAGCGGCATCGGATAGTGCCGCGCCTTGACCGCATCCGCCATGCTGAAGATGACGTTGTAATAGGCGGCCGAACCGTCCGGCGCGATATTGCCGGTCAACGAGACGATCCGGTGATTGGGACATTCGATCGCCGGAAGCTGATCGACCGCCGCCTTCAGCGTGCGGCCGGTGCCGACCGCCAGCACGATCGGTTCCGGCCGCTTCAGCCAGCGCTCGATCTCGGCCGCACCCGCCTCGGCGATGCCGACGGTGGTCGACGAGGAACCCGCATCGCTCGGCACCACCTCCACATGTTTCAGCCCGAATTTTCGCCGCAGCTGGTTGGCAAGCTCGAGGCAGGCAGCGATCGGATGGTCGAGCCGCACTTTGATCAGACGCTCGGCGACCGCAAGCGACACCAGCCGCTGCGCCGATTGCCGCGAGATGCCCATCGCGGCAGCGATTTCATCCTGCGTGCGTCCGGCGACGTAATAAAGCCAGCCGGCACGGGCTGCATCATCGAGCCGTGCAGGGGTCTCTGATCTTTTTGCCATCTACTGCCTACCGCGCAAAATGAGCCGGCTTGCCGCCGCCGGCTTGATGTGAGTCTCTATGCGCCAGATCAAAACAAAATTCCCGAAAATGTCGAGCCTTTGACGCCACCGCTCAGGCGAACCATTGCATGACGAAATAAATCGACGCCTTGGCGAGACCGTAAATCACACTGCCGGCAATGACGAGCGACACGGTCGTCATGATAAAGCCGATGAGCGCGAAGAGCCCGTCACGGCCCATAATGCCGAAAGCGAACACCGAAATGGTGATTGCCGGTAGGATGTTGCCGAGCGGAACCGGCAGAACGAGCACGATCGAAAGCAGCAGACAGGCAAGGCCGGCGAAATATTCCGCCGGCGGCTCGGCGAAGATCGCAAGCCGCGGCTTCAGCATGCGCTCCGCCCAGGCGAGCCAGCGGTGGATGCGGCCGACAATGGTCTCGAAGTCTTCCCGCCGCATCGAACGGTTTGCGATCGCCTTCGGCAGCCAGGGTTTCAGCCCGAAGGTCAATTGCACCGCCAGAAAAACCAGCGGCGCGCCGAGCACGGCCGAGGTGCCGGGCGGGGTCGGAAAGGCGTTCGGCAGCGCGAAGATCAGCATTAGAGCACTGATCGCCCTGTCACCCATCGTCTCGAACAGATCGCCGATCGAAATCCACTCCCGGCTTCGGTCGCCTGCCAGCTGCCGCAGGACCGCTGAGAGGCGGCGGCCTTTGGGACGTGGCGGACGGGGTCTTCTGCGTCTGTTGGAATCGGCGTTTTCGATGCTCATGATACCGGTAGATGATGGAAGTGCAGGGTCCGAGTTTGGCCGCGCAATATGCCAATTGAATGACTTAAGGGACAGGAAATCAATGAGAAGACCTGTCGGCGGCTATTTGAGTTCGACCATCGCTCCTTTGCGCCGCAAGCCAATGCAGGCAGATGCATCAAGGCTTGTAATTCTTGGCCAACAGTGCGAGCAGACGCTGAAGGCCAGAGCAACGGCAGGCAGGCAATGATTATTTCTTTCGATATTGGCGGCTCCGCCATCAAGGGCGGCATCGCCCGCTCCGAGACAGACATCGTCCCCCTCGGCCGCCGGCCGACGCCGAAGGATGATTTTGCCGCTTTCGTCGAGACCCTGCGCGACATCATCGCCGAAATCGGCGAACAGCCGAGCCGCGTTGCTCTGTCGATCGCCGGCGTCGTCGATCCCGATACCCAGCGGCTGACCTGCGCCAACATTCCCTGCATCCACGGCCGCACGCTCGCAGCCGACCTCGAAGCCGAACTTGCTCTGCCTGTTTTGATCGCCAATGACGCTGACTGTTTCGCCATGGCTGAAGCCGGTCTCGGCGCCGGCCGCGGCCACCGTATCGTGTTCGGCGCCATCCTCGGCACCGGCGTCGGCGGCGGCCTGGTCGCCGACGGGCGCCTTGTCAACGAAGCCGGAGGCTTTGCCGGCGAATGGGGTCATGGCCCGATCATCGCATCGGCGGCCGGCAATCCGCCCGTCGCCATTCCCGCCTATGCCTGCGGCTGCGGCCAGAAGGGCTGTGTCGACACCGTCGGCGGCGCCCGCGGCCTGGAGCGCCTGCACAAGACGCTGCATGATCTCGACCGTACGAGCGAAGAGATCATCGATCAGTGGCGGCGCGGCGAGGAGAAGGCGACGCGCACCATCGACGTCTATGTCGATCTCGTCGCCTCGCCACTCGCCCTGACGGTCAACATAACAGGCGCGACCATCGTGCCGGTCGGCGGCGGGCTTTCCAATGTCGCGCCGCTGCTCGCTGAGCTCGACCAGGCGGTGCGTACCCGCATCCTGCGCAAGTTCGACCGTCCGCTGGTGGTGCCGAGCGAATGTCGCATCGAACCCGGCCTGATCGGCGCAGCGCTGCTGGGACTGAAAGCCGATGCCGCTGCATCCTAAAGCACCGGCCACATCCGCACGATCGCTGCGAACCGGTTCCAGTCTTTGCGTTCCAATGGGGTCCATCCGGCTTCCGCGACTGCAGGAAGGCGCGGGAAGACCAGCCGATTGAAGTAGGCGCGAGAAAGGAAATTTTCGGTCCAGATGCAGGCCTGAACCCCACGCACGTTGTCCCGTAGCGCTTCCGACAACTCGCCTTCGGCCTCGTAAGCATAGGTATGTTCCGGCGGTGCGTGGCCCGCCCAGCTCGCACCGGGCTCATCCCAGGCTTCCGCCTGCGCCATGTCGAGATAATAGGCCTGGCCCGGCGTCATCACCACATCGTAACCTTGCTGCGCCAGCGCGAGGCCGACAGCGGGCTTCTCCCAGGCCATCAGCAAAGTGCCGTCGCGGTCGATGCCGCCACCATGTGAGACCTCGTTCCAGCCGGCGAGCTTCTTGCCGCGCTCCGACAACATGGCCTTGATCCGTTTCAGGAAATAGGATTGCAGCTCGGCCGTGCCGGCAATTTTCTCCCGCTCCATCAGCGCCTTGCAAAGCGGCGACGAAAGCCAGGCGCCACTTGCGACCTCGTCGCCGCCGATATGAATATATTCACCGGGAAACAGCGTGACCATCTCGTCGAACACCTTGCCGAGAAATTCATAGGTGAATTCGACCGCCGGGTTGAGGGCATTGTTGAGATAACCCTGGACGGCGCGATAGCTGTCCGGCGCCTCCTGCCCGTCGACGAGCGCGGGCAGCGAGAACAGCGTCGCGGTGCTGTGGCCGGGAACGTCGATTTCCGGCACTACCTCGATATGCAGCGCGGCGGCATGCGCGACGATCCGCCTGACGTCCTCCTGCGTGTAATGGCCGGAGCGCGGTTCCGCCCCGTCACCAAGCTGCGGCACGAGCACCTCGTCCGGGCCATGCCGCGCGCCGATCTCCGTAAGCTGGGGATAGGCCTTGATCTCCAGCCGCCAGGCTTCGTCGTCGGTCAGATGCCAATGGAAGATGTTGAGCTTGTTCCAGGCGAGGATATCGATCAGCCGCATGACGTCAGCCACCGGATGGAACTGTCTGGCCACATCGAGATGGCAGCCGCGCCAGTCATAACGCGGCTGGTCGGCGATCGTGCCGAAATCAGGAAATCTGAAGCTCTCCCCATCGGCATGCGCGCCGTGCATAAGATGCGCCAGACTGATCAGGCCATAGTGCCGACCCGTCGCATCCGCGCTGGAGAGCACGACCTCATGCGCGGTAAATCGTATTTCATAGGCGAGCGCAGCGATCGATGATTCGGTGACGAAACGAATAGCGCGCCCGCCCTTTACGCCACAGAGCGAAAACGGCACGTTTTCGGCCGGATAGAGCCGCTGGTAAAGCGAAAGAACCAGGGACAATGCCTTGACCGCTTCGGGTCGTGTGCTCTCGGCCGGATAAAGAACGACCGGCAGCTCTCCCGACTTCAGCGCGAGCGCCAGCGGCCAGGGCAGCAGCGAATAAGGCTCCTCCACCCGGCCCGGCGGCAGAAGCGGCAGCGAAATGCCGCCATCCCGGCCTTCGAGAAGGAGATCGCCGAAACCGACAGGAACATGGCGCCCGTCGCCAAGTGTCAGATAGGCCGATTTGACCCCTGATGTCACATGTTTCGGTTCTCGGGTCAGCCCCTCGACGGTGAACCGCCAGTGGCCGCCCGGCGGCACGCTCAGCCCGTCTGGCGGCCGGAACTCATGCAGATGCGCGACTTGTCGCATCAGGCTGCCACCATCGCAGACACATTTGTCGGCAACCCGCGTCTCCGACGTATAGGCGAGCGAGAAGCCGGAAAGCGGCTCGGCTGAAAGATTAAAGAGCGTGAAAGTCAAGCGCCCGAAACTGCTTTCGACGGGGCGCCAGCTTGTTTCCAGACGATAATCGGCCATGGTCGCGCCTCCGCTGTCAATGGACGGCCGAGATCACGTTAGCGCCCCGGCGTGCTTTCAAAAGCTTAGCTTTTTCCAGGCAGCAATGGAATCGGCGCGAGTCGAGGCGAAGCGGACAATGATGAGAATTCGCGAGATTGCGACTTGCAAGGAAAACGGCGCGGCTTTCGCCGCGCCGTCCTCACTCGGCTGCCAACGCCGGCGGATCTCTGTCATCCGCCTCTTCCTGGATGGCGTCGGCATCCCGGCGTGGCTCGTCCTTTGCCTTCGGCTCGCGGCCGAAGAAAAGGGCGTAACCGGCGGGCAGAACCAGAATGGTGAGCACTGTCGCAACCAGGATGCCGCCCATCATTGCGAAGGCGAGCGGACCCCAGAAGACGCCGCGCGAGATCGGGATCAGCGCCAGCACGGCGGTCAGCGCCGTCAGCATGATCGGCCGGAAACGCCGAACGGCCGCACCGACGATCGCTTCCTGCCGGTGCATGCCGGCCTTGATGTCCTGGTCGATCTGGTCGACCAGGATGATCGAATTGCGCATGATGATGCCGAGCAGCGCGATGACGCCGAGGATCGCCACGAAGCCGAAAGGCGCGCCGCTGATCAGCAGGGCGGCCGCCGCCCCGATGATGCCGAGCGGCCCGGTGGCGAGCACCAGCATCGCCTTGCCGAAATGCTGCAGCTGCACCATCAGCAGCACGATGATGACGGCGAGCATGATCGGCGCCTTGGCGGCGATCGACATCTGGCTTTCCGCCGCATCCTCGGCGCCGCCCTGGACCTCGACATTATAGCCGGCCGGCAGACTGTCGCGCAGGTCCTTCATGTCGGCATACATCTTCATCACGACGTCGTTCGGCTGCACGCCATCGGGCAGCGTCGCGCGCACGGTGATCGTCGGCAGCCGGTCGCGCCGCCATTCGATGCCCTGCTCCATCACGGGCACGACCTTGGCGACCTGCGAGACCGGCACGAAGCCGCCGAAATCCGTCGGGACATAGACGGAATTCACCGCCGACAGCAGCGAGCGGCTGGCGTCCGGCTCGCGGACGACGATCGAGACCGTCTCCTCGCCGTCACGGAAATCGTCGAGCGGCGCCCCGGACATGGCGGTTTGCAGCATCTGACGCACGCGCTGCGAGGTCACACCAAGCGCCCGGGCGCGATCCTGGTCGATCACCAGTTTCATCGCCGGCACCGGCTCCAGCCAGTCGTCGTGGATGGCTCCGAGCATCGGGTTGGCCGTAAACCGCGCCTTCACCTGATCGGCGATCGCTCGCACCTCCTGGCGGTCAGGTCCCATGATGCGCATCTGCACCGGCCAGCCAGTGGGCGGACCGAGGAACAGGCGGTCGACCTTGCCGCGGATCGATGGGAAGTCTTCGGCAAGAATGGTGCGCAGCTTGACGATCAAGCGTTCGCGCGCCGGTTCGTCCTTGGCCATGACGAGCAGCTGGGCGAAATTCGGATTGCGCAGCTGCTGATCGAGCGGCAGGAAGAAGCGCGGTGCGCCTTCGCCGATATAGGTGGCGATGAACCGCTTGTCGGGATCATCCATCATCTTCGCTTCGAGCGCCTTTGCCTGCACCTCGACTTCTTTAATGCTGGTGCCCTCGGGCAGCCACAGATCGACGAGAATCTCAGGCCGCGACGACTGCGGGAAGAAATTCTGCGGAATGAACTGGAAGGCCCAGAGGCTGGTAACGAAGGTCCCGAGCGTCAACAGCAGGACGATGACCCGATGGCGAACCGCCCAGCCGACCGTACCGCGCAGCCGGCGGTAAAAGCGGGTGTCGAAAGCATCGTGATGCTCGCCGGCATGATGGCGCTGCTTGAGGATCATGTAGCCGAGCCACGGCGTGAAATAGACCGCGACGAACCACGAGGTAACCAGCGCGATGCCGACGACGTAGAACAGCGAGCGCACATATTCGCCCGCGGTCGATGCGGCGAAACCGACGGGAATGAAACCGGCCGTGGTGATGAGTGTGCCAGTCAGCATCGGGAAGGCGGTCGAGGAATAGGCAAAACTTGCCGCCTCGATCTTGACCAGCCCCTCCTCCAGCTTTCGCTCCATCATTTCGACGACGATCATCGCATCGTCGACCAGCAGGCCGAGCGCAATGATCAGCGCGCCGAGCGAGATGCGCTGCAGGTCGATGCTGAGTTCGTACATCAGCGCGAAAGTGGCGGCGAGCACGAGCGGAATGGCGATGGCAATGACGAGGCCAGAGCGCCAGCCGATCGACAGGAACGAGACGACAAGCACGATGACAAGAGCTTCGCCGAGTGCATGCATGAATTCGCTGATCGCGTCCGTCACGACGTCGGGCTGGTTGGCGATCTGGTCGACCGCAACACCGTAAGGCAGTGCTTCTTCGAAGCGCTGATAGGTTGCCTCGACGCCCTTGCCGACGTCGGTGACGTTGAAGCCTTTGGCCATGACAACGCCGACCTGAACGCTGTCATGGCCGTTGAAGCGGTACTTGCGCTGATAGGGATCCTCGAGCCCGGAACTGACGGTGGCGATATCGCCGAGGCGGGTCACCTGGCCGCCGGCGCGAAGGCTGAGATCGCGGATATCGGCCACCTTCTTCATGTCGCCTTCGACCGAAATGCGCACCGAGCGCAGGCCGGTATCGACCGAGCCTGCCGGATCGACATTGTTCTGGCCCTTGATGGCGTTCTGCAGGTCGAGGATCGTCAGGCCGCGCTCGGCAAGCGCCTTGGACGAGACGTCGATATAGATCTTCTCAGGCTGGTCGCCGATGATGACGGCCTTCTCGACGCCCGGTGTCGTCAGCAGCATGTCGCGCGCCTGGATCGCGAATTTCTTCAGTTCTGGATAGGAATAACCCTCACCGCTGATCGAATGCAGCGTGATGAAAGTATCGCCGAATTCGTCGTTGAAATAGGGACCGAGCAGCCCCTGCGGCAGTTCGCTGGAGATGTCGCCGACCTTCTTGCGCACCTGGTAGAAGGCATCCGCCACGTCCCTCGAATTCGTGTCGCCCTTGACCTGCAGGGTGATGATGGCGCTGCCCGCCCGCGTATAGGACTTGACCCAGTCGATATGCGGCGTCTCCTGCAGCTTGCGCTCGATCTTGTTGACGACTTGATCTTCCATTTCCTGGATGGAAGCGCCTGGCCAGATCGCCTGGACGACCATGACGCGGAAGGTGAATTCGGGATCCTCGCGCTGGCCCATGCGCATCAGGCCGAGCACACCGGTGATGATGATCAGTCCGAAGAGGAAGCGCGCGATGCTCGGATGTCCGATCGCCCAGCGCGATAGATTGAAGGGCCGCTTCTCGGTGTTTGCGTCCATGGTCTTGTTTCCTTTCGACGCGGTCAGCGCACGGTCTGATCCGTATCAACCAGGGCCGATTGCTGATCCGGCACCTTCACCTTCAGGTTCTCGCTCATGAACTGGGTGCCGGCGGCAACGACGAGATCGCCGCTATCGAGGCCCTCGGTCACATGCACGCCGTCGCCGGTAAAATCGGCGACCTTGATATCGCGGCCATGTACCATCGCCGTGTCGCGGTCGACCGTCCAGACCATTTGCTTGCCGTCCTTCTCGGCCAGCGCGGTGAGCGGGATCGAGACATAGCTGTTATCGTTGTTGACATCGGCTTCGATCGTCGCGGTCATGCCGAGCCACACGCGAGGATCGTTCGGCAGGCTCACGCGAACTGCAAAGGTGCGCGACTGCTGGTCGGCGCTGCCGGAAACCTCCCGCACCTTGCCGTCGAGCACCAGCCTGTCGTCCGCCCAGAAACTGGCCTTGACCGTCTTGCCGGGCTTGAATTCGGCAACGTCGTTTTCCGGAACCGCGATCTGCACTTCCTTCTCGCCGTCGACGGCAACGGTGACGACGGGGCTGCCGGAGCCGACGACCTGGCCGATATCGGCATTGATCGATGTCACGATGCCATTCTGCCCGGCCTTAAGCTCGGTATAGCTCACCTGGTTCTTCGCCTGGTCCAGCGCCGAGAGCGCTGCGTCGCGCTGCGAGATCGCCTGGTCATGGCTGAGCGCGGCCTGTTCGAGCTGCGACTTCGGGGCGACGCTCTTGTCGAACAGCTGCTCGGCGCGCTTGTTGGCGAGATCGGCGGTTTCGACGCCCCTTTCCGCAGCTGCGAGATTGGCCTCCGCCGTCTTGACCGCGAGCTGATAGTCGGTGGCGTCGACGCGGGCGAGAACGTCGCCGGGCGTCACCCGATCACCAATATCGACGAGACGCTCGGTGATCTTGCCCGCCACCCGGAAGCCGAGGTTCATCTCCGTGCGCGCCTTGACCGACCCTGAATAATCGAGCTTGCGCGTATCATCGGCCTTGGCGATCTCGACGACCTTCACCGGCCGGATGACTTCCTTGACCTCAGCTTTTTCCTCCGAGCAGGCGGAAAGGCCGATGCCGATGGCGCCGACGAGCGCGAGGCTGGCAACGGACGGCATGCGATTGCTGAGGGTCTTGAGCGAAAACATCTTCCGCACTCCTGGAATGTTTCGGGGGATCGACGACGGCTGCCGTCGGTTATTTCTTGAGCGCCCTGATGACGTAGTCGATCAGTTCGTCGACGCTTGCGCGGTTGGTTTTGGCAAGACATTGCGCCACCATCTGCGGATGACAGAGATTGATCGTCGCCGCGCCGAAACAGCGCGAGGCGACGACCGGGTCCTGCTCGGCAAACTCGCCTGACGCAATGCCTTCGGCGATGATTTCGGCAATCAGATCATGGACGCGATCGATATGTTTCTCGATGACATGCCAGTCGCGTTCGATCGCGACGATGATCATCTCGTGCACCTTCATCTCGTCGAGCATCAGATCGAGCGTCAACTGATGCTGGGTCTTGACATAACGACGCAGCCGCTCGCTGGCGCTAACCGGCTGATGGCGGATGTCGTAGGCGATCTGATATGCGGTCGCGAGCATGCGCCCGCAAAGGGCCTGGTGGATTTCCACCTTGGAAGCGAAGAACCGATAGATATTGGCTGGCGACATGCCGAGATCGCGGGCAATGTCGGCCACCGTTGTCTTGCTGTAGCCATAGTGGCGAAACAGCCGCTCGGCCGCATCGAGAATGCGCGTGACATTCTCCTGCCGCGTGACGTCGAGTGTATTTTCCGTGATGTCGTTCATGGTTTTTCGGCGCCCGAATTACGACTGACGATTTTTGAATTTCGTCAGTCGTAAAATATCAGCCGTCATTTGTCAAGTTACAGGCGCTCGAATGCGCCGCGAGAGCTCCTGCCATCGGAGTAGCAAAGCTGCATCAAACATAGCGAAGTTTCGGAAGGGTGAAGATAAGCGCCAGCGAAGGCGAAAGTGCCGCGACAGATGAGCGCGGCACCTCGTCGGCGGCAGAGGGATTAAGCGAGCTTGACGTCAAGCGTAATCGGAACGGCGGCGAGCGCCTTGGAAATCGGGCAGCCGGCCTTCGCCTTATTGGCGAGTTCGGTAAAGGTCGCCTCGTCGGCGCCGGGGATGCGGCCGGAGAGCGAAAGATGGATGGCGGTGACGGCAAAGCCGCCCTCGACGCTTTCGAGCGTCACCTTGGCGGAGGTTTCCATATGCTCGGCGGTGAAACCGGCTTCGCCGAGGATGAGCGACAGCGCCATGGTGAAGCAGCCGGCATGGGCAGCACCGATCAGCTCTTCCGGATTGGTGCCGGGAATACCTTCGAAGCGGCTGGCAAAGCCGTAGGGATAGTCTGTCAGGGCGCCGCTCTGAGTCGAGATCAGGCCCTTGCCGTCCTTGAGGCCGCCGCTCCAATGAGCCGAAGCCGTGCGATTGATCTGCATGCCGTCCTCCTGTTTCGATGGTTTTGAGGAAGCGGCAGGGCGCCGCTCCATGCCTGAGGGAGATTGGATAGGCTCCCCGCGAGACAATATAACGCTCTATCCTGAGAAGACGACAGGCTCGTAAAAATCGGCGGAATAGAAAGCCCTTTCAGGCGGGATGCTGCTGCACGCCGAGACCGCCGTCGATCGTCAGGCAGGTGGCGTTCATGAACGGGCATTCGTCGGAGATCATGAACACCGCCGCCATGGCGATCTCTTCCGGCGTTGCGATCCGCCCGCCGGGATGCAGCTTCATCGTCTCGGCCTTGGCGGCCTCAGGATCGGGGAAGCTGTTCCAATAGTCGATCACCTTCTGCGTCGAGACATAGCCCGGCGCCAGAGCGTTGACCCGGATATTGCGGGGCGCGTACTCCAGCCCCAGGGATTTCGTCATGCCGAGCAGCGCATGTTTGGCCAGCGGATAGGGAAAGGTGTGCGGAATGATCGTGAAGGCGTGCGTGGAGGCGATGTTGAGGATGACGCCGCCGCCGCGCTCGATAAACCCGGGCAGCACCGCCTTGCAGCAATTCCATGCTCCCTTCAGATTGATATCGAAGCAGCGGCTCCACTCCTCGTCGGTCGTATGGAGCGGTTCGGCAAAGACATTGACCCCGGCATTGTTGACGAGCGCATTCAATGGGCCGATCTCGTCGTTCGCATGAGCAACCGCCCTGGTGATCGTCCCGGCATCGGTTATGTCGGCCGGCAGATAACCAACCTGGCCGCCGGTGCTTGCGAGTTCTGCCGCTGCCTGCGCCAGCAGCGCTCCATCGCGATCGACGAGATAGACCGCAGCATTCTCCCTGAGGAATGCCCTGGCGATCGCAAGGCCGATACCCTGCGCAGCGCCGGTGATCAGAATATTTTTGCCTTGCAGGCGATCGCTCATCTATCTCCCCTCCGATGGAAGCGGCAGCGCCGACAGATCGATCGTCACCTTGCCGGCAAAGGCTTCACCCGGCGCAAGCGGCGTCAGCCCGCCGAATTCGGGCAGGTGATGGCCGTTCGGAAGGTGGCTCATCGGCTCGAGACAGAAGAAGTCGTTCCGGTCGGTCGGCATATAGAGCATGAAGCGGTCAAGCGCGCCCTCGGCTTTCAGCGCCGCCTGAATTCCTAGCTCCGGCCAGGCGATTGCCGCCCGCCTGTTCCAGCCTTCGAAGGCATTGTTCATCCATTTCTGCGGCAACAGTTTGCCGGACCTGAAATCGAAATCGTCAGGCACAGGGCCGGGCACATCGGGAAGATGGTCGGGCCGCTCGTTCCAGTAGCGGTCGGCCGCAATCGTCAGCTTCGTCTCCGGCGTCCGAACAAAGAAAGGATGTTGACCCAATCCGAAGGGAAGCGTGGTTTCGCCCCGGTTTTCCACGGAAAGCGTCAGCACCAGGCTATCGCCGGCGACACGGATCTGCTGCCGGGTCAGATAGGC
This sequence comes from Rhizobium sp. N621, assembly GCF_001664325.1. NCBI lineage: Bacteria > Pseudomonadati > Pseudomonadota > Alphaproteobacteria > Hyphomicrobiales > Rhizobiaceae > Rhizobium > Rhizobium sp. N621. The sequence goes on from NZ_CP013495.1 coordinate 3,970,235, forward strand.
ATAAGGTGAAACCTTGTCGGCGATGCGGGAAAAGGAGAACTTCGCATGCTCCACGCTGGCCTCGTCCAGCTGCCAGAAGCCGAGCCAGCCGTCGCCGTGCCGATAGAGCGGATCGGAAGTATTCGGCTGGAAGGTATAGGCACGTCCGGCAAAGGACATGGCATTGCGTTCCACACGATTGCCGAACGGCACCATCGCAAAATTCGCCATAACACCATCCGGCCCGCCGGCCGCGACGAGAAAGGGCGTCTCCCGATAGGTCGCGGCGGTGACGGCAGCACCCCGGCGGCTGACCCGAACGGCGAGGTCGCCGTGCCTCAGTTCGATTTCGTCCCCTGCCCGCTCATGGCTCATCCGCGTCGCCCCGCAGCCGAAGATCTCAAATTGTCGAGCAACACGGCGATCAGCAGGATCAGCCCGCGCACGACATACTGATAGAATGCCTGAATATTCAGCAGGTTCATAACGTTTTCGGCAATGCCCATGATCAGCACCCCGACGATGACACCGCTCATTGCCGCCCGGCCGCCGGCCAGCGAAACGCCGCCGAGGACGCAGGCCGAAATCACCGAGAGTTCGAGCCCCGTCGCCGCATTCGGCTGGCCGGAAGTGATGCGCGAGGCAAGCAGGATGCCGGCAATGCCGCAGACGAGACCCTGCAGGGCAAAGATCCAGATCCGCATGGTGACGACGTTGACGCCGGCAAGCCGCGAAGCTTCGGGATTGCCGCCGATCGCCAGCGTGTTCTTGCCGAAAACGGTGCGGTTGACCACGAAGCCGAAGAAGAAGAAAAGGATGAGCATGATCCAGATCGGCGTCGGCACGGTGAGGAATCGCGACAACGCAAGCTGGTAGAAAGCCGGATCGTTGATGCCGACCGCGCGGCCGTCCGAAGCGATCAGCGCCAGGCCGCGCACGATCTGCATGGTCGCAAGCGTCGTGATCAGCGCGTTGATGCGGAACCGGGCGATGACGATGCCATTGACGAAACCGACGACGGCGCCGCAGAGCAGGGCGGCCAGCAAACCGACGGGAATGGAGCCTGTCGCGTTCGAGACCATCACCGCGGCCATGCCGGAGAAAGCGACGATCGATCCGACCGAAAGATCGAAATCGCGGGACGCCAGGCAGAACATCATTGTGCAGGCGACGATGCCGATCGTGACGACCGATTGCAGCAGCCCCAGCATGTTCCGCTCGGTCAGGAAATTCGGAACGAAGAGGGAGACGATCACGAAGGCGGCGGCGAAAATCACCACCAGCCCCTGTTCGCCCAGAAGGATTTTTTTCAACGAAGTCATCGCCCATGTTCCCAGTCTTAAATGATGCCCGCGGCGTTCTTGTCAGGGAGTGCCGCCGTCAGGATGCTGCGCTCGTCGAAATCCGGGCGGGCGACATTGGCTGCCACCCTGCCCTGACACATCACCATGATGCGATCGGAGATGCCCATGACCTCGGGCAGCTCGCTTGAGATCACCACGATCGCCATGCCGCCGGCCGCCAGCTCATAAAGGATTTCATAGATTTCCGACTTCGCCCCGACGTCGATGCCGCGCGTCGGCTCGTCGATCACGAGAACCTTGATGCCCTGCTCGGAGAGCCAGCGGCCAAGGATGACTTTCTGCTGGTTGCCGCCGGAGAGATTGATGATGTCCTGCTTGCGCGACGGGGTGCGCACCCGCAGCCGGGCAATGAACTGATCGGCCAGCGCCGCCTCCTTCTTCGGGTTCAATATGCCGAAGGGCGAAAAATGCCGGCGCGACGAGATCGCGATATTCTCTTCGATCGATCGGCCCTGGACGATGCCGTCGAACTTGCGGTCCTCCGGGCAGAGCACCATGCCGGCGCTGATAGCCGCTTTGGGATTGCTCGGCGAAACCGCAATGCCGTCGATCGTAACCTCGCCCCGATGTCTGTTGTCGGCGCCGTAAAGCAGTCGCGCCATCTCGCTGCGGCCGGCGCCGATCAGGCCGAAGAAGCCGAGAATCTCGCCTTGGCGGACGGAAAAACTGATTGGCGTACGCAGCCGCGGCCCCGACAGGCCCTTGACCTCGAGCCTGACGCCGCCGAGCGGGCGCTCACGCCATCCCCAGACATTGCTGATCTCGCGCCCGACCATTTCGGCAATGATCTGCTCGCGCGTCGTTTCGGCGATCCGAGGATGATGGGCGGCAAGCCTGCCGTCGCGCAGCACGGTCAGGCTGTCGCAAAGCCGAAAAATCTCGTCGAGGCGGTGCGAGACGTAGAGAATGACCGTTCCCTTCGCCTTCAGCCTGTCGATGAGCGAAAACAGAATTTCGCTTTCGCGCGAGGAAAGCGAGGAGGTCGGCTCGTCGAGCGCGATCACCCGCGCCTCGAGCATCACCGCCTTGGCGATCTCGACCATCTGCCGCGCCCCTATCGAAAGCGAGGCGACCTTGGCCGACGGATCGACATCGATGCCGATCTCTTCGAGTTTCGATCGCACCGTCTCGATCAATGTTTTGGCATTAATCACTCCGCCCTTCCCTGGGAAGCGGCCAAGCCATAGGTTTTCGGCCACCGTCAGCTCCGGAACGAGCTGCAGTTCCTGATGGATGACGATGACGCCGGCATGGAAGGCGTCGCGCACCGAGGCATAATTCTGTTCTTCGCCATCGATGAGAATGTTGCCGGCATCGGCGGCCTGATCGCCTGACAATACGCGGATCAGCGTCGATTTGCCCGCGCCGTTCTCACCCATCAGGCCGTGGACGGCGCCCTTCTCGACCGCGAAGGAGACGTCCGACAGCGCCTGCACGCCGGGATAACCCTTGGAGATATGTTTGAATTCGAGAAACGCCATCGCCGCTCCGCCGACAAGGATCCAGCGGCACGCGGAGCGGCCGCCGGAGGTTGATCATTTTGGAAGCATGATCACTCGATGCCAAGATCCTTGCGGACCTTCTCGTAATCGCCGCGCAGCGCCAGCGAACCGGAGGTCAGCGTCAGCTTTTCAGGCTCCTTGTCGTTGGCGATCCAGTCGTACATGTTGAGCGCCGTTTCATAACCGTGACGCTTCGGCGAGATGATGACGGTGCCGAAGAAGCCCGTCGCGACCGGCTTCTTGAACTCATTGATCGCCGATTCCGCGCCGCCGATGCCGACGCCGATCACGTTGGTAGCCGGAATACCGACCGATTCCGAAGCGCGGACGGCGCCGAGAACGGCTTCGTCGTTGAGGCCGAAAGCCACCCAGTATTTCACGTCGGCATGCTTGTTGAGGACGGTGGTCGCCGCGTTGAGTGCTGCCTCGGTATCCGTCTTCGCCTGCGGCGCATCATAGATGTTCTCGGCCGGGAACCCGGCAGACTTCAGGACCGAGATCGCACCTTCGACGCGATCGACGGCGGTCGGCAGTTGATCGTAGGAAACCCGGATCGCGCCGACGTTCTTCATGTCCCAGCCGCGCTTCTTGATTTCGTCGACGACCGCCTGTCCGACGGTCTCGCCGATCTTGGTGGCCGAAATGCCCATGTGCGGCACGTCTTCCAGCGGCTTGCCGTCGGCACTGACGAGGCGATCGTCGACCGTCATCAGCTTCAACTGGTTGGCTTCGGCCTTGGCGACGATGCCGGGACCGAGTTTGACGTCGGGCGTGCAGATGATGAAACCCTGCGCGCTCTGCGCGCCGAGATTGTCGATCGCCGACTGGACCTTCTCGCCATCTTCGGCGCCGATCTTGACGACGGTGAAGCCTTTTTCCTTGGCGGCCTGGTCGGCGAATTTCCATTCGTCCTGGAACCAGGGCTCTTCCGGCTGCTTGACGATGAAACCGATCTTGACGTCTGCGGAAAATGCCGAGCCGGCTGTCAGAATGGCGAAAGTGCCAGCCAGAATAGCTGCTTTGAACAAGCGCATGTCTCTCTCCCTAAACTCTGAAATCGAGCAACTGCCTCCCAGGCAGCGCCCAATGAATTATGTTAAATCATCATACCAGTCAATTGCCAATGTATGATGATTGGAATAATAGGATAGTGGCGAGAGACGGATGGACCCGTCGCAAACTGGATCGAATTCGGTTAATCAGGTTCGGTTGCTGCCTGGGAGAGAGCGCGGAGAGGTGAAGTTGGAATCGACTGAGGAACAAGGCCGAATGGAAAGCTCCGGCAGCGAACGCCGCCCGCGCGTACGCCGCAACGTGACGGCGGCCATCGCTCAGGACATCTGCGCGGACCGCTATCCCTCGGGCTCGCCGCTGCCGCGCGAGAACGACCTCTGCGAACTCTACGGAGTCAGCCGCACCGTCATTCGCGAATCGCTGAAAGTGTTGGAATCCAAGGGGCTTGTCCGTGGCAAGCCGCGGGTCGGGACGACCGTTTGCGACCGGGATGAATGGAACATCCTGGACGCCGAGGTGCTCGACTGGATGGGGCCTTACATCAAAGACTTCGATCTTTTGGGATGCATTCTCGAAGCCCGGCGCACCATAGAACCGGCAGCCGCCGAATATGCCGCCGAACGTGCCGGCGCCCAGGAGATCGCCGATCTCGATAAGGCCTGGCGGCAGATGCGCGACAGCGCAGGCGATCCGGAAAGCTTCACCGACGCCGACGTGATGTTTCATACGGTGCTGCTGACCGCCAGCCACAACCAGGTGTTCCGGCGTTTGTCCAGCGCCATCCATGCTGCCCTGAAATACGCACTGCATGCCTCCAACATCGCCGTCGAAAACCGGGAGGATGCGGTGCTCGTTCACGGCGAGCTGGTCGAGGCCTTGCGCATGCGCGACAAGGCAGGCGCGAGGGAATGCGCTAATCGTATGCTCGATCTTGCGGTACGCGACCTTGCCGCCGCAGAGAAGGCGATCGGCAGGACGAAATGATCAATCACGAAAAGCCGTGGACGCGCTGTCCCATCGCAAATCCGAGAAGAGATTAAGACCTAAGATGAAGATCACCAAACTCACCACCTATATCGTTCCGCCGCGCTGGCTGTTCCTGAAGGTCGAGACCGACGAAGGCATCGTCGGCTGGGGCGAACCGGTCGTCGAGGGCCGCGCGCTGACCGTCGAGGCCGCCGTCCACGAACTTGCGGATTACCTGATCGGCAAGAACCCCTTCCTGATCGAGGACCACTGGACGGTGATGTATCGCGGCGGCTTCTATCGCGGCGGCGCGGCCCATATGAGCGCGATCTCCGGCATCGACCAGGCGCTCTGGGATATCAAGGGCAAGGCGCTCGGTCAGCCGATCCATTCCCTGCTCGGCGGCCAGCTCCGCGACCGCATCAAAGTCTATTCCTGGATCGGCGGCGACCGTCCTTCCGACGTCGCCAACAATGCCAGAGACGTAGTCGCCCGCGGCTTCAAGGCGATCAAGCTCAACGGCTGCGAGGAAATGCAGATCGTCGACACCAACGAGAAGGTGGAAAGGGCAGTCGAGACCATCGCCGCCATCCGTGAGGCGATCGGCCCGCATATCGGCATCGGCGTCGATTTCCACGGCCGCGTGCACAAGCCGATGGCCAAGGTGCTCGCCAAGGAGCTCGAGCCCTACAAGCTGATGTTCATCGAGGAGCCGGTGCTGTCGGAGAACAAGGAAGCGTTGCGCGATATCGTCAACCATACCTCGACACCGATCGCGCTCGGCGAACGGCTCTTTTCGCGCTGGGATTTCAAGCAGGTCCTTTCGGACGGCTATGTCGACATCATTCAGCCGGATCTTTCTCACGCCGGCGGCATCACCGAATGCCGCAAGATCGCGGCCATGGCCGAAGCCTATGATGTGGCGCTCGCACCGCATTGCCCGCTCGGCCCGATTGCGCTCGCTGCCTGCCTGCAGGTCGATGCCGTCAGCTACAATGCCTTCATCCAGGAACAGAGCCTCGGCATCCATTACAACACCGGCAACGACATCCTCGACTACATCTCCAACAAGGAGGTGTTCCACTATGCCGACGGTTTCGTCTCGATCCCGCAGGGGCCGGGCCTCGGCATCGAGGTCGACGAGGCCTATGTCATCGAGCGCGCCAAGGAGGGACATCGCTGGCGCAACCCGATCTGGCGGCATGCCGATGGCAGCTTTGCCGAGTGGTGAGAGGGCGAAGGGTCGCGCAAGCGGCCCTTTTTCATTCGCAGTGTAGGATATAAGCCGTCTCTTGCGTCATAATGGAAGCTCAAGAGGAGGTTCCCATGGCCAGAGCAATCGCAATCATCGTCGCCCGCATCATCTTCAGTTTCATCTTCTTCATGGCCGCCGGCTTCAAATTCGCCGATATCGGCGCCACGGCGAGCTACATTGCCGCCGCCGGATTCCCGATGGCGACCTTCCTCACCTGGGTCGCAGCCTTTTTCGAGATCGCCTTGGCCCTTGCTTTCATATCGGGCGCCTTCTTCATCGAGGCGAGCCTGCTGGCAGGCATCTACGTGATCTTCCTTGCCTTCGCCTTCCACGGACCGTCCCATTGGCAACAGAACCAGGCCGAATTCGGCTTCTTCGTCGATCACTTCACCTTCCTCGCCGGCCTGCTCTTCGCCGCCGTCCATGGGCCGGAGAGATGGGCTTTGCGGCAAACGCTCCTGAGATAATCAGCCATCCGCTGCTTCCGGAACCAACGGCCGCGCCGAACATTGCCTATCGGCAGAAGGTCAAGGAGGCAGCCATGGAGCTTGAGGGAAAGATCGCATTGGTGACGGGTGCCGGTTCCGGTATCGGCAAAGCGGCCGCGTTAAGGCTCGCTGCCGAGGGAGCAAGGGTTGCAGCACTGAGCCGCACCGCCGACGAGATCGAAAAGACTTGCGCCGAAATCAACGCCGCCGGCGGTCAGTCGATCGCCCTGACGGCCGATACCAGCGACGAAGCGCAAATGCGAACCGCGGTGAAGAAGCTGACGGACACCTTCGGCGGCCTCGACATTGTCATTGCCAATGCGGGGATCAACGGAGTTTGGGCGCCGATCGACGATCTGAAACCGGATGAATGGGACAGGACCATCGCCGTCAATCTGCGCGGCACCTATCTGACCCTGCACCTGACAGTTCCGCATCTGAAGCGCCGCGGCGGTTCGATCGTGGTCGTCTCGTCGATCAACGGCACCCGCACCTTCACGACGCCGGGCGCCACCGCCTACAGCGCAACCAAGGCCGGCCAAGTCGCCATGGTCCAGCAGCTTGCCCTGGAACTCGGCCGCCACGACATCCGCGTCAATGCCGTCTGCCCCGGCGAGATCGAAACCAATATCAATGCCAATACCGATAGCCGCCGTCGCGAGGAGACGGAGGTTCCGGTCATCTGGCCGCAGGGCGATATCCCGATTGCCGGCGGGAAGGCAGGCAAAAGCGAGGATGTTGCCGAAACCATCCTCTTCCTTGCCTCCGACCGCGCCCGGCACATCACCGGTACGCCGATCTGGATCGACGGCGGCCAGGGCCTGTTGCGGTAATGCTCGAAGGTTTGGCGGAATTCAGCCATTCAGCCGGGCGCTGTCGAGCGTATAGAGTTCCTGCGCACGCTGCACCCCACGCAACGCATAACGTCCGACGCAGGCAAGCGCGGCGCGCTCTTCCGCCGGTATGGCTGCGGCGAAATCGGAGGAGATCAGCAGGTTGAGGTCGACCGAACGACACATGGAGGCGATCCGGCTGACCTCGTTGACGGCGGGGCCGATGACGGTGAAGTCCAGCCGGTCCTGGCTGCCGATATTGCCGTAGAAGACATCGCCGATATGCAGGCCGATATAGACGTCGGTCGTCGCCCGGCCGTCGGCAGCGCGCGCTGCATTCAGTTTGGCGAGCTTTTCCCGCAGCAGCGATTCGGCCCCGAGTGCCGCGCGGCAGGTTTCGGCCGGCACTTCGCCCTTGAAGATAGCGAGCACACCGTCACCAATCAGCTTCAGCACATTGCCGCCGGCCTCATGGATCGCCGAGATGGCTACCTCGCTGTAATCGTTGAGGAGCGGGATGATTTCCTCCGGCGGCACGCGATCGGAAATCTTGGTGTAGTTCAACAGATCGGAAAACCACAGCGCGGCCGAGATCCGTTCCGATTTACCGCGGCTGATCTTGCCTTCCATTACCTGCCGCGCCGCATCCTCGCCGAGATAGACTTCCGCGATGGTGCGGGCGATGCGCCCGAGCGCAATGCACTTGATCGCCAGTCCGAGGACCGGCACCAGCTTGCGCAGGATGGCGATATCGTGATCGGAAAAGCCCTCGGGATGTTTGGTTGCGAAATGCGAAAAGAAGCAATCCATCTCACCGATCGTGCCGGCTTCGCTGAAACGATGCATCATTGCCACGAAATCCGTGTTTCCAGCTTCGGCGATCTTGTCCAGCATGGTGAAATCGATCGGATCGCCAAACCCGATGCGTCGGCGCACCTCCCGCTCGTTGCCCGACCAAAGATGGTAGAAGGCCGAGCGCTGCCAGCTCGCCGCCGCTTCGCCCGAGCCCGTCGGGCCATACTCGAACTCGGTTTCGATCTCCTCGACGCTGTCCCAGCGGAAGGCGCGGCCTTCATGCACGGGGTGCAGCGTATCCATCAACGCCATGCCGCGGTCGAGCGGCAGGCCGGCATCCCGACAGGCCGCGCAGAAACCGGTCATGAGCTCGGCTTCCGAAGCGCCCTTCAGTCCCTGCTCCGTAACCCAGGCCGCAATCGTGCTGACGTCGCTGTAATCCATGCCGCTCACCTTCGCTTCTGCCCAAGCTGTAGCCCGAACTCAGCGTGGAAGGAAGTCAATTGGTTCAACCGCCCGTAGGCATATTATAGGGCGTGACGATTTCGATGGAAGAAAGCGAAGCGGGAACGGTCCGCCCGGGTGCTTGTGCCCGGCTCATGATCGCCCTGAAGGCCGAGCGGGCATCGGTTCTGAGATCATGATGCAGCACGAAGCCGATCCGGCCTGCCGCAAGCAAAGCCCGATTGTCGGCATCGAGATCGTGGGCGACGAAGACGCGGACGGGACGTCCGGCCGCTTCGAAGGCCGCCAGCACGGCTCGGTTGCCGCCGCCGATCGAATAGACGGCATTGATGGCGGGATCGGCCGCAAGCGCCGCCGCCGCAAGTGTTCCCGTCGCCCTGTCGCTGCCGTGCCCCTCGCTGATTTCGGTGACGCCGATGTCGGGATAATGGGCGCGGATGATGCGGCGAAAACCGATTTCACGCTCCTCCTCGCCGCGGAACCGCCCGCTCGACACTGTCACCAGTACTTTGCCGCCGTCACGGCCGAGGAATTCGCCGATCAGATAGGCGGCGGTCTCTCCCGCCGCCCGGTTGTCGGCGCCCGCATAGGCGACGCGAAGCGAATTCGGCAGATCGGTCACCAGCGTCACCACCGGAATGCCGGCCACATCCGCCCGCGCGACGGCGGCAGCGACCTCGGCGACATCAGGCGCCTTGAGCACGATGCCATCAGTGCCGCGTAGCCGGATGCGATCGAGAAGCTGCGCCAGCTCGGCCGGCTTCATCACTTCGGCGAAGTGGAAGCGGCAGCGGAAGACGCCAGGCAGGAAGGTCGCCATCTCCGACTCGAAGGCGATGCGCACCGCATCGCTGAAACGCTGAGGCGTCTCCATAACGATATCAATCGCCAATATGCGCCCGCCGCTCGTCGCCCCCGTCTGCTGCTTCTCCAGCTCCGCGATCGCCGCGTTCACCCGCAACTGCGTCTGCTGGCGCACACCCGGTCTGCCGTTCAGCACCCGGTCGACCGTGGCAGTGCTCAGTCCCGCCTGGAAGGCGATGTCCTTGACGAGAAAGGGATGGGCCATGGAAATCCGTCTGATGGTTTTTTGATGGATTCCTGATCTATATCATCCTGCAGCCCGGCGTATAGTGCCGCCATTGGAAAACGGGAGGAGCCCAATATGAAGACCGACAATCCGCAGAAGCTGCGCGCCGACCGTGTCTGGCTCAGCGAAGACGCCTGCGACCTCGACGATTTTCGCCGCCTTGCGCAAAAGACGACCGCCCTTGCCGATTACCCGACAGCTTCCGCAGTCGAGAAGAACGTGCTGATCTACGACAGCCGCAAGGTAACGGCGGCGGCAGCCGGCGAAGGCAAACGCCTCGTGCTGGCCGAAATCTGCGAAGCCTTCGGCGAAGGCCCGGGCGTCGTCGTTTTCAAACATGCTTACCAAGACACCGGCATCATCGACCGCGCCAGCGCGATTTTCGAGGCCATCATCGAGGAACAGCACCGCACCTCGACGGGCGGCGGCGATCACTTCGCCAAGCCCGGCGCCAACGACCGCATCTGGAATTCGCTGGAAAAACACTGCCTCGCCGATCCGGAAAATTTCGCCGAATATTACGGCAACGCCATTATCGCGCTGGCAAGCGAGGCCTGGCTCGGACCGAGCTACCAGATCACGGCGCAGGTCAACTGCGTCAATCCGGGCGGTGCGGCGCAGTCGGCCCATCGCGACTACCATCTCGGCTTCCAGTCGTCTGCGGTCATCGAGCAATTTCCGGCACATGTGCACCGTCTCTCTCCGGTTCTGACGCTGCAGGGCGCGATCGCCCATTGCGAGATGCCGCTCGAAAGCGGTCCTACACTCTTCCTGCCGCACAGCCAGACCTATGTACCGGGTTATCTCTCGCTCAAGCGCCAGGAGTTCCGGGATTATTTCGAGGCCAACCACGTCCAACTGCCGCTCGAAAAGGGCGACGTCGTCTTCTTCAATCCCGCCCTCTTCCACGCCGCCGGGACCAACCGCTCGGCCGACATCAAGCGTGTCGCCAACCTCCTGCAGGTCTCCTCCGCCTTCGGACGAGCCATGGAGACCGTCAACCGAGAGAGAATGAGCGCCAGCCTCTTTCCCGCCCTGAAGGCGTTGCAAGACCGGCTCTCGCCCGACGAAATCGCCAACGCCGTCGCCGCCTGCGCCGAAGGTTATTCCTTCCCCACCAATCTCGACCGCGACCCGCCGCTCGGCGGACTGGCGCCGAAAACGCAGGCACAACTGATGCACGAGGCACTCAGGGAGGGCTGGAGCGACGAGACTTTTAAGGCAGCGCTTGCCGAGCAGGCGCAAAGGAAATTGAGTTGACTTTGGAAATCGGAGCCCCCTCATCCGCCCTACGGGCACCTTCTCCCCGAGGGGAGAAGGGAGAATCGAGGCGCCGCCACCTGTCTCTTCTCCCCACCGGGGAGAAGGTGCCGGCAGGCGGATGAGGGGCCACACGGCACCGACATACGAGCCTCCCGCACGCGCCGGAGGCCATTCGCACATCATCACCAAGGAGCAACCACATGAGCAAAGATCACGGACGCCTCGACGGCAAGATCGCCATCGTCACCGGCGGCACGCAAGGATTGGGCGCAACCATCGCCCGTCTCTTCGCCGAACGCGGCGCGGAAGGCATCGTCATCTGCGGCCGCAACGAAGCCAAGGGCAAGGCGAAGGCGGCAGAGATTTCGGCTGCGACCGGCGTGAAGGTCGTCTACGTCAAGGCTGACCTCGCCAAAGTCGAGGATGCGAGCCACGTCGTGCACGTCTGCGACCAGACCTTTGGTCGTGTCGACGCCCTGGTCAATGCCGCCGCCATTACCGATCGAGGCACGATCCTCGACACCAGCCCCGAACTCTTCGACGCCATGTTCGCCATCAATGTGCGCGCACCGTTTTTCCTGATGCAGGAAACGGTGAAGGTCATGCGCCGCGAAAAGATTGAGGGAACGATCGTCAACATCGGCTCGATGTCGGCCAAAGCCGGCCAGCCATTCATCGCCGCCTACTGCGCTTCCAAGGGGGCGCTGGAAACCCTGACAAAGAACACCGCCTATGCGCTGCTGCGCAACCGCATCCGCGTCAACGGCCTGAACATCGGCTGGATGGCCTCCGAAGGCGAGGATCGCATCCAGCGCGAATATCACGATGCACCTGCCGACTGGCTGGAGAAGGCGGCGGCGAACCAGCCCTTCGGCCGGCTCGTCGATCCGCACGAGGTGGCGCGCGCCTGCGCCTACCTGTCATCGGCGGAATCCGGCCTGATGACCGGCTCCGTCATCTGCTTCGACCAATCGATCTGGGGAGCTTACGACGGCTCGCCGCATCCGGTCGCCGCTCTCTGAGAAAGCCGAGCTTACATTTCCCGTTGCCGGGCTCTGGTACCTGGGAGGATTTATCGTTAGGAGAAGGTCGACAGCATTCAGGGAGGAACTGGCGTGGCTGACAATCCGCTTTATGAGATCCGCGATGAACGTTTCGCCGCTCTGGTTGTCGGCACCGCCGCCCTCGATGAGCTTTATTCCGGCTGCCGCTGGACAGAGGGCCCGGTCTGGTTTTCCGACTTGAACTGCCTTCTCTGGAGCGATATCCCGAACGAACGCATGATGCGCTGGACACCGGATGGGACAGTCTCCGTCTTCCGCTCGCCGTCAAATTATGTCAACGGCAATACGCGCGACAGGCAGGGCCGGCTGGTCTCCTGCGAACATGGCGGCCGCCGCGTCACCCGCACCGAACTCGACGGCAGCATCACCGTTCTCGCCGAAAGCTACCACGGCAAAAGGCTGAACCCGCCGAACGACGTTGTCGTCCATTCGGACGGCGGGATCTGGTTCACTGACCCGACCTACGGCATCCTCTCGGACTATGAGGGCCATAAGGCCGAGCCCGAGCAGCCGACGCGCAACGTCTACCGGATCGACCCCGCAAGCGGCGCAATCGACGCCGTCGTCGAGGATTTCATCCAGCCGAACGGCCTTGCCTTCTCACCCGATGAAACGAAACTCTACATTGCCGATTCCGGTTCGGGCAAACACGAAGTGCCTTGCCATGTCAGAGTTTTCGATGTCGTCGACGGTAGAAAGCTTGCCAACAGCCGTTATTTCTGCAGCCTCGATGCCGGCCATCCCGACGGCTTTCGTTTCGATGTCAGCGGCAATCTCTGGACGAGCGCGGGTGATGGTGTGCATTGCTTCTCACCCGACGGCACGTTGCTCGGCAAGATCAAAGTGCCGCAGACAGTGTCCAATCTCACCTTCGGCGGCCCGAAGAAGAACCGGCTCTTCATCACCGCGACCCGTTCGGTCTATTCGATCTATACCAAGACGAACGGCGCACAATATCCGTAACCTTCGGAAGAACAGCGCGCCGTGCGCTCGACAGACGATATCGCCATCGCCGGACAGGACGGTGTTGCACGGCGCGTCATCTGCAAGGGGCGGCAGCGGTTCCGGATGACGACCTGCCCGAAAAAAGCTAAAGCGCATCGCATGAATCAGATTTGATGTGACGCGCTGGAGCGCTCGCACCTCATTGCATCAAGGAGGAGTACCCGATGATCCGATTTCCACGCACCAAGGGGCGCCGCACGGCTCCTGACGCCACGACCGGGAGAGCCTGAGATGCGTTCCGTCGTTTCCTTCAACGAGGGCTGGAGTTTCCACGAGGGCTTCGGCCAGCGCCTGGTCGAAAGCTTCGATGCCGCCAAGTCGGTCAGCCTGCCCCACACCGCTGTCGAACTGCCCTTCAACTATTTCGATGAGAAGAGCTATCAGCGCGCCTTCACCTATCAGAAGGTGCTGCGCTGGCTGCCGGAATTCGAGGGTCGCGAGGTTTCCCTCGTCTTCGACGCGGCCATGGCCGACAGCGTCGTTTACCTGAACGGCGAAGAGATCATCGCCCATAAGGACGGCTATACACCCTTCGAGGCCCGCCTCACCGGCAAGCTCCTCAAGGGCGAGAACCTCGTGACCGTCAAGATCGACGGCAGCGAAAACCCTGAGATCCCGCCCTTCGGCGGCCGCATCGATTATCTGACCTATGCCGGCATCTACCGCGACGTCTGGCTGAAGGTCACCGACCCGGTTTCGATCCGTAATCTCAAGATCGAAACGGCTGACGTTCTCGCCCCTCATAAGTCGGCAAGCATCCGCGTCGATCTCGCCAACCCCGAGGGCCGCAGCTTCTCGGCGACCGTCACCGCCGCGCTGAAACAGGCCGACGGCACGGTGATCGCCACCGCAGCGACCGAAACGATCGGCGACCGCACGACGCTTTCCTTCGGCGGCCTCACCGGCATCGCGCTCTGGGACATCACCGACCCGACGCTCTATGAGGTTACGGTCGAAGTCAGGACCGAGCACGGCTCCGACCGCCTCTCCACCCGGTTCGGCTTCCGCACCGCCGAATTCACGACGGAAGGTTTCCTGTTGAACGGCAAGCCGCTGAAACTGCGCGGCCTCAATCGCCACCAGGCCTTCCCCTATGTGGGTTATGCCGCCGGTCGGTCCGCCCAGGAGCGCGACGCCGACATCATGAAGAGCGTGCTGAAGTGCAATATCGTCCGCACCTCGCATTACCCGCAGTCGAAATGGTTCCTCGACCGTTGCGATGCGATCGGCTTGCTGGTCTTCGAGGAGATTCCCGGCTGGCAGCATATCGGCGATGCCGACTGGCAGAAGGAATCGATCGAGAACGTCCGCCGCATGATCGAGCGGGACTGGAATCATCCGTCGATCATCATCTGGGGCGTGCGCATCAACGAATCCCAGGACAGTCACGATTTCTACGTCGAGACCAACCGGCTGGCCCGCGAACTCGACAGCACCCGCCAGACCGGCGGCGTGCGTTACATCACGGACAGCGAGCTGCTTGAAGACGTCTACACGATGAACGATTTCATCCTCGGCAACGAGGAGCTGCCGGGCGCCAACCGACCCCGCACCGTCCTGCGCGGCCAGCAGGAAAACACCGGACTGTCGCACAAGGTGCCGTACCTCATCACCGAGTTTAACGGCCATATGCACCCGACCAAGATCTACGATCAGGAGCAGCGCCAGGCCGAGCATGTGCGCCGTCACCTGGAAGTGCTGAACGCCGCCTACGGCGATCCGGATATTTCAGGCGCCATCGGCTGGTGCATGTTCGATTACAACACCCACAAGGATTTCGGCTCCGGCGACCGCATCTGCTATCACGGCGTCATGGACATGTTCCGCGAACCGAAATTCGCGGCCTTTGCCTATATCAGCCAGTGCGATCCTTCCGATGAGATCGTCATGAAGCCGGCGACCTTCTGGGCGCGCGGCGAGCGCAATATCGGCGGCGTGCTGCCGCTGATCATCCTGACCAATTGTGACGAGGTGGAGCTGCAATATGGCGCGCTCAGCAAGCGCGTCGGCCCGGACCGCGAAAATTATCCGCATCTGCCGCATCCGCCTGTTGTGCTCGATCACCGGCACTTCACCGCCGATGAGCTTGGCACCTGGGGCCTGGAATGGATCGACGGCACCCTCACCGGCTATATCGCCGGCGAAGCGGTGGCCAGCCTGAAGCTGGCAGCCGATCCCTTGCCGACGACATTGGAAATGGTCGCCGACAGCTCGACACTGAAGACTCGCGAACGCGACAGCACCCGCGTCATCATCCGCGCCCTCGACCAGTGCGGCCAGCGCCTGCCTTTCATGAACGACAGCATTTCGCTGAAGGTGCATGGACCCGCAAGGATCGTCGGCCCGACGAATGTGCCGCTGCAGGGCGGCACATCAGGCTTTTGGCTGGAAGCGACGGGGCTCGTGGGAGAAATTACCGTCGAAGCGGTCTCCCAACGCTTCGCGCCCGTGACCCTCAACGTAACCGCCGTCGCCTAACGCATAGCCCGAAAATCGAAATCGATTTTCTGAGAGCATAGAGCGCCGCGTGTTATCAGACGCGCGGCGCGCCACTTACGAAATCCTGGCCTGTGTTTCCGGATCGAAGAACACCGCCTTGTCGAGATTGAAGGCAAGGCGAGTGTTCTGGCCCGGCGCGATGCCGGCATCGGCGCGCAGGCGGGCGACGACGGATTTGCCGCCGAGTTTGGTGACGGCGAAGGTGTCGGAGCCGGCCGGTTCGACCACCTCGATCAGGCAATCGTCCTCGGTCAGCGAGCGCGCCTTGCGGTCGGCGCCGTCGGGATCGGTCAAGGCTTCGGGGCGGATGCCGAAGATCACCGGCTTGCCGGCATAGGCAGACAGGCCGTGATTGCCGGAGACGACCGGCAGCCTGAGCGGCGCGCCGTTCGGCCGCTCGAGCGAGACGGCCAGCCCGGCCGCACCGTTCTCGACGGTGGCGTTGAGCAGGTTCATCGCCGGCGAGCCCATGAAGTCGGCGACGAAGAGATTGGCGGGGCTGTTATAGATCTCGGCCGGCGTGCCGAACTGCTGCAGCACCCCGTCCTTCAGCACGGCGATCTTGGTCGCCAGCGTCATCGCCTCGATCTGGTCGTGGGTGACATAGACGAAGGTGGTGCCCATGCGCTGGTGCAGCCGCTTGATCTCGGTGCGCATGTCGACCCGCAGCTTGGCATCGAGGTTCGACAGCGGCTCGTCGAACAGGAAGACCTGCGGATTGCGCACCAAGGCCCGGCCCATGGCAACGCGCTGGCGCTGCCCGCCGGAGAGCTGGCTCGGCTTGCGGTCGAGCAGATGGCCGATCTGCAGCATGTCGGAGACCTGCTTGATCGCCTTGGCCCGCTCCTCCTTCGGAACGCCGCGGATCTCCATGCCGAAGGCGATATTGCCCGCCACCGTCATATTCGGATAGAGCGCATAGGACTGGAACACCATGGCGATGTCGCGCTTGGAAGGATGCAGGCCGCTGATGTCGCGGCCGTCGATCCTGATCTCGCCCGAGGTGATCGTCTCCAGCCCGGCAATGGTGTTGAGCAGGGTCGACTTGCCGCAGCCGGAGGGGCCGACCAGCACGAGGAAGCCGCCCTTTTCGAGTTCGATGTCGATGCCCTTGAGGATGTCGACGGCACCGAAGCGCTTTCTGAGACCGGAGATTTCCAGGAAGGCCATGACTTACCCTTTGACTGCGCCCGCCATCAGACCGCGCACGAAGTAGCGGCCGGCGAGGATATAGACGATGAGCGTCGGAACGGCCGCGATCATCGCCGCGGCCATGTTGACATTGTATTCGACCACCCCGGTCGAGGTGTTGACGACATTGTTGAGCGCCACCGTCATCGGCATGGAGTCACCGGTGCCGGCATAGGCCGAGGCAAACAGGAAGTCGTTCCAGATATTGGTGAACTGGTAGATGACGGTGACGACGATGATCGGCAGCGAGTTCGGCAGCATGATGCGGCGGAAGATCTGGAAGAAGCTGGCGCCGTCGACCTGGGCGGCGCGGACCAGTTCGGTCGGAAACGCCTCGTAGAAATTGCGGAAGAACAGCGTGGTGAAGCCGAGGCCGTAGACGACATGGACGAAGACCAGATTGACGGTCGAATTGCCGAAGCCGAAGGAAAGGCCGGTGGCGTTCTGCAGCGTCACGCCGAAGCGGCCGAGCGAGCCGAGGATCGTCGCCATCGGCAGCAGTACCGACTGGAACGGGATGAAACAGGCAAACAGCATCAGCCCGAACACCAGCGTATGGCCGGGGAAGCGCCATTTGGTCAGGATATAACCGTTCAGCGCCCCCATGATCGTGGAGATCGCCACCGCCGGCACCACCATCTTGATCGAGTTCCAGAAGTAGCCCTTGATGCCGGCGCAGGTCAGCCCGACGCAGGCCTCGCCCCAGGCCTTGATCCAGGGATCGAAGGTCGGGGCCGCCGGCAGCGCCAGCATGTTGCCGCCCTGGATCTCGTCCATCGTCTTGAACGAGGTCACGAGCATGACGAAGAGCGGCATCAGGTAGAGGATGGCGAAGATCACCAGCAGGCCGTAGATGACCAGTCGGCCGATCCAGCGGGCGCTGTTAGTCCTGCTATCGCCGCTCTGCGAAAGCATTGCGGTCGAGGTGCCGATGGAAGAGGTCACGCTGCTCATCGCGCCTTCTCCTTCAGTTCGGAATAGAGATAGGGAACGATGATCGCCGAGATCGTCATCAGCATGATGATGGCGCTGGCCGAGCCGACGGCCATCTCGTTGCGCTTGAAGGTATATTCATACATGAAGTTGGACGGCAGCCAGGCCGAGCCGCCCGGCCCGCCCGAGGTCAGCGCCACCACCAGGTCGTAGGACTTGATCGCCATATGGGCGAGCACGATGAAGGCCGACAGAAAGATCGGCCGCAACAGCGGAATGACGATGCGCCGATAAAGCTGGAAGGGCGAGGCGCCGTCGATCTGCGCCGCCTTCATGATCTCGCCGTCGATGCCGCGAAGCCCGGCCAGAAACATCGCCATGACGAAGCCCGAGGCCTGCCAGACGCCGGCGATGACGACGGTATAGATGACGAAGTCCTTGTTCTTGATCCAGTCGAAGTGGAAGCTCGTCCAGCCGAAGTGGTGCAGCGTCTGCTCCAGCCCGAGGCCGGGATCGAGGAACCACTTCCAGGCCACCCCTGTCACAATGAAGGAGAGCGCCATCGGATAGAGGAAGATCGGCCGCAACAGCCCCTCGCCGCGGATCTTCTGGTCGAGCAGGATGGCAAGCAGCAGGCCGAGGCTCAAACAGATGCCGACATAGAGAAAGCCGAAGATCGCCATGTTGGTGATCGAGGTGTACCAGGACGACGGCGGATCGCTCTCGAAGGTCCAGCGCCACAGCCGCTGATAGGCGCGCGCCCCGGTCAGGGCATAAGAGGGGAAGGTCTTGGAATTGGTGAAGGACAGATAGGCCGTCCAGACGATGAAGCCGTAGACGAAGACCAGGGTGATGACGAAGCTCGGCGCCAGCACGATCTTCGGCAGCGCATCCTGCAGCCGGCCTCTGAGCGAGATCGGTGTCGATCGCCCGGGGGTCAGAACCGGATCGGTGGTGGCAACTGTGCTCATGGATATCGTCTCCCTTCCCGCAGGATCGGTCTTGCCGATCGTCTCCGCATGATCGGCGCGGAGCCTGAAGCTTCCCCGCGAGATCACGCGGGGAAGCATTTGTCATCGACGACCCTCAGCGGGCGTCGTCGATTGCCTGGACGAGCTGGGTGACGGCTTCGTCGGAACTCTTGATCTGGCCGTGGACGAACTTCGAGACGACGTCCTTATAGGCATTGGCGATCGCCGGAGGCGCGCCGTAACCCTGGGCCAGCGAACCGAACAGCGTGCCGCCCTCATTGGCGGCCTTCAGGTCGGCAATGCCCTTCTTGCCGCAGGCGTCGAAGTCGGTGTCGGGAACGTCGGTGCGGGCCGGAACCGAGCCCTTGACGACGTTGAAGGCCGACTGGAAGCTCTTCGACAGCGTTGCCGTTGCCAGCGCCACCTGCGCCGCCTTGCGGTCTTTAGGGACGTTGAACATGCCGAACATGTCGGAGTTGTAGATGACGCTGCCTTCGGTGCCGGGGAAGCGGTAACACAGGAAGTCTTTATCCGGCGTCTTCTTGGCGGCGACGAATTCGCCCTTGGCCCAGTCGCCCATCACCTGCACCAGCGCGTCACCCTTGATGACCATGGCCGTCGCCAGGTTCCAGTCGCGGCCGGAGAAGTTCGGATCGACATATTTGACGATCTTGGCAAGGTTGTCGAAGGACTTCTTCATCGTCTCCGACTTCAGCGACGCCTCGTCGAGGTCGTTGAAGGCCTTCTTGTAGAATTCCGGGCCGCCGGTCGACAGCACGATCGAATCGAACATCGTCGCTTCCTGCCAGTTCTGGCCGCCGAGCGCCAAGGGGATGACGCCGGCAGCCTTCGCCTTGTCGAGCAGGGCGATCAGATCGTCGAAGGTCTTCGGCTGGCTGCCGCCGATCTTGTCCATGACAGCCTTGTTGATCCACAGCCAGTTGACCGAATGGACGTTGACCGGGGCTGCGACCCACTTGCCGTCATAGACGGAGAACTTCTGCAGCGCTGCCGGCACCGACTTGTCCCAGCCTTCCTTCTTGGCCGTCTCGGTCAGGTCACCCATCACGCCGGCCTGGGCATAATCGAGCACGGTGTAGCCCAGCATCTGCGAGGCCGTCGGATAAGTACCGGCCGCAACCATCGCCTTCAGCGCCGTCATCGCCGCATCACCGCCGCCGCCGGCAACCGGCACGTCCTTCCAGGCAAAGCCTTCCTTCGACAGATCCTGCTTCAGGACGTTCAAGGCAGCCGCTTCGCCGCCAGACGTCCACCAGTGCAGCATCTGCACTTCCTTGACGTCGGCAGCCTGCGCCGCACCCAAACCAGCCAGCATCACGACAGCAACCGCTGCCGAGCTCATGAACTTGCGCATGAATTTCCTCCCGTTTGAAATCGGCGGCAGGATCCTCCCCGCCACCAGATGCATCCCGCCATTGCAGCGGTGGGCATGAAACCGCGCTCCTCCGCGCGGTTAACAATTTAAAACGTTATAAGCCTTTGGACGTCAAGCCCTTTCTCGACTCTCGAGAAAAATATGATTACTCCCATAACCTATTGAATTACATTCAAATAATCCAATTGGATAATAAAGCGTTAAAATTTAAAACGTTTTCATTCCCAGATTGCTCGCCCGAGTCATCGTGTTATTGTATCGGCAATTCCAGCATGGAAAGCCTAGAGTGACCGAACCGTCCCGGCCGCATCGCGGCGAAAATCTCGATATCACGCACAAGCGCGGCAAGCCGACCTTGCGAACGATCGCCACGATCGCCGGCCTTGCGGTGACAACCGTGTCGAGGGCGCTCTCCGATGCGCCGCAGATCTCTCTTGAAACCCGCCAGCGCGTGCACCGCATTGCCCGCGAGATCGGCTATCTCCCGGATCGTGCCGCCCAGCGTCTGAAGACCGGCCGCACCAACGTCGTCGCCATCTTGCTCGATCCACACGAGGAGGTGGTCGGCTTCACCACCTCGATCATGTACGGCATCGCCAAGGCGCTGAAAGAGACGCCCTACCATCTTGTCGTCGCCCCGAACTTCCTGTCGACGACCAACGCCGAAGCTGCCGAATACATCATCCGCAACCACCTTGCCGACGGGCTGATCTTCACGCGGACCGAGCCGCTCGATGCCCGCGTCCGCCTGCTGCTCGAAGCCGGCTTTCCCTTCATCTGTCACGGCCGCACCGAATTTTCGACACCGCATCCCTATGTCGACTACGACAATTTCACCTTTGCCTATGAAGCCACCCGCCGGCTGATCACGAAGGGCCGGACAAAAGTGGCGGTGATCATGCCGCCGAAGCGGCTGACCTTCTGCCAGCATATCCTGCACGGTTTCATGACGGCGGTGCGCGAGGCCGGCATCGCATACGAAGTGCCCGAGATCGTCGATCTCGACACTCCGGCGGATGTGTTGCGCGACTTCATCCGCAGCCGCGCCGCCGCCCCGGGGGCTCCCGATGGTTTCGTCTGCCCCGGCGAAGTTTCGGCGCTTGCCGTCATCAGCGGCATGAGCGATGCCGGCCGCACACTCGCCGCCGACTATGATATCGTCGCCAAGGAGACATCCCGCCTTCTCACCCAATTGCAGCCTAAGGTCGACACGATCCATGAGGACCTGACGGCGGCGGGAGAGGATCTCGGCCGCATACTGCTGCAGCGCATTAACAACCCCGACGCCGAGGATCTGCACCTCCTGCTGTCGCCGCAGATCAACTTTCCGATCGGTTAGCCCGCCGGATCGAAGGGCGGTCATATTAAAACTGTTTTCATGGCGCGTGATTTGACTTAAAAGCACCGCGTAATCCGGTCGCAGCCCACCCGGTCAAAACAAGGGAATCCAAAATATGAGAACTATCGTCGTCTGCTCCGGCGGACTCGACTCCGTTTCGCTTGCCCACAGAATGGCAGCGGAAGAGCAGCTTATCGGTCTCGTCTCCTTCGATTACGGCCAGCGGCATCGCAAGGAACTCGACTTCGCCGCCAAATGCGCCGCGCGCCTTGCCGTCCCCCATCATATCATCGACATCGCCGCCATCGGCGGCCATCTCAGCGGATCGGCCCTGACCGACAATGTCGACGTTCCGGACGGCCATTACGCCGAGGAAACCATGAAGGCCACCGTGGTGCCCAACCGCAACGCCATCATGCTGGCGATCGCCTTCGGCCTGGCGGCCGCGCAAAAGGCGGATGCGGTCGCCGTCGCCGTGCACGGTGGCGACCACTTCATCTATCCCGACTGCCGGCCGGGCTTTATCGATGCTTTCCAGCACATGCAGAACGAAGCGCTGGACGGTTATGCCAGCGTCAGACTGCTTGCACCCTATGTCGATGTTCCCAAAGCGGCGATCGTGGCCGACGGCGCGAAACATGCGACACCGTTTGCGGAAACATGGTCCTGCTACAAGGGCGGCAGTCTTCATTGCGGACGCTGCGGCACCTGCGTCGAACGGCGCGAGGCTTTCCATCTCGCCGGCATTTCCGATCCGACGGAATACGAAGACCGGGATTTCTGGAAAGCGGCGGTGTCGCAATATTCAGCCGCGGAGGTGCGTTGATGTACCGCATCACCAAGGAGTTTCACCTGTCCGCTTCGCATCAGCTGGACCACCTGCCGGCCGATCATCAATGTGCCCGGCTCCATGGCCACAACTATGTCGTCATAGTCGAGCTTTCTGCAGAAACCCTGAATGACGATGGCTTCGTGCGTGACTATCACGACCTCTCGCCGCTCAAGCGCTATATCGACGAGACCCTCGATCATCGGCATCTGAACGACGTGTTCGGTCATTCGAAAGTCACCTCCGAGTTCCTGGCCAGGCATTTCTACGACTGGTGCAAGCAGCGCTTTCCCGAGACTTCGTCCGTCCGCGTCAGCGAAACGCCGAAAACCTGGGCGGAGTACCGGCCATGAGCGCGGAGACCATCCGCGTCAGCGAGATCTTCGGCCCGACCATACAGGGCGAAGGCGCATTGATCGGGCTGCCGACGGTATTCGTCAGGACGGGCGGCTGCGATTACCGCTGCTCCTGGTGCGATAGCCTTCATGCAGTCGATAGCGTGTTCCGGGATCAATGGATGCCGATGTCTGTCGAGGCGATCTGGCAGGAGGTCACAAGACTTTCCGGAAGCAGACCGCTGACGGTTTCCCTTTCCGGAGGCAATCCGGCGATCCAGCCCCTGGGGCCGCTGATCGAACTCGGTCATGCCAAGGGATACCGCTTCGCGCTGGAAACGCAGGGAAGTGTGGCGCGGAACTGGTTTCGCGATCTCGATGTCCTGGTCTTGAGTCCCAAGCCGCCGTCGAGCGGAATGCAAACCGAGTGGGGGGAGATCGACGACTGTCTACGGCTTTCAGCCGGCGGGCCGGAGATCGTGCTGAAAGTCGTCGTCTTCGACGATCCCGATTATGCTTTCGCCCGAGAGGTGGGCCAGCGCTACCCCTATATTCCCTTGTACCTTCAGCCGGGCAATCACACGCCGCCCCCACCCGAAGACGATGACGCGCGCATCGATATCGACGGCGTGATGGATCGCATGCATTGGCTTGTCGAGAAGGTGACGGCCGACGGATGGTTTGCGCCACGCGTGCTGCCGCAACTGCACGTGCTGCTGTGGGGAAACAAGCGCGGCGTCTGAGCCCGCCTAAAGCGTGTCGCGATCTTTCAGATTCGCTCCACGCTTTAGGTCTTTGTTTTTACGCAGTTCGTTGTCGTAAAACCACTGCGCACTTTTGCGCGACATGCTCTACCGCTCCGGGAAAGCAAAGACATCGACAGGTTCTCCGAGCCCGCGCAGCGGGAAGGTGCCGAGACTGTCCATGTCTTTCGCGCAGCCTGCCATTTCGACGAAGGCACGCGACAAGAGTACCGGACGCTTGACCTCCTTGGTCAGGCTTTCCAGCCGCGAGGCGACATTGACCGCCGGGCCGATGACGGTGAAATCCAGCCGTCGGCGAGAGCCGATATTGCCGTACATGACGTCGCCGACATGCACACCGACCCCGTAGCGTAGCGGTTCGCGTCCCGTGCGCAGGTGCTCCTCGTTCAGCTTGGCCATCGACGCCTGCCCCTCGCGGATCGCCTCCAGCAGATCGAGGCAGGCCGTTTTCTTGGCCAATGGGAAGATCGCCAGCAGCCCGTCTCCCATGAACTTCAGGATTTCCCCGCCATGCCGTTCGATCGGGTCCGACATGGCATCGAAATAATCATTCAGAAGATGGATAACGTCGTCGCGCGGCCAGAGATCCGAGATCGCCGTGAAATCGCGCAGGTCGCAGATCATGATGGCTGCGCCGACGGTCGCGCCGCTGCCGCGGGTCGTGACACCCGACAGGATCTGCTCGCTCGCATGCGGACCGACATAGGTCTGCAGCAGCGTGCGCGCCATGATGTTCTTCAGCCTGATTTCGCTGACGAGGGTCAGGGCCGGCAGGAGATCGCGCAGGAAATCGACATGTTCGCTCGCAAAACCGCCCGGCCGGCAGGTGGAAAATGTCACGACATGCCGTTTGCCGAAGGTGTGTTCGATCGGCCAAGCGATATATTCGGTCAGGCCGTCGTCATGCAGTTCCTGATAGAATGAATCCAGGTCGCCGTCGGCTGCGCCTTCCAGCCGTTTGCGCAGCTCCTCGGCACCCTGATGGATCGCATTGATCGGACTGTTCAGAAACTCCGGCGTGTTTTCGATGCCATAGGCGAATGTGTCGATCTTGGCCTCCGCCAGACCTTCCTTCCACAGGATGCGGGCGCCGATCCATTGCGGATGGTTCGTGCGGAAATGCAGCGTCGCCCGCGTCACCGGCACCCCTGCCGAAAGCAGCTTGCCGCACATCTCGACCAGGATATTGTCGATGAAGCGCTCGCCGCGCGTCTCGTTCACCAGCCAGTCGAGAATCCGTCTCCTGCGGATCGGCCAGACACCCTCCTCCGCCTCAACGGCACTCCCGACCTTGTTTGGAAAAGACGACATCAAAAACTCCCGTTACGCCGCGTCACCGGCAAAAGCCGGATCCGATTTCCGCTGTATGTGGTCGACAGGCAGGCAAATGATAAGGGGAAACTGCGATCAAGTCTCAAAAATCCCAGTCTTCATCCTCGGTGGCCATTGCCTTGCCGATGACATAGGAAGACCCGGAGCCTGAGAAAAAGTCGTGGTTCTCGTCGGCATTCGGCGACAATGCCGAAAGGATCGCCGGATTGACCTTGCAGGCTTCGGCCGGGAACAGCGCCTCGTAGCCGAGGTTCATCAACGCCTTGTTGGCGTTGTAATGCAGGAACTTCTTGACGTCTTCGCTCAGCCCGACGCCGTCATAGAGCGCTTCGGTATATCGCGCCTCGTTGTCGTAGAGTTCGAGCAAGAGGTCGAAAGCGAAATCCTTGATCTCCAGCCGGCGCTCTTCGGAGAGCGTTTCAAGGCCGCGCTGGAACTTGTAGCCGATATAATAACCGTGCACCGCCTCGTCCCGGATGATCAGCCGGATCATGTCGGCCGTATTGGTGAGCTTGGCGCGGCTCGACCAGTACATCGGCAGGTAGAAGCCGGAATAGAACAGGAAGCTTTCGAGGAAGACACTGGCGACCTTCTTCTTCAGGGGATCGCCGGAGCGATACTGCTCGATGATCAGCGCCGATTTGCGCTGCAGGAATTCGTTCTCCTCCGACCAGCGATAGGCATCGGCGACATCGGGCGTCGAGCACAGCGTCGAGAAGATTGAGGAATAGGAGCGCGCATGCACCGCCTCCATGAAGGAGACATTGGATAGCACTGCCTCCTCATGCGGTGTCGCCGCATCCTCCATCAGCCTGATGGAGCCGACGCCGTTCTGGATCGTGTCGAGCAGCGTCAGGCCGGTGAAGACGCGAATTGTCAGCTGCTGCTCGGCCGCCGTCAGCGTCGCCCAGGAGGGAATGTCATTGGACAGCGGCACCTTCTCCGGCAGCCAGAAATTGCCGGTCAACCGGTTCCAGACTTCGAGATCCTTGTCGTCCTCGATGCGGTTCCAATTGATGGCGCGCACGCGGGAGGCTGGCTTCAGTTGCATGTTCATTGTGGTCCCTCTTGAGGAATGCGTCCGGATTTGCCCCTCATCCGCCTGCCGGCACCTTCTCCCCGCCTGCGGGGCGAAGGATATGCCGCATCGGCTTCGTCAATCCTCGACACTGCGTTTGGCACGTCCCCTCTCCCCGTTTTTACGGGGAGAGGGTTAGAATGAGGGGCAAATCCTCAGAAGCGAAATCAAATCACAACGTACACGACACACACCCCTGCACTTCCGTACCCGAAAGCGCCATCTGGCGAAGGCGGATGTAGTAGATCGTCTTGATGCCCTTCTTCCAGGCGTAAATCTGCGCCTTGTTGATATCGCGCGTCGTCGCCGTGTCGCGGAAGAACAGGGTCAGCGACAGGCCCTGGTCGACATGCTGGGTCGCCGCCGCATAGGTATCGATGATCTTCTCCGCCCCGATCTCGTAGGCGTCCTGATAATAATCGAGATTGTCGTTGGTCATGAACGGGGCCGGATAATAGACCCGGCCGATCTTGCCTTCCTTGCGGATCTCGATTTTCGAGACGATCGGATGGATCGAGGAGGTCGAGTGGTTGATATAGGAGATCGAGCCCGTCGGCGGAACCGCCTGCAGGTTCTGGTTATAGAGCCCGGACGCCATGACAGCCGTCTTCAACTCCGCCCAATCGTCCTGTGTCGGAATATGAATTCCTGATTTGTCGAACAGCGCCTGCACCTTCTCGGTCGCCGGCTTCCATTCCTGCTCGGTGTATTTGTCGAAATAGTCGCCGCAGGCATATTTCGAATTTTCGAAGCCCTTGAAGCTTGTGCCGCGTTCGACCGCCAGCAGGTTCGAGGCGCGGATCGCGTGATAGGTCACCGTA
The DNA here is from genome assembly GCF_001664325.1 of Rhizobium sp. N621. Lineage (NCBI taxonomy): Bacteria > Pseudomonadati > Pseudomonadota > Alphaproteobacteria > Hyphomicrobiales > Rhizobiaceae > Rhizobium > Rhizobium sp. N621. Next base: position 3,996,806 of record NZ_CP013495.1, read on the forward strand.
TAGAAATAGATGTTGGTGAAATCGACGCCTTCCTCCGAACCGTAGAAGATGCGCTCGCGGGCGAGATAGCCGTGCAGGTTCATCTGGCCGAGCCCGATCGCATGGCTCTCGTCATTGCCCTTCTCGATCGACGGCACCGAGGCAATATGGCTCATGTCGGAAACGGCCGTCAGCGCCCGGATCGAGGTCTCGATCGTCTTGCCGAAATCGGCGGAATCCATGGCTGCGGCAATGTTCAGCGAGCCAAGATTGCAGGAAATATCCTTGCCGAGATGCTTGTAGGAGAGGTCGTCATTGTATTCGCTTGCCTCGCTGACCTGCAGGATCTCGGAGCAGAGATTGCTCATCGAAATGCGCCCGGCAATCGGGTTCGCCCGGTTCACCGTGTCCTCGAACATGATGTAGGGATAACCACTCTCGAACTGAATTTCGGCGAGCACCTGGAAGAATTCGCGCGCCTTGATCTTCTTCTTCGAGATGCGAGCATCCGCCACCATCTCCCGGTACTTTTCCGTCACCGAAATCTCCGTGAAAGGCACGCCGTAGACGCGCTCCACGTCGTAAGGCGAGAACAGATACATATCCTCATTGTTTCTCGCGAGTTCGAAGGTGATGTCGGGCACGACGACACCGAGCGACAGCGTCTTGATGCGGATCTTCTCGTCGGCATTTTCGCGCTTGGTGTCGAGGAAGCGCATAATGTCGGGGTGATGAGCGTTGAGATAAACGGCGCCGGCTCCCTGACGGGCACCGAGCTGGTTGGCATAAGAGAAACTGTCTTCGAGCAGCTTCATCACCGGAATGATACCCGACGACTGGTTCTCGATCTGCTTGATCGGCGCGCCGGCCTCACGGATATTTGTCAGCGACAGCGCCACGCCGCCGCCGCGCTTCGACAATTGCAGCGCCGAATTGATCGACCGGCCGATCGATTCCATATTGTCCTCGACCCGCAGCAGGAAACAGGAAACCAGTTCGCCGCGCTGCTTCTTGCCGGCATTGAGAAAGGTCGGCGTCGCCGGCTGGAAACGGCCGGAAATGATCTCGTCGACCATGTCGCGGGCAAGGGCCTCGTCGCCCCGCGCCAAGGTCAGCGCCACCATGCAGATGCGGTCCTCATAGCGCTCGAGATAACGCTTTCCGTCGAAGGTCTTCAGCGTGTAGCTGGTATAATATTTGAAAGCGCCGAGGAAAGTGGGAAAACGGAATTTCCTGGCATAGGCCCGATCGAAAAGGTCGCGGACGAAATTGAAGGAATATTGGTCGAGCACCTCCTGCTCGTAATAGCCCTCAGTGACGAGGTAATCGAGCTTTTCTCGAAGATTGTGAAAAAACACGGTGTTCTGGTTCACATGCTGCAGGAAATATTGCCTGGCCGCCATGCGATCCTTGTCGAGTTGGATCTTGCCGTCATCGTCATAGAGGTTCAGCATCGCGTTCAGCGCGTGATAATCGAGCGTTTCAGCCGCCTTCAGCGGTTTTGCGCCCGCATCCCGCGTCAGATTTGTTCCCGTGTCCAAAATCGTCCCATCCCGTCTTTGACATTGGCGACATCCTCGGCCGTTCCCAGAAGCTCGAACCTGTAGAGATACGGCACCTGGCACTTCTTCGAGATGACATCGCCGGCTAGCCCGTAGGTCTCGCCGAAATTGCTGTTGCCCGCGGCAATCACGCCGCGGATGTTGGAGCGGTTTTCCGCATCGTTGAGGAAGCGGATCACCGGCTTGGGCACGGCTCCCTTTACGATCCCGGGGCCGCCGTCGCCGCAATAGGTAGGCAAGATCAGCACATAAGGTTCCCGGATATGGATGTCCTCAGCGCCAAGGGGAATGCGCGCCGCGCGCAGCCCCAGCTTCTCGACGAAACGATGGGTATTTCCGGATCGGCTGGAATAATAGACGATCAGCCCCATCGCTTTTCTCAGCTCAGGAAAGCGCGCTGATCATGTCGGGTCGGAAACCCGCCCAATGCTGGCTGCCGGCAACCACGACCGGAACCTGCATGTAGCCCATGCCGCGCACACGTTCGAGCGCTGCGGCATCCTGGGAAATATCGACGATTTCATAGTCCACGCCCAGGCGGTCGAGGGCGCGGTAGGTGGCGGTGCATTGGACGCAGGCCGGCTTGCTGTAAACGGTAACGCTCATCATGTTCCTCGTGATGTCAATGGATTCAGGACGCAGGGCTGGATCGGGCGCCGTACGGCGTCCGGGACAATGCTTGACAATGATGTGGCAAGGTTGGCGCTTTAAACGCCTGATATCATCCCTCGCAGGATGTGCGCGGGCGACGGCCTTGATGTTCTCGACATGACTTCAAACCCCGAAGTGCTCATGCGGACGTTCGGGGCAGCGCAACAGACGCGGATTCATTCCGCCTTCGTAGACGCGACCTTCCGGACACCCCGCCCGTGGACGTTTCGTTCGAGGCAGGTCTCCTGGCTCACGGGTCGAAGCACTCTGCCCCAGCCTTCCCAAGGCATCATGCCTCAGTGACCTGAAATCGGGCAGTTGCTCGCCGCTTACAGTTGCGGGGGCAGCTCCGGCATCGCCGCGCCATGATGGCGCCACGCACCGTATTCCCGTCTTAGCCCTCAATCCTCACGAATCGAGGGAACCTCGAACACTAGATATAGTACGCGAATCCAAATTCACGTCAACGGATGGTTTGTGCATTGCGTTACGGCAGGTTTGAAATCGCTGTATTCCTGTGAAAAACAGGGATAACGAAAGCTTAACGAAAACAGGCTGTGGAGAAGGCCTCGACGTGAACCGGCCGACAAGCTGGCTCCTAGGCTGCTGACAAAGCACTGCAACCCGCGACGTCATCCTCGGCCTTGTGCCGAGGATCTGCGCACGTCCAATTAAGCATCTGAAAATTAAACCGTTTTCCTGCCTGATAGTTGCGGTGGTTAGATGCTCGGCACAAGGCGGAACATGATGGAGGAGACTTTGTCAGCAAACTGAGAGCCGGCAGATGGCCGGCTCCGCTATTTTCGATTCCCCGGGTAGGCCGGAATCGGCAGTCTTCCCGCCGCCAGTCGGGTTCATACCTTTATCCGAAGCAATCGCAGCGCATTGATCGTCACCACCACGGTGGCGCCGGTATCGGCGAGGATCGCCGGCCAGAGCCCGGTAATGCCGGCGATCGTGGTCACCAGAAAGAAAGCCTTCAGCCCGAGCGCGATGGTGATATTCTGCAAGATATTGCGCATCGTGCGCTTGGAAAGCGCGATCATCCGCGCCACGTCGCCGACGCGTCCGTGCAGCACGGCGGCATCGGCCGTCTCCAGAGCCACATCCGTGCCGCCACCCATGGCGATGCCGATGTCGGCGGCGGCGAGCGCCGGCGCGTCGTTGATGCCGTCGCCGACCTTGGCGACGACGAAACCTTCGCGCTTCAATTCACCGACGACCCGCTGCTTTTCCTCGGGCATCATCTCGCCGCGCCAGTCGATGCCGAGCATGCCGGCGACGGCGGCCGCCGTCCGCTTGTTGTCGCCCGTCAGCATCATCGCCTTGACACCGGCCGCCTTGAGCGCCGAGAGCCCCACTTCGGCATCCTCGCGCGGCTCGTCGCGCATGGCGATCAGGCCGGCCGCAGCGCCATTGACGAGCAGCACCGATACGCTCTTGCCGTCATCATTGAGCCCTGCAATACGCGCCTCCTGTTCCGCGTTGAGCGCCCCACGCTCGCGTGCGGCAGGCGGCGACAAGAGATCCACTGTCTCGCCGCCGACTTTGCCGGTGACACCCTTGCCCGGCAGCGCTTCCAGTTCGAAGGCGGGCGGCACGGGCACGCCGTCCGCTTTGGCGCGGTGGAGAATCGCCAGTGCCAGCGGATGGCTGGAGCCCTGCTCGAGCACAGCCGCGCGCGACAGGAGCTGCGCCTCGCTCAATCCGAAGGAAAGGATGTCGGTGACCCGAGGCTTGCCTTCCGTCAGCGTGCCCGTCTTGTCGAAGGCGACCATCGTCACCTTGCCGAGCGTCTCCAGGACCGCGCCGCCCTTCATCAGCAATCCGCGCCGTGCGGCCGCCGACAGCGAAGCGGCGATCGCCGCCGGCGTCGAGATGACAAGGGCGCAGGGGCAGCCAATCAGCAGGATGGCAAGGCCTTTGTAGATCCATTCACTCCACGCGCCGCCGAAAAACAGCGGCGGAATGACCGCGACCAGTGCGGCGACGACGACGACACCTGGCGTGTAGTAGCGCGAAAACCGATCGATGAACCGCTCCGTCGGCGCCTTCGATTCCTGCGCTTCTTCCACCAGCTTGACGACGCGAGCAATGGTATTGTCGGCAGCGGCTGCCGTGACGCGAACCCTGAGCACCGCATCGCCATTGACCGTACCGGCATAGACGACGGCATCGACGCCCTTACGCACCGGCGTGCTCTCGCCCGTCACCGGAGCCTCGTCGATCGCGCTCTCGCCTGATACGATGACGCCGTCGGCAGAGATGCGGTCGCCGGGACGAACCATGATGACCGCGCCGACGGCAAGACTTTCCGCCGGCACCTCGCGCATCTGCCCATTGTCTTCGAGCAGCGCGGTCTTCGGCACCAGGGCCGTCAGCGACTGGATGCTTTCACGCGCCCTGCCCGCCGCCACGCCTTCGAGCAGCTCGCCGACGAGGAACAGGAATACGACCGTTGCCGCTTCCTCGCCCGCATTGATAACGACGGCGCCGACGGCGGCGATCGTCATCAGCATCTCGATCGAAAACGGCGTGCCTGACAAAGCCGCCATGACGGCTCGCCGCGCAATCGGCAGCAGACCGACCAGTATCGCGACCAAGAAGGCATAGGACGCGATCGCCGGCACCAGATGGCCGACGGCATAGGCGACAACGAGTGCCGCACCCGAAAAAATGGTCAGGCGGCCTTTCCTGCTCCGCCACCAAGGACCGGTCATCAGCGCATGGTCGTGCCCATGCAGGCCTTCGATTTCCTTCTCGTCATGGGCATGGTCGTGATCATGCCCGGCACGGTCGTGATCTCCATGGCCATGAGCGGCATGATCGTGATGATGGTGCGGGCGGCCTTCACGCGCGGGCGTCGCATTTCCGGTAAAGGGCGAGACGGAATAACCAAGCCCCGTCACCTTCCTCTCGACTGCCTTGAGATCGCTGCTGCCGTCATGCCGGACGATCATGGTGCCTGTCACCACCGAGACGGTGACATCGGCAACGCCTGCTATGCGCCTGACTGCGGTGTCGATCTTGCTCGCGCAGGCGGCGCAATCCATGCCGCCGACCCTGTATCGTGTCACGCTCGTCTCAGCCATATCCGCTTCCTTGTCAAACAGAAGCATCCCCCCTACATCCTCTAGCGACTAGAGGTGCAAGAGAAAAATCATGAAAAAGATCACGATTGGCGAGGCGGCCCGTCGAAGCGGCGTGAAGGTGCCAACGGTGCGCTATTACGAAAGCATCGGCCTGCTCGCGGCGCCGAGCCGCAGCGAAGGCAACCAGCGATCCTTCGAACCTGCCGACATCAGCCGCCTCGCTTTCATCCGCCACGCGCGCGAGCTCGGTTTCGAGATCGAGGCGATCCGTACGCTGCTCACGCTGCAGGATGATCCGAACCAGTCCTGCGCCTCGGCCGACGCCATCGCCAAGGCTCGCCTCGTTGAAGTCGAGCAGCGCATCCGCAGCCTGACGGCGCTTAAGGCAGAGCTCGAAATCATGGTGGAGAGTTGCGGCCACGGCCGCGTCGATCAATGCCGCGTTATCGAGGTTCTCGCCGACCACGGTCAGTGCACGCATTCGCACCATTGACAAATCTGCACCCTTGCAGGTGATCGGCGCCCGCGGCAAAACTGCGCCGGAAAGAATCGGGCGAAGACATCATGAGCCAGAAACGGATTGCGATCATCGGCGGCGGCCCGGCGGGCCTTGCGGCTGCCGAGCGGCTGTCGCTCTCCGGCCACGCGGTGACGGTCTACGACGCCATGCCGACCTTCGCGCGCAAGTTCCTGCTGGCCGGCAAGTCGGGCCTCAATATCACCCATTCCGAGGACTATGCCCGCTTCGCCACGCGTTTCGGCGCGGCTTCAGCCCGTCTTCGTCCCGCTCTCGATGCCTTTACCCCTGGCGATGTCACGGATTGGGCCGCAGGGCTCGGCACCGAGACCTTCGTCGGTTCCTCCGGTCGGGTTTTCCCGAAGGTGATGAAGGCTTCTCCTTTGCTGCGTGCCTGGCTCAAACGGCTGGAAGAACGGGGTGTCGCGTTTCGCACCCGCCACCACTGGACCGGCCTCGTCGAAGACGGTTATGTTTTCGAAACGCCGGAAGGGCGTAGCATCATCCATTGCGACGCCGCCCTGCTAGCGCTTGGCGGCGCAAGTTGGCCGCGCCTCGGCTCGGATGCTGCTTGGCTGCCCTGGTTGGCCGAGAGGGGCGTCGAGATCGACGCCTTCCGACCCGCCAATTGCGGCTTCATCGTCGGCTGGAGCGCCAGCTTCAGTGCGCATTTCGCCGGCGAGCCCGTCAAATCGGTCACCGCCACATCCGAAGCCGGCACCTTTCCGGGCGAGTTCGTCATCACCGGCAGCGGCATCGAGGGCAGCCTGGTCTACGCCCATGCGGCTAGCCTCCGCGACCGGCTGCTGCACCACGGCAGCGCTACCCTGACGCTCGACCTCGCCCCGGGCCGGCCGATCGAAAGGCTTGCGCGCGACCTGGCGCGGCAGGACACCAAGTCGAGCTTCTCAAACCGCCTGCGCAAGGGTGCCGGGCTTGACGGCGTCAAGGCGGCATTGCTGCGCGAACTCGCGCCGGACCGCGACCGAGCCGACCCCGAACGTCTCGCCGGCGTGATCAAGGCTCTGCCGGTACCGGTTCTCGAGACGAGGCCGATCGCCGAGGCGATCTCCTCTGCAGGTGGCATCCGCTGGAGCAGCATCGACGAAGACTTCATGCTGAAGGCGCTGCCGGGCACCTTCGTCGCCGGCGAGATGCTCGACTGGGAGGCGCCGACCGGCGGATATCTCCTCACCGCCTGCCTTGCGACCGGCAGGGCGGCGGCGCGCGGCATCGAGGCCTGGCTGTCGCGATAAACATCGATGGTTTTGAACCAGATCTAGATCAATGACGTGGAGCACGATGTCGTGCAACGATCCCTGAAGCTTTTCAGCACTGCGTCTGATCACCTAGGGCGAAGAGGGGAGATGGCCGGGCGCGCAATTGCAAACCGGCCGCTTTTCCATCAGACTATGCTGAAGTTCCGTGGGAGGAGCAGATGCAGGAACAGTCAGCACATGCGAAGCATGTGTACATCTCTGCGCAACGGAATTCCGCTGCCGCGAGTTCTCCGATCGTCGCGTCGTGGCGGCGGTGTATGACCATGCATCGCCTCGTCCCCGAGGACGAGCGCGCGCCGATGCGCCTGACCGACCAGGAATTTCTTGACGCTCGCAAACAATCCGAACAGCTGATCGCCGGCGCAACCGAGGAACTTGACCGCCTCTTCACCACGGTGGGCAGGGCCGGCTGCTGCATTCTTCTGACGGACAGGCAGGGCATCGCGCTGGAGCGCCGGGGCTCTGCCGGCGACGACAAGGATTTCCACGATCTTGGCCTCTGGACCGGGTCGGTATGGACCGAGGCGAGCATGGGCACCAACGGCATTGGAACCGCCCTTGCCGACGAGCGCTCCGTCGCCATTTTTCGGGATCAACATTTCTTCTGCTCGAATATCCGCCTGAGTTGCACGACGGCCCCGATCCGTGATCATCGCGGTGAACTCGCCGCTGCCCTCGACATCTCGACCTGCCGCGACGAGGTCAACGAGATGACGCTGGCGATCCTCACGCAGACCGTACGCGACGCGGCGATGCGCATCGAGCTAAATCTGTTTCGATCGGCCTTTGCCGGCGCCCGTTTCCTGATGGTCCCCACGAGCGCCAATTCCGCGGCCGCCCTGCTCGCCGTCGACAGGCACGATCTCGTGCTCGGCGCCACCCGTGCCGCCCGGATCGCGCTACAATTGGACGACAAACGGATCGCGGCCGGCATCCCCGCCGCCGATGCGCTCCATGAGGCCGCCATCTCACAACAGGAAGAGATTGTCGAAGCAGAAAAAGCGGCCTTGCTGCGCGCGCTATCGCGCACCAGCGGCAATGTCTCGCAGGCTGCGATCGCCCTCGGGATCAGCCGCGCCACGCTCCACCGAAAGATGAAGAAATTAGGCCTGCATTAAATCAGGCTCCGGCGGTTCCATAGGACATCGCAATCAAAACGCGACCCTGTCGCATGTCTGCGACAGTGTGCGCTGCGGTATTGATCCTCCACCCTGTTCCCTTCGGCAAAACGCGCACATTTTGCTCCCACTGGTTCGATTGGAACCTGGACCATCAAGGGAGGATGACATGCTTCATCAGAAAATCGTGGAATCGCCGTTCAAGCTGAAATACGGCAACTATATCGGCGGTGAATGGCGCGAGCCGGTCGAAGGCAGATACTTTGAAAACGTGACGCCGGTCACAGGCGGCAAACTCTGCGACATCCCGCGCTCCGATGAAAAGGACATCAATCTCGCGCTCGACGCGGCCCATGCGGCCAAGGAAAAATGGGGCCGCACTTCCGCCGCCGAGCGCTCCAATATCCTCATGAAGATCGCCCAGCGCATGGAAGACAAGCTGGAACTGCTCGCCCAGGCCGAGACCTGGGACAATGGCAAGCCGATCCGCGAAACCATGGCGGCCGACATTCCGCTGGCGATCGACCACTTCCGCTACTTCGCCTCCTGCATCCGTGCCCAGGAAGGCTCGATCGGCGAGATCGACCAAGATACCGTCGCCTATCACTTCCATGAGCCGCTCGGCGTCGTCGGCCAGATCATTCCCTGGAACTTCCCGATCCTGATGGCGACCTGGAAGCTGGCGCCGGCACTTGCCGCCGGCAACTGCGTCGTGCTGAAGCCCGCCGAGCAGACCCCCGCTTCGATCCTGCTCTGGGCCGAACTTGTCGGCGACCTCCTGCCACCCGGCGTGCTCAACATCGTCAACGGCTTCGGTATCGAGGCCGGCAAGCCGCTGGCGACCAGCACGCGCATCGCCAAGATCGCTTTCACCGGCGAAACGACGACCGGTCGGCTCATCATGCAATATGCCAGCCAGAACCTCATTCCGGTGACGCTGGAGCTCGGCGGCAAATCGCCGAACATCTTCTTCGCCGATGTGATGGCCGAAGACGACGACTTCCTCGACAAGGCGCTCGAAGGCTTTGCGATGTTCGCCTTGAACCAGGGCGAAGTCTGCACCTGCCCGAGCCGCGCCCTCGTTCAGGAATCGATCTACGACCGCTTCATGGAAAAGGCCGTCAAACGCGTCGAGGCGATCAAACAGGGCAACCCGCTTGATCCGGAAACGATGATCGGCGCCCAGGCATCGACGGAGCAGCTTGAGAAGATCCTCGCCTATCTCGACATCGGCAAGCAGGAAGGCGCTCAGGTTCTGGCCGGTGGCTCGCGCAACAATCTCGGCGGCGAACTGGCGAACGGTTATTACGTCAAGCCGACGATCTTCAAGGGCCACAACAAGATGCGCGTGTTCCAGGAAGAGATCTTCGGACCTGTGGTCTCGGTCGCGACCTTCAAGGATGAGAAGGAAGCGCTCGAAATCGCCAACGACACGCTCTACGGTCTTGGTGCCGGTGTCTGGAGCCGCGACGCCAATCGCTGCTACCGTTTCGGCCGCGAGATCCAGGCCGGCCGCGTCTGGACCAACTGCTATCATGCCTACCCCGCCCATGCCGCCTTCGGCGGCTACAAGCAATCCGGCATCGGCCGCGAAACCCACAAGATGATGCTCGAGCATTACCAGCAGACCAAGAACATGCTGGTCAGCTACAGCCCGAAGGCACTCGGCTTCTTCTGAGATGCTTTCAGCTTAGCGGGAGAGGCTGAAGACCCCTCCCCAACCCCTTCCCACGAGGGGGAGGGGTTATGATACCGCCCCACCAGCTTTCCTTGCCGAAGTCTCAGCAAGCCGACACGTCGCTTTTAGAACGGGGCAGTTCAACAAGTTAAGCCCCTCCCCCTTGTGGGGGGGGTGGGGAGGGGAATCCCCTTTCCAGAACCTTGGAGGAAGAACCATGGAAACGACCGTCAATGGCGAACCGCGTGTTCTCGCAACCGATGCGGCCCTTGATCTGATCGCAGAAATCAAGCGGGATCATCCCGATATCCTCTTCCACCAGTCCGGCGGCTGCTGCGACGGCTCCTCCCCCATGTGTTATCCCGCCAATGAGTTCATGGTCGGCGACAGTGACATCAAGCTCGGCGAGATCGGCGGCGTGCCGGTCTATATCAGCGTCAGCCAGTTCGAGGCGTGGAAACATACTCAGCTCATCATCGACGTCGTGCCGGGCCGCGGCGGCATGTTCTCGCTCGACAACGGCCGCGAGAAACGCTTTCTCACCCGTTCCCGTCTCTTCGGCGGCGGCGAGGCCTGTGCCGTCCCGGATGCGACAGTCAGGAAGGTCTGATCCCTGCCGCCCGATGGATGCAACGGTTTTACATCCAGGAGAGGATCTGAGAGCACTCTCGTCGTGATGCTCACCTTCTTCCGGCCGAGAATTTCGTCTGTAGTATTCCCATAGTACCTGCTGCTGAGCGGTCTTTGTTAATCTTCGTCTGTTGGTTTCAAAGGAGGATGCGATGCCAGCTTCTAAGATCCTGATGATCACGGGTGATTTCACCGAAGATTATGAAACGATGGTGCCGTTTCAGACACTGCTCGCCTGCGGCTATACCGTCGATGCCGTCTGCCCCGGCAAAAAGGCGGGCGAGACCGTCGCCACCGCGATTCATGATTTCGAGGGCGATCAGACCTACTCGGAAAAACGCGGCCATGATTTCGCGCTGAACGCCACTTTCGACAGCGTGCGGGCGGAGGATTACGACGCCCTGGTCATCCCCGGCGGCCGCGCGCCGGAATATCTTCGCCTCAATGCCGACGTGATCAAATCGGTCCGGCATTTCTTCGATGCCGGAAAACCCGTTGCAGCCATTTGCCACGGCGCACAGCTGCTTGCCGCCGCCGGAGTGCTGAAGGGCCGCACCTGCTCGGCCTATCCCGCCTGCCGGCCGGAAGTCGAACTTGCCGGCGGCATTTACGCCGATATTTCAATCACCGATGCCGTCTCGGACGGCAACCTGGTCACTGCGCCAGCCTGGCCGGCGCATCCCTCCTGGCTGCGGCAGTTCATGGCCGTACTCGATGCCTCGTCAATACCTGAAACCAACGCCGCCTGACGAGGCGGCGCCGGGAGGACGACATGTGTGAACTCTTCATCAAGGCGGATGCGCGGCTATGGGAAAGCACCACCCGGTCGTTGCGCATCGACGGCATGGTCACCAGCGTCAGGCTGGAGAACTTCTTTTGGTCGAAGCTTGAGGAAATTGCGCGGCGCGACGGCATGAACGTCGTGCAGCTGATTACCCGGCTGCACCATGAATCGATCGATGCCGGCCATGATCTCGGGAACTTCACATCCTTCCTGCGCGTCTGCTGCGCCCGATATCTCGACCTGCAGCTCGCCGGTGACATCCCGGCAGATGTCACCCGCCCGATCTCTGAGTTGGATGCGCCAGTCATCCTCGGCCGCGAACGGGAAAAATATCACTGAAGGCAAAAACGATTAGAGCGGTTCTGCGCTTCCGTGAAAAGCTGAACCGCTCTAGTCCGACGAACCTGGGATGATCACAGACGGAGCTCTCAGCTCCGCCAGCATTCTCAAGATACCTGACTGGCGCGGCTGCGCAGGGGTTGCGTTGCGGCCCGGCCTGGACCAACAATGCGCGGCATCATCCAGCACCGGCACCGTCAGGAGATCGCTTGCCATGAACGACCAGAAAGCCGTGATCGTCACGGGAGCCGGCGGCAACCTCGGCAGCGCCGTTATCCGGGAGCTTGCAGGCGCCGGCGTAAAACTCGTCTGCATGAACCGTTCGAGCCAGGAGCTGGAAACTTTGGCCGGTGAGCTTCCCGCGTCCACGGAGTTTCTCTCGATCGCCGGAACGGATCTCACCGACTACGCCTCCTGCGCTGCCGCCGTCGCCCGAGCCGTCAAGCGCTTCGGCGGCGTAGGCGCATTGGTCAACACCGTCGGCGGTTTTCAAATGGGACCGGTCGGGCCGGAGGCCCCCGCGCAATGGGATACCATGATGACGACAAACGCCCGTACCGCGCTGACGATCAGCGCGGCGGTTCTCCCGACGATGAAGGCCGCAGGCTACGGCCGCATCGTACACGTCGCTGCGATGCCCGGCCTGAAGGCCGGCCCTAACCAGGCCGCCTATGCAGCCTCGAAAGCTGCCGTCATCCGGCTGACGGAAGCGCTTGCTGCCGAATGCCGCGATGATCGCATCACCGCCAACTGCATTCTGCCCGGCACGATCGATACGCCCGAGAATCGTGCTGCCATGCCCAATGCAAAAACGGACGCCTGGGTATCGCCGCAGTCGATCGCCCGGCTCATCGCCTTCCTGATATCGCCCGCCGCAGCCGTCGTTACCGGCGCAGCGATCCCGGCCACCGGCCGCGAATAGGCAAGCTGTGCGCATTTGGGATGGTCACTGCCATCTGGCCTGGAGTACGGTCCTTTTGCTATTGTGGGCCGACGTCAAATGAACGATGTTTATCTCGGGATCGGGCAGGCGATGGTGTCAATGATCGCATTGTGGCGGCATCTGCCGGATCACGGTGGTTGCGATGGCTGACGGGCCGGCATTGCCCACCGGCGCAACCGATCTGATGCGCGAAGAATGGTTCCTGGGCGTCAGCATTGCGACGAGCTTGGCCTTCCTTGTTTTCCAGGACGATCTCTTCAGCCGACTTCCCGATCCGCTTTGGTTCACCGTCGTTTTCGCGTGGCTATTTGCCGTCGTGCTCGGTTCGGCTCTGTCGGTCGTGCGGCAGGCGGATCACCTGGCGGAGCGCCTTAAGGAACCTTATGGCACCCTTATTCTGACGCTCGCCATTACTTCGATCGAAGTGATGGCGATTTCCGCCGTGATGATTCATGGCGAAAACAACCCGACGCTGGCCCGCGACACTTTGTTTGCGGTCGTCATGATCATTCTGAACGGCATGGTCGGCCTGTCATTGCTCTTGGGTGCATGGCGACGGCCGGAGCAACAGCATAACCTCCAGGGCGCCAACGCCTATCTCGGCGTCATCGTGCCCTTGGCAACGCTCAGCCTGGTGATGCCGACATTTCTTTCCGGCCCGGACGGGCAGCACCCGTCGGCGCCGCGGCAATTGATCCTCGGCATACTCTCCGTCGGCCTTTATGCCACGTTTCTGTTTCTGCAAGCCGGTCGCCATCAGGACTATTTCACCGACGGCAGCAATCGCCGCGAACCTCCTGGCGAAGCAGCGCTTTACCACGAGCCGGTGTGGCCTCATGCCCTGTTGCTGTTCGCCTATATGGGGCCTGTGGTGTTCCTGGTCGAACAACTCGCGCGGCCGATCGATTACATCATCGAAACCCTGCAGGCACCGACCGCATTTGGCGGCGTCGTCATGGCCGTTCTTGTCGCGACCCCCGAGGCAATCAGCGCCGTGCGTGCATCCATCGCCAACAATCTTCAGCGCTCCGTTAATATTTTTCTCGGGTCGGTTTTGTCGACGATCGGGCTGACCGTGCCGGCGATGCTCGTCATCAGCCGCCTTTATGGACACCCGGTAACACTCGGTCTGGAGCATGGAGATCTTGTGATGCTGCTGCTCACTCTTGCCGTCAGCATCATCACCTTTGCCAGCGGTCGCACGCATCTGATGCAGGGTGCGGTCCATCTCGTGCTTTTCCTGGCTTATGTCCTGTTGATTTTCCAGCAATGATGTCCGGCATGCGGGAACGGACCAGCGAAGATGAAGTCTTCGCGCCAGCGATAGCTGAGCGTGGTGTTGCAGGAGATGAAGGGAAGGTTGGTTCGGGGCGTGCTTTGGGGTTTTCTGTCCCGTGGCGTCGGCTTTGCCTGCTTGCAGGCCCCTGATGAGGCGTTAACTCCTCGACCGTTATCAAAACAAAAAGCCCGCTTTTTGGCGGGCTTTTGGGACTTTTGGTTGCGGGGGCAGGATTTGAACCTGCGGCCTTCAGGTTATGAGCCTGACGAGCTACCGGGCTGCTCCACCCCGCGGAAGTATTATAACACGAAAGGCCGCTTATGAGCGGCCCTTTGTTCGGCTTTGGGCCGTTGGATTGTGATTGAGAAGATTTTTATCAACTGAGTTGCGCTTTGCAGACCTGGCAGCGACCTACTCTCCCGCGTCTTAAGACGAAGTACCATGGGCGCAGGGGCGTTTCACGGCCGTGTTCGGAAAGGGAACGGGTGCAGCCACCCCGCCATAACCACCAGGTCGGCAAAGCGCAACTTGTTGTTTGAGAAGCTGGCAGGCGTTAGCCTGTTTTGTTTTGAACACGTCTTTGATCTTTCCGGCTGCGGGTGCTTGTGGCACGCATACAGGCCAGAGGCCGTCGCGCTTTGTGGCGCGGGCCGTCCGCAGCGCCCTTGGCGCGTCAGAACAAGGTCAGGCATCATCAGCCTTTGGCTGATGAGCATGAACAATGAGAACGATCAAGCCGATCGAGCTATTAGTACCGGTAAGCTTCATGCGTTGCCGCACTTCCACACCCGGCCTATCAACGTGGTCGTCTTCCACGGCTCTGATAGGGAACACTCGTTTTCAGGTGGGTTTCCCGCTTAGATGCCTTCAGCGGTTATCCCGTCCATATATAGCTACCCTGCTATGCCCTTGGCAGGACAACAGGTCCACCAGAGATATGTCCATCCCGGTCCTCTCGTACTAGGGACAGATCCTGTCAATATTCCTACACCCACGGCAGATAGGGACCGAACTGTCTCACGACGTTCTGAACCCAGCTCACGTACCGCTTTAATTGGCGAACAGCCAAACCCTTGGGACCTGCTCCAGCCCCAGGATGCGATGAGCCGACATCGAGGTGCCAAACAACCCCGTCGATATGGACTCTTGGGGGTCATCAGCCTGTTATCCCCGGCGTACCTTTTATCCGTTGAGCGATGGCCCTTCCACGCGGGACCACCGGATCACTATGACCGACTTTCGTCTCTGCTCGACTTGTCAGTCTCGCAGTCAGGCGGGCTTATGCCATTGCACTCGACGACCGATTTCCGACCGGTCTGAGCCCACCATCGCGCGCCTCCGTTACTCTTTCGGAGGCGACCGCCCCAGTCAAACTACCCACCATACACTGTCCCGGACCCGGATGACGGGCCGCGGTTAGACATCCATGACGATAAGGGTGGTATTTCAAGGATGGCTCCACGGAAACTGGCGTCCCCGCTTCAAAGCCTACCACCTATCCTACACATGCCGACACGAATGCCAGTGTAAAGCTATAGTAAAGGTGCACGGGGTCTTTCCGTCTGACCGCAGGAACCCCGCATCTTCACGGGGAATTCAATTTCACTGAGTCTATGTTGGAGACAGCGGGGAAGTCGTTACGCCATTCGTGCAGGTCGGAACTTACCCGACAAGGAATTTCGCTACCTTAGGACCGTTATAGTTACGGCCGCCGTTTACTGGGGCTTCGATTCAAAGCTTGCACCTCTCCTCTTAACCTTCCAGCACCGGGCAGGCGTCAGACCCTATACGTCGTCTTGCGACTTCGCAGAGCCCTGTGTTTTTGATAAACAGTCGCTACCCC
>NZ_CP013495.1:4017500-4426941 GCF_001664325.1 Rhizobium sp. N621
ATGATCCGCTCGTTGGGCAACGAGCCTCCGCTTCTGGCCGACGGCAGGCGTGCGCCCGACAAGCGCGAAGTTTCCTTGCGCTGGCTCTCGGGCACGTTCCTCACCGGTATCACATCCTCTGTCCTGATGGGCGTCGCCCTTTTTGCCGCGCTTGATGGCCGCCAACAGCTGGCGATTCCTGCCGAGGCCTATGCGAGTGCTGCCGCAGAGGCGCATGTGGACACGGCCGTGGTCCGCGGCGGCCGGCTGATCGCTCCCGCCATCGCCGCAAAACCTTCGGACCGGGCGATCATGGAAGTATCGACCGTCGTCCATGACGGCGAGAAGGAGGTCGTGCGCCGCCAGCCGTTCGCGCATGTGAAGATGACGCTGGCCGCCAACCATGTGGCGACCGAGGACTACCCCGATTTCGATCCTCTGGCGATATTTTCCGCCGACGAACCGCAGCCCGCCCCGCAGAGCCGCACCGGCGTACTCTACGGCTCCGACGTCGAATCCGAGGTCAGCCTGAAGACCGTTCCCTTCCCGACCGCTAAGACCAGTATGAAAATGGCCTCCGGCCTGTCACTCGAGGAGGTCGAGGAAAACGTCCGTTCCAACGGCTCCGTGCTGACCGACGGCAATACGCAGCTCGCAGCCCTCTACTACGTCGATCCACGTCGTTTCTCCAATGAGGAAGCCGATGTCGATCTGACCGCCGGCCTGTCAGCCCGCGTGCTCGAGCAGAACATGACGGTTTCTGCGCCGGAATCGATCACGCCGCAGACCGAAGAATTCGCCGACGACATTCTTCCGGTGCGCGCCGATACACCGATCGCCAAGGCGCTTACGGATTCAGGCTACCCACAGCAATATGCCGATGGCATTGCCAACTATATCTCGCAGCAACTCGGCGCCAGCGATCTCGAAAAGGGTGACGTGCTGCGCATCGGCATCATCCAGAAGGGCGAACAGGCAAAGATCATCCGGGCCAGCGTCTACCGCGGCACGCGCCATCTCGTCACCGTAGCCCTCGACGACAAGGGCAAATACGTGTCCGGCAGCGAGCCGCCGATGCTGGATGCCATCGCCACGGCTTTCGATGACAATACCTTCGCTCCGCCGCCCGGCCAGAACCTGCCGCGCGTCTATGACGGCATCTATCGTGCCGCCCTTTCCTATGGCATGACCAAGGATATGACCGCGCTGATCATCAAGCTGCTCGCAAGCAATGTCGATTTCCAGGCGCAGCTGAGATCGACCGATAAGCTGGAGGCCTTCTTCTCCGTCGCCGACAGCACCGGCCAGGCGACCGAGGATTCCGAACTGCTCTACGTCAATGCTCGTTTCGGCGATACGCAGACGCGCTTCTATCGCTTCCAGGATCCCGACGACGGCACGGTCGATTATTTCGACGAGAACGGCAAGAGCATCCGTCAGTTCCTGCTGCGCAACCCGGTTCCCAACGGCATTTTCAAGTCGGGCTTCGGCATGCGCCGCCATCCGATCCTCGGTTTCGCGCGAATGCATACCGGCGTCGATTGGGCGGCGCCGCGTGGCACCGCGATTATCGCCTCCGGCAATGGCACAGTCGAAAAAGCCGGCTGGGATTCCGGCGGCTACGGCAATCAGACGATCATCCGCCATGCCAATGGCTATGAATCCTCCTACAATCACCAGAGCGCCATTGCCAAAGGCGTCGTTCCCGGCGCGAAAATACGTCAGGGCCAGGTGATCGGCTGGGTCGGCACGACGGGTGAATCCACCGGCCCGCATCTGCATTACGAGCTGATCGTCAACGGCACCAAGGTCGATCCGCTGCGCATCCGTCTGCCGGGCGGCAAATCGCTGCAGGGCGAGGCGCTGGCGAAATTCGAGGACGAGCGAAAGCGTATCGATACGCTGCTGAACAACCAGACGCCGGATCAGGTGGCGAGCAAGTAGTCTCTAAACGAAAAATGGCGGCTGAAGCCGCCATTTCTCATTTCTCGACAAACCAAATTAAGCCGCTGCGCTCACCGTCTGCCGCATGCTGAACTGCAGCCGGTCCGAACCGTTCGTCACCTTGACAGTCGATCCGTCCGGCACCTGGCCCGACAGGATCTGCTCGGCCAACGGGTCCTGCACGAATTTCTGGATCACCCGCTTCAGCGGCCTTGCGCCGTAAACCGGATCATACCCCTTGTTCGCCAGCCAATGGCGAGCTTCCTCGTCGAGATCGATAACAATCTTGCGTTCGGACAGCAGAGCCACCAGCCGCTTCAGCTGGATATCGACGATCGCGCCCATCTCCTCGCGTTTCAGGCGGTGGAAGAGGATGATCTCATCGATGCGGTTCAGGAATTCCGGCCGGAAATGCCCACGCACGACGTCCATCACCTGCTCGCGAACCGTATCGCTGTCATCGCCGTCCCTGAGCTGCGTCAGATATTCGGCTCCGAGGTTCGAGGTCATGATGATCATCGTATTACGGAAGTCGACCGTCCGGCCCTGACCGTCCGTCAACCGTCCGTCGTCCAGCACCTGCAGCAGGATGTTGAAAACGTCGGGATGCGCCTTCTCGATCTCATCGAACAACACGACCTGATATGGCCGGCGGCGCACGGCTTCCGTCAACGCCCCGCCTTCGTCATAACCAACATAGCCGGGAGGCGCGCCGATCAAACGGGCGACGGAGTGTTTCTCCATGTATTCCGACATGTCCATGCGCACCATGGCCGTTTCGTCGTCGAAGAGGAAGCGGGCGAGCGCCTTGGTAAGTTCGGTCTTGCCGACGCCGGTCGGGCCGAGGAAGATGAACGAGCCGATCGGCCGGTTCGGATCTTGCAGGCCGGCGCGGGCGCGGCGGACGGCGCGCGACACGGCCTGAACCGCATCGCCCTGGCCGATCACCGATTTCGCCAGCTCGTCTTCCATCCGAAGCAACTTGTCGCGTTCGCCTTCCAGCATCTTGTCGACCGGGATGCCGGTCCAGCGGGAAACGACATGGGCGATATTGTCGGGGCTGACCACCTCCTGCACCATCGCGCCGCGTTCACCATCCTGCTTCTCGGCTTCGACCAGCTGCTTTTCGAGATCCGGAATGACGCCGTAGGTGAGCTCGCCGGCGCGCTGGAATTCACCCTTGCGCTGGGCAATCGCCAGTTCGTTGCGGGCGTCGTCGAGCTGCTTCTTGAGATCGGCGGCAAGGCCGAGCTTCTGCTTTTCCGCCTGCCAGCGGGCCGTCAGCGCATCGGCCTCCTCTTCAAGCGCGGTGAGTTCGGTCTCCAGTCGCTTCAGCCGGTCGGCGGAAGCAACGTCGGTTTCCTTCTTCAGCGCCTCACGCTCGATCTTCATCTGAATGATCCGGCGGTCGAGTTCATCGAGCTCTTCCGGCTTGGAATCCACCTGCATGCGCAGTCGCGCCGCCGCCTCATCCATCAGATCGATGGCCTTATCGGGCAGGAAGCGATCCGTGATATAGCGGTTGGACAGCGTCGCGGCGGCGACCAGCGCCGCATCGGCGATGCGAACCTTGTGATGCTGCTCGTATTTTTCCTTGAGTCCGCGCAGGATCGAGATCGTATCTTCGACCGTCGGTTCGTCGACGACGACAGGCTGGAAACGGCGGGCAAGCGCCGGATCCTTCTCGACATGTTTACGATATTCGTCGAGCGTGGTTGCGCCGACGCAATGCAGCTCGCCGCGGGCAAGCGCAGGCTTTAGAAGGTTGGAGGCATCCATCGCCCCGTCCGCCTTGCCGGCGCCGACCAGCGTGTGCATCTCGTCGATGAACAGGATGATCTCGCCGTTTTCCGCCTGAACTTCATTGAGGACCGCTTTCAGCCGCTCTTCGAATTCGCCGCGGTATTTCGCGCCGGCAATCAGCGCGCCCATGTCGAGCGCCATCAGCTTCTTGTCCTTCAGCGATTCCGGCACGTCGCCGTTGACGATGCGCAGAGCCAGACCTTCGACGATCGCCGTCTTGCCAACGCCCGGCTCGCCGATCAGCACCGGATTGTTCTTGGTGCGGCGCGACAGGACCTGGATGGTGCGGCGGATCTCATCGTCGCGGCCGATCACCGGATCGAGCTTGCCCTCGCGGGCTTCGCCAGTGAGGTCGCGGGCGAATTTCTTGAGTGAATCGAAGCCCTGCTCGGCGCTGGCGGAATCCGCGGTCCGGCCCTTGCGGATATCGTTGATGACCTGGTTGAGACCTTGGGCTGTCACGCCCGCATTCTTCAGCGTCGAATAGGTCGAAGCCGAGGATTCGATCGCCAGCGCCTGCAGCAGACGTTCGACCGTAACAAAACTGTCGCCGGCCTTCTTGGCCACCTCTTCGGCGGTCGAAAGCACCTTGGCGAGCGGCTGCGCCAGGTAGATGTTGCCGTTGCCGCCCGATATCTTCGGCAACTTGGCAAGAGCCGCGTCATTGGCAAGGCGAGCAGCCTTGGCATCGCCGCCGGCACGCTCGATCAGCGACGCCGCCATGCCCTGATCGTCATCGAGCAGAACTTTGAGCACATGTTCGGGTGAAAATTGCTGATGCCCCTGCGCCAGCGCATAGGTTTGGGCCGACTGAATGAAACCGCGCACCCGCTCGGAATATTTCTCGATATTCATATTCTACCTCCATTGATCGCCCTGCCCTTACGAGGCGCAGACCGATGATTGAGATCGACCCCCTGAAAAGGCAGGCCGCGCTTGGCCCATCTGGGATTTGGGCGAAGCAGTCGAGGAGAATATGGTACGCTGTTTCGGGAGTTTAAAGAGCCCATAAGACGAAAATCCCCGGCACGAGGCCGGGGATTTTCAAGGAAATTCGAACAGATGGCATGAGCACCCGGCTCTCCCCGAAAGGAGCGGCCAGATCCCTTATTCCGATGCGGCATCCGCCAGAACCGGCGCCTCGGCGGAAGCACCCTCGCCCTCGGAGGCTGCATCGCCGTCTGCGCCGCGGCGCGGGCGACGGGGACGATTGCCGGGGCTACGACGACGGGGCTGGCGTTCGCGTGACTGGCCGGCAGAGCCTTCCTCGTCCATGGCGACCTCGGCAGGAATGCCTTCGATCTCCGGCTGCGGGCCGGTTCCGTCGATGATTTCGGGTTGGGGTGCCGGGGCAGGCGCAGCAACGGGTGCCGGCGCGGACTTTGGTTGTGCCTGCGGCTGATGCTGCCTGCTCTGCGGCGGCTGGACGACGACGACATCGTCGCCATCATTGTCGCTGGTATCGATGTCGTCGCTGTCGCGATCCGCCGCGTCGCGGTCATTGTAGTCGCTGCGATCGTCGCGCTGGAACCGCTCTTGCATCTGCGCCTGAGCGCTGGCAATGATCCGATTGTAATGTTCGGCGTGCTGAAGATAATTCTCGGCTATCACGCGGTCGCCAGAGCTCTGGGCATCACGGGCAAGTTGCGCATATTTCTCGGCGATATGCTGTGCAGTACCGCGAATCTTAACATCGGGACCGGAGCTGTCATAGCTCCGGGTCAGCGGGTTACCGCCCTTGCGGTTGAAATTGTTGTTATTGTTATTTCCGCCGCCGCCATTGTTATTGTTGTTACCACGCCCTCGACCGCGCTTGTTTTGCTGTCCTGGCCTCATAGATCGTTCACCTGAATTCTCTGTTTGTGATGGATACATGGCACCAACCGCCATGACCGGAAAACCGGGTCAGGACCTTTGTGCCGCGAGCATACTGCGCCTTTGCGCCGACCTGCCGCTTGGTTCTCAAGTCAGTTTGACTGATTCACGCGTTGGGTCGTGTTCAACCGTTGAAACTCTCGTTTAAAAGAGCGGACCCCCGAGGCAAACCAAGTGCCGAACGAATCTCGTTCATTCCTATCTGCCCAACACGTGTCCGCAACCTATATTGCTTCCCTGGGAAATCCAAGCCTTTTCTTCGCAATAGCAATAATGTCCCGTCCGATGCCGCAGTTACCGCCTTTTACGCAAGCGCGAAAACAAGCGCCCTGTCGTTCTGACCATAATCTTTCACGGATTTGAGGCACTTGAAGCCTTTCGCTTCGAAGATCGCCGTCACATCGTTTCGCTGATCGTAGCCGATTTCCAGTCCGAGAACCCCGTTGGGCCTCATGAACCTTGCCGCATCCTTGGCTATGGCTTTGTAAGCGTCAAGCCCATCCGGGCCGCCATCCAGCGCTGCAACCGGATCAAATTTCGTCACTTCGGGAGCGAGATCGTGAATGACATTGGAGGCAATATAGGGCGGATTTGAGACAATCGCGTGAAAGGAGCCCTGGATGTTCTCGAACCATTTCGACTGCACGGCCTGAAAACGATCCTGCAACCCGTTTCTTTCTGCATTTGACTTCGCCGTCCTAAGTGCATCAGCCGATATGTCGCTGCCGATACCTGACGCCTCGGGACATTCACTCAAGAGCGCGAGGCATATCGCCCCACTCCCGGTTCCGATATCAAGAATATGGAGATGGCGTTGCGCCTTTGCAAGGTCCTTCAAATAGGGAAGCACCGTATCGACCAGGATTTCCGTATCCGGACGCGGCTCCAGAGTTTCCGTCGACAAGCCAAGCGGCAGGCCGTAGAATTCCCGCTCGCCCAGAATACGATGCACCGGCTCATGGCCGAGACGCCGCTCCAAGGCCCTCGAAATCGCCTCCGCCTGATCTAAAGAGAGCCTCTCGGCCGACCGCGTCAAAAGCTCCGTTGACGACAGTTTCAAAATGCCTGCGACAAGCAGCCGCGCATCGGTCACCGGATCGACAATGCCTGCCTCTGTGAAACGACGGCGCGCTTCGGCAAGCATATCGGCGACCGTAGCGCTCATTGCTGTTCGCCGAGCTGCGCCAGCTGGCTTGCTTGATAATCGGCCATCAGTGCGTCGACGACCTCTTCGATCTCGCCTTCCATCATCCGGTCGAGCTTGTAAAGCGTCAGATTGATGCGATGGTCCGTTATGCGACCCTGGGGGAAATTATAGGTACGGATGCGTTCCGAACGATCGCCGGAGCCGACCTGGCTCTTGCGATCGGCCGAGCGCTCGCTATCGGCCCGCTGCCGCTCGGCATCGTAAAGCCTGGAACGCAAGACCTGCATCGCCTTGGCGCGGTTCTGATGCTGTGATTTTTCCGAGCTGGTGACGACGATGCCGGTCGGCAGATGGGTGATGCGCACTGCCGAGTCCGTCGTATTGACGTGCTGACCTCCGGCGCCCGAAGAGCGCATCGTATCGATACGGATGTCTTCCGGCCGAATGTCGATGTCGATCTCCTCGGCTTCCGGCAGCACCGCCACCGTCGCGGCCGAAGTATGGATGCGCCCGCCTGCTTCGGTCTCCGGCACGCGCTGCACACGGTGCACGCCGGATTCGAACTTCAACTTGGCGAACACCCCCCGGCCTGTGATCGTCGCGATGATTTCCTTGTAGCCGCCGGCTTCACCCTCGCTTGCCGAGAGCACCTCTACCTTCCAGCCCTTTTCCGACGCGAAACGCTCGTACATCCGGAAAAGATCGCCGGCAAAAAGGGCAGCTTCCGAGCCGCCGGTGCCGGCGCGGATTTCCAGGATCGCGCTCTTTTCGTCGGCTGCGTCCTTCGGCAGAAGCAGGATCTGCATTTCCTGCTCCAGCGCCTCGATCCGCCCTTTCACTTCGGGCAGTTCGAGCTCGGCAAGATCGCGCATCTCGCGATCGACCGATTTGTCCTCGAGCAGCGTTTCGAGATCGGCGAGCTCGGCGACAGCCTTCTCATAGGCGCGGATCTTCGTCACGACGGGCTGCAGCTCGGAATATTCGGATGCGAGCTTCACATAGACATCGGCGGCCGGGCCAGCCGACATGCGCGCTTCGATCTCGCCGAAACGGCGTTCCAGCTCGCGCATTTTTTCAACGGGAAGCTTCGCCACCCTTCACTCCGATTCTTCTTATATTTCTCTAAAGGGGAATATTGTGGCTCTCGGCGAAGCGGGCAAGCACCTCGCGCATCGGCACCGTGCTGCGATGATCGTCCAGCACTTCGTCCATCACCTTCGCCAGCGCTCCGACATCAAGCCCGAGTAGCATTGCCTTTACCGGACCGATCGAGGCCGGCGACATCGAGATCGACCGAAAGCCGATGCCGAGCAGCGCCATTGCCGAAAGCGGCTTGCCGGCAAGCTCGCCGCAAAGCGTCACCGGCGTCGTGTTCCGATCCGCCCCGCGCACGATATCACGGAGGATCCGCAAAAACGGTTTGCCGAGGGGGTCGAAGCGATCGGACACCCGCGCATTGCCGCGATCGACCGCCATAGCAAACTGGAAAAGGTCGTTGGAACCGACCGAGACGAAATCGACCGCCTCCATCAGTTCGTCGAGCTGCCAGAGCAGCGCAGGCACCTCCAGCATCGCTCCGAATTGCAGCTTGCGCGGCAGTCCATGCCCGAAGCGCGACAGATGCTGCACTTCTTTCTGCAGGAGTTCGCGCACCATCTTCAGCTCGGAAACCTCAGTCACCATCGGCACCATCAGCTTCAGCTCGGTGCCGGCGGACGCCTTCAGCATGGCGCGCAGCTGGGTGCGCAACAATCCCGGACGGTCGAGCGACAGCCGGATCGCGCGCCAGCCGAGTGCGGGATTTTCCTCCTCATGGCCTCGGAAATAAGGCACCACCTTGTCGCCGCCGATATCAAGCGTGCGGAAGGTGACGACGCGGCCTGCCGCCTGTTTGATCACATTGCGGTAGAACTGCTCCTGCTCTTCCGCCTTCGGCATGGTCGAGGCAATCATGAACTGCAGCTCGGTGCGGAAGAGACCGATGCCCTCCGCACCCGATTCCGAGAGCTGCGGCAGGTCGACCAGCAGGCCGGCATTCATCATAAGCGAGATCCGCTGGCCGTCTTTGGTGACCGGCTCGATCGCGCGCAACGCCCGGAACTGCTCCTGCCGCCTCGCGCGGAAGCGCACTTTTTCCTCGTAGGAGCGCCGATGATCGGCCATCGGCCGGAGATGCACATGCCCTTCGTCGGCGTCGATGATCACGGCATCGCCATTCTCGGCGAGCGCCACAACACCCGCCGCCTGGCCGATGACGGGAATGCCCATGGCGCGGGCGACGATCACCACATGGCTCGTCACCGCTCCCTCTTCCAGCACCAGCCCGCGCACATTGGCACGGGGATAATCGAGCAGCTCGGCCGCCCCCATGGCCCGCGCCAGGATGATCGCGTCATTGGGAAAACCCTCGGCGGTCGTGCGCCCGGTATAACCCGTCAACTGCCTGAGCAGCCGGTTCGCCAGGTCCTCGAAATCGTGCATGCGTTCGCGCAGATAAGGGTCGGTCAACCGCATCATCCGCGCCTTGGTGTCGCTCTGCACCTTTTCGACCGCCGCTTCCGCCGTCAGGCCGTTGCGGATCGCTTCCTCGAGCTTGCGCACCCAGCCCTGGTCATGCGCGAACATGCGATAGGTTTCGAGCACCTCGCGATGTTCGCCTTCCATCGAGACGTCGCGGCGCGACAGCATGTCGTCGATCGAGATCCTGAGCGACCCCATGGCCTCTGCCAGCCGGCGGATTTCCTTCTCGGCATCCTCGTTCAGCAGGTTGGTAACGACGATGCGGGGCTCGTGTAGCACGACATAGCCGAGGCCGATGCCGTCATTATAGGTGTCGCCGTCAATCGTCACCGAACGCGTCAGGTCGAGTTCGAGGCCCGGTTTGGTGATCTTCTTGAGCTCGCCGGTGGCGATCATCTCGGCAAGCACCATCGCCGTCGTTTCGAGTGCTTCCACCTCCTCCTCGCGATAGTTGCGGCTCGCCTTGTTCTGGACGACGAGAACGCCAAGCGAGCGCCCGGTCCTGAGGATCGGCACACCGAGGAAGGAATGGTAGATTTCTTCACCCGTCTCCGGCAGGTAGCGGAACGCCGGATGCGACTGCGCGTCGGAAAGGTTGAGCGGCTGCGCTGAAGCCGCGATCGTGCCGACGAGGCCCTGCCCCATCTTCAACTGCGCCAGGTGCACGGCCTCCCGGTTGAGGCCTTCGGTCGCGTAGAGTTCGAGCACACCGTCGGCGCGCAGCACATAGACGGAGCAGACTTCCGCCACCATGTTGCTGGCAATCTGTCGGACGATCCGGTCAAGACGATCCTGCGGCTCCAGCGGCTCTGCCATCAACTCGCGCAGCCGCCTGAGCAGCACGCGCGGACCGCCGGAAAGGTCTCTCATGGCGTCTCAAGCTCCCGAAACAACGCACTCTGTCCCGGCCGGCCTGCCTTCGTCTCCTCAACCTGAAGGGGCAGGCCGCCCGCTGGGAATCAATTCTTATCCAGACCGTAGCAGGAATGCAAAGTCCTGACAGCGAGTTCTGCATAGGGACCGTCAATCAGGATGGAAATCTTGATCTCGGAGGTGGTGATCGCCTTGATGTTGATGCCTTTTTCGGCAAGTGCACGAAACGCGGTCGCTGCCACGCCGGCATGGCTGCGCATGCCGATGCCGATGACCGAGACTTTCACCAGCCCCGATTCGTTTTGAACGACGTCGTAGCCGATCTTCTCCTTATGGTCGCCGAGCACCTTGATCGCCTTCTCGACATCGCCCGACGGCACGGTGAAGGTCATATCGGTCTTCGACCCGTCCTCGGAGATATTCTGGACGATCATGTCGACATTGATATGGGATTCGGCAAGCGGTCCGAAGATCGCGGCGGAAACGCCCGGCCGGTCGGCAAGACGGCGAAGCGAGATCTGAGCCTCATCCTTGGCATAGGCGATGCCGGTGACTACTTCCTGTTCCACGATTTCATCCTCGTCACAAATCAGCGTTCCGGGCGGGTTCAACAGATCGCCCATGCCCGGAGCATCGGGATCTTCGAAAGACGAGCGCACGAAGGTACGCACCTTGTGCACCATGGCAAGCTCGACCGAGCGCACCTGCAGCACCTTGGCGCCGAGCGAGGCCATCTCAAGCATTTCCTCGAAGGCGATCTTCTTCAGCCTGCGCGCCTGCGGCACGATGCGCGGATCGGTCGTATAGACACCGTCGACATCCGTATAGATATCGCAGCGATCCGCTTTGACAGCCGCGGCAATGGCGACGGCCGACGTGTCCGACCCGCCGCGTCCCAAAGTGGCGATGCGGTTGTCCGGTCCCAACCCCTGGAAGCCGGCGATGACGGCGACCTGCCCCTCGCCCATCCGCTTGACGATGTCGGAACCGTCGATCTCCAGAATCCGGGCTGCGCCATGTGCGTTGTCCGTGCGGATCGGAATCTGCCATCCCTGCCAGGACCGCGCATTGATATCCATCGCCTGCAATGCGATCGCCAGCAGCCCCGAGGTCACCTGCTCACCGGAGGCGACGACCGCATCATATTCCCGCGCATCGTAAAACGGCGAATTGGCGCCGATGACCTTCGGCGTGCCCTGCACCCAGCCGACCAGCTCATTGGTCTTGCCGGACATCGCCGAGACCACCACCGCGACCTCGTGACCGGCATCGACTTCGCGTTTGACGTGGCGGGCAACGTTCTTGATGCGGTCCAGGTCAGCGACGGACGTGCCGCCGAATTTCATTACGATGCGTGCCATATGCCTCTACCACGACTGGCGCCGGGAAGCGGAAACCCGACCCGGCATCACGAAAGCTCTGGGGCGAACGGCTTGGCGAAAGAGCCGGGCTCCTACTTTCTGGAACCGCTCTAAAAGCCCAGGCCCTGAAGGCCCCAAGTTGCGGGGTCTCTTAGCGAGTTTGGCGGGGGGAGGCAAGCGCACGATATAAAGCAATTGCCGAGCGTCTGCACGCCCGTCGCTCCTCGATAACCTCCGCCCTTGACTTATGTCGCCGATCGTCCGACTTCACTTGTCACGAACGCAAGGAGAAGACGATGACGGAAGGCGCCAGGAGCACGATCGACCAGGGCGAAGTGGACCGCTTCTCGGCGATGGCGGCGGAATGGTGGAGCCCGACCGGCAAGTTCAAGCCACTGCACAAATTCAACCCCGTCCGTCTCGCCTATATAAGAGACAAGGCCTGTGAGAATTTCGGCCGTGATCCGAAAAGCGCCCGCCCGCTCGAAGGCCTGCGCGTGCTCGATATCGGCTGCGGCGGCGGCCTCCTGTCCGAACCCGTCGCCCGCATGGGCGCCTCTGTCGTCGGCGCGGACCCCTCCGAGAAGAATATCGGCATCGCCTCGACCCATGCGAAGGCCTCAGGCGTTGCGGTCGACTATCGCGCGGTCACCGCCGAGGAACTTGCCGACGCCGGCGAGACTTTCGATATCGTCTTGAACATGGAAGTGGTCGAACACGTCGCCGACGTCGAGTTCTTCATGACGACCTGCGCAAAGATGGTTCGCCCCGGCGGCCTGATCTTCATCGCCACGATCAACCGCACGATGAAGGCGGCGGCCCTTGCCATCTTCGCCGCTGAAAACATCCTGCGCTGGCTGCCGCGCGGCACCCATCAGTATGAAAAGCTGGTGCGCCCGGAAGAGCTGGAAAAGCCGCTCACGGCAAGCGGCCTTGAGATTACCGACCGCACCGGCGTCTTCTTCAATCCGCTGTCCAACCAGTGGAACCTGTCCAAGGATATGGACGTGAACTACATGTTGCTGGCAAAGCGGCCCGCATAGTTCCCGCAGACCATTAGTCGGCTAAATGTCTGCGGCGCCTTCCCGCCAACTTTCAAGAGGGGCCAGGTGAACTGAATGCATCTCAGTTCACGTCTTCCGGCAGTACCGGAATGGCGGCGATCTCGATACCTTCCTCCACCAGCGCCTGGGCCTCGTCGACCGTCGCCTGGCCGATGATGCCGCGAGCATCCGCCTCGCCATAATGGATCTTGCGGGCTTCCTCAGGGAACTTCGTGCCCACATCCTCGGAATTGGCTTTGACGGCCGCGACCGCCTCTTTCAGCTTTTGCAGGGCCTCCCGGCGCATGGCGTCCATCGCCAGCGTCTGCCTCTCGTCCTTCTTGCGCGCAGTCGACACCGAAGGCGCCATCAGGAGCTTGGAGATGGCGGCGGAATGGCAGACCGGGCAGGTCAGAAACCCGCTCGCGACCTGACGGTCGAAATCGGCGCTTTCTGAAAACCAGCCTTCGAATTCATGGGCATTGTCGCAGGTGAGGGAATAGCGGATCAAGCGGCGACGCCTCCTGCGACTGCCCCCGCGATCTTCTCGACCGAGAATTCCCGACCGTTCCTGAGGTTCGGGATCTTATCATGGGCGGCCTTGACCGCGCCGGGATCGATCTCGGCGACGATGACCGCCTCGCCCGTTGCGCCGGCCGAAGCCAGCACCGTGCCCCAGGGGTCGATGATCATTGAGTGACCGAAGGTCTCGCGCCCGTCCTCGTGTCGGCCGGCCTGCGCCGCGGCAACGACGAAAACGCCGTTCTCGATCGCGCGCGCTCTCAGCAGGATTTCCCAATGCGCCTCACCGGTCTGTTTGGTGAACACAGCAGGAACCGTCATTACCTCGGCGCCGGCAACGGCCTGAGCGCGGAAAAGTGCGGGGAAGCGAACGTCGTAGCAGATCGCAAAACCCATTTCCGCAAAGGGCAGCGACAGAACGCGGGCTTCCGAGCCGGCCGTATAGAACGCGCTTTCGCGCCAGCTCTCACCATTGTCGAGATCAACGTCGAACATATGGATCTTGTCGTAGCGATTGAGGATCCGCCCGTCAGGACCGAAGAGGAAGCCACGATTGGCGATCTTGCCGTCGGCAAGCGCGATCGCCGTCGAGCCGACATGCATGTGGATGCCGAGTTCCCGGGCAAGCTCGGACCCCGTCTTGACGATGATATCGCGCGCCTCATCGGTAAGCACGGCGCGTGCCGCCGCGCGGTCACGCTGCAGCATACCGGTCATTTCAGGCGTCTGCACATAGGTGGCGCCTTTGGCGGCCGCCTCGCGCACCAGCCGCGCCATGGCGGTGGCGTTCTTTGCCGGGTCGACCCCGGAGCACATCTGAACGGCGGCGGCCTTGAAGCTCATCGGGTCTTCCTTCAGGCCGCCAGCATCGGATCGAGCTTGCCGGCGCGATCGAGCGCGAAGAGGTCGTCACAACCGCCGACATGTTCGGCGCCGATGAAGATCTGCGGGAAGGTCGCGCGCCCATTCGCCTTGCCGACCATCTCCTGGCGAAGATCCGGCGAATAGGTCGCGTCGTGCTCGATATAGTCGACGCCTTTTTGTTCGAGAAGGGACTTGGCGCGGCTGCAATAGCCGCAGAACTGCCGTGTATAGATGGTGACGGGTACCATGATATCTCCAGACGGATGCCGGGTATTTTCTGTCATATAGGCTCGGAAAGGGCCCTTGCAAAGGTTAAAACCGTTATCTCGGCCGCACCAGCCTTCCGCAGCGTCCGGCTGGCGGCGGCGACTGTCGCGCCTGTTGTGTAGACATCGTCGACAAGCACAATACGCTTGCCGAAAATGTCGTTCTCGCAGCCTTTGGCAATCGCGAAAGCACCTCTGACATTGTCCTCGCGCGCCTTGGCGCCGAGGCCGACCTGCTGGCTGGTGCGCTTGACGCGGATGAGCGTTGCAGCAAGCAGCGGTTTGCCCGATAGGCTCGCGATATGGCGGGCAAGTTCGGCAGCCTGGTTGAACTTACGGGACAGCATGCGGGTGCGGTGCAACGGCACCGGGATCAGCGCATCGCAGCTTTCCACCGCGCCGTCGGAGGCACGCAGCATCCAGACGGCCATCATCGGCGCCAGATCGGTGCGATCGCGATATTTCAACCCGTGAACGAGATCTCGGACGGCATGGTCGTGCGTCGCCGCTGACCGCAACCGGTCGAAAGGCGGCGGATTGGCGATCGCCTCGGCGCTGAGGATGCCAGCGCCGAGATCATGCGAGAAGGGAATACCGAGCACTTCGCAATAGGGCCGCTCGATGAAGCGGATGCCGGACCAGCATTTCGCACACAGTCCGCGATGGCCGCCGGTCGAAATGCCGCAGACGGAACAGGCGGGCGGATAGAGAAAATCGGCAAGCGCCGAAAACGGTCGCAGGAGATGCGCCCGGAGCAAATCTGCCGGCCATTCGGAGTGGATCCGTTTCATGAGGTCGAGACTAGCCTGTTCTCTTCGAAAGGAAAATCGCCTTGCCGCTGCAGCGAGCCGGGACTATGGACATCCCCATGGAAACGATCTTCGACAGAGCCCTGATCGCCGCACATCGCCATCGCGCGCTTGTTAACAACGACCCGAAAGCCACTTTCCTGCTCGACATCGCGGCCGAGGAAATGGCCGAGAGACTTGATGTCGTCGAGCGGCGCTTCGAAACCGCCGTTGAATTGCATGGCACGACCGGTGCAGCCGCCCGCGCGGCAATGGCGACGGGCAAGATCGGCACGATGATCCGCGTCGAGAGCGAGAAGACCTATGCGGGCCCAGGCGAAACTTTTGTCGAGGCGACGCTCGAGGACGTGCCGCTTGCGCCGCAATCGGTCAATCTTATCCTCGCGCCGCTCAGCCTTCATCTGACCAACGATACGCCCGGCGTTTTCATCCAGATTCGTCGTGCCCTGAAGCCGGACGGCCTTTTCCTGGCGGCCATTCCCGGCGCCGGCACGCTGCAGGAACTGCGCGACGTGCTTTTGGCAGCCGAGGTCGAGATGACGGGCGGCGCAAGCCCGCGCGTCATCCCTTTCGCCGATGTGCGCGATATCGGCAGTCTGATGCAGCGCGCCGGCTTCACCCTTCCGGTGATCGAC
Source organism: Rhizobium sp. N621 (assembly GCF_001664325.1). Lineage (NCBI taxonomy): Bacteria > Pseudomonadati > Pseudomonadota > Alphaproteobacteria > Hyphomicrobiales > Rhizobiaceae > Rhizobium > Rhizobium sp. N621. The sequence continues at coordinate 4,033,142 of NZ_CP013495.1, forward strand.
GCTGAGAACTATACGGTCCGATATGACTCGCTCTTCCCGCTGATGCGTGATCTCAGGGCGATGGGCATGAGCAATCCGCTTGCAGCCCGCAGTCGCATGCCGCTGACGCGCGCCTTCTTCCTGCGCGCCGCAGAGATCTACGCCGAACGCTATTCCGATTCCGACGGGCGCATTCGCGCGACATTCTCGATCATCTATGTCTCCGGATGGGCTCCGCACGAGAGCCAGCAGAAGCCGCTCCAGCCGGGCTCGGCCAAAGCACGCCTTGCCGACGCGCTGAAAGTGGACGAACACAAGCTCAGGCAGTGATCGTCCGCAGCTTCGTCAATTGACGGTGATATTGTTGCTGACCACGTTGAAGACGTTCTGCAGGCTGCCGCTAAAGATGCCGAGACCGGAGACAAGCGCTGTGCAAATAATGGCGGCGATCAGGCCGTATTCGACCGCCGTTGCGCCGTTGTCATCTGCAAGAAATGCTTTCCAAAGACGCATTACCCCAACCTTCTGCGTGAACCGCCTGCAACGATCAATTCCACAGCCACCGAGCGATGGCCATCCCAAGCGTCCGCTTCAGCAACCGGCGCCGACGCCGTAGCCTTGGACGACGCAGACTGAGCCGGGCGTGTCCTGAAGGACGCTACGACGAATGGTATAGTGCTTGCCGCTTTCGTTCTTCGGAATCGATCCGGTCGTGATCGTATCGAAATCGACCGGTGCACTCGCAAAGACACTTTTCTTCGAGGAATCCGCAAGCATAGGCGTCAGAATCAACGTCAACGCGACCACCGCCGTGCCGAACAGAAGGGCGATATTGAGCGCACCCGTCCTGCGCGAGGCAGACGAAGCCCGTTCCTTTTCCCGGACAGCTTTCCAGAAATCGTCGTCCATGACGTCAAGCCTTTTAATACACGCACGCCAGATGCTTGATTGAGGCCGATCTTTGGCAGAAGGTGTTAAACGATCCATTAATATCCACAGCCGAAAACGCTGCGGCACAATAAAAATCAGCCGATGCTAATACATGTCGGGACGCGCTTAAAGTAAATCCTGCAGCATCGGGATAAGCGGCTCGTCGGCGGGCGGCATGGGGTAGTCGCGCAGCGCCTGCGCACGCACCCATTTCAAAGCCTGCCCCTCAAGGCCTTGGGCAATCCCCTCATAGCGCCGGCAGATATAGAGCGGCATCAACAAGTGGAACGTCTCGTAGGAATGGCTGGCAAAGGTGAGCGGCGCCAGGCAGGCGATCTTGGTCTTGACACCAAGCTCTTCCTCGAGCTCACGCACCAGCGTCTCCTCCGGAGTCTCGCCGGGCTCGACTTTCCCTCCGGGAAACTCCCAAAGCCCGGCCAGCGACTTTCCCTCGGGACGCTGTGCCAATAGGATACGCCCATCGGCATCGATCAGCGCACAGGCGGCGACCAGCAATATTTTTCGGCCTGCCTCGCTCATCGCGGACCTCGTTGCCAATAGCAATAATGATAGGCATCGCGAAAACCGAGGCGCTCGTAGAGCGCGATGGCCGGGCGATTGGAAAGCCTGACCTGCAGCCAAGCCGAGCGGGCGCTGCGCATGCGCGCCCAGCGCAGCGCCGAGGTCAGGATTTCGGTGCCGAGCCCCTGACGCCGCCGCGTTTCGCAGACTGAAAGCGACATGATGCCGGCAAGATCGTTGTCCTGAACGCAGAGCACGGTCGCGAGCGGTCCCTCCACGGCATTCTCGATCATGAACAGACCCGACGGCGGCTTGATCGCCGAAATGATTTCGGCAAGCGCCGGCTTCAGGCTCAGCGGCGCCCTGTCGACCGCCAGGTTGGCATCGACGAAACGGCCGACATCATGGGTCGGCAGATGATCGAGCGTATCCGGCAGCTCGGCCTCGGCGAGATCGCAGGTCATCACCATGGTCTCGTCGAACCGTGTCCAGTTCCGGGCGCTGAGAAGGTCGATCAGCACCGGCGAGGCGAGCGGCGTCTGACGGACCACGGCGGCGCGGCCATAGGCCTCGAACTTCCGGCTCGCCTTTTCCAGACGGATCTCGACATCGCGATGGTCCGAGGGGTCGAGCGGCACGATGGAATTCAGCCGGTTGGACGGGTGGCCCGCCGTCAGCCGCACCTGCCAGCTGCCGTCATATTGCACGGACGCCGCCGGCCAGGCGCGAAAGCCGACGGCCTCCAGCCTGCGGACCAATGGCAGATTCGTTGAAGATATGGATGCCTGCACCAATAGACGATCAGCTCCGATAGTCGCCATTGATCGCAACATATTCCTTGGTGAGGTCGCAGGTCCAGACGGTCGCCGACCCAGTGCCGAGGCCGATATCGACTTTGACGGGGATATCCTGCGCTTTCATCACGTTTGACGCGGCTGCCTCGGAATAATCCGGGTCACGTTCGCCGTTGACGGCGACCCTGATGTCCCCGAACCAGATGGCGAGCCGGTCGCGGTCGGCCATCTCGCCGGATTTGCCGACCGCCATGACGATACGGCCCCAATTGGCGTCTTCGCCGGCAGCCGCTGTCTTGACCAGCGGCGAATTGGCGATCGACAGCGCAATGCGCTTGGCGGCGGCATCGCTCTCGGCGCCCGTCACGGTGATTTCGAGCATCTTGGTGGCGCCTTCGCCGTCGCGCACAACCTGCAGCGACAGGTCCTTCAGCACTTCGTTGAGCGCGGCGCGGAAGGCGGCAAGGCGCGGATCGTCGGCGCGTTCGATGCGGGCCTGGCCGTCCTCGGCCGCAGCCCCCGTCGCAAACAGCATCAGCGTATCGGAGGTGGACGTGTCGCTGTCGACGGTCATGGAATTGAAGGTCGGCCCGACGCCGTCGGACAGAAGCGCCTGCAGCGCTTCCGACGCGATGTCGGCATCGGTAACGACGAAGGAGAGCATGGTCGCCATGTCGGGCGCAATCATGCCGGCGCCTTTGGCAATGCCGTTGATCGTCACGGCCACGCCGCCGATCTCGGCGCTGCGGGTTGAAACCTTCGGATAGGTATCGGTCGTCATGATCGCCTTGGCGGCTTCGAACCAGAAATCGCCGGTCGCCTCGGCCTGCATCCTGTCAAGGACGCCTGAGAATTTGGTGGCGTCGAGCGGCTCGCCGATGACGCCGGTCGATGCCAGATAGATCTCGTTTTCGCCGCAGCCGACGGCCGCAGCAGCCGACTTTGCCGTCAGGGCGGTCGCCTGGCGGCCCTTCATGCCGGTAAAGGCATTGGCGTTGCCGGAATTGACGACGACGGCGCGCGCAGTGCCGTGCGGCAGGTTCGCACGGCAGAAATCGACTGGCGCGGAGGGGCATTTGGAACGGGTGAAGACGCCCGCGACCGATGCCGGCTTATCGAAGACCATCATCAGCACGTCGGTGCGGTTCTTGTACTTGATGCCGGCCGAAGCCGTCGCCATGCGCACGCCGCGCAGCGAAGGCATCGGAACGAAGGATTTCGGGGCGAGCGGCGAAACGGAACCGGACATGATGAAACCTGCCAATGAGCATTTCCCAGCGACTGAAAGAACCGGCTCGCCGTCCGGAAATGCGACAACAACGATAAGGAAGGGCCCGGAAGAACCGGGCCCTGATGCGAATATTACTGCTTCGGCGCCGGCTGGGCGGGCTCGCTGCCCGGCTCCGGCTGCTTGTTGGCCTCGTCGTAACCCTTGCGCAGCGTCTCGTCCGAGATCTCGACCTTGGCAGACGATTTGGCCTGGTTGAGGAGGGCAAGATACTTGTCGCGCATGACGAGCTGACGAACCTGGTCCTGCACCTGGTCGAAAGGCGGCGGCGGAGCGTCGCGCTTGTCCTCGACCTTGATGACATGATAGCCGAAATCGGTCTTGACGGGCGTTTTCGAATAGGTGCCCTTCTCGAGTGCGAAGGCCGCGTCCTCGAATTCCTTCACCATACGGCCGCGCGAGAAATAGCCGAGATCGCCGCCTTCCGACTTGTTCGGATCAGTGGATTTTTCCTTGGCGAGTTCGGCGAAATCCTTGCCGGCGTCGAGCTGCTTGATGATGTCCTTGGCTTCGTCCTCGGTCTTGACCAGGATGTGGCGGGCGTGGACTTCCTCCTGCTTCGGCAGCGCGGCGACTTCCTTGTCGTAACGAGCCTTGATTTCGTCGGGCGTCACGGTGTCGACGACGTGCTTCTTGAAATAAGCATTGTGAAGCTCGCGGTCGGTGAGGTACTGCATGCGCTTCTTGAACTCGTCAGTCTGGTCGAGCTTCTCCGTCGTCGCGCCGGCCGCTAGCAGCTTCACATCGATGGCGGCGGACAGGGCTGCGACCTTCTTCTGGTCGTCGGGAAGCTGCGCCAGCTGCGGATCGAGGTTGGCGACGGCGAGATCGAGCTCAGACTGGTGGATCTCCAGATTGCCGACCTTGGCGACGACGGCGTCCTCTGCACGGGCCGGAGCCTGGAATGCAACGAAAGTTGCAAACGCCAGCACGGCGAATTTATTGGTGCTCAACATCAAATAACCCTTCACAGTTACATCGCCGGCTTCAGCATCGCCTGTTCCAGCTCAAAATAGCCATCAACACCGGATTGTGGCCTTTCTGTATCCGCCAAATCCGTTGACATCATTCGACCCCCCTCTTATCTGTCACGCAACCTCGCGTCCAGAACAGTTTCCGGGCGTTTCAAGGCGTGCGCCTGATTTTCGGCTGGGCCGCGGACAAGAAACGTCGCGGATGAATATTGAGAAAGGACCAGTCACATGGTCAGCTTTGGCGGTATAGCCCGCAAGTTATTTGGGTCGTCCAATGATCGCCGCGTGCGGTCCTACCAGCCGAACGTCGCCGCGATCAACTCCATCGAAGAGAAGACGAAGGCGCTGACGGACGAGCAGCTCGCGGCAAAGACCGCCGAATTCCGCGCCCTTCTCGCCGAAGGCAAGACGCTCGACGACATTCTGATTCCCGCCTTTGCCGTGGTGCGCGAGGCGTCGCGCCGCGTTCTCGGCCTGCGACCATTTGACGTACAGCTGATCGGCGGCATGATCCTGCATTCGAATGCGATCGCCGAGATGAAGACCGGCGAAGGCAAGACTCTCGTCGCCACCCTGCCGGTCTATCTGAACGCGCTTTCCGGCAAGGGCGTGCACGTCGTCACCGTCAACGACTATCTTGCCCAGCGCGATGCGGCGACCATGGGCCGCGTCTACGGCTTCCTCGGCATGACCACAGGCGTCATCGTCCATGGCCTCTCCGACGAGGAGCGCCGCGCGGCCTATGCCTGCGACATCACCTATGCCACCAACAACGAGCTCGGCTTCGATTATCTGCGCGATAACATGAAGTACGAGAAGAATCAGATGGTCCAGCGCGGCCACAACTTCGCGATCGTCGACGAAGTGGACTCGATCCTCGTCGACGAAGCGCGCACGCCGCTGATCATCTCCGGTCCGCTCGACGACCGCTCGGAACTCTACAATACGATCGACGCCTTCATTCCGCTGCTCGCACCCAGCGATTACGAGATCGACGAGAAGCAGCGTTCCGCCAACTTCTCCGAAGAGGGCACCGAGAAGCTGGAAAACCTGCTGCGTCAGGCCGGCCTCTTGAAGGGTAACGCGCTCTACGACATCGAGAACGTCGCGATCGTCCACCACATCAACAATGCGCTGAAGGCCCACAAACTCTTCCAGCGCGACAAGGACTATATCGTCCGCAACGACGAAGTCGTCATCATCGATGAATTCACCGGCCGCATGATGCCGGGCCGCCGTTATTCGGAAGGCCAGCACCAGGCGCTCGAAGCCAAGGAAAAGGTGCAGATCCAGCCGGAGAACCAGACGCTGGCGTCGATCACCTTCCAGAACTACTTCCGCATGTACGACAAGCTCGCCGGCATGACCGGCACGGCGCAGACGGAAGCGGAAGAATTCGGCAATATCTACAATCTCGATGTCATCGAAGTCCCGACCAACCTGCCGATCAAGCGTCTCGACGAGGACGACGAGGTCTATCGGACCTTCGACGAGAAGTTCAAGGCGATCATCGAGGAGATCCTCGACGCTCACAAGCGCGGTCAGCCGGTGCTCGTCGGCACCACCTCGATCGAGAAGTCGGAACTGCTCGCCGAGCGCATGCGCAAGCAGGGCTTCAACGATTTCCAGGTGCTGAACGCCCGCTACCACGAGCAGGAAGCCTATATCGTTGCCCAGGCCGGCGTGCCGGGCGCCGTCACGATCGCCACCAACATGGCCGGCCGCGGCACCGACATTCAGCTCGGCGGCAACCTGGATATGCGCATCGAGCGCGAACTCGGCGAACTCGAGGCCGGTCCGGAGCGCGACGCCAGGATCCAGGCGATCGTCGAGGAGATCAAGGAGCTCAAGCAGAAGGCGCTCGCCGCCGGCGGTCTCTACGTCATCGCTACCGAACGCCACGAGAGCCGGCGCATCGACAACCAGCTGCGCGGCCGTTCCGGCCGTCAGGGCGACCCCGGCCGCTCGAAATTCTACCTTTCGCTTCAGGACGACCTGATGCGCATCTTCGGTTCCGACCGCATGGACAGCATGCTGACCAAGCTCGGCCTCAAGGAGGGCGAGGCGATCGTCCATCCATGGATCAACAAGGCTCTCGAGCGCGCGCAGAAGAAGGTCGAAGCCCGCAACTTCGATATCCGCAAGAATCTGCTGAAGTATGACGACGTCCTCAACGATCAGCGCAAGGTGATTTTCGAGCAGCGTCTCGAACTGATGGAATCGGCCAATATTTCCGAGACCGTCTCCGATATGCGCCGCGAAGTGATCGAGGATCTGGTCGAAAAGCATATCCCCGAGCGCGCCTATGCCGAACAATGGGATGCGGTCGGGCTGAAGACCGGCGTTGCCAATATCCTGAACCTCGATCTGCCGATCGAAGAATGGTTCAAGGAAGAAGGCATCGGCGAAGACGACATTCGCGAGCGCCTGACGCAGGCCGCCAACGCCGCCTTTACCGAAAAGGCCGAGCGCTTCGGCGACGACATCATGCATTACGTCGAACGCTCGATCGTCATGCAGACGCTCGACCATCTCTGGCGCGAGCATATCGTCAACCTCGACCATCTGCGCTCCGTCATCGGTTTCCGCGGCTATGCCCAGCGCGATCCGCTGCAGGAATATAAGTCCGAAGCCTTCGAACTCTTCACCGGCCTCCTCAACAATCTGCGCGAGGCCGTCACCGCCCAGCTGATGCGCGTCGAGCTGGTGCAGCAGGCGCCTGCTGAGCCGGAACCACCGCTGATGCAGGCCCATCATCTCGATCCGACGACCGGCGAGGACGATTTCGCCCCGATCTACCAGGCTTCCGAAGTCATCGTCTCGCCTGAGAACCGGAATCCGGACGACCCCGCCACCTGGGGCAAGGTCGGGCGCAACGAGGCTTGCCCTTGCGGTTCCGGCAAGAAATACAAGCATTGCCACGGTGCCTTCGAGCAGGTCTGAGGCAAATCGCGAAAAGCTGGAAAATGCCGCCTCCGGGCGGCATTTTCTTTTCTGCGGCAGCACAAAAACCTGGCCTTCACCACCGAATGGCAGCCCGATCCGGAACCGTTTCTTAACCCTGTTCTGTCAAGACTTCGGGGACGATTTGCCTGACCTCAGAGTTTTGCGTGTTCATCATGGCGGTCATAGAAACAGCGGAGAAACTGCTGCCCGTGGGCCTGCGCCCGATCGGCGGCCGCACGCTGCGCATGCTTGCCGCCATGCTCACCGAAGGCGGCGAAAAAGCCGCCGCCCGGCGGATGGCGCTGACGGCCTTCTCGATCCGCATCCTCAGCGCCGCGCTTGCCTTTATCTCGCAGATCGTGCTCGCACGGCTGATGGGCGAATATGAATATGGCATCTTCGTTTTCGTCTGGGTGCTGATCGTCGTCTTCGGCGATCTCTCCTGCCTTGGCTTCCACACCGCGATCGTCCGCTTTCTGCCGCAGTACAAGGCGGCAGGCGCCTTCGACGAAATCCGCGGCCTGACCGGCACGGCACGCATTTTCGCGATGCTTTCCGGCACAGTAATGCTCGCCGCCGGCATGATCGGACTGCATTTCTTCGGCGATAGGATCGAGACCTATTATCTCGTCCCGATCTTCCTCGGCCTGCTTGCCATGCCGATGATCGCGCTCGGCGATATTCTGGAAGGCACGTCGCGGGCGAACCATTGGCCGGTGATGGCGCTGAGCCCGGTCTATATCGTCCGGCCGATTCTCATCATCGCCTTCATGCTGATCGCCATTGCAATGGGTGCAGAGCATACGGCCGTCACCGCCATGCAGGCAGCACTTGCCGCCACCTTCGTCACCGCGTTGGGCCAGTACGGCGCGACACTCTATCGCCTTCGCCGGCACTATGACGAAGGTCCGCGCAAAATCGATTTCCTCGCCTGGCTCAGTGTCGCCTTCCCGATCTTCCTGATCGAGGGCGTGAGTTTCCTGCTCACCAATTCCGATGTCATCGTCGTCGGCATTTTCCTTGAACCGCACGACGTCGCCATCTATTTCGCCGCCGCCAAGACCATGGCGCTGGTGCATTTCATCAATTTCTCGGTCAAGGCCGCTTCCGGCCCGCGCTTTTCCTCGATCATCGCCGAAGGCGACCACGCTCAGCTGGCGGCGGCCGCCGCCGACGCCGCCCGCTGGACCTTCTGGCCGGCGCTCGGGGTCGGCCTCGCCGTGCTCGCGGCCGGCCATCTGCTGCTGTCGCTATTCGGCGGCGCCTTCACATCAGGTTATCTTGTCATGGCGATCCTGCTCGCCGGCATCCTTGCCAAGTCACTGGTCGGCCCGGCTGAAACACTGCTGATGATGGCGGGCAAGCAGAACCTGTGTGTGGCGCTCTATGCCGGCGCATTGGCTGCCAATGTCGGCCTCAACCTTGCTTTGATCCCGGATTACGGCATCGAAGGCACCGCTGTCGCCACAGCCTCGGCCATGGCGGTCGAAGCTATCCTCCTGCATGTCGCCGTGCGCCGCACGCTCGGCATCGCCCTCTTCGCCTTCGCCAGCCCCTCCGCCGCAACGCCAGAAATGAGAGTTCGATAGATGGTGCGCCTGCCCCCCGTCACCGAAAGCACCGACAGCATCAGCAACCGCATGATCCATGAGCTTGCGGCGCTGCATTTCGAAGCGCCGCAGGCCGAGGCCCGCGCCGAGATCGGCCGGCCGGGGCGCGAGCTCTGCCTCTATCCCGGCAAGCTCGGCTACGAACTTCAGGATGAGCTCGACTTCCTGTCCAACCGGGCGATGGAACCGAACGTCTTTTTCTCCGGCCGCTTCCTTGCGCCGGCCATGCCGCGGATCGAGGACCGGCAGGTCAATTTCGCCCTCATCCGCGATCACGGCGCCGGCCGCAGCCGCATGCGCTTCCTCCTGCCGTTTTCGGTCGACAGACCGGGTTTTGCCGTCGGCCCCTCGATCATCCGCGGCTGGTCGAACAGCTTCGGCCCGCTCGGCACACCGCTCGTCGACAGCGAAGATGCGGCCGAAACCCTCGACAATTTCTTCGAAGGACTGACCGTTCCCGATCTCAGCCTGCCGAGCACACTGGTCTTGCCGGATCTGAGATTGAACGGCATTTTCGTGCGCATGCTCAAGGCCGTGGCGCTCAGCCGCAACCTTCCGCTCACCGTGACCAACCCCTATCTGCGCCCGATGCTGCACAGCGAGGAAGAGGCGCCCGCCTATCTCGGCAAAACCATATCCTCGTCACACATGCGTGAGATGCGCCGCCAGTGGCGCCTGCTGGAGGAACAGGGAACGGCCGTCTACGCCGTCGCCCGCCAGCCGCGCGACGTCCACGTCCGTTTCGAGGAATTCCTGGCGATGGAGGCCGGTGGCTGGAAGGGCAAACGGCGAAGCGCTCTCGTCACCGATCGCTATCATACTGCCTTCGCGCGTGAGGCCGTGTCGAACCTTGCCGCCGTCGACGCCGTGCGCATTCATACGATCGATCTTAACGGCAAAGCGATCGCCGCCATCGTGGTGTTGATGATGGGCGGCGAAGCTTATACTTGGAAGACCGCCTATGACGAGAACTATGCCCGCTATTCGCCGGGCAAGCTCTTGATGAGCGAACTCACGGAATGGCACCTCGATGACGCCAACATCGTGCGCTCGGATTCCTGCGCCGTCTCCGATCATCCGATCATGAGCCGCTTCTGGCAGGAGCGCGAGGAGATGGGAACTTTGGTCATCGGCCTGACCCAGAACGGCGACCGCGACATGCGCCAGGCCGCCGCCCACCTCCACATGTATCGCAGCACGCGTAACATGGCGAAGATGTTGCGCGAGAAGATCATGTCGCTCGCCGGCCGGGGCTAAAGCATCTCCGGGAGCTTAGCCCTCAGCCGCAGCTTTCTCCCGCAGCAGCCGGCGGATGACCTTGCCGGTTGTCGTCAACGGCAATGACTCGACGAATTCCACCTCGCGCGGATATTCGTGCATCGAAAGCCGCATCTTTACCCATTCCCTGATTTCGGCGGCCAGCGCCTCGCTCGGCAAATGACCGGGTGACAACACGATATAGGCCTTGACGATCTCGGTGCGCACCGCATCGGGTTTGCCGACGGCCGCCGCAAGCTGCACGGCGGGATGGCCGATCAGGCAATCCTCGATCTCGGCCGGACCGATGCGATATCCGGACGAGGTGATGACGTCGTCGTCGCGGCCTTCGAAGGTGACGTAGCCGTCTTCGTCCTGCCGGCCGATGTCGCCGGTAAGCAGCCAGCCGTGGAGAAATTTTCGCTCGGTCGCCGCCGCGTCGTTCCAATAGCCGAGGAACATGACGGGATCGGGACTGGCGATGGCGATCTGACCGGATTCGCCCGCCGGCAGCTCGTCGCCGGCCTCGCTGACGATCGCGACGCGATGTCCCGGCACCGCGCGTCCGATGGCGCCGGCCTTGGTGACACCAAAGGCGGCACTCGACGACAGCACGAAATTGCACTCCGTCTGGCCGTAGAATTCGTTAACGGTGACGCCGAGCGTGCGCCGCGCCCAGTCATAGGTCTCGCGGCCGAGCGCTTCTCCCGCCGAGCCGATCGTGCGCAGCACCAGATCATATTTCGAGCGCGGATCGGAAACCGATCGCATCAGCCGCAGCGCCGTCGGCGGGATGAAGGCATTGCGCACCTTCATCTTCGCCATGATCCGATAGGCCGTGTCGGCGTCGAATTTCTGCGCCGGCGACGAGACGACGGGAATGCCGAGCAGCAGGCTCGGCAGCAACGCATTGAGCAGACCGCCGGCCCAAGCCCAGTCGGACGGGGTCCAGACCTTGTCGCCCGCCTTGGGAAACCCTTCATGGGCGAACTGCATGCCGGGGATATGCCCGGGCAGAACACGGTGGCCATGCAATGCGCCCTTGGGCGGCCCCGTCGTGCCCGAGGTGAAGATCATCAGCGCCGGATCGTCGGGCGTTGTCTTCTCTCCCTCGAAGACCGGCGCATGCGAGGCGGTCAGATCGGCAAAGGAGAGGGCGTCGGCAGCCTCGCTGACACTGATCACATGTCGCAGCTCCGGCAGCCGATCGCGAATTTGCCGGACACGATCGAGGCCGAAATCATTGGTGATGATTGCCGCCGCGCCTGAGATTCTGAGCCGATATTCAAGCGCCTCGATGCCGAACAGCAACGCCAGCGGCAGGGCGATCACGCCCATTTTATAGATCGCGACGTGCGCAATCACGGTCTCGAAGGACTGGGGCATCAGCAGAGCGACGCGATCACCGCGCTTGATGCCGAGCGATGCCAGCGCATTGGCGAACATCGAAGAGGCCGCGGAAAGTTCACCATAGGTCAGTGAAAGATGGTCGCCGTCCGGGCTGAAATGCTCCAGACAGACACGCTCCGGCTCTCGCACCGCCCATTCGTCGCTGACAGCGCGGCCGATATTGAAATCCTCCGGAATCCGCCAGGAAAAATCACGGTAGAGATCGCCATAACGATCGAAGGACGGCAGTCGCATAGTCGAATTCCGGTGAAATGCTGCAGCAGCTAACACCTTGCGGCGCGGATACGCAAGCCGCAGACGAAACGGCGGCCCCGTCACGCACCATTGTACTTGCCGCCCGCAGATTTTTCATTCAGCCCCCTGCGACGTTGGCGGCTTCGCACTAGATCATGAAACGCCGTGCGGGGTTATCTCAATTCTGGAGTCGTTTCATGGAATACGTCAAATTTGGAAAGACCGGTCTCGAAGTCTCGAAAATCTGCCTCGGCTGCATGACCTTCGGTGATCCCGGCCGCGGCAATCATGCCTGGAGCCTGCGGGAAGAGGAAAGTAGGACGATGATCAAGCAGGCGATCGACCTCGGCATCAATTTCCTCGACACCGCCAACACCTATTCCAACGGCTCCTCGGAGGAGATCGTCGGCCGTGCCATCAAAGACTTCGCCAAGCGCGAGGATATCGTGTTGGCGACCAAGGTGTTCAACCGCATGCGGCCGGGCCCGAACGGCGCCGGTCTGTCGCGCAAAGCGATCTTCGACGAGATCGACAATAGCCTGCGCCGCCTCGGCACCGACTATGTCGACCTCTACCAGATCCATCGTTTCGACTATACGACGCCGATCGAGGAAACGGTGGAAGCGCTGCATGACGTCGTCAAATCGGGCAAGGCGCGTTATATCGGCGCCTCGTCGATGTATGCCTGGCAATTCGCCAAGGCCCTTTATATCTCCCGGCTGAACGGCTGGACCGAGTTCGTCAGTATGCAGAACCACCTGAACCTGCTCTACCGCGAGGAAGAGCGCGAAATGCTGCCCTTCTGCGAAGACCAGAAGATCGCCGTCATCCCCTGGAGCCCGCTGGCCCGCGGCCGCCTGACCCGCGACTGGGACGAGACGACGGCGCGCAGCGAAACCGACGAATTCGGCAAGACGCTCTACACGCAGTCCATCGATGCCGACCGCAAGATCGTCGATGCCGTCGCCGAAATCGCCAGAGCCCGCGGCATCTCCCGCGCCCAGATAGCCACGGCCTGGATCCTGCAGAAGAGTGTGGTGACCGCCCCGATCATCGGCGCTTCCAAGCCGAACCACTTGGCGGATGCCGTCGCCTCGCTATCGGTCAAACTCACCGCCGAGGAAATCGCGGAACTCGAAGCGCCCTACATCCCGCACGCCATCGCCGGATTCAAATAGCCGTTGGCATCTCGATGGGCAGACTGGCGTGGAGGGGGTCGGACCCTCGGCTTCCGGGCTCGGATTATGTCAGGTTGGCGGGATCGAGCTGCCGGCGCATCGTCACCAGAAACTGCTCGGCAAGCGCCCGGTCCTCGACGGCGCGGGCAAGAATAACGGCGCCCATCATCGATGAGAGCGTCGTCGCTGCATTGGCGCGACGCTCCTCCTCGGTTTCGCCGGGAACGATATCGGCAAGTGTATCGACCAATACGGACAGACCGTCGCTGAAGACCGCGCGCATCGCGCCGCGGCTGCGGCTCACCTCCTGAATCAAGGTCGCGAAAACACAGCTGCCGCCCGGATCGTCAACCGTGCGCCAATGAATATAATGGTCGAGAAGTGCCTGCAGTGGCCGGTCGGGTGACTCGGCAATATGTTCCCTCCAGCGCGTCTCGACCTTGTCGATCAGCTTGCGGCTGACCTCAAGCGCCAGTTCGTCCTTCGAACTGAAGTGGCCGTAGAAGCCGCCATGCGTCAGCCCCGCCGCTTTCATGATATCGGCAACGCCGACGCCATCGAAACCGTTCTCGCGAAAGAGCACGCCGGCAACATCGAGAATCCTCTCGCGGTTCTCGACAAATTTTTCGCGGCTGACCCGCATCTTCATCTCCAGAAATCGTCGCTTGACAAAATATATGATGTCTATCATCAATAAGCAACAAATATGATGACCATCATGTAAAGCGGCTCTGTATCTTCCCCACCTGAATTCGAATGGAATCCCCTCATGGTTTCAGCAGTTCTTGCCTCCTCCCTTGCGCGGCGCAACATTCATTACGGCTGGGTCGTCGTTGCCGCGACCTTCCTGACCATGCTGGTGACGGCAGGCGCCATGGGCGCCCCCGGCGTCCTCATCAAGCCGCTCCAGGACGAGTTCGGCTGGGAAACGTCGCAGATTTCCTCCGCACTGGCGATTCGCTTGCTCCTTTTCGGTTTTATGGGCCCGTTCGCAGCTGCCTTCATGAATTATTTCGGGGTCCGAAAGGTCATCGTCTTTGCACTGGCGCTGATCGGCGCAGGCTTCATCGGTTCGCTGTTCATGACCAAGCTTTGGCATCTGCTGGCCCTGTGGGGCATCGTCGTCGGCTTCGGCACCGGCCTGACGGCTATGGTGCTGGCGGCAACGGTTTCGACGCGCTGGTTCGTCAAGCACCGCGGCCTTGTCGTCGGCATGCTCTCAGCGAGCTCGGCAACCGGCCAACTCGTCTTCCTGCCGCTGATGGCGGAACTCACCGAACGTTACGGCTGGCGGGCCACCGTGTTCTTCGTCTGCGCCATGATCATGCTTGCCGCGCTTCTCGTCCTTCTCTTCATGCGCGACCGTCCCTCTGACGTGAACCTGCCGTCGCTGGGAGAAGCCCATGTCGCGCCTGCGCCGGCCCGCACGACGCTCGGCGCTGCGCTGATGACGCCGATCACCACGCTCCGCGAAATCTCGACGACCTCGACTTTCTGGATCCTGTTTGCCACCTTCTTCATCTGCGGCCTCAGCACCAACGGCCTGATCCAGACGCATTTCGTCACCCTGTGCGGCGATTTCGGGATCGTGCCGGTGGCAGCCGCCAGCGTGCTTGCCGTCATGGGCATCTTCGATTTCTTCGGCACCATCGGCTCCGGCTGGCTCTCCGATCGCTTCGACAATCGTTGGCTGCTGTTCTGGTATTACGGCCTGCGCGGTCTCTCGCTGCTCTATCTGCCCTTCAGCGATTTCAGCTTCTACGGCCTTTCCATCTTTGCCATCTTCTACGGTCTCGACTGGATCGCCACCGTGCCGCCAACCGTCAAGATTGCCGCCGACCGCTTCGGCCGCGAAAAGGCCGGCCTCGTCTTCGGCTGGGTCTTTGCCGGCCATCAGCTGGGCGCCGCCACCGCCGCCTATGGCGCCGGCCTGTCGCGCACGGAGCTGTCGAGCTACCTGCCCGCCTTCTTCGTCGCCGGCGCCTTATGCCTCTTAGCTTCGATCCTGGCGATCACGCTGAAGAAGTCCGGCCTGACCAACCCGGCACCTGCCGCCGTCCACTGATATGAAACAGGATCCGGCCTCGAAACCAGGCCGGATCCTCCAACGCTTCATTGCGATAACTTCGCCGGCCCGTCTTGCGCGCGCGGGTTCTCGCATGTTAGACAGCCGCCCGTCCGTATCCGTTGCCCCATTGGCGGAATTGGTAGACGCGCTCGACTCAAAATCGAGTTTCGAAAGAAGTGCTGGTTCGACCCCGGCATGGGGCACCAGCCTCCGCTCTATGAGCTTCGGCTCGGCGAGCCGAAGAGAGCAGCTAAGCGAAGGCGGACTGGTTCGATGATGCTCCGCTTAGCGGCGCCATTATCCCGAATACAATCGTGTCGCGCCTCCGCATCATCAAGCTGACGCGGAAGCACGGAACGAATTCACATCTGCCCGAAACTACTTGTTCTTCAGCAGCCACATCTTGCCGGCCATCGTGATGCCGTAGACATCTTTTGATGCGTCATCGTCGAGGTGACGCCGCTCGAGGAAGCCCGGCTCTTTCAACTCGCCCAGCGTCTTAGCCGTGACCGATTTCACCTTCTGCGGCCGCTCTTTCCAGCGGTCGGTCTTTGCGTAGGTCACCGTCGCGTTCTGATGCGTCCATCTATTCGCCGGCTGAGGATAGAGATCTCCGGCCTTGGCGAGCTTGAGTGCAACAATCTGGGATGGGGTAAGCTCAATCATACTGAAAAATTCCTGTGCGGGGTTCTGTGCGCCGAAAATGCGCTTCGAACGAAAGGGTGCTCATAACACCGCCTGATCACTTCCACCACCGCATTGCGCGTGCGTGCCACGCGAAAGGCGAAAACCCGGCTTGCGGGAGCCGGGCTTCGTCTTTGTCGCGAATTTTTGTCAATAGCAGCGCCTGACCGTCCTGGTCACTTCGCCTTCATCGGTCTGACGGGTGACGCTCCTGACATCGCAGCCATCATGTCGATAGCGACGATGCTCGCGTTCGCGCACGCCGAAGGTCACGCCGCGCTCGCTGATGGTGATGCCGGGCCGCACTCGCTCGTAACGATAGTCATCGTCATAGGAACGCTCCCTGACATAAACGCTGTCGGCGAGGACAGGCGCTGCAAACGAGCAGGCGGCAAGGGCCGTCACGGCACAGTTCAGAATGATCTTTCTCATGTCGTTTCTCCTTGTCTAAAGGGCCAACGAAGCAAAAGGGAAGTGGTTCCGACATCAGCGGCAACCCTGTCATTCTCGAATAGACGTGGAATTTATTGTTCGCGACCAAGCCGACACCTCCCAGAGCAGCCGCAAAACGCAAATCAACTATTTAATTTTGCTTGCGCTTCGTCCAAGGTGGCGGCCGTTACCATCAGGCGAGGGCAGACGTGCATCAGGAAGTGGGACTCATTGCGACGGTCGCCGTCAGTTTTGTTTTCGCGGCGGTCCTCGGTTATGGCGCCGACCGGCTGCGGCTGCCGCCGCTCGTCGGCTATCTGATGGCCGGTATCCTGATCGGGCCGCTCACGCCAGGCTTCGTCGCCGATACCGCCCTTGCCGGTCAGCTTGCCGAAATGGGCGTCATCCTGCTGATGTTCGGCGTCGGCCTGCATTTTTCCGCATCCGACCTGCTTGCCGTACGCGGGATCGCGGTGCCGGGCGCGATCGGCCGAATTGTTCTGGCCACTCTGCTGGGCATCGGCCTCTGCATGCTCTGGGGCTGGAGCCTCGGCGCCGGCGTCGTCTTCGGGCTCAGCCTCTCGGTAGCGAGTACGGTCGTGCTCCTGAAGGCGCTGGAGGAACGCAATCTCGTCAATGCGCCGAGCGGGCGCGTCGCCGTCGGCTGGCTGATCGTCGAGGACCTGGTGATGGTGCTGGCCCTGGTGCTGCTGCCGGCGCTGGCAGAGCTTCTCGGCGGCCATGCCCTCGATACCAATCACGGCCTCGGTGAGCTGCCGCTGGTGCTGACGATCGGACTGACCTTGTTCAAGGTGCTGGCCTTCGCCGCCATGGCGATCTTCCTCGGCCCCCGTATCGTGCCCTGGCTGCTGACGATGATCGCCCGCACCGGCTCGCGCGAACTCTTCACGCTGACGGTGCTGGCGATCGCGCTCGGGATCGCTTTCGGCTCGGCGGCGATTTTCGGCGTCTCCTTTGCACTCGGCGCCTTTTTCGCCGGCGTCGTCATGAGCGAATCCCAGCTCAGCCACAGAGCAGCAGCCGATTCGCTGCCGTTGCAGAATGCCTTCTCCGTGCTGTTCTTCGTCTCGGTCGGCATGCTCTTCGACCCCTCGATCCTGGTTCGCCAGCCGCTGGCCGTGATCGGCGCCCTGGCCCTCGTCATCCTCGGCAAGGCTGTCATTACCTTCGCCATCGTCATGCTGCTCAGATATCCGATCGGCATGGGGCTGACCTTGGCCGGCGGCCTTGCCCAGATCGGTGAATTTTCCTTCATCCTCGCCGGCCTCGGCGTCTCGCTCGGGCTTCTGCCGCATGAAGGCCAGGATCTGATCCTTGCCGCAGCGATCCTGTCGATCACCCTCAACCCGATCGTGATCGTCGCAACCGAGGGCCTGAAGAAACATATCCATGCGCAATGGCCCTCCCTATTCGAAAGTTTCGGCAGAAAGAGGCAGAAGACGCTCGGCAAAGAACTGGAAAAGATCAGGGCGCTCGGCGAAGAACGCGAACGCCAGCATCAGCTGAAGATGCAGCAGCTGATCGAAACGTTTCCGCTGTTCTCTCAGGTCGGGGAGGATGCGCAGGAAGAGCTGCTGCTGCTCTTCAAGGCGAAGTCGGCTCCACCAGGCGAACGTGTCATCCGTCGCGGCGATCGCGGCGACAGCATGTATTTCATCTCCTCAGGTGCGGTCGAAGTGCGTCTCGCCAGCGGCGCGATTCGCCTGGAACCGGGCGCCTTCTTCGGCGAAATGGCGTTGCTGAGCGGCGGAAGGCGCACGGCAGACGTCATCGCCGTCGACTTCTGTCAGTTCGAGGTGCTCGAGCGGCGCGATTTCAACATGTTCATGTCGCATCATCCCAACTTGCGCGCCATCGTCAGCGAAATGGCGCAGAAGCGCACCGAAATGAACGTCCTGCGCCAGCAATGGGAAAAGTCGATGGATCTGTCCTGAGGGCGCGGCGCTCGTCTCAACCCGCCGGCCAATAGCCATCGGAGCGGAAATCGTCCGGAATCGGGTCGAGCCGCGACAAGGTCTCGGCTGCGAAATCGATCTGCAGCGACAGGTATTTCAGGGAGGCCAGCATCGGCACACCGGTGGCAAATTCCCGGATGCGGGACGGGTGATAACCACTTTCCTTGAGCCGTCGGTTCGCTTCCTGGCGCACATCTTCCCTGCTCGGTCCCGGGCCCGCTTCGGCCCGGTCATTTATTTGCACGGCCCGCCCAAGGCCGCCTTCGATCACTTTGAACATTCTCATGCCACCCTGCACGTCGACCACGTAAACCTTGCCGCAGAATGGCCGATTCGCAATCCCATGAAATCTTGGGAGAGGCGGCGACGCCTCTGCATCACAAAATTTTTAGACGGCGGTGGCACGAAGGACACGGGCGAGCATTTACAGCGCCGCATACGACCCCTAAAGCTTTTTGCACCGCAATAGGAAAGGAATGGAATGCTTCGCAGACTTTACGACTGGACCATGTCTCTGGCCTCGCGCAAATCGGCCGAAGTCTGGCTCGCCGTCATCGCCTTCGTCGAAAGCTCCGTCTTTCTCGTCCCCGCCGATGTGCTGTTTCTGCCGATGGCGCTTGCCAAGCCGGAACGCTCCTACCGCTATGCGCTGATTGCGACCGTCGCCTCCGTGCTCGGCGGCATCGCCGGCTGGGCGCTCGGCTTTTACGCCTATGAGACGGTGGCGCGACCGGTTCTCGAATTCTACGGCAAGCTCGATGCCTTTGAGCAGATGAAGGCCTATGTCAGCTACGAGTGGATCCTGCTGCTGCTCGTCACTTCGGGTATCGCGCATCTGCCGCCGATCAAGGTCGTGACCATCCTGTCCGGCGTCATCCACGTCAATCTCGGTCTTTTCATCGTTTCGGCGATTGTTGCGCGCGGCGCGCGTTTCCTGTTCCTCGCTTGGCTGCTGCGCCGCTACGGCGAGCCGATCCGGCATTTCATCGAAAAGCGCCTCGGCCAGATCGTCGGCATCGGTGCTGGTGCGGTGATCGTGCTATATGTCGGCTACCGCTCTTTCGCTCACTAGGCCCACTTTGCGGAGTTCCGCCATGACTGTTTCCTCGCCGCTCGCCCGCCCCGGCTTTACCTATTCCATATTGCTCGCTATCGGCATGGCGGCGGTGGTCGGTGCCGCGCTCGGCTTCCAGTATATCGGCGGCTATATTCCCTGCGCACTCTGCCTGCTGCAGCGCCAGCCCTATTATTATGCCATCCCGATCGCCATTCTCGCTGCCATCTGCGAGCTTGCCGGTCTGCCGAACTGGATTTCCCGCGCAATGCTGCTTGCTGCCGGCATCCTGATGCTGGTGACGGCCGGCATGGGCGTCTATCACGCTGGCGTGGAATGGCATTTCTGGCCGGGGCCGGCGACCTGCTCGACGACTGCAAACAGCATGACGAGCAATGCCGGCGATCTGCTCACTGAGCTCAATACGATCAAAGGCCCATCCTGCACCGATGCGGCGCTCAGGGTGCTTGGCCTCTCTTTTGCAGGCTGGAACGTGATCGCCGGCATTCTGCTCGCAGCTTTCGCCTTCGTCGGCGTCCGCAAATCTGCGTGAGGCGAGCCTATCAGGGCTGCAGTTCGGTATCCCAGTAGAGATAGTCTAGCCAGCTTTCATGCAGATAGTTGGGCGGAAACAGCCGGCCGTTATTGTGCAGATCCTGCACCGTCGGCTGATAGGGCTTCTGCGCCGGGAACATGCCCGCCTGCTTCGGAAGCTTGCTGCCCTTGCGCAGATTGCAGGGCGAGCAGGCTGCCACGACATTCTCCCAGGTCGTCTCGCCGCCATGGGCACGCGGGATGACGTGGTCAAAAGTCAGGTCGTCATGAGAACCACAATACTGGCACTCGAACCGGTCGCGCAGGAAGACGTTGAACCGGGTGAAAGCCGGATTGCGCGATGGCTGAACGTAAGTCTTCAGGCACACGACACTCGGAAGCCGCATTGAAAAGCTCGGTGAGGAGACCGAGTGTTCATATTCCGCGATGATGTTCACACGGTCGAGGAAGACCGCCTTGATCGCGTCCTGCCAGGACCAGAGCGACAAGGGATAATAACTCAGCGGCCGGTAGTCGGCGTTCAGGACGAGCGCCGGCAGGGCCTGCGGGGAGACTGCAATCGTCAAGGGACTCTCCTGATCGATTCGGCATCTGCACCTGTATATTAGGCCGGTTGTTACAGGATTGTGAAGTCCAATAAATTCAGAGGATAAAGGCAATTTAAAGAGTGTGGCCGATCAGCCGACCGGCACCATGTCACGACGCATTTTCGTGGCGTAATAGGCCCAGAAAAGCCGGGCTGCCACCGAGCGCCACGGCGACCAGACCTGCGAAAGCTTGGCAAGCGCCTTCGCTTGCGGCCGCGCCGCAAGTCCGAGCGCGACACCGACGGCATTCTGCAGCGCGACATCACCGGCCGGAAAGACATCGGCGTGGCCGCCGCAGAACATCAGATAGACCTCCGCCGTCCACGGGCCGACGCCCTTCAGCTCCGTCAGTTCGCCGAGCGCGTCGCCCGGCGGCTTCAGGCAGAGCCCGGAAAGATCGAGGCGGCCGAAGGCAACCGCTTCAGCGATCCGCGTCAGCGTCTCGGCCTTGGCGCGCGACAGGCCGAATTCCCGCCATGCCTCGGGGTGAAGCAGCAAGTAAGCTTCCGCCGTCAGCGGACCATCCGCCGGCAGCATGCGCCGCCAGATCGCCTCGGCGCTGGCGCGCGAGACCATTTGCGATACGATGATATGGGCAAGGCCAGCAAAACCGGCTTCGCGCAGCCGCAGCGGAAGGGGGCCTACATCCGCGGCGATCGGTGCAAGGCGCGGATCGAGGCGAAGCAGCGCTTCGAGCCCCAGCCTGACGTCATCGTCGTTGCGGATGATCTGCACCGCGTCCTCCCAGTGGTTCCAAACCAAAATCCGTGGCAGAAGAAAGCATGACCACGAGCGAGCGTCAAAAACCTGTCTTTCGTTTTGCGCCGAGTCCCAACGGATCGCTGCATCTCGGCCATGCACTGTCGGCCTTTTTGAACCGCGACATGGCCGAAGCCGAAAATGGCCGCCTTCTGCTGCGCATCGAGGATATCGATCAGACGCGCTGCACCCCCAGATTCGAGGCCGGCATCCTGAGGGATCTCGACTGGCTTGCTATCGACTGGGAAAGCCCGGTGCGGCGCCAGTCGGAACATTTCCCGGAATATCAGGCGGCGCTCCACGCATTGATCGAGCGCGGCCTGGTCTACCCGGCCTTCTTGACACGCGGCGAGGTGAAGGCGTGTGTCTCCGCCTACGAGGTAACGGGCCAGTCCTGGCCGCGCGACCCCGATGGCACGCCGCATTATCCGCCGATTGATCGCGAGCGGTCCGAGGCCGAATGGCGGGATATTCTTTCTTCGGGCAAAAAACATGCCTGGCGGCTCGATATGCGCAAGGCGCTCGACCTGATCGGCGAACTGCTGTTCTGGACCGAAACCGGCGACGGCAGGACAGGCGAGATCGCCGCCGAACCCGACGTCTGGGGCGACGTCATCCTGTCTCGCTCGGATGCCCCCTCGAGCTATCATCTTTCGGTGGTCGTCGACGATGCGCTGCAGGGCGTCACTCATGTCGTACGCGGGCTCGACCTCTTCCACGCTACATCGGTGCACCGGCTGCTGCAGGTGCTGCTCGGCCTGCCGCAGCCCCTCTATCACCACCATCGTCTCATTCTCGATACCGATGGCCGCAAGCTTTCGAAAAGCGAAGGTGACAGCGGCCTTGCCGAATTGCGTGCCCAGGGCATGTCAGGGGCCGATATTCGCCGCCTCGTCGGGCTCTGACCGCCGTTTGACACGCTCTCTGCCGACGATCGAAAGTGTGTGCGAGAACATCCGGAAAACGCGGAACTTGATCAGCGCCGCGTTGATCTCTGCGCCGATGATGAAGATGACGCCGACCATGTAGAGGAAGATCAGCACGATCATCACCGAGGCGAGACCGGCATAGGTCGCGGTATAATTGGCGAAGGTCGCGAGATAATAGGCAAAGACCAACGCACCGGCCAGCCACAGAAGCAGCGTCAGCAGCACGCCGGGAATGACGTCGAACACCCGCCGCTTGCCGGCCGGCAGCCACAGATGCATGACCAGCAGGCCGACGGTGAGCACGACAAGCGTGCCGTAGATGCGCCAGCTGAAGACGACGTCGAGCGTATCGGCAAACAGCGGAAGCCACTTCCGGGCATAGTCGAGAGCCAATGGCACCGCCACCAGCAGGATGCTGATCGCCGCGAAGATGATGACGGCAATCAGCACATAGCCGAGGCTGGCGAGGCGGGTGAAATACCACGGCCGCGTTTCCTGCACCCGATAGGCACGGTTGAGCGAGATGCGCAGCGCTTCGACGCCGTTCGAAGCGAAATAGGCCGCCGCCAGCACCGAGATCGTCAGCAGCCCGCCGCGCTGAATGGTCAGGACCTGGAGCACCTGGTCGGCGAGCGGCTTGGCGATCGCTTCCGGCCAGGTGTCGAAGATCAGGTGAATGGCGGTGGAGGAAAACTGATCGGCGCCGAGGAAGCTTGCAAGTGCGGTACCGAAGATCAGGAATGGGAAAACTGCGAGCAGGCTCGACAGCGCCACGTGGCTCGCCATTGCAAAGCCATCGTCCTCGACCATGTGACAGATCGCGTCATAGACCACGTCGTAGCTCGTGCGCAGCACCTTCCGCATTCCGTCCCCGGCTTCCAGATTGTATCCTCTGGTCGAATATGGGAAACGAGTCCCATTTTGTACAGGAATCATTCCATGGCGGAACAGCGCACAATCGTCGTCACCGGCTGTTCCTCCGGCATCGGCGCTTACTGCGCCCGAGCGCTGAAAACCGATGGCTGGCGTGTCTTTGCGACGGTGCGCAAAGCCGATGATCTGCCGGCACTGGAAACCGACGGCATCGAAGTTTTCGTGATGGACTATGCCAGAGCCGACACCATCTCCGACCTGGTAGCCGCGGTCCTCGATCGCAGCGGCGGCCGCATCGACGCGCTCTTCAACAACGGTGCTTATGGCCAGCCTGGCGCCGTCGAGGATCTGTCGACGGCGGCGTTGCGGGCGCAGTTCGAAGCGAACTTCTTCGGCTGGCACGAATTGACGCGGCAGCTCATTCCGTCGATGCGCAAACATGGTCGCGGACGGATTGTGCAATGCTCCTCCATTCTCGGCCTGGTTCCCTATCGCTATCGCGGTGCCTATACTGCCTCGAAATTTGCCCTCGAGGGCCTCAGCATCACCCTGCGCATGGAACTCTACGGCAGCGGCATCCATGTGAGCCTGATCGAGCCCGGGCCGATCGCCACGCGTTTCACCGCCAACGCGCTCGCAAAGATCAAGGAAAATATCGATCTCGAGAATTCGCCGCACGCAGCCGATTATGCCAGACAGTTGGCGAGGCTTGACGGCTCCGGGCCGGTCAACCGCCACAAACTTGGTCCGGACGCGGTCTACTCGGTATTGAAACACGCATTGAACTCGAAAAGACCAAGGCCACATTATCCTGTAACGACTCCGGCTAAACAGGGCATGCTCCTGAAGCGGCTGCTTCCGGCGGACCTCTTCTACAATCTGATGCGCTGGACCGATTGATCGAGAAAGTTGAATGCCATGTCCACGGCCACCTATATCCTTGCAATCATCGTCATGGGCCTCGTCGCCCTCGTGCTGATCCGCGGCCTCTTCAACATGATGAAGGGCGGTGATGCCAACCTTTCCAACAAGCTGATGCAGCTTCGTGTTCTGTTGCAGGCAATCGCCGTCGTCCTGATTATGATCACACTCTGGATCACCGGCGGCGGCCGTCCGAGCTGAGGGACCATGGAACGGGGATTTTAATGACGCACGCAAACATATCCTCCCTCATTCCTGTGCTCGTCACAGGAATCCAGCCACGGCGAGTTCGCGCCGTGAATGACCATAGCCTGCCATTGAAGAAGTCTCCCGCGCCCAAGGACTTGGGCGCACTGGATTCCTGTGACGAGCACAGGAATGAGGGAGGTGAGGCAAGCGCTGGCTCGAGGAAGCACCCTGACGCGGTGTGCGTCAGTATGCCGGGGCCGGTTTGGCGAAAAGGCCAACCTCACCTTCCGTCGTCCTCGGGCTTGACCCGAGGACCCATCCTCCTAACCGCCGACGGATGCGGTGTGGATGCTCGGGTCAAGCCCGAGCACGGAGGTTGGGCAGAGGCGGCCGCCCTCCCCCTGACAGGCGGTGCGGCATGGTGAAGCTCAACAAGATTTACACGAAAACCGGCGACGACGGCACGACTGGACTGGCCGCTGGCCGGCGCCGAAGGAAGGACGACCTGCGCGTCGCCGCCTACGGCACGATCGACGAGGCCAATTCCGCGATCGGCTTGGCGCGGCTTCACACGACAGGCTTGCCCGAGCTCGACGCGATGCTGATGTCGATCCAGAATGATCTCTTCGACCTCGGCGCCGATCTCGCCACTCCCGACACCGGCGAGCCCCCGGTCTACGAGCCGTTGCGGATCGTCGAGACGCAGGTCGAGCGGATCGAATGCGATATCGACCGGCTGAACGCCGATCTGGATCCGCTGAAATCCTTCATCCTGCCGGGCGGCAGCCCGGCTGCCGCCCATCTGCATCTCGCCCGCACGATCGCGCGCCGGGCCGAGCGCCTGATGGTCACGCTTGCGCGCACGGACGGGGAGATCGTCGGCGAAACCGCGATGAAATATATCAATCGGCTCTCGGATTTCCTCTTCGTCGCGGCCCGTCATGCAAATGACCAGGGTCGTGCGGATGTGCTTTGGGTTCCGGGAAAAAACAGATAGGTTTGCCGCGATCACGATCGCCGGGGGGCCTTATGTTCATACCACTTCACGATGCCAATACTCTGAAGCATATCAAGGTCCAGTGGGTGACCCTGTCCTTGATCATCCTGAATGTCGCGGTCTGGCTCTTCACCAGTCTGGAGAGCGAACTGGCTGCCCAAGCGACGACGGTTGGTCTCGGCTTTATTCCGGCGATCGCCTTCGGCCACGCGCAGTTGGCACAGGGATTGGAAATCGTGCCGGAGCCGCTGACCTATCTCACCTATGCCTTCGTCCATGCGGGTTTCTGGCATCTGGCCTCCAACATGGTCTTCCTCTGGGTCTTCGGCGACAATGTCGAGGATGCGATGGGGCATATGCGCTTCCTGCTATTCTACCTCCTCTCCGCGGCTGCCGGCGCCCTTTGCCACGGTCTGTTGACGACGACGTCGGAAGCGCCGCTGGTCGGCGCTTCCGGGGCGATCTCTGGCGTCATTGCCGCTTATGTCATGCTGCATCCGCGCGTCAGGGTCTGGGTGCTGGTGTTCCTGCGTGTGCCCTTGCCCCTGCCCGCCTTCGTGCCGCTGCTTTTGTGGATCGGACAGCAATTCTTCATGCTGGCGATTGCGCCGCATGGCGATGTTTCCTGGGGCGCCCATGTCGGCGGCATCCTCGTCGGTGCCCTGCTGATCCTCGTCCTGCGCCGTCCGGGCGTGCCGCTCTTCGACCGGGAAATCGTAACGCCCCGCGCCGTGAGGGATGAAGCCGGCGCCGTTGCGGCCGCCACGGGCGGCCGCAACGAGCAGCGTCTTCCCTGGGGCCGGGGCCGGCGCTGATCAATATGTTGACGTGTACGTAAACGTCCATATATTGCCGCGGCGATTCCCCGCCGGCGTCATGCAAGCGTTGTATTTGGAGGAAAAACGCGTATCCATGTCGCCATTCGACAATCGAAGCGGCGCCTGAGCGCGCATTTTCCAAAAAACTCGTGAAACCAGTTTCTCTTGAAGGAAGGCCCCCATGAAGATTCTCGTGCCCGTCAAACGGGTTGTCGACTACAACGTGAAGATCCGGGTGAAGCCGGATGGTTCGGGTGTCGAGCTTGCCAATGTGAAGATGTCGATGAACCCGTTCGACGAGATCTCGGTGGAAGAGGCGCTGCGGCTGAAGGAAGCCGGCAAGGCGGAGGAAGTGGTGGTGGTGTCGATCGGTCCGGCCAAGGCCGAGGAGACGCTGCGCACGGCCCTCGCCATGGGCGCCGACCGGGCGATCCTGGTCGAGACCGACGATCAGGTCGAGCCGCTTGCCGTCGCCAAGATCCTCAAAGCGGTCGCCGATGCCGAACAGCCGGGTCTTGTCATCGTCGGCAAACAGGCGATCGACGACGATTCCAACCAGACCGGCCAGATGCTGGCGGCACTGCTCGGTTCGGCCCAGGCGACCTTCGCCTCGAAGATCGAGATCGGTGACGGCAAGGCGACGGTCACCCGCGAGGTCGACGGCGGTCTGCAGACGATCGAGATCAAGCTGCCGGCGGTCGTGACCACCGACTTGCGCCTGAACGAGCCGCGTTATGCCTCGCTGCCGAACATCATGAAGGCGAAGAAGAAGCCGCTCGACAAGAAGGTTCCTGCCGATTTCGGCGTCTCGACGACGCCGCGGCTGAAGGTGCTGAAGACCGAGGAGCCGTCCGGCCGCAAGGCCGGCGTCAAGGTCAAGTCGGTCGCCGAACTGGTCGACAAGCTGAAGAACGAAGCCGGCGTGCTGTAACGGGCAAGAACAGGAGCAACTATCATGACCATTCTTCTTCTGGCCGACCATGACGGCAATCACCTTTCCGACCAGACCGCCAAGGCACTGACCGCAGCAAGCCAGATCGGCTCCGACGTGCATGTGCTGGTTGCCGGCAAGGCTGCCAGGGCTGCGGCCGATGCGGCGGCAAAACTTTCCGGTGTGACCAAGGTGCTGTTCGCCGAAAGCGACGCGCTTGCCAACAATCTCGCCGAACCTCTGGCCGACCTGATCGTCTCGCTCGCCGGTTCCTACGACACGATCGTCTCGGCCGCCACCTCGGTCGGCAAGACGGTGCTGCCGCGGGTGGCCGCGCTGCTCGATGTCGCCCAGATCTCGGAGATCATCGAGGTCGTCAGCCCCGATACCTTCAAGCGGCCGATCTATGCCGGCAATGCCATCCAGACGGTGCAGGCGAGCGACGCCAAGAAGGTGATCACCGTGCGCACCGCCTCCTTCGCCTCCGCGGCTGAAGGCGGTTCGGCAACGGTCGAGGCGATCCCGGCGGTGTCCGATCCGGGCCTGTCGCGTTTCGTCTCCGATGCGCTGTCGGCTTCGGAACGTCCGGAACTGACCTCGGCCAAGGTCATCATCTCCGGCGGCCGGGCGCTCGGCTCGGCCGAGAAGTTCAAAGAGGTCATCCTGCCGGTTGCCGACAAGCTCGGTGCCGCCGTCGGCGCATCGCGCGCCGCCGTCGATGCCGGTTATGCCCCGAACGACTGGCAGGTCGGCCAGACCGGCAAGGTGGTGGCGCCCGATCTCTATATCGCCTGCGGCATCTCCGGGGCCATCCAGCACTTGGCCGGCATGAAGGATTCGAAGGTGATCGTCGCCATCAACAAGGACGAGGAGGCGCCGATCTTCCAGGTCGCCGACTACGGCCTCGTCGCCGATCTGTTCGACGCCCTGCCGGAATTGGAAAAGGCGCTCTGAGCGAGGCAAATGCCTTTCTTTCGCACTTGCGAATGACTGGAAAATTGTCTTTTATCGGTCTACTACTTACTGCCGGGCGATCTTTCGTCCGGCAGTATTGCTAATATAATACGGCACCGCGGGGGCGACTGCCGAGCGGGGGTTTGGAGATGAATGCGGTGTTGAAGAATATTGGTATTATCGGTGCCGGCCAGATGGGCTGCGGCATCGCGCATGTTTCGGCCGCCGCAGGTTACAGGGTTCACATCTACGATCTCTCGCAGGACCGCATCGAATCCGGCCTCGCCACCATCAACGGCAATCTCGCCCGCCTGGTGACGAACGGCAAGATGACCGACGAGGAGCGCAAGGCGACTTTGTCGCGCATATCAGGCTCCGCCGATGTCAACGATCTCGCCCCGTCCGATCTCGTCATCGAGGCGGCCACCGAGGACGAAAGCGTCAAGCGCAAGATTTATAGCCAGGTTTGTCCGGTGATGAAGCCGGAAGCGCTGCTGGCCACCAACACCTCTTCGCTTTCCATCACCCGTCTTGCCGCCGCCACCGACCGCGCCGAGCGCTTCATGGGCATACACTTCATGAACCCGGTGCCGGTGATGAAGCTGGTCGAGCTGGTGCGCGGCATTGCAACCGATGAGAAGACCTTCACCGCCGCCAAGGAGTTCGTCGGCTCGCTGGAGAAGACCGTCACCGTCGCCGAGGACTTCCCAGCCTTCATCGTCAACCGCATCCTCTTGCCGATGATCAACGAGGCGATCTATACGCTCTACGAAGGTGTCGGCACCGTCGACGCCATCGATACGGCGATGAAGCTCGGCGCCAACCATCCAATGGGGCCGCTGCAGCTTGCCGATTTCATCGGCCTCGACACCTGCCTGTCGATCATGCAGGTGCTGCATGACGGCCTGGCGGACTCGAAGTATCGCCCCTGCCCGCTGCTGGTGAAATATGTCGAAGCCGGCTGGCTCGGACGCAAATCCGGCCGCGGCTTCTACGATTATCGTGGCGAAGTGCCCGTCCCGACGCGGTAAGCAGACATCATCAGAAAGGGCGAATGGACCGCACGCCCGCGAAATGCTTTCCTTACCGGGAACGGAGGAATGCCATGTCGACCGAAACACCCATGTTCCTGCTGCAATGTTGCGTCCTGATCGGACTCGCAGGCGTCTTCCTCATAAGAGGCGATGGGGACTGATATCCTCACGACCCGATTGCGCCCTTGATCAGCGCCTTTGCATCTTCGCTGTCCCAGGCGGCAGGCCCGTTCATGGCGGAAATCAGGCAGCCCTTGTCGTCGAGCAACAGCGTCACCGGCAGGCCGAAAGCGAGACCTTCCTTCTTCAGGCTGTTGAAGACGCCGATCGTATTGTCGCGGTAAAGCTGCAGCGCATCGACACCGGTCTCGGCAAGGAAAGTCTTCGGCTTTTCATCGTCGCCAGTGTCGATATTGACCGGCACGACCTGGAATTTGTCGCTGCCCATCTCCTTTTCCAGAGCGTTCAGCGCCGGCATCTCCTCGCGGCAGGGCACGCACCATGTCGCCCAGAGATTGAGCAGCACGGTCTTGCCGGCGAAATGGTCGAGCGTCAGCGGTTTGCCATCCGGTCCGTTGAAGGACACCGTGGTCAGTTTGCGCGGCTCGTTGGCGGCAACCATGGCGGCGACCTGACCCTTCATGAGCGGCGTCAGATTGGCGGCGCGCCCCTTTGCCAACGGGCATTCGGCCGAAGCGCTGCTGCCGATGCCATTGCCAATGCCCGTCTCCTTCACGTATACCGCTGCCGCACCTGCAACGACACCTGCGACGGCGGCGATTGCGATCAGTTTTCCGGACGGCAGGCCGAAGGGTTTTTTCGTCGTCATTTCATTCTCCAGGACGGGCATCTTATGGCCGAGAACAACACGGACACCAAATCCTCCAACCAGATGTGGGGCGGGCGTTTCGCTTCCGGCCCGGACGCGATCATGGAGGAGATAAATGCCTCGATCGGTTTCGACAAGAAGCTATTCGCCCAGGATATCCGTGGTTCCGTCGCCCATGCGACGATGCTCGCCCATCAGGGCATCATTTCATCGGACGATAAGGACAAGATCGTTCACGGGCTAAACACGATCCTGTCAGAAATCGAAAGCGGCAATTTCGAATTCTCGCGCCGGCTCGAAGACATCCATATGAACATCGAAGCGCGCCTGGCAACGCTGATCGGACCGGCCGCCGGCCGCCTGCACACCGCCCGCTCGCGCAACGACCAGGTGGCGCTCGACTTCCGCCTCTGGGTGAAGGAAGAGCTTGAGAAGACCGAGAAGATGCTGACCGGCCTGATTGCCGCCTTCCTCGACCGCGCCGAGGAACATGCCGAAAGCGTCATGCCGGGCTTCACCCATCTGCAGACTGCCCAGCCCGTCACCTTCGGCCATCACTGCATGGCCTATGTCGAAATGTTCGGCCGCGACCGTTCGCGCGTGCGCCACGCGATCGAACATCTGGACGAAAGCCCGATCGGCGCGGCTGCGCTGGCCGGCACCGGCTATCCGATCGACCGCCACATGACGGCCAAGGCACTGGGTTTCCGCGAGCCCACCCGCAATTCCATCGATACGGTCTCCGACCGCGACTTCGCCATCGAGTTCCTGGCGATCGCCGCGATTACGGGCATGCATCTGTCGCGCCTCGCGGAAGAGATCGTCATCTGGTCGACGCCGCAATTCGGTTTCGTGCGTCTATCCGACGCCTTCTCGACCGGCTCCTCGATCATGCCGCAGAAGAAGAACCCCGATGCCGCCGAACTGGTGCGCGCCAAGACCGGCCGTATCAACGGCTCGCTGATCGCCTTGCTGACGATCATGAAGGGCCTGCCGCTCGCCTATTCCAAGGATATGCAGGAAGACAAGGAGCAGGTCTTCGACGCAGCCGAGAGCCTGGAGCTGGCGATCGCCGCCATGACCGGCATGGTGCGCGACATGGCCGTCAACACAGCGCGCATGAAGGCGGCGGCCGGCTCCGGCTTTTCGACGGCGACCGATCTTGCCGACTGGCTGGTGGGCGAAGCAGGCCTGCCCTTCCGGGACGCCCATCACGTCACCGGCCGCGCCGTGGCGCTCGCCGAAAGCAAGGGCTGCGATCTTGCCGAGCTGCCGCTCTCCGACCTGCAGGCGATTCATTCCGCAATCACCGACAAGGTCTATGACGTGTTGACGGTGGAAGCCTCGGTCGCCAGCCGCAAGAGCTTCGGCGGCACGGCGCCCTCTGAAGTGCGCAAGCAGATCGCCTTCTGGCGCGCCCGCAATTGAGAGAGATCGGGCGGGTGAAAGCCGTCTCCCCCTTCCTGCAAGCGCGGAAATGCCGTCCAACAATCAGGGTGCACAAGGCGGATAAACTTCGCTATGAAGATCCCGTCGTTCGATATGAAGATATCAGCCATACGCCGCACAAGAGGATATCCATGCAGAAGAGCTTGCCGCACCTCATCCGCCTGACGGCGGTGCTCGCCGTCATCGGCCTTGCCGTTGCCGGATGCGGACGCAAGGGCGATCTCGATCCGCCGAGTGCTGCGGCGACGAAGGAAGGCGACGTTTCCAAGCCGACGAAACAGCCCGGCACCGTCGATAAGCCCTTCCTTCTTGACCCCCTCCTTTAAGGCGCGCGCCCCGTGAACCATTTCGATTACCGCGACGGCATCCTTTACGCCGAGAACGTCCCCGTTCCCGAGATCGCCAAGGCGGTCGGTACGCCGTTCTATGTCTATTCCACCGCAACGCTGGAGCGCCACTATCGCGTCTTCTCCGAAGCCTTCGCCGATGTCGACTCGATGGTCTGCTACGCGATGAAGGCGAACTCGAACCAAGCCGTGCTGAAGACCTTGGGACGCCTCGGCGCCGGCATCGACGTCGTCTCGGAAGGCGAACTGCGCCGTGCGCTTGCTGCCGGCATTCCGGCGAACCGCATCATGTTTTCCGGCGTCGGCAAGACGCCGCAGGAGATGGATTTCGCGCTAGAGGCCGGCATCTACTGCTTCAATGTCGAATCTGAGCCTGAGCTCGAGATCCTCAACCAGCGCGCCGTCAACGCCGGCAAGAGAGCACCGGTCTCCTTCCGCATCAATCCGGATGTCGATGCCAAGACGCATGCGAAGATCTCGACTGGCAAGAAGGAAAATAAGTTCGGCATTTCCTGGGATCGAGCCCGCGCCATCTATGCCCATGCCGCCAAGCT
Source organism: Rhizobium sp. N621 (assembly GCF_001664325.1). Taxonomy (NCBI): domain Bacteria; kingdom Pseudomonadati; phylum Pseudomonadota; class Alphaproteobacteria; order Hyphomicrobiales; family Rhizobiaceae; genus Rhizobium; species Rhizobium sp. N621. The sequence continues at coordinate 4,065,204 of NZ_CP013495.1, forward strand.
GCCGGGGATCGATGTCACCGGCATTGACATGCATATCGGCAGCCAGATCACCGAGCTGCAGCCCTTCGACGACGCCTTCAAGCTGCTGCGCGATCTCGTCGCCACGTTGCGTGCCGACGGCCACGCCATCCATCACGTCGATATCGGCGGTGGCCTCGGCGTTCCCTATAAGGATGACAACAATCCGCCGCCGCTGCCCGATGCCTATGCGGCGATCGTCAAGAACCAGCTGCGCGGTCTGAACTGCAAGATCGTCACCGAACCCGGTCGCCTGATCGTCGGCAATGCCGGCATTCTCGTCACCGAAGTTCTTTATGTGAAGGACGGCGGCGAGAAGACTTTCGTCATCGTCGACGGTGCGATGAACGACCTCATTCGCCCGACGCTCTACGAGGCCTATCACGAAATCCGTCCGGTGACGATTTCGGCGGCAAACGCGCCGCGCATCCGCGCCGATGTGGTCGGCCCCGTTTGCGAGACCGGCGATTATCTGGCGCTCGACCGCGAAATGGCGATGCCGAAGCCCGGCGACCTTATGGCCGTCAGCACTGCCGGCGCCTATGGGGCCGTCCAGGCCGGCACCTATAACAGCCGTCTGCTGGTGCCCGAGGTTCTGGTCAAGGGCAGCGATTTTCATGTGATTCGCCCGCGCAGGACCTATGCCGAGCTGATCAGCCTCGATTCCGTTCCGGCCTGGCTCGACTAGAGCATGTTGCGCAAAAGTGTGAAACGGTTTTTCGATAACGACAGGCGTAAAACAAAGAGTTAAAGCGCAAGAAGCGAATCTGAAAGACCACGACGCGCTTTAGCAGCAACATCACTTTTCGGCGAATAAACGTGAAAAGGCGGTATTCCTGCCCGTTCGCCCTCGCCTTCGCCACAAAGAGTGTTATCCTTTCGTTCATGAGCGTATTGCCCCGCAATCGCCGGAAGCGCCCTCTGTACCAGAACGCCAGATCGCGGAGACCGGACCGATGACAAGCCCCTCAAGGCAGAGGAAGGGTGCATTCGCGCTCCGCCCCTCGCTTGCCCGGCTGGTAACGACAAAACGCCTGCTGGCGCGCACCGTGCTCTTCTTCGAGCAACTGCTGCCGCTGCTGATGCCGGTCCTCTGCATCGTCGCCATTTATCTCTCGGCCTCCTGGTTCGGCATCTTCCGCAACGTGCCGGACTGGCTGCGCATCTTGCTGCTGATCGCCTTTGCCGCGGCGTTCCTCGTCTCGCTTGTCCCCTTCCGCCATCTGCGCTGGCCGAAAACCGCTGAAGCCGATCGCATGCTGGAAGAGCGCAATGGCCTGCCGCACCAGCCAGTTTCGGTCCAGGAAGACGAGCCCGCCTACAACACGCCCTTTTCGCGGGCACTTTGGCGTGAGCACCAAGTGCGCATGGCCGAAAAGATCGCAGCACTCGATGCCGGCATGCCGCAGCCTGATATCGCCGCACATGACCGCTTCGCCCTGCGCGCCATCCCTGCTCTGCTGCTCGTCACCGCTTTTGGCTATTCGCTGTCGCTCAACGGCGGCTCGGTCAGTGACGCATTGCAGTCAGCGCCCGAGCAGGTGGCGGTCGATCCGGCGGTGCGCATCGACGCCTGGGTGACGCCGCCCTCTTATACCGGTCGCGCGCCGGTTTACCTGACCGCCGACGGCAGCGAACAGGCGCCGATCGGCATTCCGCAGTTTTCCGGTCTCACCGTGCGCGTCAGCGGCGGAAAGACGGCCGAGAAGGTCGTGTTCCGCAAGGCGAACGGCGAGGCGCGGGATATCGCCGTACAGACCGACACAAGGCCGCAGCAGGCAAGCGCACCTGCCGGCGAGCAGCCGACGGCCGGCGCGCCTGCCAACAATGCCCTCATCGCACAGACGCATGTGATGAAGCTTGAGGAAAACGGCGCGCTCGAGGTCAACGGTCGCCGCTGGAGCTTCGACGTGCTGCCCGACAAGGCGCCTGAAATCGCCTTTGACGGCATGCCGAAGGCAAGCGTCAACGGCGCGCTGGAAATCGGCTTCACCGTCAAGGACGACTATGGTGTCCAGGAGGCCCATGCGGAGATCGTTCCTCTGGAAAACGATCCGGCGGCGACGCCGCTCTATCCACTGCCGGAGTACCGGCTGGATATTCCCCGCCGCAACGCCCGCGACGCCAAGGGCGTGACCAGCCGGAATCTGACCGAACATCCGCTTGCCGGCAAGCCGGTGCGCATTACCCTCGTCGCCAAGGATGCCGCCGGCCAGACCGGCCGCAGCCCGCCCTACGAAATGACGCTGCCGTCGCGGCCCTTCAACGAGCCGCTTGCCGCAGCCGTCGCCGAGGAACGGCAGGTTTTCGCGCTCGATACCCGTAAGATGCCGCAGGCGATCGCGCTGAACGAGGCGCTGACCATCCGTCCCGAGGAGACCATCCCCAAGCTCACCAACTACCTGCTGCTGGAATCGGCCTTGGCCCGCATGAAGCTGGCAAAGGGCGAGGAGGCGCTGAAGGATACGGCCCAGTATCTCTGGGAGATTGCGCTCGGCATGGAGGACGGCGATCTTTCGCTTGCCGAGCGCAAGCTGCGTGAAGCCCAGCAGAAGCTTGCCGACGCATTGGACCGCAACGCGCCCGACGAAGAGATCAAGAAGCTGATGGATGAGCTGCGCAAGGCGATGCAGGACTATCTGACGGAGCTTGCCGAACGCATGCAGAACGCCCCGACGATGCAGCCGAACCAGAATGCGCAGAACATCCTGCGCCAGCAGGATCTGGAACGGATGATGGACCAGATCGAGAATCTCGCCCGCTCGGGCAATCGCGACGCGGCACAGCAGATGCTGTCGGAATTGCAGCGCATGATGAACAACCTGCAGGCTGGCCGGCCGCAGCGGGGCCAGCAGGGTCAGGAAAACAGCGAAGCCCGCAAGCAGATCGACAAGCTCGGCGAGATCCTGCGCGATCAGCAGAAGCTGATGGAAGAAACCTTCCGCCTCGATCAGCAGCTCAAGGACCGTATGCAGCGTGGCGAATCCGATATGGGCGAAAACGATCCACTGCTCGACGAGATGATGCCGGGAGAGAATGGCGAGCCGCAGGATCAGCAGCAAGGGCAGCAAGGCCAGAGCCAGCAAGGTAAGGGCCAGCAACCTTCCGACCAGATGACCGCCGAGCAGCTCAGGGAAGCACTGAAACAGTTACGCGCCCAGCAGGATGCCCTCGGCAAGCAGCTCGGAGAATTGCAGAAGAAACTCGGCGAAATGGGCATGAAGCCCGGCCCGGGCTTCGGCCAGGCCCAACGCGAGATGGACGGCGCCGGCCGCGAGCTCGGCCAGGGCCGCGGCGACACGGCCGTCGAGAGCCAGGGCCGTGCCCTGGAAGCCCTTCGCCAGGGTGCCCGCGACATGATGAACCAGATGATGCAGGCGCAACGGGGCCAGCAGGGACAGGGCCCGAACGGCCAGGTCGGCCAGGGCGATCAGAACGGCCGGGATCCGTTGGGACGGCCACGCATGAGCAACGGCTATATCGACGACGATGGCGTGAAGGTGCCTGACGAAATCGACGTTCAGCGCGCACGCGAAATTCTCGATGCGATCCGCGAGAAGCTCGGCAACAATCCGCCACAGGAAATGGAACGGCGGTACCTCGAGCGGCTTCTGGACATCCAGTAAGCCTCATACCGCCGTCAAAGATAGCCGCGCGCTTAAGCGACGAGTGCCCGGGCGACAGCCTTGCGTATATCGGGAAGCGCAAATGGCTTGGCGACGACGTCGATGATTTTTTCTGCAAGATCGTCGGCGCGCTCGCGCTGCTCGGCATAACCGGTCATCAGCAGGATCTTCAAAGCAGGGAAGGCGTCTTTCGCCTGATGGGCGAGTTCGATGCCGTCCATCACGGGCATGCGGATATCCGACAGCAGCAGATCGTAGACCCCGTCCTTCAGCTTCTCCAGCCCCTCGGCGCCGTCGGCCGCCTCATCGGTCTCATGACCGTCGAGCCGCAAGGCCCGGGCTACGAAAGACCGCAGGGAATCCTCGTCTTCCGTAATCAGAATTCTTGCCATATGTGCATTGCTCCGTCTTCAGCCCCGCGACGGAAATCACCAGACTTTCCTTTTCGATCGGTAAAGATGGCGAAGCGATGGACGAGATGGTTAACAACCCGTCTTCACGCGGCAATGACGTGACGCCCGCATTCCGTCAGGCGTCGCCGGTCACCACGCCGACGAAGGGGAGTTCGCGAAATGCATAGGCAACGTCCATGCCGTAACCGACGACGAAGTAATCGGGACATTCGAAGCCGACATAATCGGCCTCCAGCTTTTCCTTGCGCTTGACCCGCTTGTCGAGCAGCACGGCGATCGTCACGTTGCGCGCGCCACGTTCGAAGAGCAGCTCCTTGGCAAAGAGCAGCGTCCGGCCGGACTCGAGAATATCGTCGATCAGGAGGACGTCTCGGCCATGCACGTCGCTGTCGATATCCTTGACGATGCGCACCCCCTGGGAAACCGTGCCGGTGCCGTAGCTCGACAGCGTGATGAACTCGACCTCGGGAGCAAGCCCGGTGTCGTGCAGGGCGCGGATCAGGTCGGCGGCGAAGATGAAGGAGCCCTTGAGCACGGCAATAACGAGCAGGTCCTTGGTCGGGCCGTTGGCGATCTCCCGCGCCATCGCATGATTGCGCTCCGCGATCTGCTCGGCGGTGAAGAGCGGCTCGATGTTTTTTCCGCGCACGACAGGCATAAGGGCTTGCTCCATGAAAAGAAGGGTAAGCCGTTAGCACATATGCGCGCCTGAAACAGCCTCGCCGTTCATGAAATCAACGGGATTGGCCCGCCCTGTGGCGGAAAGCCATCACGAATCCGGTTATTTCTACGGCAGGAAGGAAAGCCGAACCTCCGGCAATTTTCCCCCGGCGTGCTGGACTCGCGCCGAAAAACCACGGCTTTGGCCGTCATAGATGACGTCGGCGGGCGGATCAATGACGACGCTTGCCGTCAGCCGTTCGTCTGCCACCAGATCGGCGCGGATCGGATGCACCGTCTGCGTCGTGCCGCTTTCATTTTCGATGATGCCGTTGACGACGAGCACACGCATGCCGTTCGCATCACGCGGCGTCACGGTGACATGGGTGAAATGCAGCGGCGCTCCGGAGGAGGCGCCCGCGGCGGAAAGGCCGGAAAAGCCGCCTGCGACCCCGAAAACGAGCACGGCAAGCGCCAGTACCAGCACCGCGAAGCTGCGCAGCGACGCCCGCTGCAGCCAGGATTCCGCCCTTCGCAGAGCGGAAGCAGTCATCGCCAGCAGGAACGGCGGCCGTGCGGCGCGCGCTGCCGCCATGCGCCTGCTGTTGTCGTTATGGATCCTGGAGCTGAAGTCCTTCGGCCGGGTCTTGCCGACCGTCACGAATTCGGCGTCGGAAATATCGGCAGGACGTGTCGAACGATACTGGCGGCGCGCGGGTTCGGGCGGCAGGAAATCATAGGCCTGGCCCGGTGTCCGGCGGCTGAAGGAGGATGCTTCCATGGTGGCTGCCTCGCAGATGTCCACATGGTTTCGCTGCCGCAAGAAATCTTGGCATTGAAACGAATCCTCCTCAGTCGTAAATTTTAATGGTTAATGCTTCGCAAAGATTGCCATCAAACGGGCGTCTTTCCGGCAAAATTTACCGGCTGTTAACGGTGTTGGTTAACAAGTCGCGCGGTGAAACCAAGAACAGACTGAGCTGCCCGTTGATCCACTTCGAGAATGTCGGTTTGCGCTACGGCATGGGCCCGGAAATCCTCCGGGACCTGACCTTCGACATTCCGAAGAAATCCTTTCAGTTCCTGACGGGCCCATCCGGTGCCGGCAAAACCTCGCTGCTGCGGCTGCTCTTCATGTCGCTGCAGCCGACACGTGGCCTGATCCGCATGTTCGGGCGCGACATTTCCGAAATTCCCCGGCCGGAACTGCCGCTGCTGCGCCGGCGCGTTGGCATCGTCTTCCAGGATTTCCGCCTGCTCGACCATCTCACGACCTATGAAAACGTCGCTTTGCCCTTGCGGGTGCGCGGCAAGGAGGAAAGCTCCTACAAAACCGATGTTCTGGAACTCTTGAAATGGGTCGGGCTCGGCGAACGCATCAACGTGCTGCCGCCGGTCCTCTCCGGCGGGGAGAAGCAGCGCGCCGCCATCGCCCGGGCGCTGATGGACCGGCCGGAAGTCCTGCTGGCTGACGAGCCGACGGGCAATGTCGACCCGCCGATGGCGAGGCGCCTGCTCAATCTTTTCCTCGAACTCAATCGGCTTGGTACGGCGGTCGTGATCGCCACCCATGACCTGACGTTGATGGAACAGGTGGAAGCCCGCCGTATGATCCTCTCGGAGGGGCATCTCGATATCTATGACTGAGCCCCCGTCCAGGAACCGAGAGAAGGCGTCGGCCCAGCCTGCCGCCCAGCAGAAGCGCCCGGAAATGCGTGTGCGCCCGACCGCGCCGATCCTGCCGCCCTCCAATATCCAGGGCAATGCCCTGATGGTGGTCATATCGATCATGGCCTTTCTCGCCTGCCTGACGCTCGGCGGCGTCAGCATGGTGCGTTCGACGGCGGCAAGCTGGGAGAGCCAGATCTCCCGCGAGATCACCATCCAGATCAAGCCGGACGACAATCTCGATATGGAAAAGGCGCTGACGCAGGCACGCGACCTGGCGCTGACCTTCGTCGGCACCAAGAGCGGCCAGATCGTCGACGAGGCAGCCACCGCCCGGTTGCTCGAACCCTGGCTCGGGCCTGGTCTTGATCTCAAGGATCTGCCTGTTCCCCGTCTCGTCGTCATCACCATCGACGAAAACAATCCGCCGGATTTCGATGCGATGCGGGGCCTCCTGAAGGACAGCATCCCGCAGGCGAGCCTTGACGATCATCGCACCTGGGTCGACCGGCTGGTCTCCATGGCGCACACGACGGTGCTGATCGGCACCGGCGTCCTGCTCCTGGTTTTCTCGGCCATGGTGCTGACCGTCGTCTTCGCCACGCGCGGCGCGCTGTCGGGCAACCGCCACATCGTCGAAGTGCTGCATTTCGTCGGTGCCGAGAGCTCCTTCGTCGCTACTGAATTTCAGAAGCATTTTCTGAAGATCAGTCTCAAGGGCTCGGCGATCGGCAGCGCGCTTGCGGCTCTTTTCTTCGCCACCGCCGGCTTCTGGCAGAGCCGCACGCTGGCCACGCCGGAGACGGATCAGGCGACGGCGCTATTCGGCACCTTCTCCGTCGGCGTACTCGGTTATGCCGGCATCTTCGCGACGATGATCGTCATCGCGCTCTTGACGACCGTCACGGCGCGGCTGACCGTCATGCGGACGATCTATGAAATCGATACATTGCGTTCGGACCCGACACGCACCGACGGCATCGCAAGTTGATCGTGCCATGCCGTTTTATCGTGAAAGCGTCTGTTCCGCGCCGCAATCAGCGTATAATCACGATTCATGACCATGGGCGATACGACACGCAATCCGATTCGGCAGGACCCGGAGCTTGATCGTCCGGCGGGCCTGCCGCCGCGGCGCGGTCCGATCCGCCGCCTGCTGCGCTGGGGCGGCTTTGGCTGCGTTCTGGCAATCGCCCTGGTGTTCGGCGGCTTCCTGCGGTTTGCCGATTCCGTAACCACGCTCAAGCCACCGGTCGAGCCCAAGGCAGACGCGATCGTCGTGCTGACCGGTGGCTACCAGCGCATCGACCAGGCCGTGGAACTGCTGCAGAAGGGGGCGGGCAAACGACTGCTGATCTCCGGTGTCCACCCGACGACGACGCCGGCGCAGATTCGCAAGATGACGCAAGGCCCGGCCGATCTTTTCTCCTGCTGCGTCGATATCGGCCATGATGCAATAGATACGATCGGCAACGCCGAGGAAACCTCCAACTGGATCCACGCCAGGGGATACAGAAGCGTTCTCGTCGTCACCAACAATTATCACATGCCGCGCAGCCTCGCAGAACTCTCCTATGTCGATCCGGACATCGAGTTCATCCCCTATCCGGTGGTCAATTCGGATCTGAAGACCCGCAACTGGTTTACCGACCCGAACGCGATGCGCGTCATGCTCGCCGAATATGCAAAGGTGCTGTTAACAGGCGCCCGAAATATCACCGGCTTCGGCCGTCACACCGGACTGCGCTCGGCAAGCGTATCCGCCGCAGACTGAGCTTTTGCATCGAGGCCGCATCAAACGCTTTTTATGACCGGCAATATCGTGTAGGCCGGTCGCATGAGCCTGCCTCGGGATAATTTTATGATCGCCCTGCGTTCCGTCCTCTTCAACACGATCTTCTACGCCAATCTCATCATCCGGATGATCGTGCTCTCGCCCTATTATTTCGTGGTGCCGCGGCTGACGGCCTATGCGATTCCGAAGAATTGGGCGCGCTCCAACCATTGGCTGATGCGCATGATCGTCGGCACGACCTTCGAGATCGAGGGGCTGGAGAACCTGCCTGAGGGCAGTTTTATCCTGGCGCCGAAGCACCAGTCCTTCTGGGACACCTATGCGCTGCTGCCCAATCTCAAGGATCCGGTCTACATCCTGAAGCGCGAGCTGATGTGGATTCCGCTCTTTGGCTGGTATGCGAAGAAGCAGCGCATGATCCCGGTCGACCGCGGCGCCCGCGGCAAGGTGATGGTAGAAGTGCTGAAACGCACCAAGGAAGAGCTTTCGACCGGCCGTCAGCTGATCATCTATCCTGAGGGCACCCGCCGCCCGCCGGGGGCGGAGCCGGTCTATAAATACGGCATCGCCCGCATGTACCGCGATCTTGGCATTCCCGTCGTGCCGGTTGCCATGCATCCCGGCCTCTTCTGGCCGCGGCGGAGCGTCCGCCGCTATCCCGGCCATTTCAAGGTCAGGATCCTGCCGCCGATCATGCCGGGAATGGATCCCGATGCCTTCTTCGCTCATCTGATCGAGGTCACGGAACGGGCAAGCGACGAGCTCCTCATCGACACCGTCGACCGTAATCCGCATCTGCCGTTGCCGCCAACAGCGGTCGCTCGGCTGACCGAGTTGCGCAAAGTGACGGCGGCGACGGCCTGATCAGCCGGCCCGCAGCCGCTCCACCTCGTTGCCGACCTGCTCCAGCCATGGGTCGCGAATGCCCATCTGTTTCAGGTGCTCAAGCGTGTTGAAGACATAGGCATCGTTCGGGCCTGACTGTCCTCTGGCCTCGTTCACAACCCGCGCGGCCGCAAGCGCATCGAGCGTACCGGCATATTGCTCGTGGTCGCGATCAGCGATGTAGGTAACCGCTTCCGTTCGGCGACCGCCGGCAAACTGCAGCCGAACCCGGCGCTCCAGATAGACATTGGTGACGAGTTCGCGGGCACGGAGATATTCGATCACCTCGTCCCATTTGTGCGCCGAAATACGGAACGCCATGCCGCGGCATGCTCCACCCCTGTCGAGGCCGAGAACCAGGCCCGGATTGTCGCGCGTGCCGCGATGAACGAAGGATCGGACGCACAGCGAACGCCGGTAACCATGCACCAGAGCTTCTGCCCGCTCCAGGAACTCGAAGCCCGGATTCCACATAAGCGAGCCGTAGCCAAACACCCAAAATTCGTCCATATCGCACGCCAGACCGGAATCACTTTGCGATTCACCATTGGAGAACATCATGGCAGCGTCAAGCCGATCCGGCAGCAGCCAAACCGGCAACAGCAAGAAATTCTGGTTGCTGGGCGGAGGCATCCTCCTGGTGATCGCCCTTTATACCGGCGGCTGGTTCTATGCCGCATCGGCTTTGAAAACGACGGTGTTGAAAGCAATCGCGCCGCGCGATCAGGCAGGCGTCACCGGCGAATGCTCCGATATCGAATTCCGCGGCTATCCCTTCCGCATCGGTCTGTTTTGCTCCAAGGTCGATGTCGACGACAATGTCAACGGCGTCTCCGCCACCTTCGGCGCATTGCGCTCCGCCGCGCAGGTCTATGCGCCGAGCCATATCGTCTGGGAGCTCGATTCGCCGGCCGAAATCCGCACCACAAACGGCCTTTCGGTTTCGGCTCAGTGGACGAATCTGCAGGCGAGCCTGACGACCAAGCTGCAGGGCGTTGATCACAGCTCCACCGTCATCAAGGGTCTTAAGGCGACGGCAGTCTCCTCCTATACCGGTCAGACCATCAGCTTCGATGCGGCTCGCACCGAAATTCACCTGCGCCAGAACGGCGCCGATCTCGACGGCGCAATCTCGGTGCAGGATGCGAACACCGCGATCAAGGACTGGCCGCAACTCTTCCCGAAACTCTCCGCCAGTATCGATCTCACGATCGCCGGCAAAGCCGGCCTGATTGACGGCAGCGACCCGAACGGCCTCAATGGTTCTGCCGGCGAACTGCGTCGCATCGTCGCCGACATCGGCGACGGTAAGGTGATGACGCTCACCGGCCCCTTTTCCTTCGACGAGCAAGGCTTCCTCTCCGGAAAATTCAAGCTGGAAATCGAACGACTCGGCCCCTGGGGCGATAGCCTGAAACAGGCCTTCCCGGATATTGCCTCGACCATCAACACGGCGACGAAGATGTTGAAGGCGCTGGCCGGCGGCAGAGACAAGGTCTCGGTCGATCTCGTCGTCGACCGCGGCAATGCCACCGTCGGCGGCTTCATTCCGCTCGGTCAGATCCCGCCGATCTAATCAATCCGTTTGGTGAAGAACACCTCAGGCACCGATTGCAGGCCAAGCAACTCGATCGCGCCCGTTTCGGTAAATCCGTTGCGGCGATGCCAGTCCTGCGGCCGGCTCTCGTCGCATTCGATCGACGTCATCAGCAGCCGGGCGCCATCGCCACGCATGGCCGCTTCCCAGGCGAGAAACAGTGCGGTGCCGACGCCCGACCGGCGATTGCCGGGCAGAACGCGGATCATCTCCATATAGGGAACCCTGCCCCAGAAGCGGGAGAAGCGCAGGAAGCCGACGATCTCGCCGGACTCCCTGGCAATCAGGTATTCGCCAAGCGCCACGCATCGCGATACCCACGCCTTGCCGGCACCGGCATCCTCGCGAGCCAGCCAGTCGATATCCGCCTGACTTGCGCTCGCCACCTCCACCATCGCGAGAGTCTACTTCTTATCAAGCGGGTGGGGGCGGCCGAAATCGGGCGCGTCAACATCCTGGCCAGCCTGGATAATCGAGCGACGGATGGCGCGCGTGCGGGTGAAGAGTTCGAAAATCTTGTCGCCTTCACCCCAGCGGATCGCGCGCTGCAGATAAGCGAGATCTTCTGAGAAGCGCGCCAGCATTTCGAGGATCGCATCGCGATTGTGCAGGCAGACGTCGCGCCACATCGTCGGGTCGGAAGCGGCAAGTCGGGTGAAATCGCGAAAGCCGGAGGCCGAATATTTGATGACCTCGGACTCCGTCACCGTCTCCAGATCGTCGGCGGTGCCGACGATGTTGTAGGCAATGATATGCGGCAGGTGCGAAACGATCGCGAGCACCTTGTCGTGATGCTCCGCATCCATCTCGTCGACCTTGGATCCGAGCGCTTCCCAGAAGCTGCGCAGCCGCTTCAGCGCCGTCTCGTCGGTTCCCGGAACGGGCGTGAAGATGCACCAGCGACCTTCGAAGAGGCCGGGGAAACCGGCATCCGGGCCGGATTTTTCCGTGCCGGCCAGCGGATGACCGGGGATGAAATGCACGTGGTCGGGCATATGCGGCTGCATTTGCGCGATCACCGATGCTTTGGTGGAACCAACATCGGTGACGATTGCCCCCGGCTTCAGGCTGCCGGCGATTTCCTTCGCCACGCTTTCCGAAGCGCCGACCGGAACCGAAACGATGATGAGGTCGGCATCTCGAACAGCATCGGCCGAAGAGGTCGTATAACGGTCGCCGAGGCCGAGCTCTTCGGCGCGCTTCAGCGTATCGGCACTGCGCGTTGCGACGACGATCTCTTTGGTAAGCCCGAGCCGCCGGATATCGTGAGCAAGCGAAGAGCCGATCAGCCCGATGCCGATCAGCGCGATGCGATCGAACAGCACGCTCATGCCTGCCGTCCCATGAACTCACGCAGCGTGGCGATGACGCCGCGATTGGCCTCTTCAGGACCGATGCTCATCCGCAGCGCATTGGAAAAGCCGTAGCTGCGCACGGCGCGCAGGATGTAGCCGCGGCTCGTCAGGAGCTCGTCGGCATCGGCCGCGCGCCTGCCGTCGACGTCAGGAAAATGAATGAGCACAAAATTGGCGACGGAGGGCGTCACTTTCAGCCCGATCGCTTCGAGGGCCTCGGTGAGCGTCTCCACCCACATCTGGTTGAAAGAGACGGCCTGCTGGACGAAGGCCTGGTCGCGGATGGCCGCGGCACCGGCGGCAATCGCGGCCGCATTCAGGTTGAACGGAGCGCGGACACGGTTCACGGCGTCGACGATCTCCGCGGGCGCATACATCCAGCCCACGCGCAGAGCCGCAAGACCGTAGGCCTTCGAAAAAGTGCGGGTCATCACCACGTTGGAACTGGACGATACAACCTCGATGCCGGCTTCATAATCGTTGCGGCGCACATATTCGGCATAAGCCGCATCGAGCACAAGCACGACGTGTTTCGGCAGGCCGGCCTGCAGACGGCGGATTTCGCTGACCGGAACATATGTACCGGTGGGGTTGCCTGGATTGGCGATGAAGACGATCTTCGTCCTTTCCGTCACCGCTGCCAGGATCGCATCGACGTCGACGGTATAGTCCTTCTCCTTGACGACGACGGGCGTGGCACCCGTGCCCATGATCTGGATCTTGTAGACCAGGAAGCCATGCTCGGTGATGATGCCTTCGTCGCCGGCGCCCAGATAGACATGGCAGAGCAGGCCGAGCAGCTCGTCGGAACCATTGCCGCAGAGGATGTTTGCCGGATTGAGGCCATGCACAGCGGCGATCGCCTCGCGCAGTTCAATTGCCTGCCCGTCGGGATAACGTCCCAGATTGTCGGCAGCTGCCTTGACGGCGGCGATCGCCTTCGGGCTGGCGCCGAGCGGCGTTTCGTTGGAGGAAAGCTTGTAGACGCGGGCAACACCCGGCGCGTGTTCCTTGCCCGGCACATAGGATGCGATATCGAGAATACCGGGACGCGGAACGGGCTTGCTCATCTCAACGCTCATGGGTCGACCTTGGATTTTCCGGAAAATGACCAAGTGGCATTAAAGCGGAATGTGATTGTTGTCGAGAGGCATGGGCGTGACACAAGCAGAAGGAGAATATCATTCTGCTATTCAGCTGTTGCGTGTTGTCGGTACGCCGTGCGGCGCGAGAACGGGCACGAAGACGCGGCGGGAGGCACGGGCGGCGACCGGCAACCCCTGATAGAGCCGCTTCTGCGCCTCGACGATGATGACACCCGAAAACGCCGGCCATAAGGTGCGGCCGATCCGCTCGAAGGCGCGGCGAAGGCGCAGGATGGTCCTGAGCTTCGAGGGCGGAAAGAACAACGCTTCGGCGGTCGCACCCGGCGTGAAGTTGGTCTCGCGCAGCAAATGCGTCAGCTGGCCCCGGGAATAGGGCCGGCCCGAACCGAAGGGGGTGTGTTCCATGCGGGCCCAGACTCCGCGCCGGTTCGGCACCACGATAACAAGCCGCCCGCCCGGCGCCAGCACCCGCCAGAGCTCCTTCAGCGTCTCGCGCGGGCTTTCCGCGAACTCGAGTGAATGCACCATCAGCACCCGGTCGATCGAGGAATCCGGCAGCGGCAGTTCCTCATCGAAGATAAGCGTCGTCGACGACAGCGAGCCCATCGGCCAGTTCACCGCGCCCTGTCCAGCCGGCATGAAGGCGAAGGTGCGTTCGGTATCGGCCTGGAAGCGATCGAGGAAAGGCACGGCATAACCGAGCCCGACGAGACGCTCCTGCGGCAGGCGCACCCAGAGCGACGAAAGCGCCATGGCGATCGACTGCTCGGCAAGACGCCCGAGGTCGGAGTGATAGAACTGACGTAGGTCGACGATATCGGCGTGCATTTGCGATAAATGTTATCAGCGGGCGGTTGGACTTCAAGGCCGGACTCTCTACATTCCCGCGAGAGTCGTGGGACAAGGGATTGTTTGAAGATGAAACCTTTGGAATTAGACATTTTTCTCTGCCGCACCGACAATTTCGGCGTGCTCGTGCACGACCCGGAGACAGGATTTACCGCGGCGATCGATGCGCCGGAGGAGGCGCCGATTCTGGAAGCGGCAACACGGCGCGGCTGGAAGATCACCCACATCTTCACCACGCATCACCACACCGATCACGTCGCCGCCAACCTGGCGCTGAAGGAGCAGTTCGGCTGCGAGATCATCGGTCCGATCAACGAGGCCATCGCCATTCCTGGTCTCGACCGGACGATGGCCGATGGCGACAGCTTCCTTTTCGGCGATCACACGGTCAAGGTCATTGAGACTCCCGGTCACACCGCCGGTCACATCTGCTATCACTTCGTCGACGATAAGCTGCTTTTTGCCGCCGACACGCTGTTTGCGCTCGGTTGCGGCCGCCTGTTCGAACGCCCCGCCGCCGACATGTGGCATTCCCTGCAGAAGCTCGCCGTGCTGCCGGACGAGACCGCCGTCTATTTCGGCCACGAATATACATTGTCTAACGCCCGCTTCGCACTGACTGTCGATCCCGACAATGAGCGCCTGAAGAGCCGCGCCGCCGAAATCGAAGCCCTGCGCGCCGAAGGCAAATTCACCATCCCGACGACGCTCGGACTGGAAAAGGAAACCAATCCGTTTCTGCGTGCCGCCGATCCCGCGATCCGCCGCAATCTGCTCATGGAAGGCAAGACGAATGAGGAGGTCTTTGCCGAGATCCGCAAGCGCAAGGACAACTTTTGATGTCGCCTGAAGGGATCATTCGCGAGCTCGGCATGCAGCCGCATCCCGAAGGCGGCTGGTACGTGCAGACATTCCGCGACACGGCGGGTGGAGCGCGCGGTCATTCGACGGCGATCTATTATCTGCTGACAAAGGGACAGCGTTCGCACTGGCATCGGGTCCATGACGCGGCCGAGGTCTGGCATTATTATGCCGGTGCGCCGCTGGCGCTGCACCGCTCGCAGGACGGGATGGCAAGCGAGACACTGACGCTCGGAACCAACCTTCCTGCCGGCGAGCGGCCGCAGGCAATCATTCCCGCCAATTGGTGGCAATCGGCCGAGCCGCTCGGCGATTTCACCCTGGTCGGCTGCACTGTCTCGCCCGGTTTCGAATTTTCGAGCTTCGAGATGGCGCCGGCGGATTGGAAACCCGGCGGCTGAGACTTACTCTGCGGCCGCGGGCTGTACCTGGCTTTTGCGGCGGAACATGTCCTGGGCGGCGAGCACCGCTCCACCGGTGACGAGCAGGCAGGCGAGAGCAATGCGCCAGCTCGGCTCGGCAAATCCGAACAGCGTCAAGATGAGCGTCGAAAGCAGCGGCGCGGCATAACTTGCTGCGCCGAGAATCTGGATATCGCCATTCTTGACGCCGTAGTCCCAGGCATAGAAGGCCGCCCCGACCGGGAAGAGGCCGAGCCCGACGACGGACACCCATTCGACGCCGGTTTCCGGCCAGACAGTCGCCTCCAGGCCGAGATGGCTGAAGAAGGACAGGATGGAGGTCGCAAGGCAGAAGCCGGTGACGACATCTGTGGAGACAGCCTCGAAACGCCGTGTCAGCAGGGAATAGCCCGACCATGTGAAGGCGCAGAGGAAGGCAGCGCCATAACCGACTGCGTAAGCTCCATCGAAATCGATGCCATTGCGGCCGACAATCAGGAAGGTTCCGCAAAGCCCCGCAAGCGCGCCCGCCACGTGATACCAGCGCAACCGCTCTCCCGGCAGCAGCGCCGAGCCAACGACGATCAGAAGCGGCCATAGATAGGAGATCAGCCCTGCCTCCACCGCAGGCGCACTCCTGAGCGCGGTAAAATAGAGGAAGTGATAGCCGAAGAGACCCGCAATACCGGTGATCCAGACCCGGGCAGGCTGCTTCAGCAGCCCCAGCCGCGCCGGGTTGAGGACAAGCATGACGAGACCCGGAATGCTGCCGATCGCAAAGCAGACGGCCGAAAGCTGGAAGGGCGGCATCTTGCCGGAGCCGGCCGTCAATAGTGCCAGGAACGACCACATCAGAATAGCTGTAAAACCGACTACCGTCGCACGAAGCTTCACCTGTCCCCCTTCACGGAGGCGAAAGCTCCGTCAGCCGACGCTGCCATATTTGACGGCGGTGATCGTCACCATTCCATATTCTGTGGGAATGCGCACATAGACCGGAGCGTATACATTGGCCGCCTCCGACTTGGCAAACCAGATTTCCATGCGGTCGCTCTTGCTGAGATAGTCGATGTCCTTGCGGCCCTTTTTGTAGCCGGAGCGCGGCACGAAACGCACGCCGCAGACGACCGCCTTGCCCTTGAAGCCGTCGGTCGAAAAATCCTCGTCGCCTTTCGGCGAAAGCACCAGATCCATGCGCGTCTCGCCGTCGAAGATCGGCAGCGTCTGTGCACAGACCTTGGTATCCCCGGTGAAAACAAGGCCGGAGATCGGATCGAGCACCGAACGCATGTCGCCCGGGGTGACGTCGATCCAGTTCTTCGGGCGCTTCGGCGGCGGTGTCGTCGTCGCCGAGATGATGTTGCCGTTGCGGTAACTGACCTCGTAGACGCGGGCCTTCTTGCCGCTCTTGTAATAGAGCGAATATTTCAGCGCCTGCAGCCGGTCATTACGGACGACGCCGGTGACGCTGGTCTTTGCCGAGATTGTCTTGATGAGATCGGCAAGGCCGGCGGATTTGATATCGCCCGCGATCTTATAAGAGTGATCATCCTCGATCTGCGTCAGAAACGCCGCGCGCGCGATCGGCAGGCCGGCAAGCGTCACCCGGTATACTGTCTGATGCTGGATTTCGGCCGCCGATGCCGGTATGGCAAGGAGTGCGGCGATAGCCGAAATGAAAATGCGTCTGCCCGAGTGAGCCATGAGTGAAGCCTTGTCTTGCCGCGCGCCGGCAGCCCTGCCGAGCGCTCTATACTCCTGCCGCAAAGGGAAGAAAACAGCAGCTTTTTGACAGAATTGCGGGAAAGGCCAAGGTTTGGCTTGACGCGCGCAGCCTCTCTGACTATAGAACCGCAACTTTCCAATCATGCCTGTTGGATTGCGCGCCCGGCTTTGCCGGGGATGTCAATTCGATGGCCCGAGAAAAACAAGAATAGGTGTTCCATGTCCCGCGTGTGCGAATTGACCGGCAAGGCCGTCCTGACTGGTAACAATGTCAGCCATGCCAACAACAAGACCAAGCGCCGGTTCCTGCCGAACCTGTGCCAGGTAACGCTGATCTCCGACGCTCTCAACCAGCGTTATCGTCTTCGCGTTTCGGCTGCGGCTCTTCGCTCCGTCGAACATCGTGGCGGCCTCGATGCCTTCCTGATCAAGGCAAGCGAAAACGAACTGTCGATGCGCGCGCGCCTGCTGCGCCGTCAGATCGTCAAGAAGACTGCCGAAGCCGCTGCTGCGTAAGCTTCTGCCCTTCTTTCATACGGCTTCGAAAGGCTTGACGGATAACACCGGACAAGCCTTTTGCTTTGCCAGAGCACTCCAACTGGTGGCATCACCCAGGATAAAAAAATGCTGAAGACGCGCTACACCATTGCCTATGTCGCACTGATGACGCTTGTCGTCGTCGCCTCCAACTTCCTGGTCCAGTTTCCGCTGAACGTTGAAGTCGGCGGCGTCAACCTGGCCGACATCCTGACCTGGGGCGCCTTCTCCTATCCGGTCGCCTTCCTGATTACCGATCTGACCAACCGCCAGTTCGGCCCGCAGGCAGCCCGCAAGGTTGTTTTTGCCGGCTTCGTCGTCGGCGTGACACTGTCCTTCTTCACCTCGGTGCCGCGCATCGCCATCGCCTCCGGCTCGGCCTATCTCGCCGGCCAGCTGCTCGATATCGCCGTCTTCAACCGCCTTCGCCGCCAGGCTTGGTGGCGCGCGCCGCTCATCGGCTCGCTGATCGGCTCGGCGCTCGACACGGTGATGTTCTTCTCGCTGTCCTTTGCCGCATTTTTCGTCTTCCTCGGCCCGAACGAGCCCTTTGCGCTCGAAGCAGCTCCTGTCCTCGGCATCTTTGCCGCCGAGGCCCCGCGCTGGATTTCCTGGGCGATCGGCGATTTCGCCGTCAAGATGATCGTCGGCCTCGTCATGCTGCTGCCCTATGGCGCGCTCATGAACGTGCTGCGGCCGATGCAGCCCGCACGCGTCAGCTAAAGCCTTTCAACGACGCTGTCGGACCGCGCCGGCGGCGATGGCCGGATGCAGCAAAACCTCTGCAACCAGATCATCGATCTCTCGTGACGAATCGAGCCGCAGGACCGGGGCCGTCTGCGTTTCCAACCATTGCTCATGCGCCGCAAGACTGCGGCGTTCCGGACCGGCCGTGTCGTAACTTGCCGCCCATTCCATGAATTCCCCGCTTTTGATTTCCATATCGCCCCCAGGCCCGATCCTGTCTCCGTAGCGGGCGATCTCGCGCGCACGGATCCGCGCCATCCGCAGCTCCGGCTCGATCCTGAGGAACACGATCAGATCATAGAACGGCTCGACCTGCCTCGCCCATTTCAGCGCCGATCCGGAGAGGATCCAGCCGTCATGCCGTGCCGCTTCGGCAAGAAGCAGCCGTATGCGTTCGTCGGCGTCCCGCGGGGTCGTGAATGGCGGGTCGGTCGGCAGCCAAAAGAAATCGTCGGTATCGAGATGAGCGATATCAAGCCGTTCGGCAAGCGTATAGCCGAGCGATGTTGTACCGGAACCGGAGGCACCCATGATATGAATATGCACCATGACTGTCCCTCCGAAAGCTGCTCTCGATGCGACAATGGGATAGCCGAGGCATGTGACGTCAATCCGACGCCGCGCTGAGCACGTGGCGATCGGAGAGCCGGAATTCCAGCATCAGATTGCGCTGCAGGATCGAGTGGTTGTCGTCCGACACCATAATGACATGGACCGTGCCGTCGGCGGCCTGGAACACGTCAAGCCCTTCCATATTGTCGATCTGCGAGTTGAAATTACCCTCGATCAGCAATTCGCCGTCGACGATCGCCCCCGGCCGGATATCGGCGCCTTTGATGCGCCGAAGGCGCATGCCTATGCCTTCGGCCATATTGAACCGCCGCTCCAGGAGCAACAGGTCGCCGTCCGGCAGGAAGGCACCGTCGGTCACGTCGAAGCTGCCGTCGCGTTTGATCGAGAACAGCCCTTTCAGCGGGCCGCTGAGAATGGCCGCCATCCGGTTGCCCCCGCTGTCGAGACCGCGCTCGGAGACGATGATCACGCCGCTCTTCAATGGACTGGAGGCGGGCGCCACGGCTATGGTTTCGATACCGCGATTGTCGCTCAGCATCTTGCGTGGGATGAGGATCGGCAGGGTCGCGATCGCGCGCGATGCGGCAAAGCCGGGATCGGGATAGGCATCGACGCGATGATTTTGCTCGAAAGAGACCAGAATACGGTCGCCGTCGAGCGCCAAGCCCTCGGCATCCATATAGCCCTTGCCCTCGAGGCTGCGGCCGGCGCGGTTCTTCATCGGGTTGATCTCGACCTGAGAAAGGCCCGAAAGCCTGCCCTTGGCATCGCGCTCGATGCTGCCGGTCAGCCACTGGCCGGTGTCGAGGACGACGATGAAGTGCTTCTGGTCCTGCCGGAAACGGATGGAGGAAAGAGAGCCGAACAGCGCGCGGCTGGAAACCATCTCCAGCCCGCCGAGAAATTCCAGCGATCCGAACGTCGTCTCCGACGATCCGATCCTGAAATCGGTAATTTGTCGGCCAATGACGGGTATTTCGTCGCCGGCCATCGCCGCGGAAGCGCCCCCTGCCAGGCAGAGCAAGACCGATGCCGCACGGCAGAGGCGCTTGACCATCATTCCACGTGTTTCCTTCCAGGAGCGTCAGCCGGCACGGCGTAGCCGGCCGCCGCGCGGCTGGGCGGATTGATCTTCGAAGAGTGAGGCAAGCTGTTCGGTCATCGCCCCGGCCAACTCGTCCGCATCGACGATCGTCACGGCGCGGCGATAGTAGCGCGTCACGTCGTGACCGATGCCGATCGCCAGCAATTCGACAGGCGAGCGCGTCTCGATCTGCTCGATGACGGCGCGCAGATGCCGCTCGAGATAATTGCCCGGATTGACCGACAGCGTCGAATCGTCGACCGGCGCGCCGTCCGAGATCATCATCAGAATGCGGCGCTGCTCGCGGCGGGCGAGCAGGCGGTTATGCGCCCAGATCAGCGCCTCGCCGTCGATATTTTCCTTGAGCAGGCCTTCGCGCATCATCAACCCGAGATTGGCGCGTGCGCGCCGCCACGGCGCGTCGGCCGATTTGTAGATGATGTGACGCAGGTCGTTGAGACGACCCGGCGTCTGCGGCTTGCCGCCGGCAAGCCAGGTCTCACGCGCCTGCCCGCCCTTCCAGGCCTTGGTCGTAAAGCCGAGAATCTCGACCTTGACGCCGCAGCGTTCCAGCGTGCGGGCAAGAATATCGGCGCAAGTGGCGGCAACCGTGATCGGCCGGCCGCGCATGGAGCCGGAATTGTCGATGAGCAGGGTGACGACCGTGTCGCGGAACTGTGTGTCGCGCTCCATCTTGAAGGAGAGCGGCTGCATCGGATCGATGATGATGCGCTGCAGCCGGGCCGTATCGAGATAGCCCTCTTCCAGATCGAAATCCCAGGAGCGGTTTTGCTGCGCC
This sequence comes from Rhizobium sp. N621, assembly GCF_001664325.1. NCBI lineage: Bacteria > Pseudomonadati > Pseudomonadota > Alphaproteobacteria > Hyphomicrobiales > Rhizobiaceae > Rhizobium > Rhizobium sp. N621. The sequence continues at coordinate 4,085,903 of NZ_CP013495.1, forward strand.
ATCAGGCGGCGCTGCAGCCGGTTTGCGAGACGCCCGACCGCGCCCTGCAGATGCGCCAGCTGCTTGTCGAGAAAGGCACGCAGGCGCTCCAGCTCGGCGGCATCGCAGAGCTCCTCGGCGGTGATGATCTCGTCGAACTCTTCGGTATAGACGTGATAATCGACCTTCTCGTTGAAATCGGCAAAAGGCGTGTTCGGACGGCGGGTCTCGCCCGGCGTTTCCGAATCGTCCTCACCCTCTTCCATCATGTCGTCGTCGGAGATTTCGGCGCCTTCGGTCTCGCCGTCCTCCATCTGCTCGTCGGAGACTTCACTGTCCTCGACGGGCGCGGCGTCGGTGCCGGCATCCTCGTCGACCTCGTCCTGGTCCTGCTCATCGCCGCTCGGCTGGTCTTCCTGCTCCGACTGATCGTCATTGTCGGCTTCGCTGTCGTCGTCGCCGTATTCCTCGGCCATTTCCATGGCCGACAGCATGTTGCGGACGACCTTGGCGAAGGCCTGCTGGTCGTTGATCGCGCCGGACAGGTTGCCGAGTTCAGCCCCCGCCTTGTCTTCGATGAAACCGCGCCAGAGATCGAGCACCTTGCCGGCCGAGGCCGGCGGGCGTTGGCCGGTCAGCTTCTCGCGCACCATCATGGCGACGGCTTCGCCGATCGGCGCGTCTTCCTGGCGCTCGATGCCGGTGAAATTCGCCTTGGAATATTTCTCTTCCGTCATGGAGCGCAGGTTCGCCGCCACGCCCTCCATGCGCAGTGTCCCGATCGATTCGACACGCGCCTGCTCGACCGCATCGAAGATCGCCCGGGCGTCCGAGCCCTGCGGCGCCATCGTCGTATGCATCTTCTCGTCATGGCAGGCCAGGCGCAACGCCATGGAATCACCGAGCCCGCGGGTGACCGCCAGCTCATGCGCCGTCGGCCGTTTGGAAAGCTCCGGCAGACGGATGCGCTCGCCGGTCATTCCAGGCCGTTCATTGGCGAAGGTCACCTCGACATCGCCGTCGCCGGCGATCGAGCGGACGCAACCGGATATCGCCCGGCGCAACGGCTCGACGTCGACCGGTGCGCCGGGTTTTGCTTTCGAATTGTCACCGCGAGCTGCCATGATCGGTCGGGCCTCAGGCTCCGAGGACGATGTTGGCAGCACTTTCCTTCAGCTCGACGCCGAAGGCGCGCTGATAGTGCTCGGCGACCAGCGGGCGCTCCAGCTCGTCGCACTTGTTGAGGAAGGTGACGCGGAAGGCAAAGGCGAGGTCGCCGAAGATTTCGGCATTCTCGGCCCAGGTAATAACAGTGCGCGGGCTCATGACAGTCGAAAGATCGCCGTTCATGAAGGCGGCGCGTGTCAGATCGGCGACGCGGACCATTTTCGAGACGATCTCGCGCCCTTCCCTGTCCTTGCCGAAGCTCTTCACCTTGGCGGCGACGATGTTCACTTCGTGATCATGCGGCAAGTAGTTCAGCGTCGTCACGATCGACCAGCGGTCCATCTGCGCCTGGTTGATCTGCTGCGTGCCGTGATAGAGGCCCGTGGTGTCACCGAGGCCGATCGTATTGGCGGTGGCAAACAGGCGGAAGGCCGGGTGCGGCCGGATGACGCGGCTCTGATCGAGCAGCGTCAGGCGGCCTGACGATTCCAGCACGCGCTGGATGACGAACATCACGTCGGGACGGCCGGCATCATATTCATCGAAGACGAGCGCGACATTGTGCTGATAGGCCCAGGGCAGGATGCCGTCCTTGAATTCGGTGACCTGCAGCCCGTCCTTGACGACGATCGCGTCCTTGCCGACGAGATCGATACGGCTGACATGGCTGTCGAGGTTGATGCGCACGCAAGGCCAGTTGATGCGCGCCGCCACCTGCTCGATATGCGAGGATTTGCCCGTGCCGTGATAGCCGGAGATCATTACGCGGCGGTTATGCGCGAAGCCTGCGAGAATGGCGAGTGTCGTCTCGCGGTCGAACAGGTAGTCGGGATCGAGATCCGGCACATAGGCGTCGCCCTTGCTGTAGGCGGGAACGCGGATGTCGGAGTCGATGCCGAAGGTCTCGCGGACCGAAACGGTGGTATCGGGCAGTTCTGAAATATCGAGGTCGATCTTGCTCATCATGTCTCCAAGGCGGGTGAAGCCACCCGGCCAAACTGTCTCAGGCCATGTCGCAACCGTGACGCCGCGATTTTATTCCGCGCCCGTCCAGGTCGGAACGTCGGCGATACTTCTCCGGGACTGAAACGAAACCTCGGCGGGATAATGACCGCGTGCGAGCATTCTTGAAAGAGTCCCGGACAAGAAACGCCGCGTCCGGAAGGTCGGCCGAGGCGATGTCGGGAAAACACGCAGATAGGAGCCGCGTTTGCCTGCGGCCTCAGCCGATTTGGACCATACCCGATTGAAGCCCAAGAGCAAGGACGGGAATTAACAAAAACCGTTCTGCTTCAACAATTGATAGGCCTGGATGACGGCGCGGAAACGCTCTTCCGAGCCGCGGTCGCCGCCATTGGCATCCGGATGGTGCTTCTTGACCAGTTCCTTGTAGCGGCTCTTGATCTCTGCCGACGTCGCATTGGCGTTGAGGCCCATCGTGTCGAAGGCTTTGCTTTCGAGCGATTTCAGCTTGCGTGTCTGGGGAAAGCGCGGGCCGCTGCCCTTGCCGCCTTCCTTGACGAAGCCGAAGGGATCGCGAACCCGTGTATAGGCGCCGGAGCGCACCTCGGAATGCAGCGGACTATCCTTGGCCGACTTGTTGACGCCGACGGTCCATGTCGGACGATGGCCGGTGATCGCCTCTTTCTGGTAGCGCGCGATCTCGCCGTCCGAAAGCCCGGAGAAATAATTATAGCCCTTGTTGTATTCCTTGACGTGCTCGAAGCAGAACAAAAAGAACTGGCCTTCCGCATTGCGTCCCACGGGAGCGCGATGCGAGCCTTTTTTGTCGCAGCCGTCCCACTGGCAGGTAGGCGGTGCCTGCTCCGCCTCCTGCTCGCGTTTGCGGCGTGTGCGGATGCGATCGAAATATTTGGAATCAAGTCTCATGGCGGCGCTAATTATGAGGCTGTCGCGAGGCGACAACAAGAATTGACAAATGGGAATGTTGCTGGCTTGGTGGGAACCCTTTTCGCCAAGCAGCAAGACCGGATGATGACCCTGCGGACCCGCATCGAAGAAAAACTTGTCGAAGCCTTCGCGCCCGAACGTCTGAGCGTCATCGACGAAAGCCATCTGCATGCCGGCCACCAGCCTGACATCACAGGCACCGGCGAAACCCACATGCGGGTGAGGATCGTTTCGGCAAAATTTGCCGGCCTCTCCCGCCTGGCGCGCCACCGGGCGATCACCGACCTGCTGAAACCGGAACTCGATGCCGGCCTGCATGCGCTGGCCGTCGAACCGGCGGCACCCGGCGAGGCGACGCGATGGTAGGACCGCAGCTCATATAGGAACCGATTGCCTTCGTGCCAAGCCGATCAGGTCGGCTTGGCACCGTCTTCCCCGGCCGGACGGATGCGCAGCCTGGTGATGCGGTTCTTCTCCCGCTTCATGACGACGAAACGTTTCCCGTAAAAAGTGAAGGCCTGGCGCTCTTCCGGGATGGTCATCGATTCATGGATGACGAGGCCGGCGATCGTCGTCGCCTCCTCGTCGGGCAGGTTCCAGTCGAGCGCACGGTTCAGGTCGCGGATCGGCACGCCGCCGTCGACGACGACCGAACCATCCGCTTCCTGGCGGACACCCTGAATCTCGATGTCGTGCTCATCGGAAATGTCGCCGACGATCTCCTCGAGAATATCCTCGAGCGTGACGATGCCCTGCACCTCGCCATATTCGTCGACGACGACGGCGAAATGCTGCTTGCGGCGCAGGAAGGCATTGAGCTGATCTTCGAGGTTGGTGCTGTCGGGCACGAACCACGGCTTCTGCGCGATCTTGACGATATCGAGGTTCTGCGGCTCCATGTGCGGCTCGGCAAGCGCGCGCAGCAGATCCTTGGCGTGGACGACGCCGATGATGTTGTCGATCGTGCCGCGCCAGAGCGGCATGCGCGTATAAGGGCTTTCCAGAATGGCGCGCACCACCGCCTCCGGCGGATCGTCGGCATTGATCGCCCGCATCTTGGTGCGGTGAACCATGATATCAGACAGTTCCAGCTCGCCGAGGTCGAGCACGCCGCCGAGGCGGTCGCGGTCGGCCTTCACCACCGATCCCTCGCGATGCAGCAGGTCGACGGCCCCGCGCAGCTCCTCATGCGCCGTCAGCATCGATATTTCCCGCGAGAGATTGATGCCGAACAGCGCCAGGATCCGCCGAACGATCGCATTGACGAAGGAGGAAACCGGGCCGACGACGGTGACGAAGAGCTTGGCCGGCAGTGCGACGGCAAGCGCGAAGCGGTCGGGCGTCGAGATCGCCCAGCTCTTCGGCAGCACTTCCGCGAAAATGACCAGGATAACGGTCATCGCCAGCGTCGCCAGCGCCACGCCGGAACTGCCGAACAGCCCGAGAAACAGGCTGGTGGCGATCGAGGAGGACAGGATATTGGCGAGATTGTTGCCGATCAGCAGCGCGCCGATCAGCCGGTCGCGCCGCTCGATCAGTTGGCGCACGAGCCCGGCGCGCTCGTCGCCGTTGACCTCCAGCGTATGGATGCGACTGCGCGAAACGGCGGTCAGCGCGGTTTCCGAGCCGGAAAAGAAGGCGGACGTCAGCACGAGCGCTGTGATCGAAAGGATCTCCGGCCAATAGGCCGCGACAAATGTCAGAACGCCTTCGATCGTCGTCAAGGATGTTTTTCCCGGAGAAAGCTGAGCACTTCGGATGCCGGAACATCGTCGGCGACGAAGGACTGGCCGATACCGCGCGTCAGGATGAAGGTGAGCTTGCCGTTCTTGACCTTCTTGTCCTGCGCGATCGCATCCATCAGCACCTCGGCCGGCGGCAGCTCGCCCGGAATTTCGGCCATGCGGGTCGGCAGGCCGACCTCCTTCAGATGCCGCTCGACGCGCCGTGCATCGTCGGGGCTCGCAAGATTCATGCGTGCGGAAAACTCATGCGCCAGCACCATGCCGATCGCAACACCCTCGCCGTGCACCAGGCGGCGGCTGTCATAGGCGGTCGCCGCTTCCAGCGCATGGCCGAACGTGTGGCCGAGATTGAGCAGCGCCCGCTGGCCGGTCTCACGTTCGTCGGCAACGACGACATCGGCTTTCGCCTGGCAGCTGGCAGCGATGGCCTCTATGCGGGCGGAGCCGCCCGTAAACACCGACTTCCAGTTCGCTTCCAGCCAGGCAAAGAAATCCGGTTTGTCGATCAGCCCATACTTTGCGACTTCGGCGTAGCCGGCGCGGAATTCCCGCTCGCTCAGTGTATTCAGCACATCCGTATCGGCCAGGACCAGGTCCGGCTGATGGAAGACGCCGATCAGATTCTTGCCATGGCGGGGGGAATTGATGCCGGTCTTGCCGCCGACAGAGGAATCGACCTGCGCCAGCAGCGAAGTCGGCACCTGCACGAAGCGTACGCCGCGGCGGACGATGCCGGCCGCAAAGCCGGAAAGGTCACCGATGACGCCGCCGCCGAGCGCGATCACGCAGTCGTTGCGTTCGACCCGGGCTTCGAGCACCTTGTCGCAGACATCAATGAGATGTTCGAAGCTCTTCGTCTTTTCGCCGGCCGGCAGCACGACCTCGGCCGAGACGATGCCTGCCGCATCCAGGCTCGCGGCGAGGGTCTCGAGATAGAGCGGAGCGACATTTTCGTCGGTGATGATGGCCGCCTTGCGGCCCTTGAGACGTGAGGCGATCTCGGCGCCGGCCCGCGCAATCAGCCCCGGTCCGATCAGGATGTCGTAGGCGCGCTCGCCGAGCGGCACATGTACCGTCTGGACTGATGAGGTGGAGCTTATCGCATTCATGATGCTGAACTTTCTTTCTGTTCGGCCACGGCCTTCAGCACCTCGTCTGCCATGATTTCCTTGCGCACATCACGCGAGAGTACGGTGAGGTCTGCCTGCGCATAGATCGGGTAACGCGCGTTCATCAGGCTTTCGAGGGTCTGCTTCGGATTTTCGGTCTTGAGCAGTGGCCGCGTGTCACGCTTGTTGACCCGCTCCCAAAGCACGTCGAGGTCCGCCTTCAGCCAGATCGAAAGCCCGCCCTTCTTGATATGCCTGCGCGTGCGGTCGTTGATGAAGGCGCCGCCGCCGGTGGAGACGACGCGTGGTCCGCTCTTGAGGAGCCGTTTCATCACCCGCGTTTCCAGCGCCCGGAACTCTTCCTCGCCATAGGCTGCGAAAAGTTCGGCGATCGTCATGCGCGACACCCGCTCGATTTCATGATCGCTATCGATGAAGGGAATGCCGAGTTGGCTGGCGACGATGCGCCCGACGGAGGATTTCCCGGCGCCCATCAGCCCGACGAGAACCAGATTGCGTGAACCGAGCGCGGCGCGAGCTCTGTCTTTCAGGCTGTCAGCAACGGTCAGCAGTGGGTCACTCATCGGTCCATTCACACTTTGTTTGCAAACCGTATCGACAAATGCAGGTGGAGCGTCAAGTCGCGGACAAGGGAATCATGGCTTGAATGGCGCTTCTTGCACTTGCGAATACGCTTCTTATAACAGAAGCAGAGCATGAAGGAGTTGCCGGATGCCGACCCTGTTCCGTTTCCTGTTCTTCTGCGCGATCCTCGCCGGGACGGTTTACGGAGCGATGTGGGCGCTCGTGACCTTCGTCGAGCCGCAGCAGCGCGACGTGACGATCCGTATTCCCTCCGAGCGGGTCAACCCGCCGGCGACGGGCACGATCGACACGACCGGGAAGTGAGTGAGATGGATCTAAGCCGCGTCCACGTGGAATCCTTCCTGGAAATGATGAGCGCCGAACGTGGGGCTGCCGCCAACACCCTGCAATCCTACCAGCGCGACCTCGACGATGTCAGCGCTTTCCTGAACGGCCGCCGCATAAGGTTGACCGAAGCCGCCTCCACCGACCTGGCCGCCTATCTCGCCTCGCTGGCGCGCCAGGGCTTCAAGCCCTCCTCGCAGGCACGCCGGCTTGCCGCCATGCGGCAATTCTACAAGTTCCTCTATGCCGAGGGCCTGCGCACCGACGACCCCACAGGCGTTCTCGACGCGCCGAAGAAGGGGCGTCCGCTGCCGAAGACGATGGGGGTCGAGGAGGTCGGCCGCCTGCTGTCCCAAGCGCAGACCGAGGCCAACGATCCGGCTCCGGGCCAGTTGCAGCGCCTGCGCATGCTGGCGCTGCTGGAACTGCTTTATGCCACCGGCATGCGCGTCAGCGAACTCGTCTCGCTTCCCGCCCGCGTCCTTGACCAGGAAGGCCGCTTCCTGATGATCCGCGGCAAGGGCAACAAGGAGCGCCTGGTGCCGTTATCGCATTCGGCGATCGCGGCGCTGAAATCCTACGGCCGGCTGCTGGCGGCGGAAAATGCCGCGGGCAAAGAGCCGCAGGAAAGCCCCTGGCTGTTTCCGGCCGCCTCGAAGGAGGGCTATCTGCCGCGTCAGGTTTTCGCCCGCGACCTCAAGAACCTGGCGATCCGCGCCGGCCTGACGCCGTCGCTGATCTCGCCACACGTGATGCGTCACGCCTTTGCCAGCCATCTGCTCGCCAACGGCGCCGACCTGCGCGTCGTGCAGGAACTCCTCGGCCATTCGGACATTTCGACCACACAGATCTACACGCATGTGCTTGAAGAGAGGCTGCAGCAGCTCGTCCAGACGCATCACCCCCTTGCCAAACAGGCGAAAAAGCACGAATAGGACCGGCGACAAGGGGCGGAGCCAGGAAAACGCCCCGGGCACAAGGAACGGAAACGCACCTCATGCACAATTATCTCGACTTCGAAAAGCCGATCTCCGACCTCGAAGGCAAGATCATCGAGCTGAAGAAGCTCGCATCGGAAGACGAGAGCATCGACACCACCGATGAGATCGGCAGGCTGGAGGTTCGCGTCCGCGAAGCGATCGTCGAAATCTATTCCAAGCTCAATGCCTGGCAGAAGACGCAGGTTGCCCGCCATCCACAGCGCCCGCATTTCGTCGATTACGCCAAGACGCTGTTCCAGGAATTCACGCCGCTTGCCGGCGACCGCAAGTTTTCCGAGGACGCTGCGATCCAGGCGGGGCTTGCCCGCTTTCGCGGTCAGCCCGTCGCCGTCATCGGCCAGGAAAAGGGCAATGACACCAAGTCCCGCCTGAAACACAATTTCGGCAGCCCCCGCCCGGAAGGCTACCGCAAGGCGATCCGCATCCTCGAGATGGCCGACCGTTTCGGCCTGCCTGTCATTTCGCTGGTGGATACGGCCGGCGCCTATCCCGGCGTCGGCGCCGAAGAGCGCGGCCAGGCCGAGGCGATCGCCCGTTCGACAGAAATGTGCCTCGGCGTCAAGGTTCCCCTGGTTTCCGTCGTCATTGGCGAAGGCGGCTCGGGCGGCGCGATCGCAATTGCCACCGGCAACAGGGTCTATATGCTCGAGCATTCAATCTACAGCGTCATTTCGCCGGAAGGGGCGGCCTCCATCCTCTGGCGCGATTCGACCCGCGCCCGGGAAGCGGCGACCAACATGAAGATCACCGCCGAAGACCTGAAATCGCTCGGCGTCATCGACGGCATCATTTCCGAGCCGCTCGGCGGCGCCCATCGCGACCCCGACAGCGTGATAGCCGCAACCGGCGATGTAATCGCCAATGCGCTCGGCGAAATGGCATCGCGTTCCGGCGAACAGCTGCGCAACGAGCGGCGTCAGAAATTCCTCAATATGGGCCGCAACCTCTAAGACAAGTTGCGCTTTTCAGCGATTGGGGCCAAATCTTGGCCACATTGATATTATCTGTAACATTCGCGCTTGCGGGGATGTTCGGGGCACGTCATAGGCTGGTAAGGTTTTATAAAGTATAAACCGCTTATGATTCCTTCCAGTGCCCGAACTCCATAGGCGGACCGGGTCGCACTATCTTTATGGGCTAATTTGGATGCGCATACGTCATTTTGCCTATGTTTCCCTCATGGCGCTGGCTCTGACCGGCTGCAATGACACGTTGGAAGTGGCGCAGGTCGATCTCTCCAAGGTCAAGAACAAGGTCGAGCAGCCGCTCCCTCCCCATATCCTCAACGCCATGGCCGCCAAGGGCATGGACCGCAATTCGCCCATCATGATCCGCATCTTCAAGGAAGAAGGTGCAATGGAGATATGGAAAGCGAAGACCGACAACCGCTTCGACAAGATCGCCGATTACAAGATCTGCGCCTGGTCCGGCCGCCTCGGTCCGAAGGTCAAGACCGGCGATCGGCAGGCGCCGGAAGGCTTCTACGAGCTGACGCGCGCCAACCTGAATCCCAATTCCAAATATTATCTGGCGATCAACACCGGCTTCCCGAACCGCTACGACGCGGTGAACGGCCGCACCGGCTCCGATCTGATGATCCACGGCGCCTGCTCGTCCTCCGGCTGCTATTCGATGACCGACCAGCAGGTGCTGGAGATCTATGCGTTCGCCCGCGACGCCTTCAAGGGCGGCCAGTCGACGGTGCAGCTGCAGGCCTTCCCGTTCCGCATGACGGCGGAAAACATGGTCAAGCATCGTCTCGATCCGAACAACGACTTCTGGAAGATGCTGAAGGTCGGCTACGACAATTTCGAAGTGACGAAGCGCCCGCCCGAGGTGAACGTCTGTGAGAAGAAATATGTCTTCAACCAGCAGGCAACCGATGGCGGCGCCTTCAATGCCGCCGGCAAATGCCCTGCCATGTCGACGCCGCCGGCACTGGCGGCAGCCCTGGCCTCCTATGGCAAGACCTATGACGCCGACTACGCCAAGGCGATGAGCAAATATGACGGCATGGCCTGGTACGACCCGTCCGAAGCCGAGCGCAAAGCCGTCGTCGCCAAGACGCGCAAGGGCCGCGAACTCGCCTTCGCGCCGACCGGCACCTCGCTCGAAGCCGGCCGCATGGTCAAGGTCGCCGAACTGGAAGACCTGATGGCCAAGCGCACGACGCAGAGCCTCACCGCCAACTCCGCGGCCGGCGCCACACCCGCAACGCCGGCCCAGCCGCAGGCAACGACCGTCGCCGCCGCGACGCCTGCGGTCGTGCCGGTGCCGATGCAGAACCCGCTCGCCTATACCGCGCCCGCGCCGGAACCACAGGAGACGGCAGAAGCCGCGGCAAAGAAGCCGTTCTGGAAGTTCTGGGCGCGGAACTGAACGGCTTGAACCCCGCTCTCTACGATCTTCGCGGCTTGAAATGCCCACTCCCCGTGATGAAGACACGCCGGAAGCTTGCCGCCATGGCAAGCGGCACGCTCATCCTCGTCGATACCAGCGATCCGATGGCGGTGATCGACATGCCGCATTTCTGCAATGAGGACGGCCACGAACTGGTCGAGACGGAAAAGACCGAGAGCGGTCATCGCTTCCTGATCCGCAAGCGGTGAAACATGTCGCCAGCGCATCGGCCTGAAAATCGGACTCGATTTTCGGATAGCACAATGCGGCGCCTTTAGATGCGCAAACCCGGAATGGCGAGAGGGTTGTCGGACAGCGCCTGACGATCCGGTGTATCGATCCGCGGCTTGCCGAGGAAGGCGTCAAAGAGATCCTTCACGAAGGCCTCGGGCAGGTCCTTGGTGATCAGCACCATGCGCGTGCGACGGTCTTGTGGATCCGGCCACGCCGGTAGCCGCACCGGCGGATGGAAGATGCTCTGGACGCCGTGCAGCACCAACGGCCGTTCCGGCCGATCGGAGACCGAAACGATCGCCTTCATCCGCAGCAGCTTCTCGCCATGGGCCGAGCGCAGGAGATCGATGAACATTTCGAGCGCCATTGGATCGATCGGCTTCTCTTCGACGATGGAGAAAGACCGGATCGAGGCATCGTGACGATTGACGCCGTGCGGATCCTGACCCGCATGGCTGTGATCATGGCGGTGGCCATGGTGATGGTGATCGCCATCGTGATCATGATCGTGGCCGTGATTGTGGTGATGCGCCTCATGCGCATCCTCGTCCTGCAGCCAGCGGCCGACATCGGCGATCTTTGTCGCCGGATCGTAGAGCCCGTTCACCAGCACCGCGGCGCTGCCGGCGTCCATGCCGTCGGCATCCATCATCGCCGCGCGTGGATTGAGCGCCCGCAAGCGCTGTTCCAGCCCGGCCGTTGCGCCTGCCATCGATGTCTTCGAGACGATCAGCCGGTCGGCAACGGCCGCCTGCTTGCGCGCTTCCTCGTGATTGTCGAGCGTCTGCAGCCCATTGACCGCATCGACGACCGTCACGACGCCGTCGAGTTCGAAATTCGTGGCGATGACGGGATTGCCCATGATCGCCTGCATGACGGGCGCCGGATCGGCAAGGCCGGTCGTTTCGATGACGACGCGCTTCACCGGCTTGACGCGGCCCGTCTGCACGGCGTCCATCAGGTTCGCCAGCGTGTCGACAAGCTCGCCGCGCACGGTGCAGCAGAGGCAGCCATCGGACAATTCGATGATCGAATCGCCGGAACTTTCGACCAGCAGATGGTCGATGCCGACATCACCGAATTCGTTGATGATGACAGCCGCATCCTTCATGTCAGGGTCTTTGAGGATGCGGTTCAGCAGCGTCGATTTGCCGGCGCCGAGAAAGCCGGTCAGGATGGTGACCGGAATCCTGTCGTTGAACGCGCTCATATCTGCCTTACCTTAGAAGCCCATCTTGTCTTAAAACGCGGTCGGGCGCGGCAGCGGCACCGGGACGTTGGCGATGCCGCCAGCCGTATCGCCGGTCGCCACCTTTTCCGGCTGCTGAGGCGGCTGCGGGTCCTGCCCCGGAATGAGGCCGGCGAAGACGAATTGCGGGTCGTGGTCCATTTCCAGAATATAGGGCGAGTGCACCTTCATGCGGCCGACCTCGTCTCGCGTTTCGCTGCGCACCTTGGCGCCCTTGGCGCTGCAGATATCGGCGGTAATGTCGGTCACCTGGTCTTGTCCCGGCCCGTAGGGCTTCAGCGAACCGAGCGTCTCGTTTCCGGGAAACTGCGTCGTAAAGCCCTTCTGCAACAGGTTCGCCGTCGCATCGGCGCGCGCCGCGAGACTGTCCGTGCCGAGCACGACGGAAACAAGCGTACGGCCGTTGCGCGTCGCCGAACCGATCTGGTTGAAGCCCGAGGCGCAGATAAAACCCGTCTTCATGCCGTCGGCGCCGGCGAAACGGCCGATCAGCATGTTGAGGTTCGGCACGTTCTGCTGGCCGGTGGTGAAGCCCTCGAGCGCGAAATAGGCGGCATATTGCGGAAAATCGCGGCGCAACGCCACCGTCAGCACCGCCAGGTCACGCGCCGTGGTGTATTGGCCTTTGCCGGGCAGGCCGTTCGGATTGACGAAATGCGAATCCGTCATGCCGAGCTTCAGCGCCTCGCCGTTCATCCGAGTCACGAAACCTTCCTGCGTACCGCCGACGGCTTCTGCGACCGCAACCGCGATATCGTTGGCCGATTTCACCATCAGGATCTTCAACGCACTGTCGAGCGTCAGCTTCTGGCCCGGTTTGAAATACATCTTGGCGGCTGGCTGTGCGGCGGCGCGTTTGCTCATGACGATGGGCGTATCGAGGCTGATCTGACCGGCGCGGATCGCATCGAAGACGGTATAGACGGTCATCAGCTTGGTGAGCGAGGCCGGATACCACTTGCGGAAGGCTTCTTCGTGTTCGAGGACGCGGCCTGTCTGCACGTCGACGAGAATATGCGGATTGGCCTGAACGAGCGAAACGGAGGCGACAAAAGCGGCAGTCGCGGCAATCATGAAACGAAACGGCCGCATGGCGGCAAACAAACGGAAGTGGCTCGTCGACACGGTTCGTCCTTCAGATGTCCGGAAAATCTCGCAACCTTCATCTATCTAGCCTATATGGCTATGACATGGCAAAGGTCATTGACGAAGTAATTTGCATGGGCCTCACGCCCATTGAAGCGACGAACGATTGTCGGGATTTGATAACAGGAAAGCCAATATGCCGATTTTGAACAGAGCCGCCGAATTGCAGGACGAAGTCGCCGAATGGCGCCGCCATATCCATGCCCGGCCCGAGCTTCTTTTCGCGGTGGAAAACACGGCCGCTTTCGTCACTGAAAAACTCAAGGAATTCGGGGTCGACGAGATCGTCACCGGCATCGGCCGCACCGGCGTCGTCGGCCTGATCAAGGGCAAGGGCGAAGGCCGCCGCACGATCGGCCTGCGGGCCGACATGGATGCCCTGCCGCTGACCGAAGTCACCGGCAAGCCCTGGGCTTCGAAGACACCCGGCAAGATGCATGCCTGCGGCCATGACGGCCATACCGCCATGCTGCTCGGCGCCGCGAAATATCTCGCCGAAACCCGCAATTTCAACGGCAATGTCGCCGTCATCTTCCAGCCCGCCGAAGAAGGCGGCGGCGGCGGCAATCTGATGGTCAAGGATGGCATGATGGAGCGCTTCGGCATCGAAGAGGTCTACGGCATGCACAACCTGCCGGGCCTGCCCGTCGGACAGTTCGCGATCCGCAAGGGCGCCATCATGGCGGCGACCGACGAATTCACCGTCACCATCAAGGGCCGCGGCGGCCACGCCGCCCAGCCGCACCGGACGATCGACCCGATCGCCATCGCCGCCCAGATCGTCGGCAATCTGCAGATGATCGCCTCGCGCACCGCCGATCCGATCAGCTCTGTCGTCGTTTCGGTGACGAAGTTCAATGCCGGTTTCGCCCATAACGTCATCCCCAATGACGCGACCTTCGCCGGCACCGTGCGCACCCTCGACAGCGAGGTGCGCACGCTCGCCGAGACGCGCTTCCGGCAGATCATCGAGGGCATGGTCGCAGCCCATGGCGCCGAGGCCGAAATCAGCTTCAACCGCAACTACCCCGTCACCGTCAACCATCCCGACGAAACCGAGCATGCGGTGGCCGTCGCCAGCGCCATTGCCGGCGAGGTCAACGTCAATGCCGAAATCGATCCGATGATGGGCGGCGAGGACTTTTCCTACATGCTCAACGCCCGCCCCGGCGCCTTCATCTTCATCGGCAACGGCGACAGCGCCGGCCTGCACAACCCGGCCTACGACTTCAACGACGAAGCCATCGCCCACGGCATCTCCTACTGGGTCCGCCTCGCCGAACAACGCCTCGGCCTTTGACAAGAATTAAGGCTTGGCTTCGCGCCAAGCCTTTTGTATGCATGGCGTGCAAGTGGTCCCGTAGCTCAGCAGGATAGAGCATCAGATTCCTAATCTGGGGGTCGCGCGTTCGAATCGCGCCGGGATCACCACTATCAAACAATCTACATCGAAATGTTGCCGCCGCATGTCGCAATCGTTTTGCAGCTGCTTCCGTTGATTTCCCAGGGATTCAAACGAGGCAGCGGCAAGCGGCTCGATACGTGGCTGACATCGGATTTCTCCGGCTTATACCTTCAAAGATGATGTCGAGCTCGGCTGTGAGCATCCCCGTTCACGATGCATTGTGCCCTCTTTCGAGGTGCCAATTCATTGCCTTTCGATGCCATGCCAGCTTTTGCGTAAACCGTCCCGCGCAGTGGCACGCCCCTTGCACTGTTAACAATATGCCATCCCATCAGGAGTATTGTGTAATGGAATGGGGCACTTCGATCGAATTCGATCCCGTCATCCTTCTCTTTAACAACCCGGAACGGCTTTTTTCCGTCAGGACGGCCGTGGGGGCCGCCCACGCGCTGATGAACGAGTTCCCTTACGACGACGGAAAGGAGTTCCTTGCTGCGATTGAAATCTGCCTGGACGTCGTGAAGGGTAACGCTAAATCTGAGCAACTGAGGGCGGCGATTATTCGCGCCGCGGACGAAGCTGGCGTAACGGCCATCGCCGTTCTTCATTGAGCTAGGCAGGGCGTCGTGCAGCGGCCGCTTGCTTTAAGTCGTCTGCTTCCTCGCATGCTGCGGGAGGAGTGGAATGACTGATCTCGTCTTAAAGATGGGCAGCAGGGCGGCGCCTGACTCCCGTATATGCTCACGGCACCTGACGATAGGCTCGTCGGCGTCCAACGCGTCGTGCCCCCAATCCCAGCAGCGCCGCCACAACCGATCCGCCGACAAAACCGATGGCGCCCCAGACGAGGCCGGCAAAGCTCATCGGCATCCCGGGCACGAAGTCGCGCCAGGTATTGGCGAAAACCACATCATCCGCATTCCTCAGCAGCACGAAGGGCTTGGCGACGGGGGCGGCGGTGCCGAGTTTCAGTTGCTGACGCTGCAGTGTTTCGTAACGCGCGATCGTGCTCTGCATCGAGACGCCGCGGTCGCGCAGGAAATCGTCGGAAGATTGGGCATAGGCGTTCAACGCCTGCTCGCGGTCGAGATGGTGCTGGGCGGCTTGGCGGTTGAAGTCCTCGACAATGACACGGAGTTCATCGATCGCCCCGCCGATCCGCTGGCGATATTGCTGCGCAAATTCCGGCGCTTGCGAAAACACCGTGCCGCCGGCAAGTCCGGCGACAATGGCGATGATCCTTGCAATCTGTCCCATGATCGTGGCCTCCGGCTGTTCCCTGCGCTAACGATCCGGCGGGCCAAAGGTTTCTGCCTTCGACACAATCGGTAACGCTATGTGATTGAACCGGCGGCGCTTCCGACGAGTTGAGACTATGACCAACAAGTCGCTCCCGTGAGCAACTGAGAAAGAGAGGTTCGTCATGAAACAGTTCATTCTTGCTTGCACGCTCGCTGCAGCGTCCGTCCTTTCCGCCATGCCGTCCCAGGCGGCCAGCGTGACGATCACCACGGATAACCCGCGTCCTTATTATAGCGATTCGGAAGGCCCCTATTATCGCCACCACCGGCCCTACTACCGCCATCACATGATGCGCCGCGTCTCCGATGATTGCTTCACCAAGACGGAAAGAATCCGCCGTCACGGCCATACGATCATCAAGGAGACCCGGATCTGCCGATAAGGCGGTCCATGCACGAAAAGCCCGGCCGCTCCTCCCCTGGTCGGGCCTTTCCTCTGATTTCGCCATCAGGAACTTCGCGACATCGGCCGCGTTTATCGCGAAAATGGGAGAACGCATCATGCGTATCAAGATGACTCTTTTGGCAATCGCCTATGTCGCCGTCAGCGCTCTGCTGCTTGCCATCGCCTATCAGCCGCAGGGGCCGGTGACCGCAGCGAAGACCGATCGCCTGGAAGGTTCATCCTTCCTCGTCGAGCGCTTCGCAGGTTGATCAGCCGAGCGCCGGCGTAACAGCGTGCGGCCGGCAAGACCGGCGATCGCAAGCGAGTTTCGATAATATCAATGCGGGTCGCCCCTGGCAGACCCGCTGAGCAGGATTCGGTTCTGCACCGCGGTCACGCCTTCCACCGCCCTGGCGACGGCGGTTGCCCGTTCGATCTCCCCGACCGTACCAACAGTGCCTGTCAACACGACCTGATCTTCCTCCATCGTCACTTCCACATCCGACGCATCGATGCCGCCGGCAATTGCCAATGCATTGGCGACGGCGGCCTCGAGAGATGCGCGATTGGCGATCTCCGCTTCCATTTCGGGCGCAAGCCCGTGAAATGTCGGCTCTTTGAAAACCATATTCCATTCCTCCGAAAAACCTGAAGAAGAAACGCCACCAGCCTCGTTTGGTTTCGTACCGCTACCACTGCACGCGATAGCGAAGATTGACGCTGCCGGCCTGATCGGGCGAGAACGGATTGCTGACCGAGGCATCGAGGTTGAGGTTAGGCAGGATCGCCTGGTTGACCGCCACCGTGCTCGAGAAGTCGCCGCTGGCGTTGCTGATGCCTGCGCCGGCCGAAAGCGAGGTTCCCGTCCAGGGATGGATCAATTTCAGCGCCTGCGACGCCGTCACCGAAGTCTCCCTGGCATCGACCGGGTCGTAACGGACGCTGACGGAGCGGCTCGATTGCATGTCGAGCGAATCCGACAGGATCCAGCTGCGCGAGCGGCTGAGTGTCAGCGCGCCGCTGCCGCGCAGCGTATCGACGCTGACCCTGGCGCCCTGCTGTGATTGACCTGCCGGCGTGACACTCGTCTTGCTGATCCTGCCCCAAAGCATGGCCTGTTCGGAATGGGGCAGCGGCGCACCGCCTTTTGTCGCTGCCAATGCGAGGTCGGCGCCGGCGCTCGTCTCCCATTCCGTCGGCAGACGAAAACCCATCGTCGCCTTGTACGACCGATCCGAAACCTTGGCAGGCGACCAGATCAGTAGGTCGTCCGCCTTCGCAGCCACGCTCAGCGAAGGCACGATGGCGAAAAGAAGGATGGCTATTCTGAATATCGTCATGTGATCCGATCGTTTTGACCTGACACGTGCTGGCTCATCGAATGGCACGATACCGCACCAAAGTGCCGGCAGCGAAAACGGGCAGGCAGCACGGCCAAGCCGTTTTCCCGATGTCATCCTCGATTTAATGTTGGCCGAAAAAGCCGAGGACAGCCAAGTGCCCGTTTTTCAATGGCCGCCGCAGCGGCCCAATTGCCCATGTGCCTACGAGAGGCCGCAGGGGAATCACATCCCCTTCAGGAATGTCATAAGGATCACATCCAGCCGCCGCTCTGTAAACCCCTGAAGAGCTGATATCTGCTGCACCGCACACTTGCCGCACCCTCCAAACCCTAGTAGAGCCTGAGCCTACGAGAGACATTTTTCGCGAAATTCCAAATGATGACCGGCAAAACCGCGCCGCGGCGCCTCAGCATTTTCGGCTCCACCGGGTCGATCGGCCGCAATACCCTCAATGTTGTCGAACATCTGGGCGGGCGGGAGAACTTCGAAATTTCCGTTCTGACAGGCAACGGCAATGTCGAGCTGCTCGCCCGGCAGGCCAGATCCTTCGGCGCGCGGCTGGCGGTGACGGCAAACGACCGGCATTATGAAGCGCTGAAAAGCGAACTTTCCGGCAGCGGCATCGCGGTCGCGTCGGGGAAATCCGGCCTCATGGAAGCAGCCGACCGGCAAGCCGACTGGGTGATGGCGGCAATCGTCGGCACCGCGGGTCTGGCGCCGACGCTTGCCGCTGCACGCCGTGGTGCCGATATCGCCCTTGCCAACAAGGAATGTCTGGTCTCGGCCGGCGATCTCTTCATCGGGGCGATCCGCGCCGGCGGCGGCAGGCTGCTTCCCGTCGACAGCGAGCACAATGCGATTTTCCAGGTGCTGGAAGAAAACCAGCGCCATGCCGTCGAGCGTGTCATCCTGACCGCCTCCGGCGGCCCTTTCCGCACCGCCTCGTTGAAGGAGATGGCCGATGTGACGGTGGAAACCGCGCGCGCCCATCCGAACTGGTCGATGGGCTTGAAGATCTCGATCGACAGCGCCTCGATGTTCAACAAGGCGCTGGAGATGATCGAAGCCCGCCACCTTTTCGGATTGAAGCCCGAGCAGATCGAGGTGATCTTCCATCCGCAGTCGATCATTCATTCCATGGTCGGTTATACCGATGGCTCGGTGCTGGCGCAGCTCGGCGCACCTGACATGCGCACCGCCATCGGGTACGCGCTGTCCTTTCCCCGCCGGCCGAACCTGCCGGTCGAGCGGCTGGATTTCGCAAGGCTCGCGAGACTGGATTTTGAAGCGCCGGATGAGGTGCGGTTCCCCGCGTTGCGACTGGCGCGCCTTGCGATGACGCGCGGCGGCGTTCAGGGCGCGGTGCTGAACGGCGCCAAGGAGGTGGCCCTCGAGGCCTTCATCGAAGGGCGCCTGTCCTTCCTCGCCATGGCCGAGGTCACCGAGAGAGTCATGGATGATCTGGCCGGCCTGCCGCCGGCTGCCGGCATGGACGATGTCTTCAACGCCGACAGGCAGGCCCGGCAGCGCGCGTCGGCGCTGATGAAACTCGATCTTGTCGGGTGAGGGCTCGGGCGGCGATTATCGCAGCCGATTGCCGCCTTCGTCGAACAATCGGCAATTCGACGGCTCAAACTGCAGGCTGACCTCTTCCCCGGCAGCAATGCTGGTCGGCGACCGGTGCTCGACGGTGAGCGACTGGCCATCGCAGAGCTGGCAGTAGAGATACTGCGTTCCGCCGAGATATTCCGAAAAATCGACCCTTGCCGTCAGGCTGCCTGTGAGCTCCGGGGCCACCTTCAGATGCTCCGGCCGCAGACCGAGCGTCACGGCCGCACCGGCCGGCCTGTCTTTCGGCAACAGGCCACTTTCGACGCGCCCGCCGGCAACGTCGACCAGACCGTCTTCGCCCCATCGAGCATTCAGGAGATTCATCCTCGGCGAGCCGATGAAGCCCGCCACGAATGTATTCGAAGGATTCTCGTAGATTTCGCGCGGTGTTCCGGCCTGCTCGACGCGACCGTCACGCAGCACGACGATCTTGTCGGCGAGCGTCATCGCCTCGGTCTGATCATGGGTGACATAGATCATCGTGTTGCCGAGCTCGCGATGAAGGCGGGCGATCTCGATGCGCATGGAAACGCGCAGCTCTGCATCGAGATTGGAGAGCGGTTCGTCGAACAGGAAAACATCGGGCTCGCGCACGATCGCCCGGCCGATCGCCACACGCTGGCGCTGGCCGCCGGAAAGCTGCCCGGGCCGCCGGTCGAGCAGATGGTCGATCTTCAGGATCGCCGAGGCGGCCTTGACGCGCGTCTCGATCTCCGCACCATTCGTACGCGCCATCTTCAGTCCGAAGGCCAGGTTGTCGCGCACGCTCATATGCGGATAGAGCGCGTAGGATTGGAAGACCATGGCGATGCCGCGCTCGGACGGATCGAGATCGGTGACAACACGTCCCTTGATCTCGATCTCCCCATCGGTCACGTCCTCAAGACCCGCGATCATCCGAAGCAGCGTCGATTTTCCGCAGCCGGACGGACCGACGAAGACGACGAAATCGCCCTCCTCGATCGTCAGGTCGATGCCATGGACCACCTGCAGATTGCCATAGCTTTTTCGCACGTCCTGAAGGACGACGCTCTTGTTACCCATACCGTTCGTCATCCCCAAACGACCTACTTGTCCGCCTGGACCCAGACGAGCATCTCTCCGGGCGCGCGGTTGTCCCAGAGATGATAGGGCACAAAGCGTGCGGTGGCGACCCGCCTTTCGGCCGGCGCCTTGCGGTAGAGCGAATTGCCCCAATTCGATGTTTCCTCACGCTCGACCTTGAGATCGAGGGCGACGGCATCATTGAGGTCCTTCAGCACGACGGTTTCGGCGGCCGGGAGTTCGCGGGGCAGAACGATGGCGTTGAGATCTTTGCCATTGTCCGTTGTTTCCACGCAATAGACGAGCGGACCGCGCATCAAGGCGACGCGGCCGGCATCCTGGCGCACTTTCGGATTGGCATATTGCGGGCGAAGCGCCAGCGGCAGGTAGAGGGCCACCTTATCACC
Organism: Rhizobium sp. N621; assembly: GCF_001664325.1. NCBI lineage: Bacteria > Pseudomonadati > Pseudomonadota > Alphaproteobacteria > Hyphomicrobiales > Rhizobiaceae > Rhizobium > Rhizobium sp. N621. The sequence goes on from NZ_CP013495.1 coordinate 4,106,270, forward strand.
GTCCGCCCATTCGCGGTCGATCCTCGCATATCCGTCGCGGACATGAGCATCGAGGTCGAGCATCGCCCCGTTGACGCTGAGGGTTGCGCCCTCCGCCCAATCCGGAATGCGCAGCGACAGTGCAAACCGGGCCGGCTTTGCCAGCTTGGCCGTGAAGGCGACGGCGCCGTCCCACGGATAGTTGGTGGCCTGTTCCAACTCCACCTCGGCGCCGTTGGCAAGCTTCAGCCGGGCGGTGCTTTCGCCATAGAGATGTACGGCGATCTCATCATCGGCAACCGCATACATGTATGAGCCAATCGACGTCACCAGCCGGGCGATGTTCGGTGGGCAACAGGGGCAATGGTGCCATTTCCAGCGGTGGTGCTTGCCCGCACTTTCGAGCGGATTGTCATAGAAGAAGGTCTTGCCGTCTGTGGAAAGGCCGGGCAGCGCGCCGTTATAAAGGGCCTGCTCCATGATGTCGGCGTAACGCCGGTCCGGCCCGCGCCCGAGCATGCGGCTTGCCCAGAAGACCAGACCGACAGAGGCGCAGGTTTCGGCATAGGCCGTATCATTGGGCAGGTCGTAATAGTCGGTGAAACCTTCGTTGGACGCGGCCGGGCCGATGCCGCCGGTGATGTACATCTGCTTGGTCGTCAGATCGTCCCAGAGCGTTTCCAGAGCTGCCGTCAGGCTGTCGTCCTTGTATTCGGTGGCGATGTCGGCCATGCCGGAATAGAGGTACATGGCGCGCACGGCATGGCCGACGACCTTCGTCTGTTCTCGTACCGGCAAGTGCGCCTGACCATATTCATAGGTCTTCTGATGGAAGTCGGCAGCGCTCCGGCCGTCGCGAGCCGCTTCGGCCGTGAAGAAGTGCGGCTCGGTGCCGCGCTCGTCGATGAAGAATTTCGAGAGGTCAAGATATTTCTTCTCGCCGGTCACGCGAGCGAGCTTGACCAGTGCCAGCTCGACTTCCTCATGGCCGCAATAGCCTGGTATTTGACCCTCTCCATGGCCGAAAATCTTGATCATATAGTCGGCGAAGCGGCACATGATGTCGAGCAGCTTGCGCTTGCCGGTCGCCTGATAATAGGCGACCGCGGCTTCCATCAGGTGGCCGGCGCAATAGAGCTCGTGATGGTCGCGCAGGTTGGTCCAGCGGCGGGATGGCTCGACGCGCTGGAACCAAGCGTTCAGATAACCGTCCTTATCCTGCATCCGCTCATACATGTCGATGATCTCATCGGCCCGAGCCTCCAGCTTCGGGTTCGGCCGGCGATAAAGCGAATAGGCGATGGTCTCGATCGACTTGCCAAGATCGGAATCCCAGAACATCTGCGTCGTCCCGCCCCACGGCTGAATGGGAATGACGACGCCGGGGCTCGGCTGGCTGACGTCGATCGCCTTGAGCATGCCGGCTTCGACGCAGCGGTCGAGCAGGGTCTCGGCGGTCGAATTGCAGACGGCATCCTGCCATTTGCCCCAGAACCCGCCGAGCTCGACATCGGGAACGGCGACGGGGCGAAACTGGCGGTCGTTGCTTGACTTGGTCATGGGCTCTACCTTCTTGGGATCATTTCACCGCGCCGGCCATCAGCCCGCGCATGTAGTAGCGTTGCAGGAGCAGGAAGACGATCAGGCAGGGGATCGTCATGACGACGACACCGGCCTGCACCGCTCCCCAGTTGATGGCGCCGAGCCGCCCGGCGCGAACTGCCGTCATCAGCACCGGCAGGGTGTATTTCTCATTGCTCGAGAGCAGCACAAGCGCGGCGAGAAACTCGTTCCAGGCATTGAGGAACGCAAAGATCGCCACCGTCGCAACACCGGGAAGCACCAGCGGCAGGAGAACCCGCGCCAGGAGCCTCAGATCGCGCGCGCCGTCGATGCGCGCGGCCTCTTCGATTTCCTTCGGCACGGCGTCGAAGGCATTGCGCATCATGAAAACGGAGAAAGGCAGCTGCAGCGTCACATAGACGAGCGTCAGCCCGAGCAGCGAATTGTTGAGGCCGAGTTTTGCTAGGATGATGAAGAGCGGCGTCAGGATCGACTGGAACGGAATCATCAGCGTGGCGATGATCAGCACGAAGAGCGCATTCTTCATCGGGAAGCGATAACGCGAGAAGCCATAGCCCGCGAGCAGGCTGACCAGAACGGTCAGCACCACGGTGGCGACCGACACCAACAGCGAATTGATCATGTGCTGCCAGATGCCGGCGCCGAACGTATCGAGCAGCGCATAGGCATCGAAGCTGACCCCGGATGTCGGCCACGGCGGCAAGGGCGGCAGACTGGCTTCGGCACCCGGCCGGAAGGAGGCGAGCAGCGTGATCGCGAAGGGCGCCAGAAAGAAGATCGAAATGGCGATGCCGGTGAGATGATAGGCCGACTTCGTGCGGATGGCCTTGCGGGCGCGGCGTTGCCTTGACGTCGTCATGGACGCTCCTCCCCGACGCGAAGCAGCCAGAGCTGGACGATGCTGATGGCAACCAGGATGGCGAGAAGGGCGATCGAAAGCGCTGCGCCATAACCGAGATTGAAGGAGACGAACGACTGGTTGAAGACGTAATAGACCACCGAGATCATCTTGTTCTGCGGTCCGCCCGCCGTCATGATGTAAAACTGGTCGAAGGCAAGGATCGAGCCGGTGACCGAGACGATCAGCGCCAGCGCGATCGTCTTACGCATCAGCGGCAGCGTCAGATGCCGGAAACGCTGCCAGCGGCCGGCGCCGTCGATGCGGGCCGCCTCCGTCAGCTCGGACGGAATGGCCTGAAGCCCGGTCAGCAGAATGATCATGGTGAAGCCGGCGATCTTCCAGACGACCATCACCACAACAGTCAGAAAGGCCGTGTCGAAGGTCGCAAGCAGATTGGGGCTCTTTTCCAGAAGACCCAGCGCCTTCAAGGCTGGGCCGATGAAGCCGCTATCGACATTGGCAAGCCAGACCCAGAGCAGCGAGGCGGTGGCAAGGCCGACCACGACAGGCAGGAAGATGATCGTGCGGTAGGCGCTGACGAACTGCCGTTCCTTCTCGACGAAGATTGCCAGCGGAAAGGCGACGGCAAAGATCGCAATGGTGACGATCACGGTGTAATAGGCGGTGAAATTCAGTGCCGCCATGAAGCGAGTGTCGTTGACCATTCGGAAATAATTGTTGAAGCCGATCCAGCGCGACGCCCCCATCAGCGGCCAGTTATGCAGGCTCATCCACCCCGTGAAGAGAACCGGCATGATGAAGAAGACGATGACCAGCGCCATGGCCGGCGCGATATAGGCAAGGCCGCGCCAGTTGGATCTGCGCCGCCGCCTGCGCCGAGGCAATAGAGTCTCTGAACCGGAACCGGTCATCAAACGCTCCGCATCTGTCAATTGAAGTTGGCCGGGAAGCTGCCACCGCTCCCCGGCCGCGGCCTTGGGAGAGTTATTGGCCGCTATCGATGATCGACTGCATTTCCGACTGGGCGCTGGAGAACGCCCCGTCGACATCGTCGCCGAAGATCGCCGCATTGGTGAAGCTTGCCCAGGGACCGTTGGCGCTGTTGATCAGGTCGTTGAATTGCAGCGTATAGGGCGTCTTGGCGACACTGATTGCCTTCAGACCGACCTGCATGCGCGGGTCGAGACCTTCGAGCACCTTATCGGCAATGTCGCCGCGTGTCGGCAGGCTGCCATATTTCGCCATGATCTTCTGGCCGTCCATCGAATAGATGTATTCGAGAAATTCCTTCACGGCGTCGATCTTCTTCGTTCCCTTGGTGATGACGAAATTGTCGCCGCCGGCAAAGGACGACGGTTTGCCGTCGACGCCGGGAATGAGGGTCACGCCGAAATTGATCTCAGGATGCTGGGTCACCAGCGTACCGATGGCAAAGGCGCCGAGGCTCTGCTGGCCGATCTTGCCATTGGTGAAGGTCAGGAAGTTCGTACCGTTGTCGCTGGCCGCACCCGCCGGCACGAGGTCCTTCCTGACCATGTTGCGGTAGATGTCGACGGCCTTGCGCATCTGAGGCGTATCGAGCGTCGCTTTCTTGCTGTCGGCCGACAGGATGTCGGCGCCCGCACCCCAGACGAGCGGGGTGAAGGTGAAGATCATGCAGCCGCCGCAGCCGCCGCCGGAGAAATAGAAGCCGTAGGTATCGTCACCGAGAGCCCGGATCTTCTCGGCATTGGCGGTGATTTCGTCCCAGTTGGCCGGCGCCCTTTCCGGGTCGAGGCCGGCCTTCTTGTAGAGATCCTTGTTCCAGGCAAAAACCGATGTTTCCACAGAGAGCGGCAGGCCGTAGATCTTGTCCTGATAGGTGCCGAGGCGGACATGCGACGGCGACAGCGAGTTGAAATAGGGCAGCGACTTCGCCCAGTCCGTCAGGTCTTCCAGCTGGCCGGCCGCGGCAAAGGCGGGATTGTAGATGAGGTCCATCGACAGGGCATCCGGCGCCTGTCCGCCGGCGATTGCCGTCGCATATTTCTGCACCAGCTCGGAGAACGGCACTTCGGTCATCACGACCTTGTTCTCATGACTGGAATTATAAGCCTCGACGACCTTCTTGAACGCGTCGCCGATCCCCGACCGGACCCACATTTCGACGTTTTCGGCAGCCGATGCAGCCGACACCAGGCACAAAGTAGCGATGCCGGTCGCCGCCAATAGACGCTTGATCATGACACTCCTCCCAATATGGCGCATCTCCTCGCGCCTTTGCTCATTTCCCTGATTCTCATTCCCTTAGTCTCATTCCGGAGGAGTCCTACCCCCGCATGACCGCCGGATGACGAGCCGGCAGGGCAATTTCCTCACTCCCGGCTCGACGGGCCGTCCTTCCGCAAGCGCCAGCACCGTCAAACCGGCCTGCCGCCCGAGCTCCTTCAGCTCCATATCCACCGTCGTCAGTGGCGGCCGCGTCTGGGCCGCAACAATCTCCCAATTGTCGAAGCCGATTACCGAAACATCCTGCGGCACCTTGACGCCGCGCTCACGCAGCGCATCCACCGCGCCACGGGCGATCTGGTCGTTGCCGCAGAAGAGCGCATCCGGCTTTTCCCCCGGTCTCTTCCAAAGCTGTTCCACCGCCTCATGGCCCCAGCTTTCCGACCAGACGCCATAGAGCACCGGCTCGCGGTGGCCCGCCACCTGATGATAGGCCCCGGCCCGCTCCCGCACCGAAAAGAAGTCTTCCGGCCCGGTAATATGCGCAATCCGCCGCCGCCCGATCGTCGCGAGCCATTCGACGGCCAGCCTCGCTCCCTGTTCGTCGTCCGAACGGAAGGTAACGCTGTTCTGCGTCCCCTCGGTGAAGGCGTAGACGACAGGCACATGCAAATTCGACAGGTCGACAGGCAGACGCCTGTCCAGCCGCTTGCCGGTTGCGATGATACCGTCGACCTGCTTGTCCAGCATCGCATCGACATGGATCTGGGCGAGCGCCGGATCGTCTTCGATGGCGCACAGGAAAACCGAGACCCCATGATCGACGAGCGCGTCCGAAATACCCGCCATCACAGGCAGCGTGAAACGGCCGTAAGTGTCGTTCGTCAGCAGCCCGATGGTGAAGCTGCGCTTGCTGAGCAGACCTCTTGCCAGCGCATTCGGCCGATATCCGATTTCGCCGGCAATCCGCTTCACGCGCTCGCGGGTTTCCGCTCCCATCCGGCCGGTGTCGTTGAGAGCCTTCGACGCCGTCGAGATGCTCACGCCGGCAGCCGACGCGACCTCATGGATGGTGATCCTGCCTCTTTTTCCTCCCGATATGTTCAGGCCTTCCTCCTTCTGAATTGGCTTGAGAAAAGCTTTTACCAATCTCTCTGTCAAGTGAGAAAAGGTTTTCTCATGCAATTCGACAGATGGAACAACAAGCGTGAATTGAAGGAAGGAAGGCGTGGAAAAGGCCGATGCGAATCCACGAGACCGGACTGCAATGCGTCATTCATCGATAGAGCGACAGGACTGAGGCTAGATAATCTTATCCAGCTGATGAATGCGGAACAAACAATCGCCATCAGAACCTCCGATGGAGGTTCTGATTCGCGAGGTTAGAACCCAGGCGATCGTTGAAAGATCAGGCGACGTGCCTTGCCAGCGCGCAACGCGACCAGAGCGAATGCAGGGCGTCGACGAGATGGGCGATATCGGCGTCGGAATGCAGCGGTGTCGGGGTGATGCGCAGTCGCTCGGTCTTCTTCGGCACGGTGGGATAGTTGATCGGCTGGACATAGACGCCGCAATTGTCGAGCAAGAGGTCGGAGATCCACTTGCACTTGGCTGCATCGCCGACCATCACCGGCACGATATGGCTGGGATTGTGCATATGCGGAATGCCGCGCTGATCGAGCAGCGAGCGCAATTTGCGCACCCGGTCCTGATGGCGGGCGCGCTCGAACTGGCTGACCTTCAGATGCTGGATCGAGGCGACGGCGCCGGCTGCCAATGCGGGCGGCAGCGCCGTGGTGAAGATGAAGCCGGAGGCAAACGATCGGATGAAGTCGCACAGCGCCGTCGACGCGGCGATATAGCCGCCCATCACGCCGAAGGCCTTGCCGAGCGTGCCCTCGATGACCGTCAGCCGCTCCATCAGCCCCTCGCGCTCGGCAATGCCGCCGCCGCGCGGGCCGTACATGCCAACCGCATGCACCTCATCGAGATAGGTCATCGCGCCGTATTGGTCGGCCAGGTCGCAGATCTCCTTGATCGGGGCGATGTCGCCGTCCATCGAATAGACGCTCTCGAAGGCGATCAGCTTCGGCGCCTTCGGATCGGCGGCGGCAAGCTTGGCTTGGAGATCGGCGACGTCATTGTGTTTCCAGATCACCTTGTCGCATTTGGCATGTCGGATGCCCTCGATCATCGAGGCATGGTTGAGCGCATCGGAGAAGATGATCAGGCCCGGGATTTTGGCGCCGAGCGTGCCGAGTGCGGCCCAGTTGGAGACATAGCCTGAGGTGAAGATCAATGCCGATTCCTTGCCGTGCAGATCGGCAAGCTCACGCTCGAGCAGGACGTGGTAATGGTTGGTGCCAGAAATATTCCGGGTGCCTCCCGCACCCGCGCCACAGTGGTCGATGGCGGTCTTCATCGCCTCGATCACTTTCGGGTTCTGGCCCATGCCGAGATAGTCGTTGGAGCACCAGACCGTGACCTCCTTCTCGCCATCGGCCGTATGGCGCGTCGCCCGCGGGAAGTTGCCGCGGTGACGTTCGAGATCGGCAAAAACGCGGTAGCGGCCCTCGGCATGAAGCCCGTCCAGCTCGTTTTTGAAAAATGCTTCGAAATCCATCATATGCTCCAGTATCACGCGGCCGTTCTTGCCGATGGGACGTCCGCGCGTCAATGCTTACCCTTTGGTTTAACATCAACTGCGGCAAAAGGCCCAGTTTTTTGAATGATTCCAGACAAAAAAATACGCGCGCCACAATCAATGGGGCCATGCGGCAAAAGCGCCCGACATAGGCGCAAAATCCGCAACACCCGCAACACCCCTTCAATGCAAAAAAATCCGGACAAGAGTGGACAACCCTTTCTTCCGACATAGTTTTCGAGCTAGCGTGCCAAAAAAACAATAGGGACGGCCTATGCCCATTGGGCGACAACCCAGGAGAAAAGAGATGAAAAAAGCTGTCATACTCGCATTGATCGGCCTGTCGGTCGCAAGCTGCACACCGACCCAGCAGGGCGCCGGCATCGGTGCTGCATCCGGCGCAGTCATTGGCGGTGCAGTCACCGGCAACGTTCGTGGCGCGGCGGTCGGCGCCGCCATCGGCGGCGTGTCGGGCGCCCTGATCGGCAGCGTCGCGGAACAGCCCGGCCAGTGCTACTATCGCGACCGCTATGGCCGCCGTTACATCGACGCTTGCCCGCGCTGAGAGCGCTGGCAAAACGCAAAAACAGGAAATCCCGGACACACATCCGGGATTTTTTGTGCTGAATTAGCGCGTGGGCAATTTAAAATGGTACACCCTGCGCGATTTTGCCGCTAAGCTGTTCACGGCTGGGCAACGAAGCTTCATGTAGGCGTAACCAAAAGCAGCGGATGCGGATTAGAGGGACAAGTCCGAAAACAGGTTTTGCGTATCGGCGAACAGGCACCATGATGGTGGTCGCAGCGGCAGCTGCTTTCTCACCGGTCCTGATCGGCGATGCTTACGCCTTCAAGCTTTTCGGCATCACCATCTTCGGCAAGGAGGAGGACGAGAGCGAACAGGTGCCCGATCCGGTGCGCTATCACGTCGAGCTCAAGGCCGACACCGCCGATCCCGATCTCAGGGAAGCGCTCGAAAACAGCTCCCGCCTCGTCAGCGACCAGAAACAGCCCGTCTCCGGCGATCTCGGCATCGTCGTCAAGGCGCGTGACGACCGCGAGCGGCTGATCGCCACCTTGTATGAAAAAGCCCGTTACGGCGGCGTGGTGACGATCACCATCGACGGCAAGGATATCGACGAGCTGCCGCCCAATCCGACATTCGACCGCTCCGGCCCGGTCCCCGTCACCGTCAATATAACCCCCGGACCCGTTTTCAGGGTCAAAGAGGTGCAGTTCGGCGGCGACGCCGCGGACCGCAATCCCGCCGATTACGACCTTGCCCCCGGCGCCGAGGCCGGCTCGCTCGCCATCATCAAGGCGGGCGACAAGATTGTCGAACAGTTGAAAAGCGAAGGTCGGCCCTTCGCTAAATTGACCGAACGCAAGGTCGTCGCCGATCACAGGAGCGACACGGTCGACATCGTGCTTGCTGCCGAAGGCGGGCCTGTCGCCCCGATCGGCGATGTCGGGGTCACCGGCGAAAAAACCGTGCGGCCAGGTTTCATCCAGCGTTATTCCCGGCTGAACAAAGGGGATGCCTATTCGCCGGAAAGGCTGAAGAAGGCCGGCGAGCGGCTTCGCGCCCTCGGCGTCTTTTCGAGCGTCACCATTCATGAGGGCGATGTGCTGTCGCCTGATGGTACGCTGCCGATGACGATCGAGGTTTCCGAAGGCAAGAGGCGTTATTTCGGCGTCGGCGCGCAATATTCCACCACCGACGGCCTCGGCATCCAGGGCTATTGGGGCCACCGCAACCTGTTCGGCGAGGCCGAGACGCTGAGGATCGAAGGCTCGGTCTCGCGGCTCGGCGAAGCCACCGATGTCGGCAGCCTCGACTATTCCGCCGGCATCCTCTTCACCAAGCCCGGCGCCTTCTTCCCGGCCGCCACGCTGAAGGCCGGTATCGTCGCCAAGACCCAGAATCCGGACGCCTATAACGCGACGCTCGTCACCGCCTCGCTCGGGCTTTCCTATGAATTGACCGAGAAGGACACGGTTTCGGCGAGCGGCGAAGTCAGCTGGGAGCGCGATGACGACGCCTTCGGCACCAATGACTATCTGACCATCACCCTGCCGCTTCAGTATGATCGTGACGCACGCGACGACAAGTTCAATCCGACCGAAGGCTATCGCGCGACAGTCTCGGCAAAGCCCGGCTACGAGGTCTTCAACGCCACACCCTATGCGGCGTTCGAAGGCTCGATTTCCGGCTATCTGCCGTTCGGCGCCGAGGATCGCCTCGTGCTTGCCGGCAAGGTCGCCGCCGGCGTGCTGATCGGCGGCGGCGGAATCGAGGACATTCCTGCCACGCAGCGCTTTTTCGCCGGCGGCGGCGGCTCGGTGCGCGGATACAGTTATCAGGAAATTTCGCCTTACAACGACAATGGCGATGCCACCGGCGGCCGTTCCTATGTGACCGGGTCGCTGGAGGCCCGCTTCAAGATCACCGATACGATCGGCCTCGTGCCCTTCATCGATGTCGGCACCGTATCGGACAGCACCTTCCCGGGTTTTTCCGATATCCGCGCCGGCGCCGGCGCGGGAATACGATATGCCACACCTTTCGGGCCGCTGCGGCTTGATTTTGCCGTGCCGCTGAACAAGTACGAAGATGGCACAGATTATGGAATTTATGCCGGCATCGGCCAATCCTTCTAGGGTTGCGATTCCGGTTTGTTCCAATCGATGGGCCGCATGAAAACGGGGTAGTTCGCGCCGATGCAAACGCTGGCAAAAATCGTCAACTGGATCGTGCGGGTCACCGGTTATGCCGTCGGCGCCATCTTGATTCTCGCTGTCGCGGCGCTTGCGATCTTCGGCTTCACCTCCTTTGGCGCCCGCATCGTCACCGAAAAGATCGCCTCCACCCTTTCCAACCGCGATATGACGATCGAGGTGCGCGAACCGGAAGGGCTTTTGACCGGCGGGCTTCGCGCCACCGAAATCTCCCTATCCGACACGAGGGGCGTTTTTGCGGAAATCCACGGTGTGGCGATCGATTGGAACCCGCTGGCGCTGTTGACGGGAACATTCCACGCCAAGCGTTTCCAGATCGACACGATCAACGTGCTGCGCAAGCCGGTGCGCACCCTGCCCTCGCGGCCCAGCGCCGAAAACTCCGGCGGCTTCACTCTTCCGGTCAAGATCGATGTCGACCATGTGGCCTTGCCCGATATCAAACTGGCCGAAGCTTTTGCCGGGCGGGCTTTCGCGCTCGCCGCCGAAGGCAGCCTTTCGGCAAATGGCGACGGCGGCGAAGCGATGGTCAATGTCAGCCGCCACGCGGTTCCGGATGCGCGCCTTACTGCCGATATCGCCTACGCGCCGGCCGAAAACCGGCTGCGGCTGAAGGCGCAGCTTGCCGAGCCGAAGGGTGGGCTGTTGGCGGGCTTCCTCGGCCTGCCTGGCAATCCTGCGGTCAACATCGACCTCGACGGCCAGGGACCGATATCCGACTGGACAGGCAAGATACAGGCTGCGCTCGACGGACAGCAGCGCGCTGCAATCGAGGGCCGGCATGCGATTGGCGCAGACAGGCTGCATCATCTCGAACTCAAGGGTGGCGGTGACCTGAGCTCGCTTCTTCCCGCAGCATTCCGGCCGCTTTTCGCCGGCCAGACCAATATCGATCTTGCCGCCACCTTCGACGACCACGGCAAGATCGATATCCAGACCGGCAATATCGCCACCGGCAGCGTCGTCATCGCCGCATCGGGCGCGCTTGATCCGGCCGGCAACAACAGCCTGAACGCCAATCTGCTCGGCACATCCGGCCCCGTCGATTTCCGCTGGCCGCTCGCCGAAGGCGAAGCGCGCTTCCTGATTTCAGGCCTCAACCTGGCTCTGACGGGCGATGCGCAGAGCGCCCGACTAAGCCTCAGCGGCTCGCTCGACAGCGCCACCCTGCCGCAGGCCGATATCGGCAACGTCAAGCTGACGGCAAAGAGCGATGCCTTCAATCTTGCCGCCCGTTCCGGCAGCGTTCAGCTGCGCCTCGTGGCCGGGGACGCAACCTTTGCCGAACCGAACCTCAATCGCGCAGTTCAGGGCCCTATCACGATCGCCTCGCCGCTCCAGATTTCGTCGGGCGACATTGGCTTCAACGGCACCACCGTCGAAAGCGCCAATATCAACGGCAGCCTCAACGGTTCCTATCGGCTGGCAGACCGCGCGCTGACCGGCAATGTCAAGCTGAGCGTCGAACCAGCGGCCCTGCCGGCCGCGGCGACGAGCAGGTTCGATCAGCCGATCTCGCTCGAAAGCCAGGTGACCGGCACGATCCCGTCGAAATTCGCGCTGTCCAATCTCGTCCTGAAATCCGGCACGCTTGAAGCCGCCGGCAACGTCGCGTTAGACGGTTCGATGTTGAACGCCGATCTTTCAGGTCGGCTGCCCGATATCGGCAAGCTGATGACGGGCGCGAGCGGCGGCGCCGGTTACGCGCTGAGGATCGGAGGCGAACTGCCGGCGATCTCCGTGACAGCCAATATCAAGGCTCCCAGCCTTGAGATGGCTGATCGCGCGCTCGCCGACCTCAATATCGATCTGTCGGGCGTCGCCGATGCCAAGGCGCCGCAGGGGAAGTTTGCGGCCACCGGCACGATCGACGGACAGCCGATCGGCATCAACGGTGACATCCGTTCTGAGAACGGCAGGACGAGCATTCCCGCACTGACCGCCGATGTCGGCGGCAACCGGCTGACCGGCAAGCTGGAGCTTTCGCCCTCCCTGACGCCCTCGGGCGCATTGACCTTCGATTTCCCCAAGCTCGGCGTGCTGGCTGCGCTCGGCGGCCAGAAAGCCGAAGGAGATCTCAAGGGTTCGCTCGGCATCGAGAGCGACGGCGGCAAGATCGCGCTCAAGCTCGTTGCATCAGGTGCCTCGATCCGCCGCGATACGCTGGCGATCATCAAGCCGGATATCGACCTGACGGTCAGCGATCTCAGCGCCCTTGCGGCAAACGGCACGATCCGCGCCGAAGAGCTGGCTGCCGGAGAAAACAGGCTCGCCGGCCTTTCGCTCGATTTCACCAAGCAGCAGAACCGAACCGATTTCGATCTCAACGCCGCCTATGACGGCAATCCGGTGCTGGCCGCTGGCAATATCCTGGCATCAGGCGGCACGATCGCGGTAAACCTTGACCGCTTCTCGGCCAGCCCCCGCAACATCCCGGTCGAGCTTGCCGCACCGACTGAGGTCACGATCGGCGGCGGCACCGCCAGTCTGGACGGACTGACGCTGAAAACAGGCACCGGTTCGGTGAGCGTCACCGGTTCCGCCGGCGAGACGCTGAAGCTGAATGCCGACATCCACCAACTGCCGGCAGCGCTGGCCAATGGTTTCGTGCCGAACCTTTCGGCCGGCGGCACAATCTCGGGAACGATTGTCGTGACGGGAACGCCGGCAGCACCCATCGCCGATTTCAAACTCGACTGGAAGGATGCGACGACCGGGCAGCTTAAGGGCGCGGGCCTGGCACCGCTCGGCATCAACGCCAACGGCAAATTTGCCGAGAAGAAGCTCGATTTCGACACGACAATCGCCGGTGCCGACAGCCTGTTGCTCAAGGCCCGCGGCAACGTCGCTCTCGCTGATCCGACGGCGCCGGTGCTTGATATCGACGCCGATATCCTCAACCTGCCGGCGCAGGTCGCCAATGGTTTTGCTTCCGATCTCACCGCCGAAGGCACGATCACGGGAAAGGTGACCGCCGCCGGTTCCCTTAAGGCCCCAATCGCCCATTTCGACCTCGCCTGGAAAAGCGCTGCGACGCGCCACACCAAGCGCGCCGGCCTCGCGGCTCTTGATGTGACCGCGTCCGGCAAATTCGCGAACAACAAGCTCGATTTCGATGCCGCAGCCATCGGCGCCGACAGACTCTCGCTCAAGGCAAACGGCAACGTGGATATCGCCGGGACGACGATCGGTAACATCAAGGTCGGCGCAACACTGGACAATATCCCCGCAGCGATTGCCAACGGCTTCGTTCCCGATCTCGCAGCGGAAGGCGCAATCTCCGGAACCGTCGCGGCCAGCGGGTCGCTTGCAGCCCCGGCCGCCGATTTCGATCTCCATTGGCAAAACGCCGCGACGAGCCACACGAAACGGGCCGGCCTTGCCGGTCTTGGCCTCACCGCGTCCGGAAAGTTCGCCGACAACAAGCTTGATTTCGACGTCGCAGTTGCCGGCACAGACAGCCTCTCGCTGAAGGCGAACGGCAATGTCGCCGTTACCGGCACGACGATCGGCACCGTCGCGGCCGATGCGACGCTGTCAAATATTCCGGCAAGCCTGGCAAACAGCTTCGTCGCCGATCTCGCCGCCGAAGGCACGGTCTCGGGGAGGGTCTCGGCTGCGGGCTCGCTTTCGGCCCCCACCGCCAATTTCGACCTCAATTGGAAAGACGCTGCGACCAGCCACACGAAGCGTGCCGGCCTTGCCGCTCTCGCCGTTACCGCATCGGGGAAATTTGCCGATAACAAGCTGGATTTCAACGCGGCGGCCGGTGGCGACCAAGGTCTCTCATTGAAGGCCATGGGCAATGTCGCTCTCGCCGGTGCGGCAATCGACAGCGTGAAGGTCGATGCCGAAATCGTCAAACTCCCCGCCGCCCTCGCCAATGCCTTCGTCCCCGATCTGGCGGCCGGCGGCGTGATATCCGGCACGCTTTCGGCAGCCGGAACGCCCGCTGCACCCAAGGCAGATTTCAAGCTCGACTGGGCGGACGCCGCGACCAGTCACACCAGAAGCGCGCATCTTTCCGGCCTCGCGCTTGCCGCATCGGGACACCTCGCCGACAACAAGCTCGACTTCAACGCCAATCTCGGCGGCAAGGACGGCCTGTCGCTGAATGCCGCGGGCAATGTGGCGATATCGGGCACTTCGATCCGCAACATTGACGTCAAAGCCGATCTTGCCAATCTACCCGCGCGCCTTGCCAACGGCTTCGTTGCCGGCCTTGCCGCGGAGGGCGCGGTATCGGGAACGGCATCCGCCTCAGGATCGCTGCCCAAGCCCGCCGTCGATTTCAAGCTCGATTGGAGGAACGCCGCCACCGCCCAGACCAGGAGCAGCGGCTTGTCGGGCCTGAGTGCCGTGGCCTCCGGCAAGTTCGCCGATGGCAGGGTCGACTTCGATGCCAGCCTTGCCGGCAAGGACGGCATGTTGGCCAAGGCGGCGGGTGGCGTGACGATCGCGGGAACGGCCATACGCGACATTTCGATCAATGCCGATATTCCGGCGCTGCCGGCAAATATCGCCAATGCCTTTGTTCCCGGCCTCGGTGCCGAAGGCACTCTGTCGGCGAGCGCCCAGACATCTGGAACGCCGGCAGACCCGATCGTCGATTTCAAGCTGAACTGGAAAGATGCCGCGACCAGCCACACCAAGGCCGCCGGCCTCTCCCGCCTTGCTTTGGCGGCGACGGGAAAATATTCCGGCGACCGACTGGATTTCGATGCCGACCTCAGCGGCAGTGGCGGCATTTCGCTGAAAGCCGCCGGCAATCTTTCCATTGCAGGCACTACGATCCGATCGATCGACGTCACCGCGAACGCTGCCAATGTTCCGGCCGCCATCGCCAACGGCTTTGTTCCGGGCATCGGAGCCGAAGGCACGATCACGGCGACGGCCAAGGCGGCGGGCGCGCTGTCCTCGCCCGCCGTCGATTTCAAGGTCGATTGGAAGAATGCCGCGACGAGCCAGACGAAAGGCGCCGGTCTTTCGCCATTCAGCATCGGGGCATCCGGCAAGCTTGCCGATAACAGGCTGACAGTCGACACCAACCTTGCCGGCGATGCCGGCATGTCGCTGAAAGGCGGCGGTAGCGTCGTGATGTCAGGCAACCGCGCCGTCGACATGCGCTTCAACGGCAATGTTCCCTTCGCCGTGCTTGGCGCCCCGCTCGCACAGCAGGGCTTTGTCGCCGACGGCGTCGCCAGCGTCGATCTTAAGATTGGCGGAACGGCCGCGGCACCCGTCATCAACGGCACTGTCTCGACATCAGCCGCCAAGCTCGTCGACGTCAGGCGCAATCTTGCCGTCAACGATCTCGCAGCCACCGTCACCTTCAATGGCAACCAGGCCGTCATCTCGCGCCTCAGCGGCAATCTTGGCGGCGGCGGCACGATTTCGGCAAGCGGCACCATCGGCATCCAGCCGGCCGGCGGATTTCCCGCCGACATTTCGATCAAGCTCGACAAGGCCGTCTATGTCGACGGAACGCTTGTTGTCTCGACTGTCAATGGAACGGTGGGCCTGCGCGGGCCGATCATGAGCGCGACGCTGAGCGGCAAGCTCCGGCTGGACAAGACCTCGATCACCGTCCCGGAGAGATTGCCGACCTCGCTCCGCGAAATCGACATCCGGCATAAGAATGCACCGCGAGCGGTGCTGGCGCAGCTGCGCAATGACGGCGAGCGAAAGCCGGGCGAGAAGTCCCCCGTTATCACGCTCGACCTCCAAATCGATGCGCCCTCGCAGATCTTCGCGCGCGGCCGCGGCATCGATGCCGAGCTCGGAGGTCTCGTGACCATCCGCGGAACGGCGGCAGCACCCATCGTCACCGGCGGCTTTACCATGCGCCGCGGCCGGCTGACCATTCTCAACCGCCGTCTGAACTTCTCCGACAAGAGCAGGATCACCTTTGCCGGCGACCTGACGCCGGCGCTCGACATGGAAGCGACCTCTACCTCCGGCACGACGACCCTGACGGTCGATGTCTCAGGCCTTGCCACCGATCCCTCGATCACCTTTTCCTCCTCGCCCCAGCTGCCGCAGGACGAGGTGCTGGCGCAGTTGATCTTCGGCCAGTCGATGTCGAAGCTCTCGCCGGTACAGATCGCCCAGCTCGCGGACGCCGTCAGCCAGCTGGCCGGCAACCGCTCCACCTCGCTCTTCGAGGGCCTGCGCAACCAGCTCGGCGTCGACGATTTCGACGTCAGCACCGACGAGAAGGGCCAGACGAGTGTCAGCGTCGGCCGCTACCTCAACGACCGTACCTATTTCGAACTGCAGCAGGGCGGCTCGGCCGGCGCCAAGGCAATCATCAATCTCGATGTCGGCCGCGGCGTCAAATTGCGAGGAGCCGCTGGCGGGAATGGTGCCGGCGAAGCAGGCGTCGTTTACGAGCGGGAATATTAAGCCGGCTAAATCAGGAGCAGAACGCAGCGGATGGCGGTTCGGTTCGGACCTGAGGTCTGCCACTCACCCTAACCCTCTCCCTGCTTGCGACCGCTTGCGGGGCGAGGGGGACGTGCCAAATGCAACGTCGAGGTTGGAGCGGAGGTGCCGGCCGGCGGATGAGGGGCTAGTTCCGCAGATCATGCCCTAGAAACCTGTCTTGCTCGTTTTGAGAAGAATATTGGTCTCGGTCGAATTGATGCCGTTGATCAATCTGATTCGACGCAGCGTCTCGTCAAAGGCGGCGAGATCGCGGTCCTCCAGCTCGGCAACGAAATCCCATTTGCCGTTGGTGCTGTGAAGCGCACGCACCTGTGGCAGGCCCCTGAGCTGATCGGCTACCCGGTCGGCGAGCTTGCCGAGCACCTCGATCATGACGATGGCGCGCACGCCGGCGGATCGCGTCTCGTGACTGGTACGGATGGTGAAGCCGACGATGGTGCCGCTGGCGACCAGCCGGTCGATTCGGGCGGCGACCGTTGCCCGCGATGCACCGGTCATTGCCGCGAGCGAGGAGACGGAGATGCGAGCATTGTGGCGAAGCGCACTCAGAAGTTCGGTATCGAGATCGTCCACGTCGAACACTTTGTCAAAATAGGTTTATCAATCTGCGCAATCATAGTCCATTTCTGGCACTTTTCCATCTTTTTGCCGCCAGCCCTTTATCCCACTATCGGCCGAAACAGGCCTCAACACGGAGCCCTCGAATGAACGCGCAATCGCGATCTGTCACCCTCATCGGCGCACCCTTGGAAGAAGGCTCCGGCCGCAGAGGCGCCGCCATGGGCCCCGCAGCGCTGCGGATTGCCGGCGTCGACCAGACACTGATCGATCTCGGCCACGACGTCGCCGATATTGGCGATCTCTCCATCGTGCCCGCGATGGATCTGCCGAATCATCCGAAAGCCCATAATCTGAGGATCGTCGGCGCCTTTACGCGCGCATTGGAAAGCAGCGTCTATGACGTCGCCGCCGCTGGCCGCTTTCCGCTGATTCTCGGCGGCGATCACAGCCTGTCGATGGGCAGCGTCTCCGGTATGGCGCGTTATGCCGCCAGCAAGGAGCGCCCGCTCTTCGTGCTCTGGCTCGATGCCCATGCCGATTTCAACTCTCCGGCCACGTCGCCCTCCGGCAATATTCACGGCATGCCCGTTGCCTTTTTCTGCGGCGAGGCGGAGTTCGCCGAAATCCTCCCGAAGGACCGGCCCTTCGTCGACCCGAAGAATGTCTTCCAGGTCGGTATCCGTTCGGTCGATGCGCGCGAGCGCGAGGAAATCCATGAACACGGCGTCAATGTCTTCGACATGCGCGCGATCGACGAGCAGGGCATCGGCGCGATCATGCGGGAGATTCTCGCTGTCGTCGCCAAGGCCAACGGGCTGCTGCATGTCAGCCTCGATCTCGATTTCCTCGATCCCGACATCGCCCCAGGCGTCGGCACGACGGTGCCTGGCGGCGCGACCTTTCGCGAGGCGCATCTTGTCATGGAAATGCTTTCGGACAGCGGCCTCGTCTCGTCGCTCGATCTCGTCGAGCTCAATCCGTTTCTCGACGATCGCGGCAAGAGCGCTCGCATCCTGGTGGAACTGACGGCAAGCCTGTTCGGCCGCCGCATCTTCGATCGTCCGACACGTGCCGCATAGACAAGGCTGAGGGAGAAGCGCCATGAACACTTCGGAAAAACTGATCGCAACGGAACAGCGGCTCGGCGCCAACAACTATAAGCCGCTCGACGTGGTGCTGACGCGTGGCGAAGGCGTGTATGTCTGGGATACCGACGGCAATCGTTATCTCGATTGCCTCTCGGCCTATTCTGCCGTCAACCAGGGCCATTGCCACCCGAAGATTCTCGCCGCCATGGTCGAACAGGCGGGCAGGCTGACGCTGACATCCCGCGCTTTCCGCAATGATCAGCTCGCCCATCTCTACGAGGAGCTTGCCGCACTGACGGGCTCGCACAAGATCCTGCCGATGAATTCCGGCGCCGAGGCGGTGGAGACCGCCATCAAGGCTGTGCGCAAATGGGGATACGAGGTCAAGGGCGTGCCTGAAGGCAAGGCGGAGATCATCGTCTGCGCCGACAATTTCCATGGCCGCACGCTGAGCATCATCAGTTTCTCCACAGATCCCGACGCCCGCACCGGCTTCGGCCCCTACACGCCGGGCTACCGCATCATTCCCTTCGGCGATGCCGAGGCATTCGAGGCCGCGATCAACGGCAATACCGTTGCGGCCCTGATCGAGCCGATTCAGGGCGAAGCCGGCGTCATCATCCCGTCGGCCGGTTACTTTACGCGTATCCGGGAACTCTGCACTGATAACAACGTCACTCTGATCCTCGATGAGATCCAGACCGGCCTCGGCCGCACCGGCAAGCTGCTGGCCGAGGAGCACGAAGGCATCGAGGCCGATGTGACGCTGATCGGCAAGGCGCTTTCCGGCGGCTTCTATCCCGTATCCGCCGTCCTTTCGAATTCCGAGGTGCTGGGCGTGCTGAAGCCCGGCCAGCACGGCTCGACCTTCGGCGGCAATCCGCTCGCCTGCGCGGTTGCGCGCACGGCCCTCAAGGTGCTCGTCGACGAAGGCATGATCGAGAATGCCGCCGCGATGGGCGATTATTTCATCGAAGGCTTGAGGTCGATCCGCTCCAACATCGTCAGGGAGGTGCGCGGTCGCGGCCTGATGATGGCGATCGAGCTGGAGCCCGAAGCCGGCGGCGCGCGGCAATATTGCCATGCACTGAAGGAGCGCGGCCTTCTCGCCAAGGACACCCATGACCACACGATTCGCCTTGCTCCGCCACTTGTTATAACGAGGGAGCAGGTCGATTGGGCCGTCTCGCAGATCGAAAAGACGATCGGTTGAAGTAGATCGAGGCGGAAAAGCTTCACACTCCCGTTCCCGATTTAGATTTGGGCAACACTCTTCCGTTAATGTCGTCGCTAACCGCAACGATGCTTTGCCAAATGCAAAGTCATCGCGTGGTGTGAAGGCAAAGCTCGTCGGCGCCAATGGTGGCGCACCCGCTTCTGCTTTGGCTTACGACAGTTGGGAAGAATTCTAATGGCCACGATCAATTCCACTAGCTTCAGCGGCGATACGCTCGAGATCATTGCCTTCCGCCTGCATGATCAGGAATTTTGCGTCAAGACCACGACCATTCGCGAAATCCGCGGCTGGGCGCCTTCGACCCCGATCCCGCATTCGCCGGCCGATGTCATCGGCGTCATGAACCTGCGCGGTTCGGTCATCCCGATCATCGATCTCGCCTATAAGCTCGGCATGAAGAGCACCGTTGCCAACGAACGCAGCGCCATCGTGGTCGCTGAAGTTCACAGCATGGTCATCGGCATGCTCGTCGACCGCGTCTCGGATATTCTCACCATCTCGTCCAGCCAGGTCCAGCCGGTGCCTGAGGTGACCGCCTCCTTCGACCGCGCTTTCTGCGAGGGCATCATCGCTTCGGAAAACGGCATGATCTGCTTCCTGAACCTCGCCAAGATGTTCAAGGAAAACGAGACGGATGAACTGGCTGCCTGATCTGCCAGAACAATTGGATATCGAAAAGCCGCCGTTCTCGGCGGTTTTTTATTATTCGTCATAGGTAATTTAGGCCTACAACGGTCGGTCTCGTCGGCGGGATCGGTCAACCGTTTGAGGAAATCGTCGCGCAAGCTGCGATAGAGCGCGCCGCCGCGGAAACCGGGCGGCGCAATGCGACCGCTCACCCGAAGAGGGCGAAAGTCGCCTTCAGCGTAACCCAGACGCCCCAGAGCAGCGGAATGCCGACGACGGCCCAGGCCAGCATTGCCTTGGCGTCCAGCCCGCCGGTGCCGATGCCGAAGGAGCCGGTCGGCCCGGCATTGACGGCCGCAGACTTCGCCTGCAGCGCCGCGACCTCGTCATCCCTCATGAACCACTTGTCCGGAAGCGGCCTGACCAGCGCATTGGCGATGAGACCGAGCGCCAGCATGCCGGCAAGGATATACATGGTGCCGGTATAGAGGGCCGGACCAGGGGCAACGCCGGCGGCGATCTGAGCCTCGCGGATATAATTGACCACGACGGGGCCGACGATCCCCGCCGTTGCCCAGGCAGTCAGCAGCCGGCCGTGAATGGCGCCGACAAACTGCGTGCCGAAGATATCGGCAAGGTAGGCCGGGATGGTGGAGAAGCCGCCGCCATACATCGACAGGATGATGCCGAAGGAAAGAACGAACAGCGCCTTGTTGCCCATGCCGGCGAAGGTGGGCGCCAGCGCATAAAGCGCAATGCCGATGAGGAAGAAGCAATAATAGGTGTTCTTCCGGCCGATCTTGTCGGACAATGACGCCCAGAAGAACCGTCCGCCGATATTGAAGAGCGACAGCAAACCGGCAAAACCGGCAGCGATCGTGGCGATCGATGCCTTCTGCCCGGCATCGAGTTGAGCGAAGCCGACATCAGGCAGGCCGATCAGCGAGCCGGCGAAGATTTCCTGCAGCATCGGCGAGGCCATGCCGAGAACGCCGATTCCGGCCGAAACATTGAGGCAGAGCACGGCCCAGATCAGCCAAAACTGCTTGGTCTTGTGGGCGTCGCGCAGATGCACATGTCTGGTGGTGATCATCGTGCTCTTGGCCGCGGGCGGCGTCCAGCCTTCCGGCCGCCAGCCGGCCGGCGGGATGCGATAGCCGAAGGCGCCGCCCATCATGAAGACGAAATAGATCGCCGCCATGACGATGAAAGTCTGCCAGACGCCGACCGATGTATCGGTCTTGAAGGTGTTCATGAGCAGGTTGGCAAGCGGAGCGCCGATCATTGCGCCGCCGCCGAAGCCCATGATCGCCATGCCGGTTGCCATGCCGCGCCGGTCGGGAAACCACTTGATCAGCGTCGAGACCGGCGAGATATAGCCGAGGCCGAGACCGATGCCGCCGATGACGCCGGCACCGAGCCACATCAACCAGAGCTGATGGGTAAGGACGCCGACGGCGGCAAGCACGATGCCGCCGCACCAGCAGCAGGCGGAAACGACGCCCGCCTTACGCGGGCCGGCCCGCTCCAGCCAACCACCCCAGATGGCGGCCGACGAGCCGAGCAGAACGAAGAACAGCGTGTAGATCCAGCCGAGATCGGCAACGCGCCAGTCGCAGGTGGTGGTGAAGAGCGCCGAGGCGAGGGTCAGATCGGGGCAGGCGGTCGAGGCCGTGATCCCGAGCGACTTGGAAAGCGGCAGCCAGAACACGCTGAAACCATAGGCCATGCCGATGCAAAGATGGATGGCAAGTGCGGCCGGCGGCACCAGCCACCTGTTGAAACCGGGCCTTGCGATAATCCTTTCGCGATCAAGCAGGCCTGAGCCCGCCAACGCTCCGTCAGTACGTGTTCCCGCTGCAGTCATGAACAACTCCTCCTTGTTTCAGACCTTGCTGTGATTGTAGCCTCGCCTGTTTTTCAGGCGCGCAAAGGACGCTGTAACGCTTTAAACTTCGTATTTTTTTAAATCGATTAGATTTCGACGTATGCAGTGGCGCGTGCGCAGGCAGTTTGCTGCTGCCCCCTCCGGCAGACACCACTTTGGATTACCGGACCTGGTTTGCCTCCGCCTCCGGCTTGCGGATCATGGGAGCGGCCTGAAGCACCAGTGCATCCAGACCGTTCTCCTCTTTATCGAGAATTTCAAACAATTGCCGCCGCATGCGCGGCTCCCAGAATTTATTGATGTGCATGGCGACGCCTTGCGCGGCCTCATTTTGCGGCTGGCTTTTGAAAAAGGTGGCGATCTGATTTGCCATATAGACAAGCTTGGTTTTGGTATCATGCGACATCGGCGATACTTCCGGGCGAGATGCGGTGCGGGTGTGTGAAAATCTCGAAATCTTCGCCGCGCACCAGCGCGACGAGCGTCATGCCGGCCGCTTCGGCCGTGCGGATAGCAAGGGCCGTCGGCGCTGAAATGGCGATGAGCGCGGGGCTGCCGAGGATCGCCGCCTTCTGCACCATTTCGACCGACAGCCGGCTGGTGACGACGACCGCGCCGTTTCCGCCGCTTTCGCCGGCGCGGATGACGGCGCCGCAGAGTTTGTCCAGAGCGTTATGGCGGCCGACATCTTCGCGAACCGCAATCAGCCCGCTGCCGGGAAGGTAGAATCCAGCGCCATGTACGGCCCGCGTCTCCCGATGCAGCGGCTGCGCCTCGTTCAGAAGCGAAACAGCCCGAACGATATCCGCATGAGACAGCGCCAACGGCGATGTCGAGACATCGGGCACCGGCCGCACCGCCTGTTCGATCGATTCGATGCCGCAGAGCCCACAGCCGACCGGTCCGGCCATGCTGCGGCGGCGCGCCCGCAGCCGATCGGCGACATCGTCGGCAAGGCTGACCTGCACGTCGATGCCCTGCCCGCCCGCGACGATCTCGATGGCGGATATCTCCGCCGGCCTGGCGATAATCCCTTCGGTCAGGCTGAAACCGACCGCGAAATCCTCAAGATCCGCGGGTGTCGCCATCATTACCGCATGCGAACTGCCGCCATAGGAAAAGGCGATCGGCACTTCCTCAGGCACGATGCGCGAACCGCTGTGCATGACGCCGTTGCGGCGGGCGGTTTCGGGAGCACGGGCGGTGGTGGGGAAAGTCATCGCAGACGCCTCCTCTTCTCCTCGAGGGGAGAAGGAAGGATCTCGCCGAAAACGCCAAATCGCCCCGGCATTGTCACTCCGCCGCTTCGAGCTTGCCGGCGATACGGCGCGATTGCCGTGCCTGCTCGTCATATTCGAGCTGCCAGTCGCTCGGCCCGTTCGACGGCGAGACCTGCACCGCCGTCACCTTATATTCCGGGCAGTTGGTCGCCCAGTCGGAGAAATCGGTGGTGATGACGTTCGCCTGCGTATTGGGATGATGGAAGGTCGTATAGACGACGCCCGGCGCAACACGATCGGTGATCAACGCTCGGAGCGTCGTGTCGCCGGAGCGGCTCATGAGCTTCACCCAGTCGCCGTCACGCACACCGCGCTGTTCGGCGTCGTGCGGATGAATTTCCAGCCGGTCTTCCGCGTGCCAGACGACATTCTCGGTCCGCCGCGTCTGCGCCCCGACATTGTACTGGCTGAGGATGCGGCCGGTGGTGAGCAGCAGCGGAAAACGCGGACCACTGCGTTCGTCGGTCGCCACATATTCGGTGCGGATGAACTTGCCCTTGCCGCGCACGAAGCCGTCGACATGCATGATCGGCGAGCCGAGCGGGTTCTTCTCGTTGCAGGGCCACTGCACCGAGCCGATCTTGTCGAGATAGTCGTAGGAGACCAGGGCGAAACTCGGTGTCGTCGCGGCAATCTCGTCCATGATCTCCGACGGATGGGCATAATTCCAGCCGAGCCCCATGGTCTGGGCAAGCTTCTGCGTCACCTCCCAGTCACCATAGCCATTGCGTGGCGTCATCAACTTGCGCACACGGTTGATGCGCCGCTCGGCATTCGTGAATGTGCCGTCCTTCTCGAGGAAGGTCGAGCCCGGCAGGAAGACATGGGCGTAGTTGGCGGTTTCGTTGAGGAACAGGTCCTGCACGACGACGCATTCCATCGCCGCAAGCCCGGCCGCGACATGTTTCGTATCCGGATCGGATTGCAGGATGTCCTCGCCTTGGACGTAAAGCCCTTTGAACGAGCCGTCGACCGCCGCATCGAGCATATTCGGAATGCGAAGGCCCGGCTCGTCGCTAAGCTTCACGCCCCAGAGCTTTTCGAAGATATCACGCGTCGCATCGTCGGAAATATGCCGGTAGCCGGGCAGCTCGTGCGGGAAGGAACCCATGTCGCAGGAGCCCTGCACATTGTTCTGGCCGCGCAGCGGATTTACGCCGACGCCGGGACGGCCGATATTGCCGGTCGCCATTGCCAAATTGGCGATCGCGATGACCGTGGTCGAACCCTGGCTGTGTTCGGTAACGCCGAGACCGTAATAGATCGCGCCGTTGCCGCCCTTGGCATAGAGCCTCGCCGCGCCGCGCAGATCCGCCGCCGGCACGCCGGTGAAGATCTCGGTCTGTTCGGGGCTGTGCGCCGGTTCGGCGACGAAGGCAGCCCAGTCCTCGAATTCCGACCAGTCGCAACGCTCGCGGATGAAGGTCTCGTCATAGAGCCCTTCGGTGACGATCACATGCGCCAGCGCCGTCATCACCGCGACATTGGTGCCCGGCTTCAGCGGCAGGTGGTAGGAAGCCTGGACATGGGGTGACCGGACGATATCGGTGCGGCGCGGATCGATGACGATGAGCTTCGCCCCCTGGCGCAGTCGCTTCTTAAGCCGCGAGCCGAACACCGGATGACCGTCCGTCGGGTTGGCGCCGATGATGACGACGACATCGGATTGTTCGACGCTGTCGAAATTCTGCGTTCCGGCCGAGGTCCCGAATGTCTGGCCGAGACCGTAGCCGGTCGGCGAATGGCAGACGCGGGCGCAGGTATCGACATTGTTGTTGCCGAAACCGGCGCGGACCAGCTTCTGCACCAGATAGGTTTCCTCATTGGTGCAGCGCGAGGAGGTGATGCCGCCGATCGCGTCGCGGCCATATTGATATTGGATGCGGCGGAACTCCGACGCCACATGGGCGAAGGCCTCGTCCCAGCTCACCTCCCGCCAGGGATCACTGACCTTTTCGCGGATCATCGGGTTGAGGATGCGGTCCTTGTGAGTGGAATAACCGTAGGCGAAGCGGCCCTTGACGCAGGAATGGCCGCGATTGGCCTGTCCCTCCTTCCACGGCACCATGCGCACCAGTTCCTCGCCGCGCATCTCCGCCTTGAAGGAGCAGCCGACGCCGCAATAGGCGCAGGTGGTGACGGCCGAATGCTCCGGCTGGCCGATCTCGATCACCGATTTCTCCGTCAGCGTCGCCGTCGGACAGGCCTGGACACAGGCGCCGCAGGAAACGCATTCGGAATCCATGAAATTCTCATGCATGCCGGGTGACACGCGGGAGCCGAAACCGCGCCCCTCGATCGTCAGCGCAAAAGTGCCCTGCACTTCCTCGCAGGCGCGCACGCAAAGCGAACAGACGATGCATTTGGAGGGATCATAGGTGAAATAGGGATTGGACTCGTCCTTCGGCATCCATTTCAGATTGATGTCGCCCTTGCTGCGCGCCTTGACGTGATTGTCGCCCTCATAGCCGTAGCGCACGTCACGCAGGCCGACAGCGCCTGCCATGTCCTGCAACTGGCAATCGCCATTGGCAGCACAGGTGAGACAGTCGAGCGGATGATCGGAAATGTAGAGCTCCATCACGCCGCGGCGGATATCCTTCAATCGTCCCGTCTGCGTGTGCACCACCATGTTTGCCGCCACCGGCGTCGTGCAGGAGGCCGGCGTGCCAGGGCGGCCCTCGATCTCGACGAGACAGAGCCGGCAAGAGCCGAAGGCATCAACCATGTCGGTGGCGCAGAGCTTCGGCACCTCGATGCCGGCTTCCATTGAGGCGCGCATGATGGAGGTGCCTTCCGGCACGCTGATCTGCTGCCCATCAATGGTGAGCGTCACCATGGTTTCGGATTTCGAAGCCGGAGTGCCGTAGTCGATTTCATGGATGAGAGACATGGTCGGCCTCCTGTAGGGAAATGGGATTGCGCAGGTCACGGCATGCGGCTGCAGCTTGGAAGATCATCACTCGGCAGCCTCCACGACCGGTGCCGGCACAAAATCTTCCGGGAAATGCGTCATGGCGCTCATCACGGGATAGGGCGTGAAGCCGCCAAGCGCGCAGAGCGACCCGAATTTCATGGTATTGCAGAGATCGCCAAGCAATATTCGGTTCTCCTCCGGCTCGATGCCGCGAGCGATCTTGTCAACCGTCTCGACGCCGCGCGTCGAACCGATGCGGCAGGGCGTGCACTTGCCGCAGCTTTCGACAGCACAGAATTCCATGGCGAAACGCGCCTGCTTCAGCATGTCGGCCGTGTCGTCGAAGACGACAATGCCGGCGTGGCCGATGAGTCCGTCCTTGGCGGCAAAGGATTCGTAGTCGAACGGCGTATCGAACAGCGCCCGCGGGAAATAGGCGCCGAGTGGTCCGCCGACCTGCACGGCCTTGACCGGCCGGCCGGTCCTCGTGCCGCCACCGATCCTGTCGACGATCTCGCCGAGCGAAAGACCGAAGGCTGTTTCGTAGAGACCGCCATATCTGACATTGCCGGCAATCTGCAGCGGAATGGTGCCGCGCGAGCGGCCCATGCCGAAATCGCGGTAGAAGGCGGCGCCCTTTTCCATGATGACAGGCACCGAAGCCAGTGAGATCACATTGTTGATGACGGTCGGACAGTCGAACAGACCCTTATGCGCCGGCAGCGGCGGCTTGGCGCGCACGATGCCGCGCTTGCCTTCGAGACTGTTCAAGAGAGCCGTTTCTTCACCGCAGACATAGGCGCCGGCGCCGGTACGCACCTCGATATCGAACGCGCGGCCCGAGCCAAGCACCGACGGGCCGAGGATCCCGGCCTGCCGCGCGATGCCGACGGCCTCGCTCATCGCAGCGATTGCATGCGGATATTCCGAACGGGTGTAGACGAAGCCCTTCGTGGCGCCGGTCGCAAGTCCTGATATTGCCATGCCTTCGATCAGCACGAAGGGATCGCCCTCCATGATCATCCGGTCAGCAAAGGTGCCGCTGTCGCCCTCATCGGCGTTGCAGACGATATATTTGCGTTCGCCGCTAGCATCGAGAACGGTCTTCCACTTGATGCCCGTGGGAAAGCCGGCACCGCCGCGACCGCGCAGGCCGGAATCGGTGACTTCCTTGACGATTTCAGCGGGCGCCATCGCCACGGCGCGGCGAAGGCCGGCAAGGCCGCCATGCGCCTCGTAATCCGAAAGCGAGAGCGGATCGATGACGCCGCAGCGGGCGAAGGTCAAGCGGGTCTGTTCCTTCAAGAACGGGAGGTCTTCAACCTCCCCGAGACAGAGGGGATGATCGCCGCCGTTGGCGATCCCGGCGTCGAAAAGACCGGACACATCCTTTGCCTTCACCGGTCCGTAGCCGATGCGCTTGCCCGCAAGCTCGACCTCGACCAGCGGCTCCAGCCAGAACATTCCGCGCGAGCCGTTGCGCACGATCTCGGCATCGAGGCCGCGGGCGACGATCTCCTGGGCAATCGCCTTTGCCACCTTTTCGGCCCCGAGCGCCAGCGCAGCGGCATCGCGCGGAACATATATCATGACTGTCATCGGCGCGCCTCCGCAACGAGTTCCGCCGCCATCTGATCGTCGAGCCGGCCATACACCTCGCCGTCGAGCATTGCCGACGGCGCGCAGGCGCAGAGCCCGAGGCAGTAGACTGCCTCCAGCGTCACGCTGCCGTCGAGCGTCGTCTGGTGAAAATCGATGCCGAGCAGCGCCTTGATGCGCTCAGCCAGCGCGTCACCACCCATCGACTGACAGGCCTCGGCGCGACAGAGCTTCAGCACATGCCGCCCGGCGGGGTGGTCGCGATAATCGTGATAAAAGGTCATCACGCCATGCACCTCGGCGCGCGAAAGGTTCAGTTCCTCCGCGATCACGGGCAGGGCTTGCTGCGGCACATAGCCGAATTCCTGCTGAACTTGATGAAGAATGGGAAGCAGCGGCCCTTCAAGGGAGCGAAGGTCGGCGACAATGGAACGCGTGCGCGCTGCGATATCGCCTTCGGCGATATGAATGGTCATAAGGCAGCCCTCCCAGCCGCTTGCTCGTTGCGGAATGGCGCTCTCCACCGGCATGAGGCCATCCCCTCATGCAGCATCTCAGGGAAGCCGGCGACGATCAATAAAGCTATCTCGTGGATTGATAGGTTTTCTCTATCAGAGCTCTTCATCCCGCACGAGCACGCGCGCTTCATGCAGCAAGGCCGAAACGAGCGGCGTGAAGGGTTCGCGATAGGGCGCGACGAGGCCGACCAGATGGTGGGCCTCCGGTTCAACGATCGGAATCATGCGGATTTCTATTGGGAATCCAAATGATTTCGCGACGTTGCGCGGCATGATGCTTGCCCAGCGCCCAGTTCTGACATGCGAGAACAGCACGATCATCGAGTTGGATTCGAGAGTTGGATGTACGGTCGCGCCCGCTTCCGTCAGGTGCCGGTTGATGATGCGTCGGTTCTGCATGTCGGCGGTCAATAGACAAAGCCGAAGATCGCCGACCTCCTTCCAGGTCACGTTGTCGCGATCGGACAGCGGGCTGCCCGCAGCCGTGATCAGGTGATAGCGCTCGGCGTAGAGGGGAACACTGGTGACACGTCCGAGCGGCTCATTTTCAAGATAGGTGATACCGGCATCGATCTCGAGATTTTCGAGCATGCTCAGCACCTGCAGCGAGTTCCGCGAGACGATCGAGAAGGTCACTCCCGGATGTCGTTCCTGAAAGGGCGTGGTGATGCGCGAAAGCATGGCGAGCGCGGTCGGAATGGCAGCGAGGCGGATGTGGCCGGAAAGACCGCGGCGGGCGGCGCGCATCTCTTCCCGCATGGTGCGAGCATCGCCGACGATGCGCCGCGCCCATTCAAGCACCCGCTGCCCCTCCGGCGTCAGCCCCTGAAACCGCGAGCCGCGCTGCACCAGCATGACGCCAAGCTGGTCTTCAAGCTGCCGGATGGCGGCCGAAAGTGTTGGCTGGGAAATCCCGCACTCCTCCGCGGCGCGGCCGAAATGCTTTTCGTTGGCAAGGGCGATGAAAAATTCCAGCTTGTCGATCATCCGGTCTCCCGATCCGGCGCGAAATCATCCGGATCAGCCTATCTTCGACGCAGCAACCGTGTTCCGCAAGGGCGGTACTAATCGTTTTCAGCAGCCGGAAAAAGATCGAACAACGATTCAAGGAAGGCAAGCACGCTTGTATTGCCGATACGGTAATAGACCAGCCTACCCTGACGGCGCGTATTGACGAGGCCTTCAAGCCTTAAACGTGCGAGCTGCTGCGAGACCATTGCCTGCTGAATGCCGAGGATGTTTTCGATTTCACCGACCGTCCGCTCCTCACTCGCGAGTATGCAAAGAATCAGAAGTCGGGTCTGGTGCGCCAGCGCCTTCAGCAGATCGCTCGCCTCACGAGCGTTTCCAGCGAGTTTGTGCAGTTCCTGACCGGACATTCCCGGCTCGGGCTTGGGCAATGGCATTCGACATCTCGGAAGGGAAGCGAAAAGGCAGATCAGCACAATAGCATATTCGCACACGCGAATTTGCCAAAAGTGATGAAATGTCAAAAAAGGTCTAACTAAATCAGCAGATAAGCTGGCCGCCATTGATCTCGATGACCTGACCGGTAATGTATCCGGAGAGGGAGGGTGCCGCCAGGAACAGATAGGCCGGAGCGCAGTCCTCCGCCGTGCCCAGCCGCTGCAAGGGAATAGACTTTCTCGTCTGCTCCAGCTTTTCGCGGGAGGAATAGCGCTCATGGAAATCCGTCTCGATCGTTCCGGGCGAGACACAATTGACGCGGATGCTATCCGGCGCGAGCTCGCGGGCAAGCGCCTTGGAATAGGTGGAAACGAAAGCTTTCGAAGCGGAATAGATCGAAGAACCGGGACTGCCGCCGGTCAGCGCGGAAATTGAAACGGTGTTGACGATGGCAGCGCCTTCCGCCGCCTTTAATGCCGGCAGCAGCGCACGCGTCAGCGCCACCACCGACGTCTGGTTCAAACGCACGATCGCCTCATAATCTGCGTCGGTCAGTGTGGCAGCCGGAAAACGGCCGAGCATGGTGCCGGCGTTATTGACGAGCACATGCACCTTGTCGAAAAAGGCAAGCGCATTTTCGGCAAATTGCGCAGCGCCGCCAGCGGCGGTGAAATCGGCGTGCAGCAGCAGCGCCCGTCTTTCGGATTCAGCCGTCAGCAGAAAATCCGGCAGCTCGCGCCCCGGTTTGCGTCCGGTATGGACGATCACCTTCGCGCCGCAGTCCAGGAACTGCCGGGCCACTTCGAGGCCGATGCCCCGCCCGGCGCCGGTCACGATGACATTGCGATTCTCGAATAGTCTCGGATGGAACACGAAGCCGTCCTCCTCGCGGACAAAGCCGCCTGTTGCGCCATTCGCCCTTAACATATGAGCGCGCCGGCCGAAAGAAAGGCGGCATCATCTTTCCGCGAGAGGCTAGCGCTCTTCCCCGAAAGCTCACACTTCGTTTTCGCTCTCCAGCAGCCGCGGGCCCGGCCCTTCCTCGCCGAGCCGATCGAAGGGATTGCGCAACGGACAGCTTTCGATCGACAGGCAGCCGCAGCCGATGCAGCCGGTCAGACGGTCTCGCAGCAGGCTCAGCTGTCTGATTCGCGTGTCGAGCTCATCCTTCCAGCGCGCCGACAGCGTCTGCCAGTCGGCAACCGTCGGCGTGCGTCCCTGCGGCAGGGAGGCAAATGCCGTCTGGATTTCCGAAAGCGGAATGCCGACACGTTGCGCCACCTTGATGATGCCGAGCCGGCGAAGCACATCGCGTCCGTAGCGCCGCTGGTTGCCGCGCGTGCGGATACTCGAGATCAGCCCCTTGACCTCATAGAAATGCAGCGCCGAGACGGCAAGACCGCTGCGTTGCGCCACTTCACCGACCGTCAGAAGCCTGCCGAGCGGCGTTGCAGAAATCCTATTCATCGCCTATTGACCTCAATATTAGTTGAGGTTTTATAACCCCTGCTCCCCCGCCCGTAAAGCGCGAGGCGCAGGAAGGAGCGGCAGTGAGATCATCCGGTCGATAAAAGCTGGAACGAGGGCATCGGCGCTCGTCCGCCCCCGTATCGATCGCTCCAGCCGATATAGCCCCCGAGAGGCGAGCGCTCGGGTTCCGTTCCCGGCAGGTACGGAACCTCGGAAAACACCCGGACAGGACCTCGTCCGGGTGTTTTTTCATCGGCAATCCCTTCCCGACCGGCCGAACTGCTTTGCAATTTTGCGGTTGCGGCAAGAAAACCCCGATGATAGTTTTCGCCGAAATAACAGGGGAGCTCCGTGTCGCCGGGGCTGAGATGCGAGGCGCAAGCTTCCGGACCCTTCTAAGCTGATCTGGGTAATGCCAGCGGAGCGAGGTCCAAATGCATTCCGGCGCGCAAGTGTCACTCTACCCGACGTCCGGCCATTCCGCCGGCACCCCTATCGATGCCGTCAAGGCAATCGCCCCGAATTGCGGCAGGCTGCGCATCGAGACCGATGCCCTCGACAGGTTTGCGCGAACGGCCCGACGAAAGCCTGAAATCGAACGCCGATGACATCGCCACGCCCATCGGATTCGCGTCTTGCGACGCTCTGTCTCGCCGTGTACCGGGCAATGCCCGCCTTGCTCGCCGGCTTTGCCTTTCTGGCGGCATGGGAACTCTATGTCGATCTTTCCGGCATCAAACCGTCCATTCTGCCGGCGCCTTCGCGTATCCTTGTCCAGGGTTGGCTGAACCGAGAGGGGCTGATGTCAAACACCTGGCCGACGCTCGGCGCCACAGTCGGCGGTTTCGCTCTGTCGCTCGCCTTCGCCTTCGCCTCTTCGATCCTGATGGATTTCATGCCCTTCATGCGCCGGGCACTGCTGCCGATCTTCATTGCCAGTCAAACTTTGCCGCTGGTGGCGATCGCACCCCTCGTCGTTCTCTGGTTCGGTTTCGGCCTTTTGCCGAAGATATTGCTGGTGGCCCTCGTCACCTTTTTCCCGCTGCTCGTTGCCCTGCTTCAGGGTTACGAGGCGACCGACCGCGATATTGCCGAATTGCTGAACTCGATGAAGGCGAGCCGCTGGCGCATTTTCCGCCTGGCGCGCCTTCCCTCCTCTTTGCCCTTTTTCTTCGCGGGTCTCAGGATCTCGATCACCTATGCCGTCGTCGGCGCGATCTTTGCCGAATATGCCGGCGCTGCAAGCGGCCTCGGCATCTATATCCTCAACGCCAAGAACAATTTCCGTCCCGATCTCGTGCTCGCCGCCGTGATCGTCAGCGCTCTCTTGACGCTCTGCCTCTTCGCGCTGACGCTGGTTATCCAGCGTTTCGTCATGCCCTGGCAGCCATCCCAGGAGCGGCGCAGATGACCGGTCAGATGCTTGAGCTGCGCAACATCTCGAAATCCTTCGACGGCATGAAGGTTCTGAGCGACATTTCACTCACCGTCGCAAACGGCGAGTTCGTCTCGATCGTCGGCCCATCCGGCTCCGGAAAATCGACTGTGCTGAGACTGCTGACACAGGCGCTGCGGCCTGATTCCGGCGCCATGCTTTTCAACGGTGCAGCGCTGGAACAGACGCCGCATTCCTTTGCCTTCATGCCGCAACGCGATGCGCTGATGCCGTGGCGCCGAATCATCGATAATGCCGCGCTCGGCCTTGAAGTGAAAGGCATGACTCGTCGGGCGGCCCGCGCCGCTGTCGCGCCCCTCTTCGAGCGGTTCGGCCTTGCCGGCTTCGAGCATCACTACCCCTCTTCTCTTTCCGGCGGCATGCGCCAGCGTGCGGCACTGCTGCGCACCGTCATCCAGAAGCAGGACATGCTGCTGCTCGACGAGCCCTTCGGCGCGCTCGATGCGCTGACCCGCACACAGATCCAGGAGTGGCTGCAAGGCATGTGGACCGAACATCGCTGGACGGCGCTGCTAATCACGCACGATGTCCGCGAGGCCGTTTTCCTCTCCGATCGGATCTACGTGCTGTCTGCTCGCCCGGCCCGCGTCATCCGCGAATTCCGTGTCCCCCTGCCCCGCCCGAGAAGCATCGCCGATCTCGGTTCACCCGCAGCTCAGGCAATCGAGACTGAAATCCTGCAAACCCTGCTTCATCCGCTGGAACAGGATGATTTTAGGCCGACCGGCCTGAAATCTGGCTCCTGTTCCAATTTTAAGAGTTAGAGCCTGATGTCGTCCGAAAACCGCACTTTTCGGCATCATGCTCTCAAGACCTGAGGAGGTCACCATGCCGCTTCTCACCCGTCGCCAGACGATCCTCGCCGCCATCGCGACAAGCCTCGCCGGCCGCACCGCCTTCGCCCAACCGGCGCCCGCAAAGGTTCGCATCGCGCTGGACTGGACGCCCAACACCAACCATATCGGCATCTATGTCGCCAAGGCGAAGGGCTTCTATGCGGCCGCCGGCCTCGATGTCGAAATTCTACCCTTTACCGACACCAGCGCCGGCACGCTGGTATCAAACGGGGTCGCCGATTTCGGCATCAGCAGCGAGATCGAGGCCCTCACGCAGCGGGCTGGCGGCGGTGACGTGAAGATGGTCTATGGCGTCGTCCAGACGGAAACCGCGCGCCTGATCTTCAAGGGCGGACGCGACGACATCAAGAGCCCTAGAGATCTCGACGGCAAGACCTATGGCGGCTTCGGCGGCACCTGGGAGAGCGCGCTGGTCTCGGCAATGATCCGCAATGACGGCGGCAAAGGCGACGTCAAGACCGTCACCCTCGGCACCTCCGCCTATGAGGCACTGGACAATGGCTCGATTGACTTCACGCTGGAGATCTACACCTGGGAGGGCATCGCCGCCGAGCTGGAGAATCGGAAGATCAGCCGCTTCCATTATTCCGATTACGGCATTCCCGACGAGCAGACGACGGTCATCGTTTCCAGCGACGCCTATCTCTCGGCCAGTCGAGAACACGCGCGCGCCTTCATCCAGGCCACACGTCAAGGCTATGTCTACTCCATCGACCATCCCGACGAAGCCTGCGACCTGCTGATATCAGGAAGTAACGGCGCGCTGATGAACGCGGAACTGGTAAAAGCATCTCAGAAAGCGTTGATCGAAGGCCATTTCCTGAGATCCGAGGCCGGCGTGATCGGCACGCTTGACCCGGCAAAGGCCGATGCCATCGGCGGCTTCCTGATCGAGAACGAGATCCTGGTGGATGCGAATGGCGTCGCGCTCAAAGAGAAGCCGGACTTTTCCACCTATTACACCAACGAGTTCCTCGGCTGATCCGGCCCGGGCCTTGCCGAAGCGGCTTTCCGCGGCAATGCTTTGAGCCTGGGGCGGTTTAAGCCGAATCGGGCAGGGCGGGGAACGACATGCGAGCACAGGACAGACTCGTCGGAGCAGACTTTCTGCGCGCGATGGCCTGCTTGTTGGTGCTCGCTCATCATCTCGCGCTCCGGCTGGATATGCGCAGAGTTCCGGATGAAATGGCGGCGACGGCAAACGTCCTCCGCTTCGGCAATTTCGGCGTCGCCATCTTTTTCGTGCTTAGCGGCTTTCTGCTTGCCCGCCCCTTCTGGCACGCTCTCGACGCCGGCGGCGCCATGCCGAACCTTGGGCACTACGCCATCCGCAGGTTGGCACGCATCGCTCCGGGCTTCTGGTTCGCCGCCAGCGTCAGCTTCGTCCTCAGCCTGACGCTGCTTGCCCTGCCGCCGACGCCGGAACTCGTCGTCCGCTACGTCTCGGGACTACTGTTCATGAGCCAGTGGCATTGGCGCACGTTTTTTCCCGTCGAAGCCGATGGGCCGCTCTGGTCCATTCCCTTCGAGGTGACCAGCTATGTGCTCCTGCCGGTCGGCTTTTTCCTGCTGTTTCGCTTGCCGCTGCTGCGGCGACGTCCGTTCTTCGCCCGCGCCGCATGGCTCGGCGTCGTTGCCGTCGTCCTTCTTGCCCATCTGGTGATCCTGAGGCTCTTTGCGCTCGACGATATCGGTCGTGGCTGGGCATATGGCCTGCAGGGCGGGGCGAAGGAATGGATGCCTAACTATAACCCGATCGGCTTCTTTGCCGTCTTCGCGCTCGGCGCGCTTGCCGCCGGCATCGAAGTGATGTTGCCCGCAAGACGCTCCCCCTGGTTCGATGCCGCGGCACTCCTGGCCCTTGCGATTGCCGGTTACCGCCTCCTCACATCCCCCGGTGGCTCGGCCGAAGGTTACGGCTGGCTTGACATCCCTTATGGATTTCCGGTCTTCCCACTGGCCGTCGCAACAGCGCTCATTTCACTCAGCCATTCGCAGGGTCTGGGCAGGCTGCTTGATAACGCTCCTATCCGCTACGTCGCCAAGATCTCCTTCGGCATTTACATCTGGCAGGAGATCATCCTGACATTGATCCAGAGACTCGCCCCCGGCTCGTTCGGGGCCGCCTCGGAGAATGTGGTCACCGGCTGGCTGCAATCCTGCACACTGACGGCGGCGCTGGTTTTTCTGGTGGCAAGCCTCAGTTATTATCTGTTGGAACGACCGGCAATCGACTTGGGTAGCCGCCTGACATCGCGCCGCCTGATCGGGCTACTCCTTTAAAAGTATAATTTCGAATACCACTCAACTAGAGGCATTAGGGTTAACGCGAAATACTCCCATTTTTGGCGTCTTTATGCTTACCGATTTCTTATTTATAACGATGACAAACCATACGTAAGCATGTATCTGTCTCCCCGCTGTTCAGTATCGCATCTAAACTTCTGGGCTTTGAGTAATGAATGCTTTTACTTCGAAGATAAGTTCACGCTTCGATTCGTCTCAGCGTCAGAACAAAATCCGGACCCTGGTTGTAGCGAACTCCAACATTCGCCAGCCGGACAGCTTTTCCGCTGTCGAAGGGAAGGCGGCTCTGCGATTGGCCGTAAAGCGGCTGATCGACATCGTCATCTCGGCCAGCGCTCTCCTCGTGCTGGCGCCGCTTTTCCTGGCAATCGCTCTTTTCATCAAACTCGACGATGGCGGCCCCGTATTCTTCCGTCAGATCCGTTGGGGCCTGAACGGCCGGAAGATCACCGTCTTCAAGTTCCGCTCGATGCACACCGACGCTTGCGATCCCAGCGGCATCCAGCAAACCGTCAAGGGCGACAGGCGGGTGACCGGCATCGGCGCTCTGCTCCGCAGGACCAACATTGATGAGCTGCCGCAGCTTCTAAACGTCCTCAGGGGTGACATGTCCCTGGTCGGTCCGCGCTGTCATGCCATCAACATGCGCGCGGCCGGCAGGCTCTACGAAGAATTGGTGCCGAACTACCACCATCGCCACATCATGCGCCCCGGCATCACCGGCCTCGCGCAGACACGCGGCTGGCGCGGACCGACGGCGCGCCCGTTGCAAGCCCGGGCCCGCATCGCCTGCGATATCTATTATGTCAGGAATTTCAGCCTGCGGCTCGACCTGAAAATACTGTTGAAGACGCTGGTCATCGAGCTGCGCGGCGGCACCGGCTTCTAGTGAGAGTCTACCGGTTCAAAGCATGGCGCGCAAAGATATGCGGCCACGAAAACGGTATGCGCAAAACAAAGCGCTAAAGCGCGAGAGGCGAATCTGAAAGACCGCGACGTGCTTCAGCACATCGACCCGAATCAGAAAACACTATGGGTCTATTAAGAGCCGCATGGCCTTTTTGCGCGCCTTGGGGGCGGACGGCGCTGCAAGTGTGGCCTCTCCGTTATAGGCCGGGCAAAAGCGGCTTTGAACGCCCACTCTTTCTTTCAAGCTCTTCGATGATGGCGCTTCGACCTTCGCTCGAAGACCGCAAAACAAAAAAGCGGCCTTCGAGGCCGCCTTTCATTGATGCTGTCGGTATGATCAATCCTGGACGATGCCGCGAAGATGCGTCAGTTCCATGATGAAGTGCTCGAGCCTCGACTTGTGCTCATGCAGCTCGGCATGTTCGAGCTCCTTGCGGGCAGCCTCGATGCGGCGGGTCAGTTCGTCCTTATGGAGTTCCTCGACCGGAACGGCGGATTCGGCCAGCAGCGTGCAGCCCGTCGGCAGAATATCGGCAAAACCGCCGAACACCACATAGTCCTGCTTCTTGCCGGAAGCCGAACGCACGCTCACCACGCCCGGCTTGATCGTCGTCATTGTCGGCGCGTGGTTCGCCATGACGGTCATCTCGCCCTCGGTCGCGGGAACGACCACCTCTGTCACCATCTCCGACAGCAGCAGACGCTCCGGCGAAACGAGCTCAAAGTTGAAATTGTCAGCCATCAGTGACTTACCTTCTCGGCTATGGCTTTTGCATCTTGCAATTTTGTCCCGCAGAACGGGCAGTGCAGTATCGCCTGGTCGAGATATCCGAGGCCCTCCTCGGTCTGAACCAGTCCGACAACCATCATCAGCACGCCGTTATCGGCACGATAGACAGTTGGCGCGGCCGGTTCCGGAAGTTCTGCCACGACCCCTTTGAGGGAGTCGCAGCAGAATATCTCGTCCTGAGCGTCGCTCATCAAGCGGCAGCGAGCTTCTTGGCCTTCTCGATAGCTTCGTCCATCGAACCGACCATATAGAACGCGGCTTCAGGCAGATTGTCGTATTCGCCGTTGACGAGACCCTTGAAGCCCTTGATCGTGTCTTCGAGGGCAACCAGCTTGCCCGGCGAACCGGTGAAGACTTCTGCGACGAAGAACGGCTGCGACAGGAAGCGCTCGATCTTGCGGGCGCGGGCGACGGCGAGCTTGTCTTCTTCCGACAGTTCGTCCATGCCGAGGATGGCGATGATGTCCTGCAGGGCCTTGTAGCGCTGCAGCGTCGACTGAACCTTACGGGCCACTTCGTAGTGCTCTTCGCCGACGACCATCGGGTCGAGCATGCGCGAGGTGGAGTCGAGCGGGTCGACGGCCGGATAGATGCCCTTTTCAGCGATCGAGCGCGACAGAACGGTCGTTGCGTCCAAGTGGGCGAACGAGGTTGCCGGCGCCGGGTCGGTCAAGTCGTCGGCCGGAACGTAAATGGCCTGGACCGAGGTGATCGAGCCGGTCGTCGTCGTGGTGATGCGCTCCTGCATCTGGCCCATGTCGGTTGCGAGCGTCGGCTGATAACCCACGGCCGAAGGAATACGGCCGAGCAGAGCCGATACTTCGGAACCAGCCTGCGTGAAGCGGAAGATGTTGTCGACGAAGAACAGAACGTCCTGGCCCTGGTCGCGGAAATGTTCTGCGACGGTCAGGCCGGTCAGAGCCACGCGAGCGCGGGCGCCTGGCGGTTCGTTCATCTGGCCGTAAACGAGCGCAGCCTTGGAGCCTTCGCCGCCGCCATGCTTGTTGACGCCCGATTCGATCATTTCGTGATAAAGGTCGTTGCCTTCGCGGGTACGTTCACCCACGCCTGCGAAAACCGAGTAGCCACCA
This sequence comes from Rhizobium sp. N621, assembly GCF_001664325.1. Lineage (NCBI taxonomy): Bacteria > Pseudomonadati > Pseudomonadota > Alphaproteobacteria > Hyphomicrobiales > Rhizobiaceae > Rhizobium > Rhizobium sp. N621. The sequence continues at coordinate 4,144,735 of NZ_CP013495.1, forward strand.
TGCGCCTTGGCGACGTTGTTGATCAGTTCCATGATGAGAACGGTCTTACCGACGCCGGCGCCGCCGAACAGGCCGATCTTGCCGCCCTTTGCATAAGGAGCGAGAAGGTCGACGACCTTGATGCCGGTGACGAGGATCTGCGCTTCCGTGGACTGCTCGACATAGGCAGGAGCGTCCTGGTGGATGGCGCGCTTGTGAGCGGTGTTCAGCGGGCCTGCTTCGTCGACCGGCTCGCCGATGACGTTCATGATACGGCCGAGCGTTTCATCGCCGACCGGAACCGAGATCGGAGCGCCGGTATCGATGACCTGCTGGCCGCGAACGAGACCTTCGCTCGAGTCCATCGCGATCGTGCGGACTTCGTTTTCGCCCAGATGCTGAGCGACTTCGAGAACCAGGCGATTGCCGTTGTTGTCGGTTTCAAGCGCGTTCAAGATCGCCGGCAGTTCGCCTTCGAAAGCAACGTCGACGACGGCGCCGATAACCTGGGTGACTTTGCCGACAGAGCGGGTAGCTGCCTCAGCCATTTTCTTACCCTCTTTCCTAACTCAGAGCGCTTCCGCGCCCGAAATGATTTCAATCAGTTCCTTGGTGATCTGAGCCTGACGCTGACGGTTGTAGCTCAGCGTCAGCTTGTTGATCATCTCACCGGCATTGCGCGTCGCATTGTCCATGGCGCTCATTTTGGCGCCCATCTCGCCTGCGACGTTCTCCAGGAGCGCGCGGAAGATTTGGACGGAGATGTTGCGCGGGATCAGATCGCCGAGGATCGACGCCGGATCCGGCTCGTATTCGTAGACGGCGCCGGCATGGGCGGCATCTTCGGCGACGGCTTCCGGAGCCTTGGCCGGGATCAGCTGCTGCGCGGTCGGAACCTGGCTGATCACCGACTTGAACTCGGAGTAGAACAGCGTGCAGACGTCGAACTCACCGGCGGCAAACATCTCGATGATGCGCTTGCCGATCTGGTCGGCGTTTTCGAAACCGATCTTCTTGACTTCGCGCAGTTCCTTGCGCTCGATGATCAGCGGCGCAAATTCGCGGCGAAGGATGTCGTAACCCTTCTTGCCGACGGTGAAGATCTTCACCGTCTTGCCCTCGGCCAGCAGCTTGCGGACATGGTCACGCGCAAAGCGGGCAATCTGCGAATTGAAGCCGCCGCAGAGACCGCGTTCGGCCGTGCAGACCACCAGAAGATGGACCTTGTCCTGGCCGCTGCCGGTCATCAGCGCCGGCGCGCCATCCGCATCGGTGACGGCCTTGGCGATGTTCGCCAGAACCGCACCCATGCGTTGCGAATAAGGCCGGGCGGCCTCGGCCGCCTCCTGCGCACGCCGAAGCTTCGCCGCGGCGACCATTTTCATCGCCTTGGTGATCTTCTGCGTCGCCTTGACGGAGGCGATCCGGTTTTTCAGATCCTTGAGTGAAGGCATCCGTGATCCGTCCTAACTTAGGGCCCGATTACTGGAAAGACTTGGCGAAGCTGTCGAGAGCAGCAACGAGCTTGCCCTTCGTGTCATCGCTGATAGCCTTTTCGGTGCGGATCGCATCGAGGATGGCGGAGCCTTCCGAACGCAGATAGGACAACAGGCCCTGTTCGAACTTGCCGACCTGAGCGACCGGCAGCTTGTCGAGGTAGCCGTTGACGCCGGCGAAGATCACGGCGACCTGCTCTTCCGTCTTCAGCGGCGAGAACTGCGGCTGCTTCAGGAGTTCGGTCAGGCGTGCGCCGCGGTTCAAGAGGCGCTGCGTTGCAGCGTCGAGGTCCGAACCGAACTGGGCGAAGGCGGCCATTTCACGATACTGGGCAAGCTCGCCCTTGATCGAGCCGGCGACCTGCTTCATCGCCTTGATCTGTGCCGACGAGCCGACGCGGGAAACCGAGAGACCGACGTTAACGGCCGGACGGATACCCTGATAGAACAGGTCGGTTTCGAGGAAGATCTGGCCGTCGGTGATCGAGATCACGTTGGTCGGAATGAAGGCCGACACGTCGTTGCCCTGCGTTTCGATGACCGGCAGGGCGGTCAGCGAACCGGCGCCCTTGTCGTCGTTCATCTTCGCAGCGCGCTCGAGCAGGCGCGAATGCAGGTAGAAAACGTCGCCCGGATAGGCTTCGCGGCCCGGCGGACGGCGCAGCAGCAGCGACATCTGGCGATAGGATACGGCCTGCTTCGACAGGTCGTCGTAACCGATCAGCGCATGCATGCCGTTGTCGCGGAAATATTCGCCCATGGCGCAGCCGGCAAATGGAGCGAGGAACTGCATCGGCGCCGGGTCGGATGCCGTCGCGGCAATGATGATGGAATACTTCAGTGCGCCGCGCTCTTCGAGAACCTTGACGAACTGGGCAACGGTGGAGCGCTTCTGGCCGACGGCGACGTAGACGCAGTAAAGCTTCTCGCCCTCCGGACCGTTGTCGTGAATGGCCTTCTGGTTGAGGAAGGCATCGAGAAGGATGGCGGTCTTGCCGGTCTGGCGGTCGCCGATGACAAGCTCGCGCTGGCCGCGGCCGACCGGGATGAGCGCGTCGATGGCCTTGAGGCCGGTCGACATCGGCTCATGAACCGACTTGCGCGGAATAATGCCGGGAGCCTTGACGTCGACGCGCGAACGGCGGGTCGCGTTGATCGGGCCCTTGCCGTCGATCGGGTTGCCGAGCGCGTCGACAACACGGCCGAGCAGTTCCGGACCAACCGGAACGTCGACGATGGCGCCGGTCCGCTTGACGGTGTCGCCTTCCTTGATGTCACGGTCGGAGCCGAAAATAACGACACCGACGTTGTCAGATTCAAGGTTCAGAGCCATGCCGCGGATGCCGCCCGGGAACTCGACCATTTCACCGGCCTGGACGTTGTCCAGACCGTAAACGCGAGCAATACCGTCACCGACGGAGAGAACCTGGCCGACTTCCGAGACTTCTGCCTCTTTGCCGAAATTTTTGATCTGGTCTTTGAGAATTGCGGAAATTTCCGCGGCGCGGATATCCATCAGCCGACCTCTTTCAATGCAAGCTTAAGGGTAGAGAGTTTGGTACGAAGAGACGTATCAATCTGACGGGACCCGACCTTGACGATCAGACCACCAAGAATTGACGGATCAACCGTGACGGCAATCGCCACGTCTTTGCCGGTGACGCCCTTCAGCGCCGCCTTCAATTCATTTTCCTGCTCTGCGGTCAGAGCATGGGCCGAGGTGACCTCGGCGGAGATTTCACCGCGGTGATTCGCAGCAATGACGCGGAAGGCCTTGATCATGCCCGGCAGGGCGAACAGGCGGCGGTTGCGCGCCACGACCTTCAGGAAATTGGCGAAGAAGCCGCTGATGCCGGCCCTCTCGCTGATGGCGACGATCGCCTTCAGCTGATCCTCGGCGGAGAAAACCGGGCTCGCGACGAAGCGCTTCAATTCGGCGCTTTCATCCAGCATCGCCTGGAAACGGTCGAGATCGGCGGTTACGCTGTCGACGGCGCCCTGTTCGCGCGCCAACTCGAAAAGCGACGAGGCATAGCGCTCGGCAACACCAGAAGTAAGCTGGGACGTGTCTGCCACTGGCACAAATTTCCCTGATTTCAATCCAAAATCCGGCTCTCGGCGGGCGCCGAACCTATGACCTTGAATTCGTTTTGATTTCCCCCAGAAATCACAAGAGAAGCCTCTTGCTTCTTCCGAAATTCGGGGTCCGTCTAACATAGGATGTTCGGACTCGCAACACGCGTAACGTCCGAATACGCCTTTCGCATGAATTTCTGTTCGCAAAATTGCGCAAAGGCTTGCGGACAGGCCGCAAAGGCGGCCCGCCGGCGGTGAAATTCACGTTTGAACGAAGCCGAAAACATAGAGCAGCGGCAGCGCAGCCAGCGCGACTTGCACAACCAGAAGTAAATAGTTGACCAGATTGCTCCCCTTATCGGACAGGATCGAGATGAGCCGCGCAAAGGCAGCCATCGCAAAGGAGGCGCCGAATGCCATGTAGATCGTTGTCTGGGCAAGCATGATCGCCGCGAGGCCGAAGCCGAGATAGAAACCGCCCATCGAGCGTCCCTCGCCATATCCTTCAGACCGCCCCTCCTGCGCCTGCAAGCCGAGAAGGCGGAAAGCATGGCCCGGCGCAAACATCATGATGAAGCCGGCCAGCGCCGCGAAAGCGGCAGAGCAGAAGGCGAGCTGCTCGCCGAGTTCGGTTGGAAAATAGAATTCCATGCATCAGCCTCAAATCACCCGGAAAGAATCGGTGTTTTATGGCATGAGCCGGAAAAGGAGGAAATGGCGCATTAGAGAAAACTCTGCGGATCGATGTCGAGCTGAACCTGTACTGATCCGCGCTCCTTCGGTGACTGCGACAGCATCGCCCGCAGAAACCCCTGCATGTCGGAGTTGCGCCGTCCGTGGACCAAGAGGCGGAAGCGGTGGCGGCCGCGCACCAGCGCAAGCGGCGCTTCCGCCGGGCCGAGCACTGAGATGCCGGAGACCTGGGGGGCTGCGTTGCGCATGCCGCGCGCATGGTTCTCCGCGTCATGGCGCGTTTCGGCCGAAACGATGATCGAGGCGAGCCGACCGAAGGGCGGCAATGCCGCGCGTTCGCGCTCGGTAATTTCGCGTTCATAAAAGGCATCCGAATCGCCGGAAACGATGGCCTGCATGACCGGATGCTGCGGCTGGTAGGTCTGCAGCAGCCCATGGCTCTTGAGGCCGGTGCGCCCGGCGCGCCCCGTCACCTGCGACAGAAGCTGAAAGGTGCGCTCGGCCGCACGCGGATCGCCATTGGCAAGGCCGAGGTCGGCATCGACGATACCGACCAGCGTCATCAGCGGAAAATTATGCCCCTTGGCGACGAGCTGTGTGCCGATGACGATATCGGCCTCACCCTTGGCGATTGCATCAAGCTCCAGCCGCAGCCGCTTCACCCCGCCCATCATGTCCGAGGAGAGAACGATCGTCCGCGCCTCGGGGAAATGCCGCTCCACCTCTTCGGCGATGCGCTCGACGCCTGGCCCGCAGGCGACCAGATGGTCGAGCGTGCCGCACTCCGGGCATGCTTCCGGCGTGCGCTCGGCATGGCCGCATTGATGGCACTGCAGCTGCTTGCGGAAGCGATGCTCGACCAGCCAGCTGGAACATTGCGGGCATTGGAAGCGGTGACCGCAGACCCGGCAGAGCGTCAGCGGCGCATAACCGCGCCGATTGAGAAAGAGCAGCGCCTGCTGGCGCCTCTCCACGGTCTTGCCGATCGCCCGGATCAGCACCGGCGACAGGAAGCCACCCCGCTCCGGCGCGTGCCTGCGCATATCGATGAGATGCAGGTCCGGCAGCGCCGCGTCGCCGAAACGCGTGGGCAGGTGAACGGTGCTGTAGCGGCCGCCCTGCCCGTTGACCTGGCTTTCGACCGACGGTGTCGCAGAGACCAGGATGACGGGAAAATCGCCGATGCGGCCGCGCACGACGGCCATGTCGCGAGCATTATAGAAGACGCGATCCTCCTGCTTGTAGGCCGGATCATGCTCCTCGTCGACGATAATGAGGCCGAGGTCCTCGAAAGGCAGGAAGAGCGCCGAGCGGGCGCCGGCGACGACCCGTACCTCGCCGGTCACCGCCTGGCGCCAGACCTTTTCACGCATGCGTGGGGCGAGATCGGAATGCCATTCGGCGGGCTTTGCCCCGAAGCGATCCTGAAAACGCTCGAGAAAACTGGCCGTCAGCGCGATCTCCGGCAGCAGAATCAGCACCTGCTTGCCACGTTTCAGCGTCTCGGCGATCGCCTCGAAATAGACCTCCGTTTTGCCGGAGCCGGTCACCCCGTCGATCAGCGACACTGAAAATTCGCCCCTGCGGACGTCGGAGACGATCTCCGCGGCCGCCTCTTTCTGCGGCCCTTCCAGGCGCGCGGCGGCAAAATCGGGATCCGGCATCGCCACAACAGGCGGCGGCGGCAGGAACACCGTTTCGAAAATGCCGAGCGTGATCAGCCCATCGACGACGCTCGTCGAAACGCCGGCCGCGTGCGCCAGACCGCTGCGCGTCCAGGAGAGGCCGTCGGAAGCGGCCGCGAGCACGCGCGCACGTGCCGGTGTCATCCGCTCGGGTTCGCCGCCGACGAATTTCAGCCCCTCCACCATCGGCTCCGGCTCGAAGGCGTTCGGCGCCCTGAGCGCCATGCGCGCGACGAGGCCGGGCGGGGAGAGCGTGTAGCTCGCCACCCAATCGATGAAATCCCGCATCTCCTTGGAAAGCGGCGGGGAATCGAAGACATGGCTGATCGGCCGAAGCTTCTTCGGATCGACGCCATCTTCGCCGCCGTCCCAGACGACACCGATCACCTGCCGCGGCCCGAGCGGCACCTGCACGACAGAGCCGGGCTCGACCGCCATGCCCTCCGGCACCGAGTAGGAATAGGGTTTCGGCGCCGGCATCGGCACCAGCACCGGAACCGTTCGGTTCGCGGGCGGTGCTTCGAAAATCGCGCCAAAGAGATCGGACGAATCTATGCTCATCGCGCGAGACCATGCCCGCAAATCGATGGAATTGGAACCGCAAAGACGCGATGGTTCGTCGGGCGACAACGTTGATAACGAAGACTCGCCAAGATGGACCGCGCCTTGAGAAAAAGTTGCGGAGCAGACAATTGGCCGCCTAGATGCCAGAAGATTTGTTCGATAGCTGAATCGGAGAGCATGAATGGCCAGACTGACCGAGAATGCCAAAGGCGTCTACGTTATCGCCGTAACTCCCTTTGCCGATGACGGCGCTCTCGATCTCGAAAGCATCGACAGCATGGTCGATTTCTATGAAGGCGCCGGCGTCACCGGCCTGACGGTGCTCGGCCAGCTCGGCGAGGCCCCGAAGCTGACCGCCGAGGAATCGCGGATCGTGGTCGAGCGTGTGCTGAAGCGCCTCGACGGGCGCCTTCCGGTGGTCGTCGGCGTGTCGGCGCCCGGACTTGCCCCGATGAGCGAGCTCGCCGAGGCCGTCATGGGCGAAGGTGCCGCCGGCGTCATGGTTGCGCCGCCCTGGACCATCAGGACCGACGATCAGGTCTTCGCCTTCTACCAGTCGGCTGGTGAGGCCCTGGGTGATACGCCTTTCGTGCTGCAGGACTATCCGCTTACCACCAACGTGACGATCGCACCCGCGGTCATTGAGCGCATTGTCAGAGAAGTTCCCAATTGCGTCATGCTCAAACACGAGGATTGGCCGGGCCTGTCGAAAATTACCGCGCTTCGCGCAGCCGGCGACAAGGGCGGCATGCGGCGCATCTCCATCCTCTGCGGCAATGGCGGGCTTTTCCTGCCGGAGGAGATGGGTCGCGGCGCCGATGGCGCCATGACCGGCTTCTGTTATCCCGAGATGATGATCGGCGTGGTCGAAGCCTATAGCGCCGGCAATCCCGAGCGCGCCCACGAAATCTTCGATGCCTATCTGCCGCTCGCCCGCTATGAACAGCAGCAGGGCATCGGTCTTGCCTGCCGCAAATACGTGCTTGCCAAGCGCGGCGTCATCAAGTCCGCCACCCTGCGCAAGCCGGGCGCCAGGCTGTCGGCGCTCGACATTGCCGATGTCGAGCGGCTTTTAGCCCGCCAGGCGGTCCGCCTCAAGGAGATCGGCGCATGATGGTGCGCGATCTCGCCTCAACCGCGCAGATCGAGAACATGGGTATAGGCATCCTGGTCACGGGGACGAAATTCAAGCGACTCCCAAAATTTCGCCGCACCGTCGTTTCCCGCATGTACGGTGACACAACGGCAGAAGCGCCGCGCGCGATCCAGAAGGGTGAGCGCAAGCAACCGCCCGACGCCGCGACTGCGCATCGCGGGGCGAACGTAGAAACGCCGCATCCGCAGCGTTTCCGGCAGGGCGGGTTCGATGGTCATGCCACCGACACCAACGAGTGCTTCGTCCGCAAAGGCGCCGAGCAGCCTTTCGCCGTCACGCGCGAAGCGGATGTCGCCAGCTGCCCACTCATCGATAAGCCGGCCGATATGGAGATGGCCCTCCTGTCGGGCTTCGTGCGCAAGTCCCGCCATCGCCTCCGGCAACCCATCATGGAAGATGCGAATATCGATCGTCACGGCTCTAAACGGCCAGAACCGACATCTCGCGCGGCATCGCCGCAGCCGGCCCGCCGACCGGCACGAATGTCGCGTCCCCATCGCGGGCCATGTCGTGGACCGTATGTTTCTCCAGCGCCTTCGTCACCTCGTTGACATCGCCATCGAGATGTTCGGCTGGAATGAGATTGCCGATCACGAAATCGAAGCGGTCGCCGCGCTTGTTCAAGAGTTCGTGGAAAACCGTCATGTCGCGAAGCTCCGTCGACCACTTCGCCAGCCAATAAAAAAGACCGGAATTGCGCGCCGTCATGTGGACGGGGAGGATCGGCAGATTGTATTTGCGCGCCAGCCCGACCGCCGACGTTTTCCATGGGCGTTCGTTGAGCCGGCCATTGGCCCAATAGGCGATGCGGCCCGATGGAAAGAGCACCGTCGCCTTGCCTTCCCGCACAGCGTGGTTCGTCAATTGCAGCGTCTCGCGCGCCTTGAGCTTGCTCTTGTGCTCCTCGCGCCATTCGACGGGGATGACCATCTCGGCAAAACGCGGATTGACGCGGATCGCATCGCGATTGGCAAAGAACATCATATCGGGCCGGCGCGTTTTCAGGAGGTCGAATACGGCGACGCCATCGGCAATGCCCGTGGGGTGATTGCTGACGAGGATGAAGCCGCCGCTATCAGGAATGCGTTCGCCGTTGGCGACGCCGATGTCGAGCTTCAGCACGTCGCTCAGATATTCGAAGGACTGGAACCCCGGCATCTTGGCAACCGCATTGGCGAATTCGATCGCCTTGTTGTAGCGCAGAAGCGTGTAGAGGAACGGTCGCATGACCGGCCAGAGCGGATGTTTCACGATCCTCTGGCCGCGTTCGGCAATCAGCGTGTCGACGATGTGACCGGGCTTTCCCTGTGAAACGAGAGCGATCGCTTCCGCGAGTTGTCCGAAAGCCGTCATGGAATCGCGCCGTGCCATGAAAGATCCTGTCTATGGGCTGTAAGCTATCGCAGTACAATATGATCGAAGGATGACAAAGGCTTGGCCGGCATTAGCAATTCCATAACCGTTCCTGCTTCAAATTGGCGGACTTGAAGGCAAATTCAAGGCCAGCAATGTGAATGAACTGCTTGTAATCGCCGACCCGCACCTGATGGCGGAACGCGCTGCGTGGCTCGAAAACCTCGCTCGTGAACGCCGTCTTTCCGAGCATACGCTCGATGCTTATGAGCGCGACACCCGCCAGTTTCTGACCTTCCTGACAGGTCATCTCGCCGGCCCGGCAACGCTCGGCGATATCAGGGAATTGCGCCCCGCCGATTTCCGCGCCTTCCTGGCTGCTCGGCGCAGGCAAGGCTCCGGCGCCCGTTCGCTCGGCCGCAATCTCGCCGGCCTTCGTTCGCTGTTGCGTCACCTGGAAAAGAAGGGCCTGGTCAATGCCGCCGGCGCCGGTGCGATCCGTTCGCCGAAACAGCCGAAGTCGCTGCCAAAACCGCTGTCGGACACGCAGGCGATCACCATCGTCAGCGATGGAGCCCAGCTGCATGATGAACCCTGGATCGCCGCGCGCGATGCGGCTGTTATGACCCTGCTCTACGGCTGTGGCCTGCGCATTTCCGAAGCGCTGGGTCTCGTTCCCGCCGACCTGCCGAAGGGCGCGACGACGCTGCGCATCACCGGCAAGGGCAACAAGACACGGCTGGTGCCGCTGCTGCCCGTAGTGTTCGACGCCGTCGAGAAATATCGCGCGCTCTGCCCATATGATCTCGAAAGCGGTGAGCCGCTGTTTCGCGGCGCCCGCGGCGGCAAGCTGCAGGCGGCGATCATCCAGCGGGCCATGCAGAAGCTGCGCGGCGCCTTCGGCCTGCCGGAGACGGCGACGCCGCATGCACTCCGCCACTCCTTCGCCACCCATCTGCTTGCCGGCGGTGGCGATCTGCGCACCATCCAGGAACTGCTCGGCCACGCCAGCCTTTCGACAACGCAGGTTTATACCGGCGTCGATGCATCGCGGCTGCTTGAGGTGTATGATCGAGCCCATCCGCGCGCTTGACGCATCTCGTCCAAAATGCGCAGCGCTTGTGACGACCGCATCTCCTATTGTCGACAAGCTCAGCGCCCATGAATCCGCCTGAAGCGATGCGCTAAGTTTTCGTTAACGCATTCTCTTAAAGGATTATGCGCAAGCCGAGCGTAGAGCAGAAGCGATAGGGCATGTGGGGAATACCAGGATGACGACTTCAATCAGCCGCCGGGCTTTTTTCCTCGCAGCACCCGGCAATCTGCTGCTCTGGCTGATTGCAGCCTTCCACATGCTGCTTGTTGCGGCTCTGTTTGTCGCCCTCCTCGCCGCAAGGCCGGCGGCGGCCGAAGACACAGCCTGCACCGGCCGCAATCTGATGGTCGACTTACAGCAGAGCGACCCCGCGCGATACGCCGAGGCGGTCAAGGAAGCCGAGGCAACGCCGAACGGCAAGGGCATCTTCTGGAAGATCGAGAAGCCTGGACTTGCCCCTTCATGGCTGCTCGGCAGCATGCACGTGACCGATCCCCGTGTGCTTGCCCTGCCGCCGCGCGCCCAGGCCGCCCACGACGCAGCCAATACGATCATCATCGAATCCGACGAGATCCTCGATGAGCGCAAGGCGACGGCCGCCCTGCTCGCACGGCCGGAACTGACAATGTTCACCGACGGCACGACGATCGATAAGCTGCTCTCTGTCGAGGACTACAAGCGCCTGGAAGCCGGCCTCAAGCAGCGCGGCATCCCGCTCAGCGCCGTCGCCCGCATGCGGCCATGGATGATCTCCAGCGCCGTCGCCCTTCCGGCCTGCGAACTCGCCCGCAAGGCCAGAGGCGTGCAGTTTCTCGACCAGAAAATCGCCACCGACGCCGTTGCTCAGGGCAAGCAGGTCAAGGGGCTGGAGACCCTTGCCGAACAGATCCAGGCCATGGCCGACCTGCCGGTGGAATTCCATATGAAGTCGCTGATCGAGACGCTGGAACTCGGCGACAAGATGAGCGACGTCGTCGAAACGATGACCGATCTCTACCTCTCCGGCGATATCGGCATGACCATGCCGATGCTGAAGACGGTGACGCCGACGAATGAAGACCAGGCCGGCGACTACGCCGCCTTCGAACAGCGCGTCATCCTCGATCGCAACAAGGTGATGGCCGAGCGCGCCGCTCCCATTCTCGACGGCGGCAATGTTTTCATGGCCGTCGGCGCCCTGCACCTGCCCGGCCAGGGCGGCGTCATCGAACTGCTGCGCAAGCAGGGTTTTACGGTGACGGCCGTAAACTGAAGCGTGCCCCCGGAATAATCAGCCGCAATGGCAGCTCCTCGAGACTGACAACCTCAGTTTTTATACGTCAGATGGCGCTCAGCCGAGCGTCATGCGGCGCAGCACATTGCTTTTCCAATAGAACTGATGGGCGAGCGCGCCCGCGACATGGGCCGCAATCAGCGCCCAGAGAATGATCTTCAGGATATCCGCGTGCAACGACCCCGCGGGATTGACGCCAAAATAATAGCCGGCGATGCCCGTAAGCGGCATGGCGAAGATCAGGATGTAGAGACCGGCATGCGCAAGCTTCGCCGCAAGACGGAAGATCGCCGGCTCCTCCGCCGCCTCGGCGGGCACCCCGTTGACGAAGCGCAGTCCGAGCCTGACGGCAGCGAGCAGCAGGATGCCGATGCCGACGTAGGCATGGATGTTGGCCGATGCAATCTGCTCCGGCGTTGGCATCTCCCCCCGGCGCATGAGCCGATGCCAGATGTTCATGCCGTCAGGAAACAGCAGATTGTAGAAGATCAAAAGCGCTACCGTCCAGTGAAGCAAGCGCTGGCTGAGGCTGTAACCCTTGGCGGACGGCTTTTGCATTTTCTAACCTTCGTCACATGCCGATGTCTGCGATGCGCCAAAATTAAAACAGCCGCCTGCCTCGCGGCAAGCGGCTGAACGCTTCATTACGAAGATGTAAGATTACATGTGGATCGGCTTGAAGAAGGTCGCGAGCGCAGCTTCCTTGACCGCTTCCGACATCGTCGGATGCGCGTGGCAGCTGCGGCCGAGATCTTCCGACGAACCGCCGAACTCCATCAGCACGGCAATCTCGTGGATCATCTCGCCGGCGCCGAAACCGACGATATGGCCGCCGAGCACGCGGTCAGTGTCCTTGTCGGCGAGGATCTTGACGAAGCCGTCGGTCGCCAGCATCGCGCGGGCGCGGCCGTTCGCCGTGAACGGGAACTTGCCGACCTTGTAGGCGATACCCGCCGCCTTCAGCTCTTCCTCGGTCTTGCCGACCGAGGCGATCTCGGGCTGCGTGTAAACGACACTCGGAATCACATCGTAATTCACATGGCCATGCTGTCCGGCGAGGATTTCGGCCAGCGCCACACCCTCGTCTTCCGCCTTGTGCGCCAGCATCGGGCCCTTGACCACATCGCCGATAGCATAGATGCCGGCGACATTGGTCTTGAAGTGACCGTCGATCTCGACACGGCCGCGATTGTCGAGCACAACACCGGCCTCTTCGAGGCCGAGACCTGCCGTATAAGGCTTGCGGCCGGTGGCGATCAGCACGACGTCGGCGTCGAGCGTCACGGCGTCGCCGCCCTTGACCGGCTCGAAGGTGACCTTGGCGCCCTTCTCACCCTTTTCGACGCCGGTGACCTTGGCGCCGAGATGGAAATCGATGCCCTGCTTGGCAAGCATGCGCTGGAACTGTTTGGAGACTTCGCCGTCCATGCCGCCGAGGATGGTGTCGAGATATTCCACAACGGTGACCTTGGCGCCGAGGCGCGACCAGACCGAACCGAGTTCGAGGCCGATGACGCCGCCGCCGACGACGATCAGCGTTTCCGGCACCTTGTCCAGCGCGATGCCGCCGGTGGACGAGATGATGGTCCTTTCATCGATCTCGACCTGCACGCCGGGAATGCCGGCGACATCCGAACCGGTGGCGATGACGATGTTCTTGCCTTCGATCTCCTGCACATGGCCGTCCTCGGTGGTGACGGCAACCTTGCCGGCCGAGACGATCTTGCCGGTGCCCTGGAAGGCATCGATCTTGTTCTTCTTGAAGAGGAAGGCGACGCCGTCGACATTCGCCTTCACCGTCGCATCCTTATGCGCCATCATATTGCCAAGGTTGAGCGTCGGCGCCGGGATGTCGATGCCGAGCGCGCTCATGCCGTTGCCGGCCTGATGGAACATTTCGGAGGCATGCAGCAGCGCCTTCGACGGGATGCAGCCGACGTTCAGGCAGGTGCCGCCATAGGTGGCGCGCTTTTCGACAACGGCGACCTTGAGGCCGAGTTGGGCTGCCTTGACGGCGCAGACATAGCCACCCGGGCCGGTTCCGATAATGATCACATCATAAGACATTGCTTCTTTCCCTTTGAATTTTCAATTAGTCGGCGGCGCGCGAGAGCGCGAGGCGGAAGCCGAAGGCGACGAGTGCCGCTCCGGTGATGCGGTTGAACCATTTGCCACTGGCAATGAAGCTGTCACGGATCGTCTTGACCGTGAAGAATTTGGAGACGTCGGCAAACCAGCCCATGCCGAGGCCGGTCATGATGGCGGTGAAATCGGCGCCCGACACGACGAGGAAGATCGAGAAGACGGTCATCAGGCCGAGGAATTCGAGAATATACTGCATGCTGCTTTTTGCCCCGTCCCTCTAGCGGCCGCCGCTCACATTGAGGATCGCGCCCGTGACATAGGAGGCGGAAGGAGAAAGAAGATAGAGGATAGCGTCCGCCACCTCCTCGGCGGTGCCCGCACGCTGCATCGGCACCGACGGCGCCAATTCGCGCGCCCGGTGCGGCAGTCCGCCGGAAGCATGCAGATCGGTTTCGATGATACCGGGTCTGACGGCATTCACACGAATACCCTCCGCCGCGACCTCACGCGCAAGCCCGATGGTGAAGGTATCGATCGCCGCCTTCGAGGCCGCATAATCGACATACTGTGTCGCCGAGCCGAGGATTGCCGCCATCGACGAAACGTTGACGATCGCGCCGCCCCGGCCGCTATGACGGCTCGACATCCGGCGAACGGCCTCTCCCGCGCACAGGATGGAGCCGGTCACATTGACGCGCAGCATCCTTTCGATCCGCTCCATCGACATTTCGTCGACCCGCTGCGGGTAGTCGACAATGCCGGCATTGTTGACCAGCCCATCGAGCCGGCCGAAATGGCGATCGACCGCGGCAAACATGGCTGCGATATCGGCAGCCGTGCCGACATCGCCCTGGATCGCCATGGCCTCGCCGCCGGCCTCAGTGATCGTCGCAACGACAGCTTCCGCCGCCTGTCGGCTGGAGGCATAATTCACGGCGACGCGCCAGCCCTGGCGCGCGGCGAGCCGGCAGACCGCGGCGCCAATGCCCCGGCTGCCGCCGGTCACGAGAACAACAGGTGCATCACTCATGTCGCACACTCCTTGAAAGTCATCACGTCCCAGGGCGCCACCGAAGCCTTGCCCTCGCCCCAGGCGCTCGATTCACGAATGGCGGGACCAAGGCCGGGAAGCACGAGCTTTTCGGCCGCCGCCGCACCCTCCGGCTGCAGATTGTCCATCTCGCCCTTGGCATTCATACCGTAGACGGCGCCCTGCCAGACGGTGCAGGCATCGAGGTCGGCGCCGGTTGCGTCCCCCTCCGGGCAATTGAACATCAGGACGCCGATCGCCCGCACCGGATCTTCCGACGGCATCACGTAGCCTTCCATGACGACGGATGTCTCGAGCGCATTGACCTTGAACTGGTTGCTGGCGGCAGCCGAGGGAGAATTCAGCGGTGTAAAACGCAGTTCATAGGCGCCGTCACGGTCGACGTAAACGGCGTGCTCTTGTTTGCAGTCGGCGGCGAACGCAACAACTGGGATAGCGAAAACCGCGGCAGCTGCAATCACAGTTGCACCTCTCCGCCCTGCCATGATCCCGATCGTCCCGCTCATTGCACCTTCGGCTCTCGCCGTCCGTCGGCCTTCTCGATCACACCAAAATCCGTCAACAGCACCAATGGACGGCCGTCCTTGTCGAGGCCCCAGAAGACAGGATAGACACCGTCGCCCCAGCCGCTCCAGAACACGGCGACATTGCCCTTCTTGCCGGCAATCGGCCGGTGCAGCGCATAGTGGTTCTTGTTGGCATCGAGCTCCGAAGCCAGCACGTCGTCGTAATAATTGATGTCGGCATCCGGCTTCTGCGCCTGGACCTGCGCTTGCCGCTCGTCGATCAGCGCCAGCGTATCGGCGTCCATGTAACAGCCAACGCCGGCATCGACAGGATAGCCGAAGATCTCGTCATCTTTCAGCGTCGCCGGGTCCTGCCCGGGAAGGACGGCTAACTCCCAATGATCGGGTTTGCCCTCGGCCAACCGCATGCTCGCCGCCGCGATGCGCCCGAAGGCCCGGTAGAGCGTCACCGGATAGTCGCCCGGCGCAACCGTTCTTGCCAGCGCCGGACGATCCGGCTGAGCAAGCGGATCGGCCGCGACGATGCGCCCCGACGTCAGCTCGACATCGCCCATATGGACCACGTCGATCGACCGGCTGGAGAGTTCGGCATCATCAAGCGCCACCAGTTCGAAATTGCTGCTGGCCTTGCCGACATCCCAGCCGGCAGCCGACGCGGAGACCGGGGCATGCGCGGCGGCAGCGCAAAGAAGAAGGCGCGCCGCTCGCATGATCCGGTTCCGCATCGAAATGCTCCCTTAGAGATCGAGAACCAGACGTTCCGGATCTTCGAGGCTTTCCTTGACGCGCACGAGGAAGGTGACTGCTTCCTTGCCGTCGACGATGCGGTGATCGTAGGACAGTGCCAGATACATCATCGGACGGATGACCACCTGGCCGCCGATCGCAACCGGCCGCTCCTGGATCTTGTGCATGCCGAGAATGCCGGACTGCGGCGCGTTGAGGATCGGCGAAGACATCAGCGAACCGTAGACACCGCCGTTGGTAATGGTGAAGGTGCCGCCCTGCATGTCGGCCATAGCAAGCGAGCCGTCACGCGCCGCCTTGGCAAGACGACCGAGTTCCTTCTCGATTTCGGCGATCGACATCTGGTCGGCGTCGCGGATAACAGGAACGACAAGACCCTTGTCGGTGCCGACGGCCATGCCGACATGGCAGTAGTTCTTGTAGATGACGTCGGCGCCGTCGATCTCGGCATTGACCGCCGGCAGCTCCTTCAGCGCATGCGTCACAGCCTTGGTGAAGAAGCCCATGAAGCCGAGCTTGACGCCGTGCTTCTTCTCGAAAATGTCCTTGTACTTGTTGCGCAGGTCCATGACCGCCTTCATGTCCACCTCGTTATAGGTGGTGAGCATGGCGGCGGTGTTCTGCGCGTCCTTGAGGCGCTTGGCGATCGTCTGGCGCAGGCGCGTCATCTTCACGCGCTCTTCGCGCGAGGCATCCTCGACCGTCGACGGGCCGCGCGCTGCAACCGGCGCCGCTGCGGGTACGGCCGCCGGAGCGGAAATGCCCTTGGCGACGGCGGCAATGACATCGCCCTTCAGCACCTGGCCACGTTTGCCGCTGCCGTCGATCTGATCGGCGGAAAGATTGCTTTCAGCCAGCATCTTCGCAGCCGCCGGTGCCGGCGGCATGGTGGAGACGGAAGCGCTCGACGAGGATGCAGCGGCAGCAGCAGCCGGCTGGGCCGCGGCAGCCGGGGCCGGCTGGGCGGGAACGGCAGCCGGTGCGGCAGCAGCCGACGCGGCAGCACCGGCACCTTCGGCGATCTGGCCGAGCAGTGCACCGAGACCGACGGTCTCGCCGGCGGCGGCGACGATTTCCGACAGCGTGCCGGAGACAGGCGCGGGAACTTCGATGGTCACCTTGTCGGTTTCAAGCTCCAGAATCGGCTCGTCGGCCTTGATGGCGTCGCCGACCTTCTTGAACCAGGTGCCGACGGTTGCCTCGCTGACGGATTCACCGAGAGTTGGAACGCGGATTTCTGTGGCCATTGTTCAAATCCTGATTTCGTGTGTTTTCGTTTATGCGTTTCAGACGGCGGGCGGCCGCAAAATGATCGAGGGCATCGGCAAAATATCGAAACGGAACCCGAGACCGGAAGCGATGATCGGATCGCCGTCGGCAAGAGCTTGCGCCGCCGGCTGATCCTCCACTTCGACGACTGCCATGCCGAAGGCGCCTGCACCCTCGAACACGGGACCGACGACAATTGCCGATCCCGCAAGGGCCTGCCGATGCCAATATTCGACATGGCGTTTCATCGCCGCCATTTCCTTCCCGGTCCCGTCATGCGGGAAAGTGGGGCGCGGCGGCAGCAGTCTTAAAAAGAAATAAGCCATTGCGCCCCCCTTTGATTAGCCGCCCAATGCATCCTCGAGGAATGCGGCGAGCTGCGACAGATGCTTCGACATCAGGCCCGTCGCCGGCGAGGCGGCGGCCGGGCGGCCGGTATAGCGGACGCGCTGGTACTTCGCATCGATGTGGGCAAGCACCCATTCGAGGAAGGGGTCGATAAACGACCATGCGCCCATGTTCTTAGGCTCTTCCTGGCACCAGACCATTTCGGCGTTGCGGAAGCGCGAAAGCTCGTTGATGAGGGCCTTAGCCGGGAAAGGATAAAGCTGTTCGACGCGCAGCAGATAGATGTCGTCGATACCGCGCTTTTCACGCTCTTCCAGAAGATCGTAATAGACCTTGCCGGAGCACATGACGACACGGCGGATCTTATTGTCCTTCTGCAGCTTGATCGGGCCGTCCTTGATCACTTCGGCATCGTCCCAGAGCAGGCGATGGAAAGCCGATTCGCCGGCGAGTTCCGCAAGCGTCGAGACTGCCCGCTTGTGGCGAAGCAGCGATTTCGGAGTCATCAGGATCAGCGGCTTGCGGAAGTCGCGCTTCAGCTGCCGGCGCAGGATGTGGAAGTAGTTCGCCGGCGTCGTGACGTTGGCGACCTGCATGTTGTCTTCCGCGCAGAGCTGCAGGAAGCGTTCCAGACGAGCTGAGGAGTGCTCCGGGCCCTGGCCTTCATAGCCGTGCGGCAGCAGGCAGACGAGGCCGGACATGCGCAGCCACTTGCGTTCGCCCGACGAGATGAACTGGTCGAAGACCACCTGCGCGCCGTTGGCGAAATCGCCGAACTGCGCTTCCCAGAGCGTCAGCGCATTCGGGCGGGCGAGCGAGTAGCCGTATTCGAAGCCGAGCACGGCCTCTTCCGAAAGCATCGAGTTGATGACTTCGTAGCGGGCCTGCGTCGGCGAAAGATTGGCGAGCGGAATGTAGCGTTCCTCGGTTTCCTGATCATAGAGAACCGAATGACGTTGCGAGAAGGTGCCGCGTTCGCAATCCTGACCAGACAGGCGGATCTTGTGGCCTTCGAGGCAAAGCGCGCCGAAAGCGAGCGCTTCGGCCATCGCCCAGTCGAGGCCCTCGCCGGTGGCGATCATGTTGGCCCGGTTTTCCATGAAACGCTGGATCGTGCGGTGCGCATTGAAGCCCGCCGGAATTTCCGAGAGCTTGCGGCCGATCTCCTTCAGCGTCTTCATCGGCACCGCGGTCTTGCCGCGGCGCTGCTCGTCGGCATTGTCGGCGGTGCGCAGGCCCGACCACTCGCCATCCAGCCAATCGGCCTTGTTCGGCTTATAGCTCTGGCCGGCGTCGAACTCCTGCTCGAGATGCGCGCGCCAGTCGGCCTTCATCTTCTCGACTTCGCCTTCGGTGAGCAGTCCCTCGGCGACGAGGCGCGCCGCATAGAGCTGCAGCACGGTCTTGTGGCCGCGAATGACCTTGTACATCTTCGGCTGCGTGAAGGACGGCTCATCGCCTTCATTGTGGCCGTAGCGGCGATAGCAGAACATGTCGAGCACCACAGGCTTGTGGAACTTCATGCGGAATTCGGTCGCGATCTTGGCTGCGTAGACGACCGCTTCCGGATCGTCACCGTTGACGTGCAGGATCGGCGCTTCGATCATCTTGGCGACATCGGACGGATAGGGCGACGAGCGCGAAAAGGCCGGGTTCGTCGTGAAACCGATCTGATTGTTGATGATAACGTGCATGGTGCCGGCAACACGGTGGCCGCGCAGACCGGAAAGACCGAGGATTTCGGCAATGACGCCCTGACCGGCGAAAGCCGCATCGCCGTGGATCAGCAGCGGCAGAACCTTGGAGCGTTCGGAAAGCGGAATGATGTCGCCTTCCCACACCGTAGCGCTCATGTCCTGCTTGGCGCGCGCCTTGCCCATGACGACGGGATCGACGATTTCGAGATGCGACGGGTTTGCCGTCAGCGACACGTGTACCTTGTTGCCGTCGAATTCGCGGTCGGAGGATGCACCGAGGTGATACTTGACGTCACCGGAGCCTTCGACTTCATCGGGTGCGTAGGAACCGCCCTTGAATTCGTGGAAGATGGCGCGGTGCGGCTTGCCCATGACCTGCGAGAGCACGTTGAGGCGGCCGCGATGGGCCATGCCGAACACGGCTTCCTTCAGGCCGAGATGACCGCCGCGCTTCAGGATCTGCTCCAGAGCCGGGATCAGCGATTCGCCGCCGTCGAGGCCGAAGCGCTTGGTGCCCTTGAACTTGACGTCGAGGAACTGTTCGTAGCCTTCGGCTTCGACGAGCTTGGCAAGGATCGCCTTCTTGCCTTCAGCGGTGAAGGCCACGCCCTTGTCGGGGCCTTCGATGCGCTCCTGGATCCAGGCTTTCTCTTCCGGGTTGGAAATATGCATGAATTCGACGCCGAGTGTCGAGCAATAGGTGCGCTCGAGGATCTCGATCATCTCGGGGATGGTCGCATATTCCAGGCCGAGCACGTTGTCGATGAAGATCTTGCGGTCGTAATCGGCTGATGTGAAGCCGTAATTCTCAGGCGACAGCTCGCGATAATCGTCGACGGCGGCGGCGATTCCGAGCGGATCGAGCTTGGCATGCAGGTGGCCGCGCATGCGGTAGGCGCGGATCATCATGATTGCGCGGACGGAATCGCGCGTCGCCTGCAGCACGTCGGTGCTGTCGGCAGGCTTGCCCTCGGCTTCGGCCTTGGCCTTCACCTTCGTCTCGATCGCCTTTTCGACGATGCCCCAGTCGCCGTCGAGCGCCGACACCAGATCGCCGCGAGGTGCCAGCGGCCAGTTCTTCCTGCGCCAGGATGCTCCCTTGGCCGCCTTCTTCACATCGGCAGGATCGTCTTCCAGCGCCTTGAAGAAGGTGCGCCATTGATCGTCGACCGACGCCGGATCCTCTTCGTAGCGCGCATAGAGCTGCTCGATATAGGCCGCGTTGGCGCCATCCAGAAACGAGGTGATCTGAAACTGCTCGTTGGCTTCTTGCCGTGCCATGGTGATATGCGGACGCTTCGGCCCGCCTCCTGACTTGATGATTTTGCCGGCTCATCGCCGGCTGCCGCATTCGATCGCCGCCTGTCCGCGGCGCATCTGCTGGTCTCGTTTGCGAACCGGGCGGAAGGCGCAGATGCCGTTCCTCCGCCCGGTCTATAGGTGGCTTCAGCCCTTCAGGACTTCAACCAGCGTCTTGCCCAACCGGGCCGGAGACGGCGACACCTTGATGCCTGCCGATTCCATCGCCGCGATCTTCGATTCCGCGTCACCCTTGCCGCCTGATACCACGGCGCCGGCATGGCCCATGGTACGGCCCTTCGGCGCCGTACGGCCGGCGATGAAGCCAGCCATCGGCTTCTTGCGGCCCTTCTTGGCTTCGTCCTTGAGGAACTGAGCCGCGTCTTCTTCAGCAGAGCCGCCGATTTCGCCGATCATGATGATCGAGGTCGTGGCTTCGTCGGCCAGGAACATCTCGAGCACGTCGATGAACTCGGTGCCCTTGACCGGGTCGCCGCCGATGCCGACGGCCGTCGTCTGGCCGAGACCTTCGTTGGAGGTCTGGAAGACGGCTTCATAGGTCAGCGTGCCCGAGCGGGACACGATGCCGACTGAGCCCTTGCGGAAGATCGAGCCCGGCATGATGCCGATCTTGCACTCTTCCGGCGTCATGATGCCCGGGCAGTTCGGCCCAAGCAGTCGCGACTTGGAGCGGTCGAGGCGAGCCTTGACGCGCACCATGTCCATGACCGGGATGCCTTCGGTGATGCAGGTGATGAACGGGATCTCGGCGTCGATCGCTTCGATGATCGCGTCGGCAGCGCCGGCCGGCGGAACGTAGATGACCGATGCGTTGGCGCCGG
Organism: Rhizobium sp. N621; assembly: GCF_001664325.1. Lineage (NCBI taxonomy): Bacteria > Pseudomonadati > Pseudomonadota > Alphaproteobacteria > Hyphomicrobiales > Rhizobiaceae > Rhizobium > Rhizobium sp. N621. The sequence continues at coordinate 4,165,971 of NZ_CP013495.1, forward strand.
TCTTTTCCTTGCCTTCGGCGACGGTCGCGAAGATCGGCAGGCTTTCGCCCTTCGCGCCGGTCCAGGTTTCGCCGCCCTTCTTCGGGTGGATACCGCCGACCATCTGGGTGCCGTAGTAAGCGAGCGCCTGTTCGGTGTGGAACGTGCCGGTCTTGCCGGTCAGACCCTGAACGAGGACCTTGGTGTCTTTATTGACGAGAATAGACATTCTTTCCGATCCCTCAAAATTAGCCGTTGATCGCCGCGACGATCTTCTTGGCCGCATCGTCCAAGTCGTCAGCCGCCGTGATCGCGAGACCCGACTCGTTCAGGATCTTCTTGCCGAGCTCGACATTGGTGCCTTCAAGGCGCACGACAAGCGGAACCTTGAGGCCGACTTCCTTGACCGCGGCAATGACGCCCTCGGCGATGACGTCGCACTTCATGATGCCGCCGAAGATGTTGACGAGAATGCCTTCGACCTTGGGGTCTGCGGTGATGATCTTGAACGCCGCAGCGACCTTCTCCTTGCCGGCGCCGCCGCCGACGTCGCAGAAGTTGGCCGGCTCCTTGCCGTAGAGCTTGATGATGTCCATCGTCGCCATGGCGAGGCCCGCGCCGTTGACCATGCAGCCGATATTGCCGTCGAGCGCAACATAGGCGAGGTCCCACTTGGAAGCCTCGATTTCCTTGGCGTCTTCTTCGGTCTCGTCGCGCAGCGCCCGGACGTCGTCGTGACGGAAGAGCGCATTGCCGTCGAACGACATCTTGGCGTCGAGGACGCGCAGATGGCCATTCTTCATGACGATCAGCGGGTTGATTTCCAGAAGGGACATGTCCTTCTCGTTGAAGGCCTTGTAGAGCAGCGGGAAGAGCGACTTGGCGTCTTCTGCGGCAGCGCCTTCGAGCTTGAGAGCGGCGGAGATCTTGGCGACGTCGGCAGCCGTCACGCCGGCTTCTGGATCGATGGCGATGGTCTGGATCTTCTCGGGCGTATCGTGGGCGACAGCTTCAATGTCCATGCCGCCTTCGGTGGAGACGACGAAGGCGACCTTACCGACCGAGCGGTCGACCAGCAGCGAGCAGTAGAGTTCGCGTTCGATGTCGGCGCCGTCTTCGATATAAAGGCGATTGACCTGCTTGCCGGCTACGCCGGTCTGCGCAGTCACCAGCGTGTTGCCGAGCATCTCCTTGACGTTGGCAACGACGTCTTCGATCGACTTGGCGAGACGTACGCCGCCTTTGGCTTCCGGCGACAGTTCCTTGAACTTGCCCTTGCCGCGGCCGCCCGCATGGATCTGGCTCTTGACCACGTAAAGCGGGCCGGGAAGCGACTTGGCGGCCGCCTCGGCCTCTTCAACCTTGAGAATTGCCACACCTTCGGCAACCGGTGCGCCATAGCCCTTCAGCAGAGTCTTGGCCTGATATTCATGAATGTTCATGGGTCTATCCCTGTTTCGATTACTTCAGCGCCGATTACTTCAGGGCAGGCGCGATGTTGATGCAGGCTTCGCAAAGACCGGCGACGGCGCCGACGGACTTGTCGAAGGCTTCCTTCTCGGTCTTGTTGAGGTCGATCTCGATGACGCGCTCGACGCCGCCGGCGCCGATGACGGTGGGAACGCCGACATACATATCCTTGACGCCGTACTGGCCGGTCAGATGGGCCGCGCAAGGCAGGACGCGCTTCTTGTCCTTGAGGTAGGATTCGGCCATTTCGATCGCCGAGGCAGCCGGTGCATAATAGGCCGAACCGGTCTTCAGCAGGCCGACGATCTCGGCGCCGCCGTCACGGGTGCGCTGGATGATCTCTTCGAGGCGCTCCTTGGTGACCCAGCCCATGGTGACGAGGTCGGTGAGCGGAATGCCGCCGACCGTCGAGTAGCGGGCGAGCGGCACCATCGTGTCGCCGTGGCCACCGAGCACGAAGGCCGTCACGTCCTGAACGGAGACGTTGAATTCCTTGGCGAGGAAGAGACGGAAGCGCGAGGAGTCGAGAACGCCGGCCATGCCGACGACCTTGTTGGCCGGAAGGCCGGAAAACTTCTGCAGCGCCCAGACCATGGCGTCGAGGGGGTTGGTGATGCAGATGACGAAGGCGTTCGGGGCATACTTCTTGATGCCGGCACCGACCTGCTCCATGACCTTGAGGTTGATGCCGAGAAGGTCGTCGCGGCTCATGCCGGGCTTGCGCGGAACGCCGGCGGTGACGATGCAGACATCGGCGCCTTCGATCGCCGAATAGTCGCTGGCGCCGGTCAGATTGGCATCGAAGCCTTCGACCGGGGAGGACTGTGCGATATCGAGGCCCTTGCCCTGGGGAATGCCGTCGGCGATGTCGAAGAGGACGATGTCGCCCAGCTCCTTCAGGCCGGCGAGATGCGCCAGCGTGCCACCAATCATGCCAGAACCAATGAGTGCGATCTTGTTACGCGCCATTTCGCTGTTTCCTTTGCGATCAAATTCGTCGAACGACGCTTGAAGGCACCGCCCAATGACGCACTCGCATAGACCCAAAGGCTAAAAATGGCAATCTATTAATTTTGATGCAGCATTTTCAATCGTTTAGATACTAAAATTCTTACGTAAACGTAAGATATTTTGTCACTGGATCGTTACTCTGCGGCGCGTTTCTCATGGTGCAGCGCAAGATATTCCGCGCTCCGCATCTCAAACAGGCGCGAGGCCGTGCGATCGAATTCAAAGCCCTCGGCGCCCCGCCGATGGACGAGCAGGTTCTCCGGCAACGCCGCCGCGGATATGTAAAGCCGCACGGCATGATCGTAGAGCGTATCGACCAGAATGATGAAACGCTTGATCTGGTTCCGCTTCTCCGGCCCGAGCAAGGGAACGTGATCGAGGAAGACCATATCGAAGCGTTTGGCGATGGCCAGGAAGTCGGCGGCCCCGAGCGGCTTGTCGCAGAGATCGGCGAAAGAGAAGCGCGCCATCCGGTCGGCGGCAAGCGGCACGTGGATGGATCGCCCCTTCATCGGGATGTCGAGCGGCTGCGCCTTGCGCCCATGCAGCGCCTGCGTCCAGGATGCCTCCATCGCCATGTCGTTATGTTCGTTGATCGGAACGAGATAGACCGGCTGGCTGTTCAGCTTCTCCATCCGGTAATCGGTCGGCGAATCCAGTGTGACGACATCGACATGCTGTTTCAGCAGAGCGAGGAAGGGTAGGAACAGGCCGCGATTGAGCCCATCCTTGTAGAGATTGTCCGGTTCGACATTCGAGGTCGCGATCAGCACGCATCCCCGCGAAAAGAGCTCGGAAAACAGCCGCGACAGGATCATCGCGTCGGCAATGTCGGTGACGGTGAACTCATCGAAGCAGAGCAATTCCGCTTCCTCGTAAAGCGCTGCGGCCACCGGCGGCATCGGATCGGCCTGCTTCGTCTCACCGTTCTTGAGCTTCAGCCGGTGGGCGGCGATGCGATTGTGCACATCCGCCATGAATTCGTGGAAATGCGCCCGGCGCTTCTTCTTGCACGGCGCCATCGAGAAGAACATGTCCATCAGCATGGTCTTGCCGCGTCCGACACTGCCGTGGATATAGAGCCCCTTGATGCCGCCTGCGGCTTTCTTCTTCGAGGCGAACAGCCAACCGAGCGCGCTCGATTTCGCCGCCGGTCGTTGCTGTTTCAACCCAGCGAGCACCCGATCCAGGCTTTTGGCCACATCCATCTGGGCGGAATCGACCTGCAAAACACCGGAAAGCGTCAGCGATTTAAGCTGTTCGCAGACGCTGAGCGCATAATCTGGCATTGGCTGCATAAGGGCATGTCCGCCTGTCGGTCATCGGCGGGGCGCCGCCGGATCGTTTACCGCGCCGGTTGGATTACCGCGCCGGTAATTACCGGCTGAGGCTGATCGGTTGACCGGTATTCGTCTGGCCCTGGAAGCGGTTATCGGCCGTCTTGTAGACGCTGCCGATCTGGTTGCCCGAACGGTCCTTGAGCAGCACCTGCTTGCCTGCGACTTCCCAGGAGCCCATCGCCGTCAGCTCGCCGACGCAGCCGCGCGTGCCGCCGCGCGATCCGCTGCCGAGATTGGTGAGTGTCAGGAACATGTCGCAGCTGCCGTTGACGCGCCAGCTTCCGACCATCGATTCCTTGGTGACGTCGAGCGCATTCGCAGCCATGGCGCCGGACTGTGCCCCAGGCATCGGTGCCGTCGCCGTCGGCGCGGCCGGAAACTGCGAGCTGCCGGTCGGCGGCGGAAGCTGGCCGCCCTGGACGGAGGGGACAGGCTGCGCCGTCAACGGCGCCGGCCCGGCGTTCGAGTTGGAGCTGTAATCATATGCCGTACGCTGACAACCGGCTAGCGCGAGAGCCACCACCAGACCTGTCATCGCATATCGCAACTGCATCATCATACTCCTGAATTCGGCTATCGCCGCAAAGAACGGGCGTGAGACAAGTTCGATTATCGTAATTCGCTTTGGTTAATCAAGTCGGGTTGCAGAAATTGCCCGTGACAACACCTAACCGAAAAACGATACAGTTCAACTGCCCTGCTGCAAAACTTCCTGCACATAGAATTTGTCAGCAAGGTGTTGCGCACGCTCATCTCTGCCAGGATTTCTGCCAAACTCCCGCCATGTCTCTGCATAGCGCTCGAACGAGCTTCGCAGGAATAACCGCACCGGCTTCGCCGTGGTCTTGAAAATGTTGCCGCATAAGCCCGACATAATTTGCTGCAACCTTCCCGGCACCATGATGATCGGGAGACGGAAAGCCCCAGGCGCGTTTGCCGCTTTCGATCGCCAAACCGATGCGTGATCTCCGCGACGGCTCCGGGATCGAAGCCGTCCAGTCGAGTGGCATGCATACCAATCAGACCCGGCGCTCGACCATCATCTTCTTGATTTCGGCGATTGCCTTGGCCGGGTTGAGGCCCTTCGGGCAGGTCTGCGCGCAGTTCATGATCGTGTGGCAGCGGTAGAGGCGGAACGGATCCTCGAGGTTGTCGAGACGTTCGCCGGTCGCCTCGTCTCTGGAATCGATCAGCCAGCGATAGGCCTGCAGCAGAACGGCCGGACCGAGATAACGGTCGCCGTTCCACCAGTAGCTCGGACAGGAGGTCGAGCAGCAGGCGCAGAGGATGCATTCATAAAGACCGTCGAGCTTCTGCCGGTCCTCATGGCTTTGCTTCCATTCCTTGGCCGGCGTCGGCGACACCGTCTTCAGCCAGGGCTCGATTGAGCGATGCTGGGCGTAGAAGTTGCTGAGATCGGGCACCAGATCCTTGACGACAGGCAGATGCGGCAGCGGATAGATCTTCACCGCGCCCGTGATATCGTCGAGGCCCTTGGTGCAGGCAAGCGTGTTGGTGCCGTCGATGTTCATCGCGCAGGAACCGCAGATCCCTTCGCGACAGGAGCGGCGCAGCGTCAGCGTCGGGTCGATCTTGTTCTTGATGTAGAGCAAACCGTCGAGCACCATCGGGCCGCAATCGTCGACATCGATGTAGAAGGTGTCGATCGACGGATTCTGGCCGTCGTCCGGGCTCCAGCGGTAGACGCGGAATTCGCGCGTGTTGGTCGCACCGGCCGGCTTCGGCCAGACCTTGCCTTCGCGCATCTGGGAATTTTTGGGGAGAGCGAGTTCAACCATGCCAGGTTCCTCTTGATATCAGTAGACGCGCGCCTTCGGCTCGATCTTGTGCGGATCGATGCCTTCGGCGATCAGCTCGGTGTGAACAGGCCGGTAGTCGAGTTTCACCTCACCTGCCTCGCTCACCCAGGCGAGCGTATGCTTGCGCCAGTTGACGTCGTCGCGGCCGGAGAATGCGCCCTCGGTGTAATCCTCGCGGGCGTGCGAACCGCGGCTCTCCTTGCGGGCCTCGGCGCCGTAGATCGTCGTGATGGCGTTTGCCATCAGGTTCTGCAGCTCGAGCGTTTCCACGAGATCGGAGTTCCAGACCATCGACCGGTCGGTGACCTTGATGTCCTTCATTTCGCCCCAGATCGCCGAAATACGCCGGCAACCGGATTCCAGCGATTCCTGCGTGCGGAAGACGGCGGCGTCTTCCTGCATGGCGCGCTGCATCTTCTCGCGCAGCACAGCCGTCGGCGTGCCGCCGCTGGCGTGACGCAGGCCGTCGAAGCGGTCCATGATCTTGTCGCAGGCGGCCACGTTGAGATGCGGGATCGGCTCCGCGCGGTCGATCACCTCGCCGGCGCGGATCGCGGCGGCGCGGCCGAAGACCACGAGGTCGATCAGCGAGTTGGAGCCGAGGCGGTTGGCGCCGTGCACGGAGGCACAGCCGGCTTCACCCACAGCCATCAGGCCGGGGATGATCCGCTCCGGATTGGCGGCGTCGGCGTTCAGCACTTCGCCCCAGTAATTGGTGGGAATGCCGCCCATATTGTAATGCACGGTCGGCAGAACCGGGATCGGTTCGCGCGTGACGTCGACGCCGGCGAAGATCTTGGCGCTTTCGGAAATCCCTGGCAGCCGTTCGTGCAGAACCGCCGGATCGAGATGGTCGAGATGCAGGAAGATGTGGTCCTTGTTCCTGCCGACGCCGAGGCCTTCGCGGATCTCCAGCGTCATGCAGCGCGAGACGACATCGCGCGAGGCAAGATCCTTGGCCGAAGGTGCATAACGCTCCATGAAGCGCTCACCCTCGGAGTTGACGAGGTAACCGCCTTCGCCGCGCGCACCTTCGGTGATCAGACAGCCCGAACCGTAGATGCCGGTCGGGTGGAACTGCACGAATTCCATGTCCTGAAGCGGCAGGCCGGCGCGTGCCACCATGCCGCCGCCGTCACCGGTGCAGGTATGGGCCGAGGTCGCCGAGAAATAGGCGCGGCCGTAGCCGCCGGTCGCCAGCACCACCATCTTTGCAGCGAAGCGATGGATCGTACCGTCATCGAGGCACCAGGCGACGACACCGGTGCAGCGGCTGCCGTCCTCAGACATGATCAGATCGAGCGCGAAATATTCGATGAAGAATTCGGCGTTGTTGCGCAGTGACTGGCCGTAGAGCGTATGCAGGATGGCATGGCCGGTACGGTCGGCAACGGCGCAGGTGCGCTGCACCGGCGGACCCTCGCCGTAATTCTGCATGTGGCCGCCGAACGGGCGCTGGTAGATCTTGCCTTCCTCGTTGCGCGAGAACGGCACGCCGTAATGCTCGAGCTCATAGACCGCCTTCGGCGCTTCCATGGTGAGATACTGCATGGCGTCAACGTCGCCGAGCCAGTCGGAACCCTTGACGGTGTCATAGAGATGCCACTGCCAGCTGTCCGGCGTCATGTTGCGCAGCGAGGCGGCGATGCCGCCCTGGGCCGCAACGGTATGCGAGCGGGTCGGGAACACCTTGGTGATGCAGGCGGTGCGGAAACCCTGCTCGGCCATGCCGAGCGTCGCGCGCAAGCCCGCGCCGCCGGCGCCGACGACGATCACGTCATAGGAGTGGTCGACATATTTGTAGGCCTTGCCGTTCTGGGCGGGTGAAGTCGGTGCCATGTCGAGCTTATCCTACGAATGCGATTTTCAGAATGGCGAAGAGACAGAGGCTGGCGATCACGATCGCAAAGAACGTGTTCAGCATCAGCAGAGCGATCTTGCCGAATTCGGCATGCACGTAATCCTCGATGATCACCTGCATGCCGAGCTTCATATGGATGACGCCCGATATCACCATCAATCCCATGACGACAGCGACAAAGGGGTTCGACAGGGCGCGAACCACATCCGCATAGGGCGCGCCGGCATAGGTGATCATGAAGATGACGAAGAAGAGGATCAACGGAATATTGGAGACGGCGGTCAGCCGCTGACGCCAGAAGTGACTTGTGCCTTCCTTGGCGGAGCCGAGCCCGCGAACCTTGCCGAGGGGGGTGCGCATATCCATGAGAGGACCTTCAGAAGCGAATGAGGAAGCCGATCGCCCAGACCAGCACGGTCAGACAGAGCGATCCGATGACGTTGGCGATGGCGAGCTTGGTCGAGACTTCCTTCTCGAAGCCGTAACCGAGATCCCACATGAGGTGGCGGAAACCGCCGAGCATGTGGTGCAGCAGTGCCCAGGTGTAGCCGAGCAGTACGAGCTTGCCGAGAAGGCTGCCGAGCACCCAGTTGGCCCAGTCGTAAGAGCTCTGGCCACTTGCCGCCGCAATCAGCCACCAGGCGACGAGCAGCGTGCCGACGTAGAGCGCACCACCGGTGATGCGGTGGACGATCGACATGACCATGGTGGGAATAAGTTTATAGACTTGCAAATGCGGCGACAGGGGCCGGTTATTTGTCACGTTCGCCATCAGAACCTCGCGGCGGCTTCTCTGCGCTCCCGGATTTCGGAGCATGCTCAGTCAACCACACGAATGACAAAATTCTCTGTGTGCGTTGCATCAATTGCGACGTTTACTCACCGGAAAGCCCGACGACAAGCACAATCGCCGTCAGCTTTTAATTTAATCGATTCGGGTTACCGCGAAGTTTGCGGGCGGGAGCAATTCCAGAAAAGCTGCGAAGAGATTTTCCGCCCGGAATTGCGTAAGAACAAAAGGTTAGAGCGGTTCTGCGCTTCGGCGAAAAGCTGAACCGCGCCCACGAAACTGGTCTTTTCGGCTCAATATTTATGCCGTTCTTCCCAGCCGCATGGACAAGCCACGGCTTTTGGCGCAATCTGGGCATTAACGATTTGTTAACGATCGGGAATTCCGGAGGCTGGCATCCATGTTTCGTAGTCTGTCTGCAGTCGCCCTGCTTGCGCTCGCCGCGCTTGTCGCCTTGCCTGCCGCCGCCGGCGAGCGCCGTTTCGATCATCGCTTCGGCGATCATCGTTTCCTTGGCCACCGCCACGCCTTGCACAACGGCTTGCTTCTCGGACAACGTCTCGGCTGGCGCGATCGCGGCATCCGTTTCGACAATGCCTATATTCGCCGACACGACAGGGGGCGGATGCCGTTCCTGAAACAGTTTTCGTCCCCCGCGACAAATCGTGTCGCCCGCAGCAGCCTGGTCATCTTCGCGCCCCAGCCGCCGGGTGGCGACAGCGGCGACACTTATGCCGGCTCCTATGCCTATCACATCGATGGCGGGACTTATGTCGGCGGCAGTGGCTACGGGTATTATCCGGCCGCACGGCTCGCGCCCCAGGCGCCAAAAGCGAAGGTCATCGACGTCGCCGTCCAGGACGATCCCTGCAGCTACGAGGCCAATGTCTGCGTGATCCGGCCTTAAGATCTTAAGCCGAAGCGCCAGACCGTCGTCTTCTTGATTTCGCTGTCCTCAAGCGCCCGCGTCACCGGTACCTGATAGGCCGCACAGAATTCCAGTTGTTCCCGTGGCAGATAGCTTCTCCCGGGATCGCCGACCAGAACCAATATGCCTTGCCCCGTCAGCCTCGTCAGCCAGGGAACGAGCGCTTCGGCGAAGGCACGGTCATAGAAGACGTCGCCGGCAAGCACGATATCGGCGTCGATATCCTGTCCGATCAGGTCGGCGCCGGTAAATCCGAGAAGAATGCCGTTGGCCTTGGCGTTCAGCCGGATCGCCGTCTCCGCCCAGGGATCGATATCGGCGGCCGTCACCTCACGCGCACCGGCCATCATCGCGGCAATGCCGACGAGGCCGGAGCCGCTGGCAAAATCCAGCACACGCTTGCCGCGCACCATCTCCGGGTGATCAAGGATGTAGCGCGCCAGTCCCTGCCCGCCCGCCCAGGCAAAAGCCCAGAAAGGCGGCGGCAGGCCGATCGCTTCCAGCTCCTCCTCCGTCTTCAGCCAGAGCTCATGCGCCTCGCTGGCAAGATGCAGCGAAATCTCCGGCACATGCGGCGGCGCCATCAGACTGGTATTGGCGCGGATGAAGGCTTCCGGATCGGTCTTCAACGCGGCGGATTGTCGAGCCCGCCCATGCGGCAGACTTCGGCCCATTCGTCATCGGTCACCGGCTGCACGGAAAGGCGCATGGAGGTGACGAGCGACATCTTGGCGAGCTTCGGGTTCGCCTTGACGTCCTTCAACGTCACCGGCTTCGGCATGTCCATGACGGCGCGGATATCGACGCAATCCCACTTCGGGTCGCCCTTGGCGGTGGAGTCGGGATGCGACAGCGCTGCGACTTCGACGATGCCGACGATCTCCAGCCCGTCATTAGAATGGTAGAAGAACCCTTTGTCGCCGATCTGCATCGCCCGCATGTTGTTGCGCGCCAGATAGTTGCGCACGCCGGTCCATTCCGTGCCCTTTTCGCCTGCGGCCTTTTGCTGCTCCCAGGACCAGGAGGCAGGTTCGGATTTATAGAGCCAATGCGCCATGCTCACGCCTCCGGCTTGTTGAAGACCCAGTTGAAGGGCTTGATATCGACGCTTTCGAACAAACCGGCCATGGCGTAAGGATCGGCATCGGCGAGCGCCTTTGCCTCTTGTGCCGTCTCCGCCTTGACAAGCACCAGACTGCCGCAGGCTTTGCCCTCGTCGTCAAGGAAAGGGCCGGCCATGGAGAGCTTGCCTTCGGCATTGAGCTTGTCGAGATAGGCAAGATGCGTCGGCCGCGTCTCTATGCGGACGTTCAGATGTCCCGGCTTGTCCTTGCAGAGCAGGGCGAAAAGCATGTCTATTCTCCTATTCGGTGGTGATTGGACGCGTCATCAACTGCTCGATGGCGTCCGATATATCGAGCCTGCCGTCGATGATGGCGGAAACGGCATCGGTGATCGGCATGCTGATCGAAAGCTCCGCGGCAAGCCGGGAGGCGACGGAAGCGGCAAACGCACCCTCCACCAGCGCGCCGTGCGCGGGATCGGTCTTTTCGCCGCGCCCGAGCGCAATGCCGAAACGCAGGTTCCGCGATTGATGGCTCGTCGCCGTCAGCACCAGATCGCCGAGACCGGAAAGTCCGCGCACCGTATCGGCCTGACCGCCTTTGGCCACGATGAAACGCGACATTTCCGCGAGACCACGGGCAATCAATGCCGCACGGGCGGATTCACCGATGCCGCGGCCTTCGACGATGCCGCAGGCGATCGCCAGTACATTCTTGAGCGCGCCGCCGAGCTGCACGCCGATGCGATCGGTGGAGGCATAGAGCCGGAAGGTCCGCCCGGAGATCGCCTGAGCGAGCCGCTCGGCCGTCTCCATGTCATCAGCCGCGATCGCCATCGCCGTCGGCAGTCCTTTGGCGATATCGGCGGCAAATCCCGGACCGGAGAGAACCGCAACCGGATGGTCCGGCAGTTCCCGCTCCAGCATGTCGGTCAAAAGATTGCCCGTCGTCCGCTCGATGCCCTTGGCGCAGGTGACGACAACGGCATCCTTCGACATATAGGGACCATATTGCCGCGCCGCATCGGCCTGCGCCTGCGAGGGCATCGCAAAAAGCACGATCGAGGCGTCGGCGACCGCCTCCGCCTCGGCGGAGAATTCGAGCGATTCCGGCAGGACAATGCCGGGCAGCACGGCATCATGCAGCCGTTCGCTCTTCAGATCGGCCATCAGCGATGGCTTGCGTCCGACGAGCGTCACGGCGCTGCGGCCGGCAAGGGCGATGACGGCGGCAAGTGCCGTCCCGAAAGCGCCCGATCCGATGACGACGATCTTTTCGCTCATGCCTTGGCTCCTCTCTTGCCAAAGCCGATCAGCCTTTCCGCATTGGCATCGAGCGGCCAGCGCGAACGCGGCTGCACGTCGAGTGTATCAGGCGCTACGCCCGTCGCCATGCGCTCGAGCCCCGCCCAGGCGATCATCACCGCATTGTCGGTGCAGAGGCTGAGCGGCGGCGCAATGAAGCGGAAGCCGTTCTTGTCGCAGAGCGCCTGCAGCGTCGCGCGCAGTTCGAGATTGGCGGCGACACCGCCGGCAACGACCAGCGCCGGCTTCTCGCCGGTCGTCGGGAACTCCTTCTTGAACCGCTGCAGGCCGCGGCCGATGCGGTCCTTCAGCGTGCGCGAAATCGCCCGCTGGAACGAGGCGCAAATATCCGCCACGTCCTGATCGCTGAGCGGCGCGATCTCCTGCGCCGCCTGTCGCACCGCCGTCTTCAGACCGGAAAAGGAGAAATCGAGCCGCGCCTCGCCGACGAGCGGGCGCGGAAAATCGAAGCGATCGGCATTGCCGTCGCGCGCCATCCGCTCCACCGCCGGACCGCCGGGATAAGGCAGGCCGAGCAGCTTTGCCGTCTTGTCGAAAGCTTCGCCGAGCGCATCGTCGATCGTCGTGCCCCAACGTTCATACTGTCCGACACCGCGCACCAGGATCAGCTGGGTATGGCCGCCGGAGACCAGCAGCACCAGATAGGGAAAGGAGAGCCCGTCGGTCAGCCGCGCCGTCAGCGCATGGCCCTCGAGATGGTTGACCGCGTAGAGCGGTTTGCCGGCGGCCCTGGCGATCGCCTTGCCGGTCATCAATCCCACAAGCAGTCCGCCGATCAGGCCCGGCCCTGAAGTGGCGGCGATGGCGTCGACATCATCAAGCGACACATTGGCGCGCTTCAACGCCTGCTCGATCAGCTCGTCCAGCGCCTCGACATGGGCGCGCGCGGCGATCTCCGGCACCACGCCGCCATAGGCGCTGTGCTCGTCGAGCTGGGAAAGCACGACATCCGACAGGACGTTGCAATGCCCCTCCGCATCGCGCTCGACGACGGCTGCGGCGGTTTCGTCGCAGCTTGTTTCGATGCCGAGGATGCGCAGAAAGGGAACCATGTGGCCTGTTCATTCATTGCGATGGAACGGAAACCCGTTTACGAGAATTCCGGTAACAACGGAACAGAGCGGATGCAAACAAAACCTTTCCGGATCGGCACGCGGGGCAGCCCGTTGGCGCTTGCCCAGGCGCATGAGGCCCGCGACAGGCTGATGGCGGCGCACAACCTGCCTGAAGAGATGTTCGAGATCGTCGTGCTGACCACCAGGGGCGACCGCATCACCGATCGGTCGCTGGCCGAGATCGGCGGCAAGGGTCTCTTCACCGAGGAGCTCGAACAGAAGCTTGTGTCAGGCGCGCTGGATTTTGCCGTGCACTCCGCCAAGGACATGCCGACGCATCTGCCGGACGGCCTTCACCTGTCTGCCTATCTGCCGCGCGAGGATATCCGCGACGCCGTCGTCGGCCGCACCGCGCGCAAGCTCATTGACCTGCCGCATGGCGCCACCGTCGGCTCTTCGTCGCTGCGCCGCCAGGCGCTGATCCGCCGCATGCGGCCCGACATCAACGTCATCACCTTCCGCGGCCTCGTCGAAACCCGCCTGCGCAAGCTCGAAGAAGGGCAGGTGGATGCGACCCTGCTGGCGCTGGCCGGCCTGAAACGCCTCGGCAAGGTCGAGGTGATCACCGATATCCTCGACCCCGACACCTTCCCACCGGCGCCGGCGCAGGGGGCGATCTGCATCGAAAGCCGCGTCGGCGACACAAAAATCGATGACCTGCTGGCGGCGGTCAACGATGCCGCGACCTTCGACACTGTCTCCTGCGAGCGCGCCTTCCTCGCTGCTCTCGACGGCTCCTGCCGCACACCGATCGCCGGCTATGCCGTCTGCGAGGGCGACCTGATTCGATTCTCCGGCCTGATCCTCACGCCCGACGGCCGCAGCCAGCATGCGGTGACGACCGACGGCCACCGCCGCGATGCGGCCGCACTCGGCACCCGCGCCGGCCAGGACGTGCGCGCAAGAGCCGGCAGTACCTTCTTCGACGACTGGCACTGAAGCGGCCATGCGTGTGCTCGTCACCCGCCCCGCGCATTCAGCGACAAGAACAGCACAACGTCTGCGCGATATGGGCCACGAGCCGCTGCTGCTGCCGCTGCGCCGGCCACGGCACGACAGTGCCGCAGCTGCAGGCGCACTCGAAGCCACCAGCGGCGCGATCGCGGTGACCAGCGCCGAAGCCGTCAGGGTCGTGTCCGCGCTCGGCGAGAAACTTCGTCCGCATCTTCTCCGTCCGCTGTTTGCGGTCGGCGAGATGACCGCGCAAGAGGCGCGCCGCCTCGGTTTCCGCTCGGTCGCCGCGTCCGCAGGCAACGGCCGCGATCTCGCCGATCTCGTCGCCGCACAGACAACAGAAGAGTTACTCTACCTCGCCGGCATGCCGCGCGCCGAAACGTTCGAAACAAGATTGCGCCAACTCGGGATCTGCTTTTCGGTCGCCGAATGCTATCGCATGACGCCGGTTGCTCCGAGCCCGACTGAGATCGAAGCTCTCTTTTCCGGCGGCCGCCCTGACGCCGTTCTCTTCTATTCCCGGCAGACGGTGGAAGATTTTTTTCACCTGGCGGAGCTGCGATCAGCCCTGTCGGAACACCGCGAAATCCGCCTTCTCTGCCTGAGCGAAGCAGTGGCGCAGGCCATTCCGATGTCCCTGAAAAAAACCGTGGCGATTTCGTCCATGCCGGATGAGCAAAGTCTTTTGTCGCTGCTTTGAATGCTTTAGCCGCCCAAATTTGATCTAACCTCTTCCCTTAATTGGCATCACTGTCTAGTTTCGTTGCAATGCAGGATAAAGAGGACCTCATGGTATCGGGAAACCCGCCACGCCATTCGAAGAGCGCCGATGAGCCGGTCACGATCGACCTCGATGCACAGGACTTCGCCTCCGAAGCCGATACCGAAAAGCCGGTGAACAATGATTCCGGCGACGCCGATAGCCCCCCTGCGGATCTCGGTCCGCCGCCCGAAACCGAAGCGGCGTCGCAGCCTGAACCTGAAAACAAGCCCGAATCGGAGCCGGAGGAGGAAGAGGAGACGCCGGCAGCCGCCGAACCGTCCTCCACGCCCCCTGCCGAACAGCCCGCTCCGCGGGGCGCCGGCACCTCCGGTCTTATCGCCGCCGGCATTTTCGGCGGCCTCGTGGCGCTGCTTGGTGCAGGCGTCATTCAATATGCCGGTTACCTCCCCGGTTCCTCCGCACCTGAGACCTCCTCGCCCGAGATCGCCGATCTCTCCGGCGAAATCGACGGCTTGAAACAGACCGTCGCCAACCTTGCCGCCAATCCCGCAGGCGCGGGCGACGGCGCGCTTGAGACGCGGGTCGCCGCGTTGGAAACGGCTGCGAAGAACCCCGCGGCGGCGCCGTCGGCCGATCCTGCAAATGTCGAGGCGCTCAACCAGAAGATTGCAGAGCTGAGCAGTCAGGTCGACCAGTTGCGCTCGACACTTGCGCAGTCCTCCGACCAGCAGACGAGCAGCGCCGCCGATATCGACAAGCGCCTCGCCGAGGCCGAAAAGAAACTCAACGAGCCGCGCGAGGATGTTGCCGTCGCGCGGGCGATCGCGGCAGCCGCGCTGAAGGCAGCGATCGATCGTGGCGGGCCGTTCCTGGCCGAACTCGACACCTTCGCCGGCGTCGCGCCCGACGATCCTGCCGTCACCGACCTGCGTGGCTTTGCCGAGACAGGCGTTCCCTCGCGCGCCGAACTGATGCGCCAGGTTCCCGACGTTGCGACCACAATCGTCGAAACCGTCAACCAGCCGGACCCGAACCAGAGCTGGTCGGACCGGCTGATGGCGAGCGCGAAATCGCTGGTCAAGGTCCGTCCGGTCGGCAATATCGAAGGTGAGAGCGTCGAAGCGATCGCCGCCCGCCTGGAGGACAAGGTGAAGAACGGCGATCTGCCCGGAGCTTCCGCCGAATGGAACGCTCTACCGGCCCCCGGCAAGCAGGCGTCCGCCGCCTTCAAACAGTCTCTGGAGGCGCGCATCCGTGTCGAGGAGCTGGTTGGCGGGGCGCTGTCGAAAGCGGTTTCCGGCACAGGCAAGGAAGGATAAGACCATGCTGATCCGTCTTGTCGTCTTCGCCCTCTTCGTGTTGGCTCTCGCCTACGGCTTCTCCTGGTTCGCCGATCGTCCCGGCGACATCTCGCTGATCTGGGAGGGCCAGATCTACCAGACCAAGCTGATCGTCGCCGTCAGCGCGATCATCGCCCTCATCGCCGCCGTGATGATCGCCTGGTGGTTCGTTCGCCTGGTCTGGACTTCGCCGCATTCGGTGACCCGCTATTTCCGTGCCCGCAAGCGCGACCGCGGCTATCAGGCACTGTCGACCGGCCTGATCGCCGCCGGCGCAGGCAATGCATTACTCGCCCGCAAGATGGCCGCTCGCTCGCGCGGCCTCATCCGCGCCGATCAGGAGCCGCTGATCAACCTGCTAGAGGCTCAGGCCGCGCTGATCGAGGGCCGCCATGACGAAGCGCGCGCCAAATTCGAGGCCATGGCCAATGACCCGGAAACACGGGAGCTTGGCCTGCGCGGCCTCTATCTCGAAGCCCGCCGCCTCGGAGCCAACGAGGCCGCCCGCCAATATGCCGAAAAGGCCGCCGACAATGCCCCTTATCTGCCCTGGGCCGCCCAGGCGACTCTCGAATATCGCAGCCAGGCCGGCCGTTGGGACGATGCGATCCGTCTGCTCGAGCAACAGAAGGCCGCCCGCGTCGTCGAAAAACCCGAGGCCAACCGCCTGCACGCCGTGCTCCTGACGGCACGCGCCGCCGAGAAGCTGGAAGGCAACCCGGCCGGCGCCCGCGACGACGCCCTGCAGGCGCTGAAGTTCGCCGCCGATTTCGTTCCGGCCGCTCTCATTGCCGCAAAGGCACTGTTCCGCGAAGGCGGTCTGCGCAAGGCCGCTTCGATCCTCGAACAGGTGTGGAAATCGGCGCCTCATCCCGAGATTGGCCAGACCTATGTCAGAGCCCGCAGCGGCGATTCCACGCTCGACCGGCTGAAGCGCGCCGAGCGGCTGGAAACGATGCGCCCGAACAATGTCGAATCTCTTCTCATCGTCGCCCAGGCGGCGCTCGACGCGCAGGAATTCGCCAAGGCGCGCGCCAAGGCGGAAGCGGCGGCGCGTATTGAGCCGCGTGAAGCCGCCTTCCTGCTCCTGGCCGACATCGAGGAAGCCGAGTCCGGCGACCAGGGCCGCGTGCGCCACTGGCTGGCCCAGGCACTGAAAGCCCCGCGCGATCCCGCCTGGGTGGCCGATGGTTTCGTCTCCGACAAATGGCTGCCGGTGTCGCCGGTCACGGGTCGTCTCGACGCCTTCGAATGGAAGGCGCCCTTCGGTCAGATCGAGGGGCCGCTCGAAGACGGGTCGGCGCCCGCCTCGATCGAAAACGCCCTGAAGACCCTGCCGCCGCTGCGTGACGTCAAGCCGGAAAGCCCGGTCAACGATCACCGCATCATTGAGCTGGAACGCGCCGCGACGATCGCCGAGGCCGTGCGCCCGGCACCGGCACCGGCAAAGCCGAAACCCGTCGAATCCACCGCCAGCGACAAAGCGCCAGCACCGAACGAAGCAAAGCCCTTTTTCGGCGGACTGCCGGATGATCCCGGCGTTCGCGATCCCAGGACGGAACCGGAACCCAAGACACGGCTTCGCCTTTTCTGACACGGAACGAAACCCGCATGTTCGAACGCTTTCAGGCATTCTTCCAGAAGCTCACCGCCGACCGCCCGAAGAAAGGCTTTGCTCCCGATGACCCGCGCATCGCAGTGGCAGCGCTGTGCATGCAGGTCATGGAGGCCGACGGTCAGATCAAGGCCAGTGAAAAGAAGCGGCTGCGCAAGCTCTTGAAGGAGCAGTATTCGCTCGACAGCAAGCAGCTCGATGCTTTGATGGCCGCCGGCCTCGAAGCCGAAAGCACCGCCGTCGACTACTATCGCTTCACCGCCGACCTGAAACGCCATCTCGATACCGAGCAACGGCTGGAGCTGATCGGCATTCTCTGGGACATCGTTTACGCCGATGGCGAGCGCAGCGAGATGGAAGACCATGTCATCTGGCGTATCGCCGATCTGCTCGGGGTCTCCTCACGCGAACGCATCCAGAAGCGGCAGGAGGCGGCCGCCAGGGTCACGGATATCCAGGTTGCGCAAGATGATGCCGACTGAGCAAAATCCGGACCGCGACCGGCGCCCGATCCTTATCGTCCTGCATCAGGAGCGGTCCAGTGCCGGCCGTGTCGGGCAATTGCTGGTCGAAAAAGGCTACTGCCTCGACATCCGTCGCCCGGTCCTCGGCGATCCGCTTCCGACGACGCTCGCAGATCATGCCGGCGCCGTCGTCTTCGGCGGACCGATGAGCGCCAACGATCCGGATGACTTCATCAAGAAGGAGATCGACTGGATCGAGGTCCCGCTACGGGAAAAACGCCCTTTTCTCGGCATCTGCCTCGGTGCCCAGATGCTAGTGCGTCATCTCGGCGGCAAGGTGCAGCCGAATGCCGACGGCTCGACGGAGATCGGCTGGTACCCGCTGCACCCGACCGAGAAGGGCCGCCTGCTGATGCACTGGCCGAAGATGGTCTATCATTTTCACCGCGAAGGTTTCGAGCTGCCACACGGCGCCGATCTGCTCGCCGAAGGCGATGCCTACCCGAACCAGGCCTTCCATTACGACGGCAACGCCTGGGGCCTGCAGTTCCATGCCGAGCTCACCCGGGTGATGATGCATCGCTGGGTCGTGCACGGCGCGCACCGCTTCATTCTGCCGAACGCCCAGCAGGGCCGCGAACACCTCGAAGGCCGCATGCTGTTCGACGCGCCGCTGAGAGCCTGGCTGACAGAATTCCTCGATCTCGTCTTTGAGGGAAAGTCGGCGAAGGCGAGACCGTCTATTACTCTGCACGCATAATTCCGTTTAGCGGTCAGGCAGGCGCGTCGAGCGTGTCGATCCGGCGCAGCTTCGGGAAACTGGAAGCCCAGATCGCCGCAACCGCCAGAGTTCCGATCCCGCCGATGATGACTGCCGGCACAGCACCGAAGACCGATGCCATCGTGCCCGCCCTGAACTCTCCAAGTTCGTTCGAAGCGCCGACAAAGACCATGTTGACCGCATTGACCCGGCCGCGGAGCTGATCCGGCGTCCAGAGCGCGATCAGGCTCTCGCGCACATAGACCGACACCATATCGGCCGCGCCCATCAGCGCAAGGGCTGCGATCGAAATTTCGGTATTGGTCGAGGCGCCGAAGATGATGGTGCCGACACCGAACAGGGCAACGCCGATGAACATGTAGAGGCCGGCGCGGTGTTTCAGCGGGTAGGCGGCGAGGAAGATCGCCATGACGATAGCCCCAAGGCCCGGTGCTGCGCGCAGCAATCCAAGGCCCCAGGGGCCAAGCGTCAGAATATCGCGGGCGAAGATCGGCATCAGCGCAGTGGCGCCGCCGAGCAGAACGGCGAAGAGATCGAGCGAGATCGCGCCGAGCACCACTTTTTCCGCACGGATGAAACTGAAGCCGCCGAGAATCATCGCCCAGCTCTTGGCCTCACCCGTCGTCTTCTGTTCCGGCTTCGGGATCATGAAGAGAAGAGCCGCCCCGAGGATGGAAAAGATGACCGCCACCGTATAGGCGGTCGTCGCGCTGACCCCGTAGAGCAGGCCGCCGATAACAGGCCCGGTGATCGCCGCTAGCTGCCAGGACGATGAATTCCAGGCGATCGCATTGGAAAGGGCGTGCTCGGGCACGAGATTGGGTGCGAGAGACTGCACTGCCGGCGACATGAAGGCACGCTCGATCCCGAAAATAAGGAGCACCGCAAAGACCGGCCAGGGCGCGAAGGTCTCCGTCGCCGTCATGATCAGCAGCGCCAGCGTGCAGAGCGCGCTTACCAGCGAGCAAAGAGCGGCGATGGCCCGGCGATTGTGCCGATCGGCGACCGAACCGGTGACGAGGATGAGCAGCAGCGACGGCAGGAACTGCACGAGACCGATCAGGCCGAGATAGATCGCCTTGCCGGTCTGGTCGTACATCTGCCAGCCGACGGCGACGCTGACGATCTGCTGCGAAAAGGAAAGCAGAAAGCGCGCGAAGAAGAAGCGCGTGTAGGACGAATGCCGAAACGCGGCGAAACGGTCTCCGGTGGGCGAAAACGACATGGGCCTTGTCCGAGGAAGCGGGCGCCGGAATGGCTGCGAGGCCGCCCGTTAAACATGATCTGCCATGCGTTTCGACACGGCACTTGCCCGTTTAGTCGCCAATGTCTACATGTCTGTCAACAACCAATTGGAGACGACGATGTTTGCCTTGTTTCAAACCATTGATTTGGTTTTGAATATTTACACCTGGATACTGATTGCCAGTGCCGTTTTCTCCTGGCTCTATGCGTTTAACGTCATCAATTCCAGCAACCAGTTCGTCAATTCGGTCGGCATGTTCCTCTACAATGTCACCGAACCCGCGCTGAAGCCGATCCGCCGTCTGCTGCCGAATCTCGGCGGCATCGATATTTCGCCGATCATCCTGCTGGTGATCATCTTCTTCCTGCGTACCTTCCTTTGGACCACGCTATACCCGCTGGTCGCTTGAGCCCTCCCTGGAGATTTTCCGGCGATCACTTGCGCCTGGCCGTTCGGCTGACGCCGAATGGCGGGCGTGACGCGATCGATGGCATCGAGGAGGATGGCGACGGCGAGACCCTGTTGAAGGCGCGCGTCACATCAGTGCCCGAGAAGGGCAAGGCCAACAAGGCGCTGATCCTGCTGATCGCCCGGTCGCTGCGCATTCCGAAATCCAGCATCAGCCTCGTCTCCGGCGAGACGGCGCGCAAAAAAATCCTCCGGATCGAGGGCGACCCGGAGGATTTGGTAAAAAAGCTCGAAGCGCTATTAGGCTGAGGGGTCAGCCCTTCGCCTTCTTGGCCCGCTCGACGGCTTCGATGATGAGCTGGCCGGCTTCCTTGGAATCGCCCCAGCCGAAGATCTTCACCCACTTGCCGGGCTCCAGATCCTTGTAGTGTTCGAAGAAATGCTCGATCTGCTTCAGCGTGATCTCCGGAAGATCGGTAAAGTCCTTCACCTTCTCATAGCGCAGCGTCAGCTTCGGCGACGGCACGGCGATGATCTTCTCGTCCTTGCCGGAATTGTCTTCCATCTTCAGGACGCCGATTGGACGGACGTTGATGACGCAGCCCGGAACCAGCGGCCGGGTGCTGGCGATCAGCACGTCGATCGGGTCGCCATCTTCAGACAGCGTGTGCGGTACGAAACCGTAATTGCCCGGATAGGTCATCGGCGTGTAGAGGAAACGATCGACGACCAGCGTGCCGGCCTCCTTGTCCATTTCATACTTGATCGGATGACCGCCAACAGGAACCTCGACGATAACGTTGACGTCTTCAGGTGGATTATTACCGATTGAAATGGCGTCGATGCGCATAGGATACTCCCGCGGGGTTGAATTGCTCGAAGCCTGATAATCAGTTTCATCTCGCAACGCAACACGGCAGATCACCGATGCGTGATGACACCGGCGTGATGCCGCAAAAACTTTAGAGGAGAGGCATGCGACGCTCGAGCAGGCCGATCAGTTCCAGATGAAACCGATCTTCTTCAACTGCTTGTGGTCGAAATTTTCCATGCCTTCGCAGAAATCGGTCCCGCCGTGATGGCGGTAGAAGCGGCTGGCGGCCTCGTTTTCTTCAAGGCACCAGACGACCAGCCCGTTGCAGCCGAGCGACTTCAACAGTCGGCGCGCCTCGCCGAACAGCATGTGGCCGAGACCGATGCCCTGATATTCGGGGCGAAGATAAAGCTCGTAGATTTCGCCTTCCTGCGGCAGGGCGCGGGCACGATTGAGACCGAGCGTCGCATAGCCGGCGACCGTCCCCGCGACATCGAGAACCAGCAATGTCGCGGGTCCGCGTGTTGCCTTGCGCCACCAGTTTTCGCCGCGCCGCTCGATCATCTGCGTCAGCGCGCGATGCGGAATGATGCCCGCATAGGTGTGTTGCCAGGCGAGCCTGTGCGTTTCCGAAATGGCTCGGGCATCGTGCGGTTCGGCCCGCCGGACATCGATCGACAACGTCTTCATAACGTTTACTCTGGTCCTGCCGCGGGCAATTAACCATATGCGGCGAGCGCATCGTGATCGATTGCCCACAGACTTGATATGTGGACGACGGATAAAATTTAACGCTTTTTTAACGATTGTCACAAGTCGGAATCAGCGCAGCGCACAATAAAAAACCCCGGCTCGAAGGCCGGGGTTTGAAAGCGGTAATGACTGAGCTCTTAGAGGGCCGCCTTGGTCTTTTCGAACCGCTTGCGGTCGTTGGCGTCGAGATACATCTTGCGCAGGCGAATGGACTTCGGCGTGACCTCGACCAGTTCGTCTTCCTGGATCCAGGAGAGAGCGCGCTCCAGGGTCATACGGATCGGCGGGGTCAGCTTGACGGCTTCGTCCTTGCCGGCGGCGCGGATGTTGGTCAGCTTCTTGCCCTTCAGCACGTTAACCTCAAGGTCGTTATCGCGCGTATGGATGCCGATGATCATGCCCATATAGACCTTTTCGCCGGCGTCGATGATCATCGGGCCGCGGTCTTCCAGGTTGAACAGGGCGTAGGCCACGGCTTCACCGGCTTCGTTGGCGAGCAGCACGCCGTTGACGCGGCCGCCGATCTCACCCTTGTAGGGCTGGTAGCTGTGGAACAGGCGGTTCATGATCGCCGTGCCGCGCGTATCCGTCAGCAGTTCCGACTGGTAGCCGATCAGGCCGCGAGTGGGCGCATAGAACACCAGACGGACGCGATTGCCGCCCGACGGACGAAGCTCGACCATCTCGGCCTTGCGCTCGGACATCTTCTGGACGACGACACCGGAATGTTCTTCATCGACGTCGATCAGGACTTCTTCGATCGGCTCAAGCAGCTGGCCGCTCTCATCCTTGTGCATGACGACGCGCGGACGCGAAACGGCAAGCTCGAAGCCTTCGCGGCGCATGTTTTCGATCAGAACGGCGAGCTGAAGTTCGCCACGGCCGGAGACGAAGAACGAGTCCTTGTCGGCGCTTTCCTCGATCTTGAGGGCAACGTTGCCTTCGGCTTCCTTGAACAGCCGGTCGCGGATGACGCGGCTCGTCACCTTGTCGCCTTCGGTGCCGGCAAGCGGCGAGTCGTTGACGATGAAGGACATGGTGACGGTCGGCGGGTCGATCGGCTGCGCCTTCAGGGCTTCCGTGACCGACGGATCGCAGAATGTATCGGCGACGGTGCCCTTGGAGAGGCCGGCGATCGCGACGATGTCGCCCGCATGCGCCTCTTCGATCGGCTGGCGCTCGATGCCGCGGAAGGCGAGGATCTTGGAAATGCGGCCCTGTTCGATCAGCTTGCCGTCCTGGCCGAGAACCTTGACGGCCTGGTTCGGCTTGATCGAACCGGAAGCGATGCGGCCGGTGATGATGCGGCCGAGGAAGTTGTTGGCCTCGAGGATCGTGCCGATCATGCGGAACGGACCTTCCTCGACCTTCGGCTCGGGCACGTGCTTGACGACGAGGTCGAGCAGCGGCGCCAGGCCTTCGTCGGTCGGGCCTGCCGGATCGTAGTTCATCCAGCCGGCGCGGCCGGAACCGTAGAGGATCGGGAAGTCGAGCTGCTCGTCGGTCGCATCGAGCGCGGCGAAAAGGTCGAACACTTCGTTGACCACTTCGTCGGCGCGGGCGTCGGGACGGTCGATCTTGTTGATGGCGACGATCGGGCGCAGGCCGACCTTGAGGGCCTTGCCGACGACAAACTTGGTCTGCGGCATCGGGCCTTCGGCGGCATCCACGAGAACGATCGCGCCGTCCACCATCGACAGGATGCGCTCGACTTCACCGCCGAAGTCGGCGTGGCCGGGCGTGTCGACGATGTTGATGCGGGTGTCTTTCCATTCGATCGAGGTCGCCTTGGCGAGAATGGTGATGCCGCGCTCTTTTTCGATGTCGTTGGAGTCCATCACGCGTTCCATGACGCGCTGGTTCTCGCGGAACGAGCCGGACTGTTTCAGAAGCTCGTCAACAAGAGTGGTCTTGCCATGGTCAACGTGCGCGATGATCGCGATGTTGCGAAGTGCCATATGTCATAATCTCTGAGGCTGGGGCGCTACGCCTAGTGGACGCGCCATTTACGTTTGGCGCGCTCTTACCGTTTTTTTCGCGATTGCGAAAGGGGGTCGCGCGCGAAAGCTGCGGCATGGCTTTCACCATGCCGCTTTGCTTGATGTCATCAAACTGTCTTAAGCGTCGCTGCCTGTCAATTCCTCGAAGGTCGCAAGTCCCTTCTTGACGAGCATCGCATCCGGCCTCGGCAGCTTGCCGCGGAAGCCCTTATAGGCATCCTCCGGATCGACCGAGCCGCCGGTGGAATAGATATTTTCCTTGAGCTTTTTCGCCATCTCGCCGTTGAAGGCGTCGCCCGTCTCCTCGAAGGCGGCAAAGGCGTCGGCGTCAAGCACCTCGGACCACATGTAGGAATAATAGCCGGCCGAATAGCCGCCGGAGAAGACGTGCTGGAAGTGCGGTGTGGCGTGGCGCATGACGATCGATTTCGGCATGCCGATCTCGGCCAGCACCTCCGCCTGCACCGCCATCGGGTCGTCGACGGCCTGTCGCGTATGAAACGCCATGTCGACAAGCGCCGACGAGGTGAACTCGACCGTATTGAAGCCGGCATTGAAGGTGCGGGCCGCCAGCACCTTGTCGAGCAGCACCTGCGGCATCGGCTCGCCCGTCTCGAAATGCACGGCATATTTCTTGAGGATGGCGGGGACCGTCAGCCAATGCTCGTACAGCTGCGAGGGCAGCTCGACGAAATCGCGCGAGACGCCGGTGCCGGAGACCGAGGGATAGGTGACGTTTGAAAGCATGCCGTGCAGCGCATGGCCGAATTCATGGAACAGCGTGCGGGCGTCGTCGAGCGACAGCAGCGCCGGCTTGCCTTCGGCGGGTTTGGCGAAATTGCAGACATTGTAGATGATCGGCAACTCGCCGCGGCGGCCGTTCTTCAGTTGCAGCTTGTGCTGCGATTGCAGCGAGCTCATCCAGGCGCCTGAGCGTTTCGAGCTCCGGGCGAAATAGTCGCCGAGGAAGAGGGCGACCAGCCTGTCGTCCCGATCCCTGATTTCGAACACCCTGACGTCGGGGTGATAGGCCGCGACACCCTTCTTCTCGACCGCGCGGATGCCGAACAGCCGGCCGGCCACGTCGAAGCAGGCGTCGATGATTTTTTCGAGCTGCAGATAAGGCTTGAGCTCGGCCTCGGAAAAATCGAACTTCCGGGCTCGGATCTTTTCGGCGTAGTGGCGCCAGTCCCAGGGCATTACCTCATGATTCCGGCCCTCCTCGGCGATCAGCGTCGCGATGTCGACCTCTTCCTCGCCGGCGCGTTTCACCGCCCGCGCCCAGACGGCTTTCAACAGGCCGTTCACCGCATCTGCCGTCTTCGCCATCGTGTTGTCGAGTTTCAGCTCGGCGAAATTGGCGTAGCCGAGAAGCTTCGCCACCTGATGGCGCAGCGCCAGCGTTTCCTTGATGACGGCGCGGTTGTCGGTTTCCCCGCCGTTTGCCCCACGCGCCACCCAAGCCTTGAACGCCTGCTCGCGCAGATCGCGGCGCTCCGAAAAGGTCAGGAATGGCTCGATGATCGAGCGCGACAGCGTCACCGCATATTTGCTCTCCTCGCCGCGTTCGCGCGCCGCCGCCGCCATCGCGTCGCGCAGGAATTCCGGCAGCCCGTCGAGTTCCGCGCCCTCGGAAAGGATGAGCGCCCAGGCCTTCTCATCGGCCAGCACGTTCTGACCGAACTGTGTTCCGAGGCCCGCGAGTTTTTCATTGATCGCCGCAAGTTTCTCCTGCTCGGGTTTTTCGAGCTTGGCGCCGGATTTGACAAAACCCTTCCAATGGCGTTCCAGCACCCGCGTCTGCTCCAGCGTCAGCCCCAGGCTCTCGCGCGTCTCCCAAAGCGCATCGATGCGGGAAAAGAGCGCGGCGTTCATCCCGATCTTTGAATAGTGGCGTGACATCTTCGGCGAGATCTCACGCTCCAGCGCCTGGATGACTTCGTTGGTATGTGCGCCCGCCTTGTTCCAGAACAGCGCCGAAACGCGCGAGAGCGCATCGCCGGCAATCTCCAGCGCCACCACAGTATTGTCGAAGGTCGGCGCATCGCTGTTTCCGGCAATCTCGTCGATCTCCTGTTCATGCGCGGCGAGTGCGGCGTCGAAAGCGGCGGAAAAATCGCCGTCATCGACGGCATCGAACCGCGGCAGGCCGTGGAGAGCGTCCCAGTTGACGAGCGCCGGATTGAAATCATGGGGAGAAGCCATCGGAGAATTCCTTTTGGTATGCGAACGGATGGTCAATATAGGAGAGCCATCACGGAATTGGTATGTCGTGGCAAGGGGCCTTTTGCCTCGTTCGGCGATCTGACGCACGTCAACCAATGCCGGTGGACAAGATTTGACAGTTGAAAATTAACCGTTTGTTAACGATTGACGCGAATCAGGCACAGGCGCTAGTTTCCCGGTGATCTTCCTGCCAGGGGACATGCGCCATGGAAATTTTTTCCCTGCGGTCTTCTCAGAGTTTGCTATTTAAAAACAACCCTAATAACGCAAGAAATTCGAAGACTGCCGATATTCAAATCGAGACCAAGGCTCCGGCACCGGTTTCGTTTCACATCGAAGATAATCTCGACGAGGGGCCGGATTTCACCGCCGTCAGCCCTGGCGAGCTGCGCAACTACGCCCGCCAAAGCTTCGATAGCGGTCTGATCGATCAGCACACTTACGCCGCGATCTCCGAACCGTTGCCGATGCATGCGATCGATCCGCTGGGCAATATCATCGATCTCTCCAGCGTCACCGACGGCACGAGTTTCAATTTCCTCGATTATTATAAGAACCAACTGCAGGTCGCCATGTCGATCGGCGATCCTCATGAGGTTCAGACGCTGAAATCAATCGTCAACTTTCTGGATGGCTGATCAAAGCATGATGCCGAAAAGTCTGAGCGATTTTTCGGACGACATCATGCTCTCATTATCCAGTTTAGAACAGGATGATACATCCGGTTCCTAAGTCAGGCCTTGCGCCAACCGATGAGGCCTGGCGTTGCGTGCCATAGCGCCTGTGCGGCAAAGCCCATGAACAGCACGCCGGACGAGCGCACGATCAGCCGCTCATGTGCGCGATAGAAGCGCCGCACCGCACCCGCGCCGATGACGCCGATCAGGATGATGTCGGCGGTCACAAACCCCAGAAAGGACACAACGAGAAGCACCGGCAGCGCCTCGAAATCGAGTGCACCGGCCGAGCCCGCGACCAGCGCCGTGAAGGTGGCAAGCGCCACCGGGTACCCCTTCGGATTGGTGACCCCGAAAATCAGGCCACGCCGGAACGGCCGCTCGACCATAACAAGCGCCTGCCCATCCGCTTTCGGCTTGGCATTGACGGCGCCCCAGCCGATCCAGGCGAGGTAGAAGCCGCAGGCGAGCCCGAGCAGATCGAAGACGAAGGTCCCGATTGTCTTGGCGCCGACGATCGCAATCAGCGCCAGCGACGACCAGATGAGATCTCCGACCAGATGCCCCATCATGAACAAGGCGCCGGCCTTGCGCCCCTGCCCGGCGCCGATGCCGAGCAGTTGCAGAAAGGCGGGGCCTGGTATGAGCACGTAGAACAGCGCCGCCAGAAAGGCGCCGAAAAGCAGGGACTGCGTCATGAAAATGCTCCGAAGAATGACCGGAGCAGACTAAGCGATGGCAGGCATCCGTCAAGGGCGATGGCACGGCCATGAAAAGGTCGGAGCCGTTCTGCGCGTCCGTAAAAAGCTGAACCGCTCCAATCGCAATCTGCATATCGTCATCACCTTCCGGTTGGCGTCGGCCGGGCTCGAGCCTGCCGCCGCGTCCAGGGCGCTTCCGCAACGGGTCGTGGTCGGTTGGGAGGGCGACGGATGTCGCCGTCGCCCGGCCACCATCAGCTGCCTAGGACCTCAATTCCATGCCTCTGGCACGCCGCCAATACGGCGCCGATTTCCTCGGCCGAAGGAGGGCCATCTGGCGGAACTTCGCTCTGGCCGACGTCGCGGAAAAAGTGGCTCATCGAGTTTTCCACGACGGCGATCATCTGCGCGGGGATGCTTCCGGTATTGGCATAATTGTGCGGCTGGAAGGAGCGCAGGGTGAGAACGTCGCCGGGCCGCGCGACCATTTGCGAGGGAGGTACGCTGTCGAACACCGTGAAGGTAATCTCGCCGCTCAGGACCCGGAATATCTCCACGGATTCGTGCTTGTGCGGCGGCGTACCGGAACCGGGGGGCACGGTCACCTCCAGGATCGACAAGCCCTTCTCCGGCACTTCGCCCATGAACTGCACCTTGTCGCGAATGACCCAAAGGGCGTCCGCAGTGTCTCGTGTCTTGAATGCTTGATCCATCATCGTCTCCATCGTTAAGCCGGCCCTCGCCGGCATGTGTGTGATCAGTTCTCGTCGGTCTCGGCCGCCTTCAACAGCGCCTGCATCGCCCAGGACGCGACCTGTCCCGCGTCCTTCCCCGTCAATCCGCCGTAGTCCTTAAGCGTTTCCCAGGCGCTGGCGCTGTAGAGAAGGTGGAAGAGCGCCTCGACCTTGCGGGCGCTCTTGGAATTTACATCCAGATTGGCCTCTTCAAGGCACGTTCGGAACGCGGTGCGCCGTGCCTTGACCGTCCGCATCCGCATGGCGTGACCCGTTGGCGTATGAAGGCTGGCGCGAATGATACCTTCGTTCTTGTCGAACTGCGGAAAGGCGTCGAGGGGCGAGCGAAGAAGCTCCTCCAGGGTCGTCGGAAGGGTCGCCGCATTCATGCTTTGGTTAATGCGGACCCAGAACGCGTCGAACAGCGCTTCCTTCGTTGCGAAATGTCGGAACACGGTTCGCCTCTCCACCCCGGCAGACCGCGCGACATCGTCCATGGAAATGTCCGCGAACGCATTGCCGTTGAGAAGGTCTGAGGTGGCGCGCAGGATGCGCTCCCTTGTTTCCTGGGCCTGCGACTCCCGCAAGGGAGAGCTGTACTTTCGTGTGGGCGACTGTTGGGACATTATGTCTCTCATGATGTATTAATGTCTCTTGTAGTGACACAATTTTACGATCATGTCAACTGGGGTTGTTGACCCTTCGCGGAGAGGGGTATCGGCAAGACCCAGACGCAGGCGATGGCGCGCGAACAGCGACGATTGATGACCGTTGTTGGCGCAATCCGGTCATCTTGAATGCCCCGAGAGATATCGGCGCGCTTGCCACGCATTCCATAAAAAAAGCCCGCGCGGCAATGCCGGCGGGCTGATGTCCGTCCGAAGACGAATTCCGTGATTACTTCCCGAGGTTGCGCTTGCCGAGCGTGCGCAGGCGCAGCGCGTTGAGCTTGATGAAGCCGGCTGCGTCCTTCTGATCGTAGGCGCCCTGGTCATCCTCGAAAGTGACGAGCGTGTCGGAGTAGAGCGACTTTTCGCTTTCGCGGCCGATGACCATGACGTTGCCCTTGTAGAGCTTCAGCGTCACTTCGCCTTCGACATGCTCCTGGCTCTTGTCGATCAGCGCCTGCAGCATCTCGCGCTCCGGCGAGAACCAGAAGCCGTAATAGATCAGCTCGGCGTAACGCGGCATGATCTCATCCTTAAGATGGGCGGCACCTCGGTCGAGCGTGACCGATTCAATGGCGCGATGCGCCGAGAGCAGGATCGTGCCGCCGGGCGTCTCGTAAACGCCACGCGACTTCATGCCGACGAAGCGGTTCTCGACGAGATCGAGACGGCCGATGCCGTTGTCGCGGCCGTAGGTGTTGAGCGTCGCGAGCAGCGTCGCCGGCGACATCTCGACGCCGTTGATCGACACGGCATCGCCCTTGCGGAAGCCGACCTTGATTGTCGTCGCCTTGTCGGGCGCTGCTTCCGGGGAGATCGTGCGCATATGCACATATTCCGGCGCCTCCTGGGCAGGGTCCTCGAGAACCTTGCCCTCGGAAGAGGAATGCAGAAGGTTGGCGTCGACGGAGAACGGAGCCTCACCCTTCTTGTCCTTGGCGACCGGGATCTGATGCTGTTCAGCAAAGGCCAACAGCTCGGTGCGGCTCTTGAACGCCCAATCGCGCCACGGCGCGATGATCTTGATGTCGGGGTTCAGGGCATAGGCGGAGAGCTCGAAGCGAACTTGGTCATTGCCCTTGCCGGTCGCGCCGTGGGCGATCGCGTCGGCGCCGGTCTTGCGGGCGATATCGATCAGGTGCTTTGAGATCAGCGGACGGGCGATCGAGGTGCCCAGCAGGTAGACGCCCTCGTAGACGGCATTGGCGCGGAACATCGGAAAGACGAAGTCGCGCACGAATTCCTCGCGGACGTCCTCGATATAGATCTCCTTGATGCCCAGCATTTCGGCCTTTTTGCGCGCCGGCTCCAGCTCCTCGCCCTGGCCGAGATCGGCGGTGAAGGTGACGACTTCGGCGCCGAGTTCCGTCTGCAGCCACTTCAGGATGATCGAGGTGTCGAGGCCGCCAGAATAAGCGAGCACGACTTTCTTCACGTCTTTGTATGATGCCATGATGATGAGGTCCGTTGCATAAAGGCCGGCGAAAACCCGGTGTCGCGGCACTTTTAGCGAGATTGGCGCGTGACGCAAGGGCAAGTGCGACACCGCCGGCGCCGATAGCGTTTGACAGTGCGAAAGCGGAGCCCATATTCGCCAACGTCCTAGCAATGATCGAGGAGGGGCTCCCCGTGACGAATATTCAAGACATTTTCAAAAAATCCAATGTTGCCGTGGTCACCGGCGGTGCCTCCGGCATCGGCCTGGCGGCGGCGAAATATTTCGCCGGACGCGGCATGAGTGTCGTCATCGCCGATCTCGGCGGCGATCGGCTGGCCGCCGCCGCCGACGAACTCAAGGCCATTGCCGGCGAAGAAGATGTCATGGCGGTCGAGACCGACGTCGCCAGTAGGGACTCCTTGGAGGCGCTCGAACGCGCCGTGCTCCAGCGTTTCGGCCGTGTGCATGTGCTGATGAACAATGCCGGGATCGGTCCGGAGACTTCGATCTTCAGTGCGCAGGCGAATTGGGATCATATCTTCGCCGTCAACCTGATGGGCGTCGTCAACGGCACGCGCGTCTTCGGGCCGAAAATGCTGTCCCACGGCGAGCCTGGCCTGATCATCAATACCGGCTCGAAGCAGGGCATCACCACGCCGCCGGGCAACCCCGCCTACAACATCTCCAAGGCTGGCGTGAAAGTCTTTACCGAAGCGCTCGAGCATGAGCTTCGCAACACCAAAGACGCGAAGATCTCCGCGCATCTGCTGATCCCCGGCTTCGTCTTCACCGGTCTCACCAAGGGCGACCGCGCGGAAAAGCCGGCCGGCGCCTGGACACCGGAACAGACGGTCGACTTCATGGTCGAAAGCCTGGAACGCGGCGATTTCTATATCCTCTGCCCGGACAACGACGTACCCCGCCCGGTCGATGAACGCCGCATGGCCTGGGCGGCCGGCGACATCATCGAGAACCGCCCGCCGCTGTCGCGCTGGCACAAGGATTATGCCGACAAGTTCAAGGCCTTCCTGGAGCAGAAGTGATCGGCGACATCAGGAGGTTTGATTGGTAATTTTCTGAAAGCCGGTTTAGAGATCGTCAGGGTTGTCCGGCTTGCAGAGAGTGCCATGGATTTCGTGCCCAGCCTTCCAACACTTCTGGCCTTTGCCGCCGCGACGCTCCTCCTTGCGGCGACGCCCGGCCCTGACATGACGTTGTCGATCAGCCGCGCGCTGGCCCAAGGCAAGAAGTCTGCCCTCTTCGTCGTCGTCGGCACCAGCCTCGGCATCGTCGTCCACACCATGCTGGTCGCCTTCGGCATCTCGGCGCTGATCACCGCCTCACCAACGGCTTTTCTGATCCTGAAGACCGGCGGCGCGGCCTATCTGTTCTGGCTCGCAGTGCAGGCCATCCGCTTCGGCTCGAAGCTCATCGTTGCCAAGATCGAGACGCAGAAGGGCACCGCGCTTGCCAACATCTCATCCGGCTTCTGGGTCAATCTCCTGAATCCCAAGGTCATCATCTTCTTCATGACCTTCCTGCCGCAATTCGTCAGCGCCGGCGATCCCGCCGTCACGCGTAAACTGCTGTTTCTCGGCTTTTGCTTCATCCTGATCGGTATGCCCGTCAATGCCGCCGTCGTCTTTGCCGCCGACTGGCTGGCATCCTGGCTGCAGAACAACAAGAAGGTTCTGCGCGGCATGGATTACACCTTCGCCAGCGTCTTCTCGATCTTCGCCGCCAAAATCCTGCTCACCCAGGCTCGATAGGTCGCGGTCGGCTCAGCCGATCAGCACGCTGTCGGTTTATCCGATCGGCACGCTGTAGGTTCAGCCAATCAGCAAAGCATCGTCATCGAGCGTCTGGCCGCGCATCTTGCGGAACATGGCGATCAGATCTTCGACCTGTAGGCCCTTCCTGCTGTCACCCGCCACGTCGAGAACGATCTCGCCGCCATGCAGCATGATCGTGCGGTGGC
This sequence comes from Rhizobium sp. N621, assembly GCF_001664325.1. Lineage (NCBI taxonomy): Bacteria > Pseudomonadati > Pseudomonadota > Alphaproteobacteria > Hyphomicrobiales > Rhizobiaceae > Rhizobium > Rhizobium sp. N621. Next base: position 4,198,195 of record NZ_CP013495.1, read on the forward strand.
CGTAATCCAGCGCTTGGCGCATGGAATGTGTGACCATCATCGTCGTCAGCTTGCGCTCGGCAACGATCTTCTGCGTGAGGTTCATCACGAACTCGGCCATGCCGGGATCGAGCGCTGCCGTATGTTCGTCGAGCAGCAGCACTTCCGAGCCGGCAAGGGTCGCCATGACGAGCGACACGGCCTGCCGCTGCCCGCCCGAAAGCAGATCCATGCGATCCTTCAGCCGGTTTTCCAGCCCGAGATTGAGCTCGGCGATCCGCTCCTTGAAATAGTCGCGGCGCTTGCCGCCGAGCGCGGGCACAAGGCCGCGCTTTTCACCGCGCCGGGCGGCCAGAGCAAGATTCTCTTCGATCGACAACGAGCCGCAGCTGCCCGTCAGCGGATCCTGGAAGACGCGCGCCACCAGGCCGGCGCGGGCCGCCGTCGATTTGCGCGTCACATCGCTCTTGCCGATCAGAACCTGTCCTTCGCTCGGGATGACATCGCCGGCGAGCACGCCGAGCAGCGTCGATTTGCCGGCGCCATTGGAGCCGATGACGGTGACGAAGGAGCCTTGTTCGATGGTCAGACTGACGCCGTTCAGCGCCTGCTTCTGCAGCGGCGTGCCGCGTCCGAAGACGACCTTGATATCCCTGACGCTGATCACGATGCGGCACCTCGGCGAAGACGGGGAAGAATGAGTGCGAAGGTCACCAGCACTGCCGTCACGAAATTGAGGTCGGAGGCCTGCAGGCCGATAACGTCGCTCGACAGCGCCAGCTGGATGGCGATGCGGTAGAGGATCGAGCCGAGCACGCAGCCGACGAGCGCGATTAGCAGACCCCGGCGTCCGAGCAGCGTCTCGCCGATGATGACGGCGGCAAGACCGACGACGATCGTGCCGACGCCCGAAGTGACGTCGGCAAAGCCGTTGGTCTGGGCAAACAAGGCGCCACCGAAGGCCACCAGCGCGTTCGAAATCGCCATGCCGAGATAGATCTGCCGGCTGGTGTCGACGCCCTGGGCGCGGGCCATGCGCGCATTGGCGCCGGTCGCGCGCATCGCAAGCCCGGCATCGCTTTCCAGAAAACGCCAGACCAGAATCAGCGCGACGACGACGAGAACGCCGACGAAGAGCGGCCGCACGTAGAAATCACGCAGGCCATGACCGAAGAACGGGCTGATCATCGTATCGGCATTGATGAGCGCGACATTGGGTTTTCCCATCACTCGAAGATTGACGGAAAACAGCGCGATCATCGTCAGGATCGAGGCAAGCAGGTTGAGGATCTTGAAGCGCACATTGAGCAGCGCCGTCACCATGCCCGCGCCCGCCCCTGCCGCCATCGCGATCAAAGCCGCAAGCCAGGCATTGACGCCGGCAATGATCAGAACGGCTGTCACTGCGGCGCCGAGCGGAAAGGAACCGTCCACCGTCAGGTCGGGAAAATCGAGGACGCGGAAGGCGAGATAGACGCCGAGGGCGACGAAGGAATAGACCAGGCCGAGCTCGACGGCCCCCCAGAATGCGATTTGGCTCAAGGCTTTCAGCCCCTTTTTGTTTCCGTTCCGCCCGTCGCGAAACCGCAGCCTTTTAATACTTCAGCCGCCCCCGCGCAAACGGGAGCGGCTGAATGTGAATGGTTGATGTAAAGATGAGCGCTTACTCGATGACTTTGTTGGCGCGCGAAAGCACGCTCTCGGGCAGGGTGACGCCCATCTTGGCCGCGGCAGCCTTGTTGACCACCAGATCGCTGCCGGCAGCGGTCTTGACTGCGATATCGCCCGGGTTCTCGCCCTTCAGCACACGAACGACGATCTCGCCCGTCTGCTTGCCGACATCGTAATAGTTGAAGCCGAGGGCGGCGATCGAACCGCGCGATACCGAATCCGTATCGGCGGTGAAGAGCGGCAGCTTGCTTTCTTCGGCAACCGCGACGGCACCTTCGAGCGCGGAGATGATGGTGTTGTCGGTCGGAACATAAATCGCATCGGCGCGACCGACGAGGGCGCGCGCCGCACCCTGAACCTCGGCGGACTTGGTGGCCGCCGACTCCACGACCGTCAAGCCGGCCTTCTCGGCTTCGGCCTTCAACACTGCGAGCAGCGAAACGGAATTCGCCTCACCAGAATTGTAAAGGTAACCAATTGTTTTGGCCTTCGGTACGATTTCCTTGATCAGCGCCAGATGCTCGCCGACGGGAGACATGTCGGAAAGGCCGGTGACATTGCCGCCGGGCTTATCCATGTTCTTGACGAGCTGGGCGCCGAGCGGATCGGATACGGCCGTGAAGACGACCGGAATGTCGCGCGTCGCCGACACGACGGCCTGGGCCGAGGGCGTGGAGATCGGCACGATGACATTGGGCTCATCACCGGCGAACTGACGGGCAATCTGGGCCGCCGTCGCCGGATTGCCCTGCGCCGATTCGAACACGAATTTCAGGTTCTCGCCTTCCTTGTAGCCGGCGGCCGTCAGCACGTCGAGAACGCCCCTGCGGGCGGCATCGAGCGCGGGATGCTCGACGATCGCCGTCACGGCAACGGTCACATCATCGGCCTTGGCGGGCAGGGAAAGCGCCAAAGTGGCGGCAAGAGCGAGCAGAATCGGGCGCATGGATGTCCTCCTGAATGATTTTGGCGGCACTATTAGGAAAAGCGCATGCTTAAATCAATGCAGGAGAATTGCAGCGAGGATCAAACTTGCTGATCAGTCGTCGGCGCCGTGATTGGCGATCATCATTGCCTCGAAGGCCAGGCGCTCTGTCTTGCGCATGCGTTCGGATTCCGATTTCAGCTGGCCGCAGGCGGCAAGGATGTCGCGGCCGCGCGGGGTGCGGATCGGCGAGGCGTAACCGGCCGAATTGATGAAATCGGCGAATTTCTCGATCTGCTCCCAATCCGAACACTGATAATTGGTGCCGGGCCACGGATTGAACGGAATGAGGTTGATCTTCGCCGGCACGCCCTTCAGGAGCTTGATCAAACCTTTCGCGTCTTCGAGGCTGTCGTTGACATCCTTCAGCATCACATATTCGAAGGTGATGCGCCGCGCATTGGAAAGGCCCGGATAGGCCTTGCAGGCGTCGATCAGCTCCTTCAGCGGGTACTTCTTGTTGATCGGCACGAGGATGTCGCGCAGGTCGTCTCGCACCGCATGCAGCGAGATCGCCAGCATGACGCCGATCTCCTCGCCAGTGCGGAAGATCTCCGGCACGACACCGGAGGTGGAAAGCGTCACGCGTCGCTTGGACAGCGACAGGCCGTCGCCATCCGTGGCGATCAGCAGCGCCTGCTTGACGCTGTCGAAATTATAGAGCGGCTCGCCCATGCCCATCATGACGATATTGCTGACCTTGCGGCCCTCTGCAGGCATGATCGTGCCTTGCGGCGCTTCACGATCCGGAAAATCGCCGAGCCGGTCGCGAGCGAGCAGCAGCTGCGACAGGATTTCCTCCGCCGTCAGGTTGCGCACCAGCCGCTGTGTCCCGGTGTGACAGAAGGAGCAGGTCAGGGTGCAGCCGACCTGGCTTGAGATGCAGAGCGTGCCGCGGCCCTCTTCCGGAATGTAGACGGCCTCGATCTCGACCGGGCGGCCTGCGCCCCGCGCGGGAAAACGCAGCAGCCATTTGCGCGTGCCGTCGTTGGAGACCTGCTCCTCGACGATTTCCGGACGCGCAATGGTGAAATGCGTCTTCAGCATCTCACGCATGTCCTTGGCGACATTGGTCATATGGTCGAAATCGGAGACGCCGCGCACATAGATCCAGTTCCAGAGCTGCGAGACGCGCATCTTGATCTGCTTTTCGGGTACACCTTTTTCCCGGAGCGCCGCCGCCATTTCCTCGCGGGAGAGCCCGATCAACGACGGCTTCTCGGCGCCGGAAGAGGGGCGCGCGGCCTGAGGTTTGTTGACGACGATCGCATCCATGACGGACATAGGCTTCTGACCTCGAATTAAAACACGTAACCGTTCCGCAAGCCGCGGACTTCAGGATTTGATCCGGAAGACTTGCGGAGGCATGACGGCACATTGGCAGAAATTGATGGCGGACGGCGACTGATATCGCGATCTGTCCGCTGTTTGCGCGGCCTTTAGCATCATTTTGCCCGCGCGTCACTATAGATGGAAATGGCAAGAGCCGGCACAAGGCCGGCTCTTGAAACTTTGTGACTGGAAGTCCCGCCTACTTGCAGCTTTCGATCTGCTTCAGCGCTGCCGAGATGCCCGAGAGCGAATAGCTGTAGGACGTGCCCGTGCCCTTGCGCGAGACGGCATTGACCGTCATCGAATGACCGGTCTTCATCGCTGCGACGAGGGCCGGCTCCTGCGCCGCGTTCTCCACCCAGCCGGCCTTGTCCTTGGTGAACATCACGAAGGTCTTGTTGTCGATGACGACGTTGATCTTTGAATTTTCCTTGACCGTGTAGCCCATCATCGCCTGCGGCTCGTAGGAGATGTTCTGGCCCGGACGCTGCGAAACGATGAAGAAATTGTCGCCGTGGTCGACGCTTGCCGGCTGCTTTGCCGTTGGAACGGATAGCACGTAGCACACAGTGCTGTTGCCCGACTTATAGGAATAGGCGCCCCAAGCCTGGAACTGCTGAATGCGGGTCGGCGCGGCCTGCTGCGCTGCCGCCACTCCGGCCATTGTCAGGGTGAGGGCGAGGGCGGATACGATACTTCTTACAAACATGGATTCCTGCCGGTTCTTGCGATTCAAGGCCCGAAGCGATCATAGCGGGCGCCGCATAATCACGATCTGCTTTATTTTGACTTAATTCAGGTTACCAAATGGTCAACAATAGCTGCGATTTGTATGTGCCTGTGTCATTTCAGCTCGACTACCACTTTTGCCCCTTGCCGAAATCGGCTGCGATGCCGGTGCGCCGATGGCACCGGCTGGCCGTTCGGCTGAACTTAAGACACAAAGATTCAGGCAAGAGTTTGACCTTTCAAAAATCCGCTGTACCTCATTAAGACTTTGGAAATCCGGGACGAAATTTTCGCCGCGGGGGCTGGTGAGACAACATGGATGCCTGGGAAAGACGGCGTTTCGCTGCCCTCGCAAAGGCTGTCGCAGATGATCGCGACCAGCAGGCCTTTTCCATCCTGTTCGACTATTTCGCGCCGCGACTGAAGAGCTGGCTGATGCGCCAGAAGATGACATCAGGCGAGGCCGAAGAGCTGGTGCAGGAGATCATGATCGTGCTCTGGCACAAGGCCTATCTCTACGATGCGACGCGATCTTCTCTGTCGACCTGGCTTTTTCGCATCGCCCGCAACCGCCGCATCGATCTGCGGCGCCGCACCGGCACCCGTACTTTCGACGAAACCGACCCGACCCTGCTGCCATCGGCCGAGATCGGCGCCGATGAAATCATCGCCAGTGGCGATCGCGACGCCAAGCTGCGCGCCGCGGTCGAACAGCTGCCCGAAGAACAGCGCGACATGCTGCGTGCCGCCTTCTTCCTCGGCCAATCGCATTCTGAGATCGCCGAAGCGACCGGGCTGCCGCTCGGCACGGTGAAATCACGTATTCGGCTTGCTTTTGGAAAGCTTCGCAAGATGCTGGAGCAGGAACTCAGGTGAACCGCGCCGTGACCTTCAAATCGTTTTCATTGTGTCCACGGGCCGGTCGGCAAGCACGCGGTCCGCCGCGTCGTAATGGCTCGGCCGGATATGACCGCGCACCATGGCAAAGGCGGCGGAAAGCACGGCGATGTCGTCAGAAAAGCCGATGACGGCGAAAATATCCGGGATCATGTCGACCGGCATGACGAAATAGGCGAGCGCTGCAAGCAGCACGCCGCGGACCTTGGTCGGCGTCTGCGGATCGAGCGCACAGTAGAAACCGGCGACGACGTCGCGCGAGAAGGGAATTTGCCGCACGGCCCGCCGGAACGTCGGCCAGAATTTCTGCCGTACGGTTTTCTCCCGCCGGCTCTGGGTGTCCTCGTCGCCCGGCAGCAGGATTTCCCCGAATTTGACCTCGTCCATCCCTGACATCCTTTCGTCCATGCGAACATATGGTGACGGCTTTTCGGCTTTCAATCTTCAAACGGCACCGCGTGCTGCCGCCTTGTCCATCGCCCGGGCGAGCTTGAAATCCAGTTCCGTCAGCCCGCCGGCATCATGCGTGTTCAGCGTCACATCCACCCGGGAATAGACATTGAACCATTCGGGATGGTGGTTGAGTTTCTCGGCCGTAATCGCTGCCTGTGTCATGAAGCCGAAGGCCTCGATGAAATTTGAAAACTTGAACGATTTCGAGATCGAAGAGGCCGCATCATTGAGCGCCCAGCCTGAAAGCTCGGCCAGTCGTTCCTCGGCCGCTGCCCGTTCCAGTCTTTCCTGTTTCATGCCATGATCCTCTCATCCGTCAGCAGGTTACCGATGAAAGACATCAGCATCCTTTTCGTTTGTATGGGCAATATATGCCGTTCTCCGCTCGCGGAGGGAATTTTTACCCACCTTGTTAACCAGGCGAGGCTGAGAGATCGTTTCACGATCGATTCCGCCGGCACCGGCGGCTGGCATGAAGGTGAACCGCCCGACCGTCGTTCGATCGCTGTTGCCCGCCGCCATGGCATCGACATAGCAGGGCAACGTGCCCGGCGCATCCGTTCGATCGATTTCGTCAGTGTCGATCTGATCGTCGCCATGGACCGCGACAACGTGGCTGAACTCAACAGGATCACCTCTCCCGAGGCGAATATCCAGCTGTTCGGCGATATCGCGCTGGGAACGGGGGAGGACATTGCCGACCCCTATTATGGCGGTCCGGAAGGTTTCGAGCTGCTCTATACCAAGCTCTTGACCGGCTGCAGCAGCCTGCTCGAAACGCTGGTCGCCGAACGTACTTCGTGCAGCGGGAACACTTCCTCGGTGAGGTAGGGCCCGCCGCCGACCGATTCGCGCGATGAAAGCAGCACGAAACGCGGCGCCGTGAAGGTCGCGGTGTGGAAGTTGCCGCGCCCACTCAGGTATTGCACGACATCGTCGAGCCGCGAGGATTTCAGCCGGGCCAGCGTCACGTGCGGCGTGAACTTGCGCGGATCCGGCGGCAGGCCGATGCGCTGGCAGATCCGTTCGATCTCGCCCTGCAGGGCGTACATCTCAGGCGAGTGAGAAACGCCTGCCCAGACCGAATGCGGCTTCTTCGAGCCGAAGGACCCGATGCCTTCGAGCCGGAACTGAAATTCCGGCCGATCGATCCGGTCGAGGCGCTCAACGATTTCATCGGCCGTACGACCGTCGACATCACCGATGAAGCGCAGCGTGATGTGGTAATTCTCCACATCGATCCATCGTGCTCCGGGGAGGCCACCGCGCAGCAATGAAAGGCTCATTGCCGCATTGCGCGGAATTTCGAGGGCGGTAAACAGTCTCGGCATAACGAGCACTCCCCGAATCTTTTGCAGGTGCTTACACGGAATCACGCAATCAATGGCCGTGCAAGCCCCTAATTCTTCACAGAAGAAATCGTATCGATGAAATTTGTGACATCAGCTTCCATTTTCTCGACCATGACGTCGACACCTCTCGCGTTCGGATGCATGCCGTCATCGAGCTTCAGCCCCGCATCGAGCGCAACCCCGTCGAGGAAGAAGGCGTAAAGTCGAACTCCATATTTGTCGGAAAGTTTCCGATAAATCGGATTGAAGCGCGCCGCATAATCCGCTCCCATGTTCGGCGGCGCCATCATGCCGACAAGCAGCACCGCTATGCCGCGCGCCTTGAGCCGGGCGATCATCTGGTCGAGGTTTTTCTCGCTTTCTTCCGGCGGAATACCGCGCAGCGCATCATTGGCGCCAAGCTCGAGGATAACGCCATCGGTGCCGTCGGGGACGGACCAGTCGACCCTGGCAAGCCCACCTGTCGTGGTGTCGCCCGAGACCCCGGCATTGGCAATGGAAACGTCGAGTCCCTTGGCCTTCAACGCCGTCTGCAGCTTTTCCGGAAAGCCCTCGCCGGGCGGCAGCTGATAACCCGCCATCAGGCTGTCCCCGAGCCCGACGAGGTTGATCGTCCGCGCATTTGCGCCCACGGCAAAGATCAGCGACACCGCGATGACGGTGAATTGAAGCGCGGCAACTTTAAATCTCATTCTGGCTTCCCTAGATTGGCGAGGTGCCGTTATGCGGCCATTGCGTTAGAGATTAATATAGGGCGATTTCTGTTGGCAAAAACCATCATCGAGTTGAAGGGCGCCGATCTCACCCTTGGCAGTGCGGCCGCCTCCGTCCATGTTCTGAAGGGCATCGATCTCGATATCGCCGCTGGCGAATCCGTCGGCATCGTCGGCCCTTCCGGCTCCGGCAAATCCACTCTGCTGATGGTGCTTGCCGGACTGGAAAAGCTCGACAGTGGCGAAATCAATATCAATGACACGCCGCTCCACGCCCTGAGTGAGGATGAGGTCGCCGATTTCCGCGGCCGCAATATCGGCATCGTCTTCCAGTCCTTCCATCTGATCGCCAACATGACGGCGCTGGAAAACGTCGCGGTGCCGCTGGAGCTCGCCAATATCAGCAACGCCTTCGAAATCGCCCATCGCGAACTGAGTTCGGTCGGTCTCGGCGAACGGCTGAACCACTATCCCGGCCAGCTTTCCGGCGGCGAGCAACAGCGCGTGGCGATTGCCAGAGCGCTCGCTCCCTCGCCCGCCTTGCTGATTGCCGACGAGCCCACAGGCAATCTCGATACCGAAACGGGCCGACAGATCGCCGATCTTCTCTTCGCCAAGCAGGCCGAACGCGGCATGACCCTGCTTCTCGTCACCCACGACGTCTCGCTGGCAAACCGCTGCTCGCGCCAGATCCGCGTCCGTTCCGGCAGGATCGAGGGCGACAGCGCCGCCCGCCGCAGCGAGGCGGCAATCGCATGAGCATGGTCACGCCACGCGTCGCGCTCGCTTTTCGCCTGGCGCTCCGCGAACTGCGCGGCGGCGTTCGTGGCTTCTACATCTTTTTGGCTTGCATCGCGCTCGGCACCGGTGCGATCGCCGCCGTCAATTCCGTTTCGCAGTCGATCACCGACACGATCGCCTCGCAGGGGCAGGAGTTGCTGGCCGGCGACGTCCGCTTCGAACTCAACAATCGCCAGGCGACACCTCAGGAAATGAGCTTCCTTCAGGGCCTGGGAACCGTTTCGGTTTCAACGGGCCTGCGCTCGATGGCCCGCAAGCCCGACGGTTCCGACCAGGCGCTGGTCGAGGTCAAGGCCATCGACGACGCCTATCCGCTCTACGGCAGGTTCATCGCCGAACCGGACTATCCGCTTACAGCCCTGCTCTCCGACCAAGGCGGCACCTATGGCGCGGTCGCCGCCCCGCTGCTTCTCGATCGGCTTGGCCTTGCGGTCGGCGACGAATTGCTGCTCGGCAATGTCAAGCTCAGCATTACCGGCACTGTCAAAACCGAGCCGGACGCGCTGTCGGAAGGCTTCGGTTTTGCGCCGCGTCTGCTCGTCAGCCGACAGGCGCTCGAAGCCTCGGGGCTGATCCAGACCGGAAGCCTGGTCGAACACGCCTACAAGATCCGATTGGAAGACAAGCACGCGATCTCGGGCATCCAGGCGCGCGCCTCCAAGGAGTTTCCCTCCGCCGGTTGGTCGATCCGCACCAGCGACCGCGCAGCACCCTCGCTCACCGAGAACATCACCCGTTTCTCGCAATTCCTGACGCTGGTCGGCCTGACTGCGCTGATCGTCGGTGGCGTCGGTGTCGCCAATGCCGTACGCGCTTTCCTCGATTCCAAGCGCACCACCATCGCCACCTTCAAATGCCTCGGCGCTCCGGCCGCCGTTGTCGTTCTGATCTATCTCTTTCAGATCGCCATCATCGCCCTTGGCGGCATCATGATCGGCCTCGTCATCGGCGCCCTGTCGCCGATCTTTGCGGCGCAGTTCCTGGCGCAATTCCTGCCGGTCTCAACCGCGCCGACCCTCTATCCCGGCGCGCTGCTCCTTGCGACGCTCTTCGGCATCCTGACGACGCTCGCCTTCGCCATTTTGCCGCTCGGCCATGCCCGCGAAGTGCCCGCGACCGCACTCTTCCGCGAGCAGGGCTTCGAGGCCCGCCGTCTGCCGTCCTGGCCCTATATCCTGCTTGCCGCCCTTTTCATGGCAGCCCTTGCCGGCCTTGCCATCCTCACCGCCTATGATCGCTTCATCGCCGTCGTCTTCGTCGGCGCAATCGTCTTTGCCTTCGTTGTCCTGCGCCTCGTCGCCGCGTTGATTGCCTGGCTCGCGCGCCGCAGCCCGCGCGTTCACTCGCCGGCGCTGAGGCTCGCGATCGGCAACATCCACCGCCCGGGCGCGCTGACGCCATCAGTGGTGCTCTCGCTCGGCCTCGGCCTGGCATTGCTGGTGACCCTGACCTTGATCGACGGCAACCTGCGCCAGCAGCTGACCGGCCGCATGAACGAGGGTGCACCCAACTTCTTCTTCGTCGATATCCAGAGTGCCGAGGTCGACGCCTTCCGCAATCTTGTCCAGGCGCAGGCGCCGAAGGGCAAGCTGATGGAGGTGCCGATGCTGCGCGGCCGGATCATCGCCTTCAACGGCGAGGACGTCACCAAGATGAACGTGCCGGCCGCCGGCCGCTGGGTGCTGAACGGCGACCGCGGCATCACCTACGCCGACACGCTGCCGGAAAATGCCGCGCTCACCGAAGGCAGCTGGTGGGACAAGGATTACAACGGCGAGCCGCTGGTCTCCTTCTCCTCCGAAGAGGCGCATGAACTCGGCCTGAAGATCGGCGATAGCGTCACCGTCAACGTGCTGGGGCGCAATATCACGGCCAAGATCGCCAATCTGCGCCGTGTTCAGTGGGAATCGCTGTCGATCAATTTCGTCATGGTCTTCTCGCCGAACACCTTCCGCGGCGCCCCGCATGCCTGGCTGGCGACGCTGACCGATCCCTCCTCGACGCCGGCCGAAGATGCGGCAATTCTGAAATCCGTCACCAATACCTATCCGACGATCACCAGCGTGCGCGTCAAGGACGCGATCGATATCGTCAACCAGCTCGTCGCCCAGCTTGCGACCGCGATCCGAGCCGCCGCATCGGTGGCGCTCATCGCCTCGATTCTTGTTCTTGCCGGGGCGCTCGCCGCCGGCAACAGGGCCCGCACCCACGACGCGGTGGTGCTGAAGACGCTCGGCGCCACGCGCGCCATGCTGATTCGTGCCTTCAGCTACGAATATCTGATCCTCGGACTGGCAACCGCGATCTTCGCACTCTTTGCCGGCGGTATTGCCGCCTGGTTCATCGTCGCCCGCATCATGCGACTGCCCTCTGCCTTCCTGCCTGATGTGGCAGGACTGACGCTGGTGACGGCACTCGTTCTGACCGTCGGCATCGGCCTCGTCGGCACCTGGCGCATCCTCGGGCAGAAGGCCGCGCCTGTGCTGCGCGAGCTTTGAGAGCAATTCCAGGAAAGTGCGAAGCGGTTTTCCCAGGCAAAGCGCGAAGCGCTTTTGCGGGATTGCATATATCCAAAAGGTTCGAGCGGTTCTGCGTTTCCTTGAAAAGCTGAACCGCTCTGGCGCCGCCCCAAAGCCTTCACCTTACGGCGATTTAACCGTCCGCGCCTTTGCAAGCCCCTTGTTTGCAAAGGGCTAAGGCCTCATATTGTCTGCAGGCATGCTGGAGCTCCGCAGCGGCGCCCGGGTCGAGAACCCCGACACCGTATCTCCTTCGGAGCTTGTAAGAGGAAACTATGGCTGATCTTCGTAACTATCAAAGCCGCGTCCAGACCGGCGAGATGATTGATCAAGGCCTGCGCGCATATATGCTCAAGGTCTACAACCTGATGGCGCTGGGCCTGGCGATCACCGGCGTGGCCGCATATCTCGGATTCAACTTCGCGGTCCAGGACGGCCAGCTCACCCAGTTTGGCGCGCTTCTGTTCCAGTCGCCGTTGCGCTGGGTCGTGATCCTTGCCCCCCTTGCGGTCGTCTTCTTCCTGAGCTTCCGCATTCATCAGATGAGCGTGTCCGCCGCTCAGACCACCTTCTGGATCTACGCCGGCCTGGTAGGGCTGTCGCTCTCGTCGATCTTCCTGGTCTATACGGGCCAGAGCGTCGTTCAGACCTTCTTCGTCACCGCCGCCTCCTTCGGCGCGCTGTCGCTTTACGGCTATACGGCGAAGCGTGACCTGTCGGCGATGGGTTCGTTCCTGATCATGGGTCTCTTCGGCCTGATCATCGCCTCGCTCGTCAACATCTTCCTGGCTTCATCCGCGCTGCAGTTCGCGATCTCGGTGATCGGCGTGCTGATCTTCGCAGGCCTCACCGCCTACGACACGCAGAGGATCAAGGAACTCTACTTCGAAGCCGATGACGTCGCTGTCGCCGGTCGCAAGGCGATCATGGGCGCACTGACGCTCTATCTCGACTTCCTCAACCTCTTCATGTTCCTGCTGCAGTTCATGGGCAACCGCAGATAACAGGCGCATTGAGATCGAAAAGGCGGCTTCGGCCGCCTTTTTTGTTGCGCCGGTTTCGCAGGGGTGGTTTTAGAGGAGCCTGCTCTTCCGATGGACCTGCCGCCCGATGTCCTTCCTCCTGCGCGACGCCTCCCAAGCCGACATCCCCGCCATTACGGAGATCTATCGTGACTCGGTCTTGAATGGCGTTGCAAGCTACGAGATTGCGCCGCCCTCCGAGGCCGAAATGGCCCAGCGTTTTTCCGCGATCGTCAGCCAGCAATATCCCTATGTCGCCGCAACCGATGCTGACGGGAAACTCCTGGGCTACGCTTATGCGTCGGCCTTCCGCACCCGCCCCGCCTATCGCTGGATGGTGGAGGATTCGATCTACCTGGCGCCCGAAGCCCGCGGCCGTGGCATCGGCAAGGCACTGATGGTCGAGCTGATCGACCGCTGCACCGCGCTTGGCTTTCGTCAGATGGTAGCCGTCATCGGCGGCGCGAGCCCGGCCTCGATTGCGCTTCATCTGAAGGCAGGTTTTGTGGAGGTCGGACTGATGAAGGGCACCGGCTACAAGCACGGCCGCTGGCTGGACACGATGCTCATGCAGCGCAGCCTCGGCGAGGGCATGACGACCGATCCGGATCCCTCCACCTATCCCGGTTCGTTGTTTCCGGGCTGATGAGAATTATTTATCGACGAGTTTCAATGCCTTGTCGAACACCTTGAGGACCTGATTCAGCTCGTGCCCGCGCTTCAGGATCATGCCGTTGACGTTGATGACAGAATAGGCGCCCTGTTTGGCGGCAAGCTTCGGGTTCTTTTCGATCCGGAAGAGCGGCATCTCGCCGGAGCGCTTGAAGACGGAAAAGACTGCTCTGTCCTTCAGATGGTCGATGGCGTAATCGCGCCATTCCCCCTCGCCGACCATGCGGCCGTAGATCCAGAGGATCGCGTCCAGCTCACGCCGGTGGAAGGTCACCGGAAGCGGATCCTTGCTTTGTTTGTACTCCCTGAGATCGACGACGACCGAGGAACTATTGTCGACGGAGCGGCTTTCGCCGTGTCGCAAATCCGGCTGATCTGTCATCAGGTCTCCAAGGCCTCCGCTTGTGACAGGAGAGTGACAGTTTGCCCGAGCCGCCGCAAATTGCAAGAGTGCGGCTCCTCACATTTGGCCGTACCGCAGCGCCGCACGTCCAGGCACCTTCGTTGGGGACCAAGCAATGCTTTCTCCCCTGTGCCGCATTTCAGTCAAAACAGCGCCTCATTTGCAGGGGATTTATGCATCCCGGTTTGGCGCCAGCGCGCCAAAGGGCCCGGCGGAGCGTATCGACCTTAACCCCAGCCCCGAATACGCTCGGCCGGGCCGCCCGGCATTTCACCCGTCATCGGGCGAAATATCAGATATTTTTTCCCGCCATCACCACGGTTGCGCCGAGAATCGCTGCCGGATCGCCGTCGGCCGTCGCCGACTGCAGCAGGATCGCGCAGCCCTCGAGCTGCGGTCGCTGCAGGACGCTCGCCGGCAGCGTCAGACTGGTCGCCTTGCCGTCCCACATGCCGACGGTTTCGACATTGGTGACGCTGTGCAGATAGGAGATCTTCTTGCCGCTGTTTTCGCCTTTTTCGACGTCGATCGTCTTTTCCTTGTCGAAATAGACCATCACGACATTGGCCTTGCCCTGTCCTTCGCCGATCTTGATCTCCAGCTCGTCGCCGCGCATCGCCGCGCTGATGGGAACGGTCAGCCCGTTGCCTTCGATGCTGTATGTGTCGATCTTGCTGTTGATACCGGTGAGATCGGCGCCGGCCAAATGGCCGCGCCCGTTGACGATCGCCTGCGGCGTATAGACGTTGCTGCGGCCCATCGTCCTGGCGTAGCCGTACTGCCGCTCGGTATTTTCCTTGGAGCTCAGCGTATCGGCCCAGCCGAGATAATTCCAGTAATCGACATGATAGGCGAGCGCGATGACGTCGCCCTGGTTCACCAGCTTGCGGAAGGCGGCATCAGCGGGAGGACAGGAGGAGCAGCCCTGCGACGTGAAAAGCTCGACGACGCCTCTGGGCTTGCCGTCTTCGGCATGCAGCGAGCCTGCAAAAGCAATGCCGGCGATCAGCGAAATCAAGAAACGGGGGGACATTCACCTGCACCTCTTTTTCAGCGCCGGCGTTTTGGAACCGAAGGCTCTGAGATATCAGAGTACGAATAATCCTTCCCGGTCCAAACGAAAAATCACGAACGGGTGAGACCACAGCTCGGCCGGAACGCAGCTGAAACAAATCATCGTGAGCCTCCGGCAAAGACTGTCGCCGCAAAGAAAATCCGCCGGAAATTGCTCTCCGGCGGCCATTATCAATCAACTCTCCTAGACCCGGATGATTTTAGGCCGGCCCGGCCTAAAATCTGAATCCGGATCTACATCAAAGAAGAAGAACATGATGTCGTCCGAAAACCGCTCACACTTTTCGGCATCATGCTCTGAAAATCAGGCAGCGAGATCGCGCAGCACCGTCTGCAGGATGCCGCCATTGTTGAGGTAGATCACCTCGTCGAGCGTATCGACGCGCGACAGCAGCGGAACGTCCTTAACGGTGCCGTCGCTATAGGTGATCTTGGCAATCTTCCGCTCGCGCGGCTTGATCTTGTCGAGGCCCTCGATGGTAACGAGTTCGTCGCCCTTCAGGCCGAGGCTCTGCCAGGTCGTGCCCTCTTCGAAGACAAAGGGGATGACGCCCATGCCGACCAGATTCGAGCGATGGATGCGCTCAAAGGACTGGGCGATCACCGCCTTGACGCCGAGCAGGTTGGTACCCTTGGCAGCCCAGTCGCGCGACGAGCCGTTGCCGTATTCGACACCGGCGAAGATGACGAGCGGCACGCCTTCGGACTTGTACTGCATGGCGGCGTCGTAGATCGAGGTCTCCTCCTTCGACGGGTAGTGGATGGTGTAGCCACCTTCCTTGCCGTTCGGGCCAAGCATGTGGTTGCGGATGCGAATGTTGGCGAAGGTGCCGCGCATCATCACTTCATGGTTGCCGCGGCGTGTGCCGTACTGGTTGAAGTCGGCAACCGCAACGTCGTGGCCGATGAGGTAGGCGCCTGCCGGCGAAGCCGCCTTGATCGAACCGGCCGGCGAGATGTGGTCGGTGGTGATCTTGTCGCCGAACAGGCCGAGGACGCGCGCGCCCTTGATATCAGCGACGCCGGTGCCCTTCTTGCCCATGCCGACGAAGTAGGGCGGGTTCTGGACATAGGTCGAGTTGTCGTCCCAGGCATAGGTCTGGCCCGGCGGAACCTGAACGGCCTGCCAGTTGACGTCGCCCTTGAAGACGTCGGCGTACTTGGATTCATAGAGCTCGCGGGTGACGAATTTCTGGATGAATTCCTGCACCTCATGCGAGGTCGGCCAGATATCCTTCAGATAAACAGGATTGCCGTTCTGGTCTTCGCCGATCGGTTCCTTGGTGAGATCCTTCTGCACGGTGCCGGCGAGCGCGTAAGCGACGACGAGCGGCGGCGAAGCCAGGTAATTCGCCTGGACGTCAGGCGAGATACGGCCTTCGAAGTTGCGGTTCCCCGACAGAACGCCGGATACGATCAGGCCCTTGTCGTTGATCGTCTTCGAGATCGGCGCCGGCAGCGGGCCGGAATTGCCGATGCAGGTGGTGCAGCCGAAGCCGACGAGGTTGAAGCCGAGCTTGTCGAGGTCGGCCTGCAAGCCGGACTTGGCGAGATATTCGCCGACGACCTGCGATCCCGGCGCCAGCGAGGTCTTGACCCACGGCTTGGTCTTCAGGCCCTTGGCGACGGCGTTGCGGGCGAGAAGGCCGGCAGCGATCAGTACCGACGGGTTGGAGGTGTTGGTGCACGAGGTGATGGCGGCAATCGCCACGTCGCCATGGCCGAGATCGAAATCCGTGCCTTCGACCGCATAGCGGTTGCCGAGCTGACCGGGCTTCTTGTAATCCGCATCCATCGAGCCGGCGAAACCGGAAGCGATGTTTTCGAGCGCGATGCGGCCTTCCGGACGCTTAGGGCCGGCCATCGACGGCACGACGTCGCCGAGGTCGAGTTCCAGCGTGTCGGTGAAGACCAGATCGGAACCATCGCCTTCACGCCACATGCCCTGGGCCTTCGAATAGGCTTCGACCAGCGCGATCCGGTCATGCGTGCGACCGGACATGGTGAGATAGTTGATGGTTTCGCCGTCAACCGGGAAGAAGCCGCAGGTGGCGCCGTATTCCGGACCCATGTTGCCGATCGTCGCACGGTCGGCGAGCGGCATGTTGTCCATGCCGGGGCCGAAGAATTCGACGAATTTGGAAACGACGCCCTTCTTGCGCAGCATCTGCACGACGGTCAGAACGAGGTCGGTCGCGGTCACGCCTTCCTTGAGCTTGCCGGTCAGCTTGAAGCCGATGACCTCAGGCAGCAGCATCGAGACCGGCTGGCCGAGCATCGCCGCTTCCGCTTCGATACCGCCCACGCCCCAGCCGAGAACGCCGAGACCGTTGATCATCGTCGTGTGGCTGTCGGTGCCGACGCAAGTATCGGGATAGGCGATCGTCTCGCCGTCTTCTTCCTTCGTCCAGACGGTCTGGCCGAGATATTCGAGATTGACCTGGTGACAGATGCCGGTGCCTGGAGGAACGACGCGGAAGTTCTTGAAGGCCTGCTGACCCCACTTCAGGAAGCGGTAACGCTCGCCATTGCGCTGATATTCCAGCTCGACGTTCTTGGCGAAAGCCTGCGGCGTGCCGAATTCATCGACGATGACGGAGTGGTCGATGACGAGGTCGACGGGAACGAGCGGGTTGATCTTTTCGGGATCGCCGCCGAGCGACACCATCGCGTCGCGCATCGCGGCAAGGTCGACGACGGCGGGAACGCCGGTGAAGTCCTGCATCAGCACGCGCGCCGGGCGATAGGCAATCTCGTTTTCGACCGCGCCCTTGTTGTTCAACCATTCGGCAACGGCCAGGATATGCTCCTTGGTGACCGACTGGCCATCTTCGAAGCGCAGCAGATTTTCCAGCAGCACCTTCATCGAATAGGGCAGCTTGGAAACGCCGGGCAGACCGTTTGCCTCAGCCTTGGGCAGGCTGTAATAGACATAGTCCTTCCCGTTCACGGAAAGCGTGGAACGACAATTGAAACTGTCAAGAGATTTAGACACGAGAGACCCCGTTTCTGATAGCCAACACAGTCGTGCGAACGCCTATGCACTTAATGCACATCAGGATGCGGGTACGGCCATTTCCGCTGTCCGCACGTGGAGCAGACGCTCCAAGTTCGGCGCAAGGATGAAATTCACGCCGACCGCTGGCGTGGTTGCAGGTCTTATAGATAATTTCCTAAAAACTTGCCATACCCGGAAACGAGCAAAATCGGACATTTTTTGACCCATCCGGAAGCCAAAACGAAGAAAGAACCGATGCATGCATCTCACCGCCGAAAATCTGGCCGCAAGGCGCGGTGACGATCTGATTTTCGTTAATCTTTCCTTTCACTTGGCGGCCGGCGAGGCGCTTGTGCTGACGGGAAGAAATGGATCCGGAAAGTCCACTTTGCTGCGTGTTCTTGCCGGCCTCCTGCGGCCGGAAAAAGGCACTGTCGTCTTTCATGGCGACGGCAGCCGGGAAGGCCAGCATCCCGGCGAGGTCAGCCACTACCTCGGCCATCGAAACGCAATGAAGAATGAACTTACGGTTGCAGAGAATCTCGATTTCTGGCGCACCTTTCTCGACGAAACGGAAACTTCTGCCGGGCTGTCCCTTGAGGAGGCAGCCGAAGCCGTCGGCCTCTCGGGAATAACCCACCTTCCCTTCGGTTATCTCTCCGCCGGCCAGCAGCGCCGATTCGCCTTCGCCAAGCTGCTCGTCGCCCATCGCCCCGTCTGGATCCTCGACGAGCCCACAGCGGCGCTCGATGCCAGCGCCGACCGGCTGTTTGCCGGATTGATCGAAGCGCATCTGGCAAAGGGTGGCATTCTTCTGGCGGCGACACATCAGCCGCTGGGATTGAAGAACATGCAGGAATTGAAGATGACGGGCTTTGCCGGCGTGGATCAGGGAGTGTGGGGATGACTGCCCTCTTCCTCCGCGACCTGAAACTTTCCATCCGCGCCGGCGGCGGTGCGCTGATCGGCGTGCTGTTCTTCCTGACCGTCGTCGCCGTCATCCCCTTCGGCGTCGGGCCGGATCTCAAGCTGCTTTCGCGCATCGGCCCAGCCATCGTCTGGATCGGCGCGCTGCTTGCCGCCCTTCTCGGCCTCGACCGCCTGTTCCAGGCCGAGCGCGACGACGGATCGCTCGACCTGATGCTGATGCAGGAAACACCGCTTGTCCTGACCGTGCTGGTCAAATGCTTCGCCCATTGGGCCGCCACCAGCCTGCCGCTGGTGATCGCCTCGCCGCTGCTCGGCCTCTTCATGAATATGGACGAGGCAGCGATCGGCGCGACCATGCTGACGCTTCTTGTCGGCTCGCCGGCCATTACCTTCATTGGCGCCGTCGGCGCTGCCGTTGCCGTCGCCCTGCCCCGCGGCGGCCTGCTGGTTTCCATCCTGGTCCTGCCGCTGACCATCCCGGTGCTGATCTTCGGCGTCAGCGCCACCTATGCCGCGGTCGAGGATCCCGCCCCTTTCCTGCCGCCCTTCCTCATCCTGACTGCGCTGACGCTGTTCTTTGCGGTGATCGGCCCGGCCGCCGCTGCGCTCGCGCTGCGAAACACGTCGGATTGAATGTCACTCGATTGCGGGAACAGCCGGATAGGGATAAGGAAGCGGCCATGAACGACATAAGCCTTGCCATCCGTAAATTCAGCGATCTCGCCAATCCGACGCGATTTCTGGCGCTGGCGGCCCGCGTCATTCCTTGGCTGGCTTGCATCACCGCGCTGTGTTTCGCGGCCGGCCTCTATCTCAGCTTCTCGACCGAAGGCGATTACCAACAGGGCGAGACCGTTCGGATCATGTATATCCACGTGCCTGCCGCCTGGCTTTCGATGATGTGCTACACGATCATGAGCCTCTCGGCGATCGGCACGCTCGTCTGGCGCCACCCGCTGGCCGACGTCTCCGCCAAGGCCGCAGCCCCGCTCGGCGCCGCCTTCACCTTGCTCGCGCTGGTCACCGGCTCGCTCTGGGGCAAGCCGATGTGGGGTACCTGGTGGGTGTGGGACGCGCGCCTGACCTCGGTCTTCGTGCTCTTTCTGATGTATCTCGGCCTGATTGCGCTGAGCCGCGCCATCGACGATCCGTCGAGGGCGGCGCGGGTCTCAGCCGTGCTCATCCTCGTCGGCTTCGTCAACATTCCGATCATCAAGTTCTCCGTCGAATGGTGGAACACGCTGCACCAGTCGGCGAGCGTGCTCAGGATCGGCGGTCCGGCGATCGATCCGGAATTCCTGCGCCCGCTGCTCGTCATGGCGATCGCCTTCACCCTCCTCTTCTTCACCCTGCACATCATGGCGATGAGGAACGAGATCTGGCGCCGCCGGATCGCCGCGCAGCGCCGTCTCGCCGCCCGGATGGCGAGCCGGGAGGAGTAGATCATGACGCATGCCTTCTACGTCTACGCCTCCTACGGCTTTGCGGCGCTCGTGACTGTTGCGGTCACGCTCTGGACCTGGGCCGACGGCCGGGCGCGCCGGCGTGAGCTCGCAGCCCTGGAAGCCGCGGGCATTCGCCGCCGCTCGGCGCCCGCGAGGGACGGCGAATGAGCGAAACACCCGAAATCAAGCCCGGCAAGCCGAGCGGACTTAGCCGCTACGCCCTGGCGCTTCTGCCGCTGTTCGTCTTCGGCGCCATTGCCGCGACGGCCGCAAAGATGCTCTATGACCAGGATTTCCATGGCAAGAACATCGCCGAAATCCCGTCGGCCCTGATCGGCACCAAGGCGCCGGCGCTGAACCTTCCGCCGCTCGACGGCGCAAATCTGCCGGCGCTCACCGATGCGGCTATCACAGGCAAGCTGACCCTGGTCAACGTCTTTGCCTCCTGGTGCATCCCCTGCCGGGACGAGCACCCGATCTTGAAGGAACTGGCGAAGGACGGTCGGCTAAACATCGTCGCCATCAACTACAAGGACAAGAACGACAACGCCCTGCGTTTCCTCGGCGAACTGGGAAATCCCTACCGGGCGATCGGCGTCGACCCGAGCGGCAAGGCGGCGATCGACTGGGGCGTCTACGGAATTCCGGAAAGCTATCTGGTCGCCCCCGACGGCACGATCCTCTACAAACGCGTCGGCCCCTTCGACGATATCAGCCTGAAGGAAGGGCTGTTTCCGGCGATGGAAAAGGCGCTGGCGAAACCGGCTTCGTAAGCATTATTCCGGATGAGGGGTCTTTTGCAACGACGTGGGCCTAAACCCCACCCTGCCAGACCTTGATCGCCTCCACCGGCCAGATCAGCATCAGCACGTTGAGCGTCAGATTATCGCGGATCACATAGCCGGTGAAAATCTCGAAGAAGATGGCGATCGCCACCGTCAGCGCCACCGGCGCCCGCGATGCAAAGAAGAAGCCAACGCACATGAAAACGGTGTCCATCGCCGAATTCAGGATGCTGTCGCCGTAATAATCGAGCGCGATCGTCGCCGTGCGGTAACGATCGATGATGAGAGGTGAATTCTCCAGCAGCTCCCAGCCGGATTCGATCACCAGCGCCAGGAGCAGCCTTGCCGCCAGCGGCTTGCGGCGTAGGATGAGATATCCGAGGCCGTAAAACAGGAAGCCGTGGATGATATGTGACGGCGTGTACCAGTCGGACAAATGCTGCGAATTGCCGCTGGTATTGACCCCGCCTTCCCACAGTTTGACATAACCGCAGGCGCAGATCGGCACGCGGCCCATCAAATATTCGGTGACGATCTGCGCGACCAGCACCGCAACGCAGGCGACGAACCAGAAATTCTGGCGTCTGACACGATATTCGGCGTCTGCGGCACTCACTTCTCGCCGTCCGTTTCTAGGTTGATACTGTGTTTCAGCACCAGCGGCATCTGCGCCAGCGTGAAGATGATGGTGATCGGCATCGTGCCCCAAACTTTGAAGGCGACCCAGGTATCGTCGGAAAAATTGCGCCAGACGACTTCGTTCAGCACGGCGAGGAACAGAAAGAAGATGCCCCAGCGGATGGTGAGCTTGCGCCAGCCTTCGGCATCGAGTTGGAAAGCGGCGTTGAAGACGTAGCCGAGCAGCGACCGGCCGAAGGCGAGCCCGCCGAGCAGCGCGACGCCGAACAGCGTGTTGACGATGGTCGGCTTCATCTTGATGAAGGTCTCGTTCTGCAGCCAGATCGACAGCGAGCCGAAGATAACGACGACGATGCCGGAAACGAAGGGCATGATCGGCAGATGGCCGAGCACGATCTTCGAAACGATCAGCGAAAACACTGTCGCCGCCATGAAGAGCCCGGTTGCGACGAACAACGGACCGCCAAGTTCCGAAAGAGCAGGAAACCGCTCCACCAGCCACTGGCCGCGCAGATTGGCAAAGAAGAAAATCAACAGCGGCCCGAGCTCCAGCGCCAGCTTCAACAGCGGATGATGCCGGTCGGCCGCGCTCGGGGTGATATCGCTTTCGGTGGTCATGCGTTCGTCAAACCTGCTGTTCCTGAAAACCTGTTCCCGTCATGCCCTGCAGGCTTTCGGCGGCATATCTGTGGCATCATTGGGGAAGTCCGGCAATGGCGTGCGCGAAGTCCTCGGCCTCGAACGGCTCCAGATCGTCAACACCTTCGCCCACGCCGATGAAATAGACCGGCAGCTTGTGCTTGACGGAGATGGCCACCAGGATGCCGCCACGCGCCGTGCCGTCGAGCTTGGTCATGATCAGGCCGTTGACGCCGGCGACATTGCGGAAGATCTCGACCTGGCTCAGCGCATTCTGTCCCGTCGTCGCGTCGAGCGTCTGCAGCACGGTGTGCGGCGCATCGGGATCGAGCTTGCCGAGAACGCGCACGATCTTCTCGAGCTCGGCCATCAGCTCGGCCTTGTTCTGCAGGCGGCCGGCCGTATCGACGATCAGCACGTCGCATTTTTTCGCTTTCGCCTGTTCGAAGGCATCATAGGCAAGGCCGGCAGCATCGGCGCCAAGCTTGGTGCCGACGAATTCGGAATTGGTCCGCTCGGCCCAGATCTTCAGCTGCTCGATCGCCGCCGCGCGGAAGGTATCGCCGGCAGCCACCATGACCTTCAGCCCGGCGCCCGAAAGCTTCGCCGCCAGCTTGCCGATCGTCGTCGTCTTGCCGGTGCCGTTGACGCCGACGACGAGGATGACATGCGGCTTGTGCGAGAGATCGAGCTGCAGCGGCTTGGCGACCGGTTTCAAAACCTTGGCGATTTCGGACGCCATGATCCTGCTGACATCCTCGCCGGTGACGTCCTTGCCGTAGCGCTCGGAAGCCAGGGTATCGGTGACGCGCAGCGCGGTTTCGACGCCGAGATCGGCCTGGATCAACAGGTCTTCGAGATCCTGCAGCGTCTCGTCGTCAAGCTTGCGCTTGGTAAAGAGCGCGGTGATCTGACCGGTCAGCTGCGAGGAGGTGCGCGCCAGACCGTTGCGCAGCCGCTGGAACCAGCTGAGTTTCGGCTGCGGGGCAATGGGCTGCGGTTCGACGATTGCCGGGCCGGTGGCGAAGCCTTTGGGAAGAACGGGAGATTCCAGCTTCGGCTGTTCCGCCGCAGTTGCGGAGGAGATACCGTCCGCTGTCCTGCCGGGCATCTCCCCCACAGGGGGCGAGATCGGCTGAATGGAGATGTCTTCTTTTACATCGATCTCAGCAGGAATTTCTTCCGAGAGCGCTTCTGTTACCTCAGCGGTCTCTTCGATCGAAACCGGCGCGTCAGCCTCCGAACGATCTACCCCCTGGTGGGGAAGATATCCCGAAGGGACAGAGAGGGTTTCTTCCACCTCGCTCTCTGAAATTGCCCGCGTCTCTGCTTCAGCTTGCAGCAGTGAAAGCGGCACCAAGCCGAAATCGCTCATCTGAGCCGCGGGAGGCAAAGGCAAGGTCTCGTCGACGATGTCCGCTTCCTCGGCCTCACCCTCGCCGACATCGGCCGCTGGTCCGCCGGCCGTATCCATTTCCTCGGGAAGAACGGGATCGTCCGCGATCGGCAGATCTTCGTCACGCGAGCGCGGCTCGAGCTCCCTTTCCACGGCCTCAGGCACGGGCTCTTCAGCCGGCTTGCCGAAGGTGAAGACCTTTTTGATGAAACTGAGCGCCATGAGGATTCCGTGAAAGTCAGGCCGCTGCGGCCGTCAATTGCATGTCGAGATGCTTGCCATTGTGGCCGGTGATCGTCGCCGGCACAAGTTCGCCGGGACGAAGGCCGGCGGCTGCGACCAGCGTGAAGTTCTCCGTATGCGCCAGGCCGTTGTTTTCGACGAGCAGCCATTGCCGGGTTCCGACCATGCCGTCGAGATGGGATTGATGGAGCCTATGTCCAGTGGCGCGCAGCCTTGCGGCGCGATCCTTGACCAGCGACCGGTCGAGCTGCGGCATGCGGGCGGCCGGCGTGCCGGGACGCGGGCTGTAGGGAAAGACGTGCAGATGCGCAATGGCGGCCTCTTCGGCGAGCCGCACGGCATTGCCGAACATCTCTTCCGTCTCTGTCGGAAAGCCGGCAATCATATCGGCGCCGAAGCTCATTTCTGGGCGCAGACGGCGCGCCTCCGCGATGAAGCGCAGCGCATCGGCGCGTAAATGTCGGCGCTTCATCCGCTTCAGGATCAGGTCGTCGCCATGCTGCAGCGACAAATGCAGATGCGGCATGAAGCGCGGTTCTTCGGCGATCAGACCCATCAGATGCGCGTCGGCTTCGATGCTGTCGATCGAGGAAAGCCTGAGGCGGCGGATATCCGGAATCTGCTTCAAGAGCGTCTTGGCGAGAAGCCCGAGGGTCGGCGCGCCCGGCAGGTCGCCGCCATAGCTGGTGGCGTCGACCCCGGTCAACACGATCTCGCGATAGCCGCTGTCGGCCAGCCTGCGGGCCTGGTCGACGACGGCTCCCATCGGCACGGAGCGGGAATTGCCGCGGCCATAGGGAATGATGCAGAAGGTGCAGCGGTGGTCGCAGCCGTTCTGCACCTGGATGAAGGCGCGCACATGGCCGTCGATGTGCCTGACCATCTGCGGCGCCGTCGCCTTGACGCTCATGATATCGTTGACACGCAACTTCTCTTCAGCCGAAACGCCGAAATCCGGCAGGCTGCGATAGGAGGCGCTCGAAAGCTTCTCCTCGTTGCCGAGCACCGCATCGACCTCCGCCATCTCGGCGAAGGTCTGTTTTTCCGTCTGCGCGGCACAGCCGGTGACGATGATGCGGGCATGCGGATTGTCGCGCCGCGCCCGGCGGATCGCCTGGCGGGCCTGGCGCACGGCCTCGCCGGTCACGGCGCAGGTATTGACCAGGATGGCGTTGTTGAGCCCGGCCTTCTCGGCCTGCGCCTTCATCACTTCGGATTCATATGTGTTGAGGCGGCAGCCGAAGGTAATGACCTCGATGCCGCTCACTGCGCCTCGGCTCCCCGGTCCGCATCGCGCGACCACAGGCCGGTCGCAGGATCGAGCCTGCCCGACCACTCCCACTCGGCCGGACCGGTCATGATGACGTGATCGTCGCGCTCGCGCCATTCGATCGAAAGTGTGGCCGGCGGCTTGGCGCTTGCCACATTGATCGTCACTTTGCGGCCGGTGCGGCCGGTGCGCGCGGCGCTGACGGCGGCAGAACAGGCGGCCGAGCCGCAGGCAAGCGTCAGGCCCGCACCGCGCTCCCAGGTGCGCGTCGTCATCGATGTCGGCGAGGTGACCTGCGCCAGCGTGATGTTGGCGCGCTCGGGAAACATCGGATGGTTTTCGAGCAGCGGTCCGAATCGGGCGAGATCATAGGACATCACGTCCCTGTCCACCCAGAAGATCGCATGCGGGTTGCCCATCGACATGGCGGACGGCGAATGCAGCACCGGATTGTCGATCGGGCCGATCTGCAGCTCGATGCGGCTGGTATCGTGGAATTCTTCCGAAAGCGGGATCCTGTCCCAATCGAAGACCGGCTTGCCCATATCGACGGAGATCGTCCCGTCCTCGTGCTCGACGGCATTGAGGATGCCGGCGACCGTCTGGAAGGTGAACGCCTTCCGACCGGTCTCGGCGGCAAGCGCCTGTACGACGCAGCGGGTGCCGTTGCCGCAGGCCTGCGCCTTCGAGCCGTCGGAGTTCAGGATATCGATGAAGGCGTCGGTGCCTTCGGCCTTCGGATCATGGATCGCCATGATCTGGTCGAACTCGGTCTGCGGATCGGCATTGAGCGCGACCGCCGCTGCGGGCGTCAGCTTATCAGGCCGTCCGCGCATGTCGACGACCAGGATCTTGTTGCCAAGCCCGTTCATCCTCGCGAATTCGACCGTTGCGCTCATGATGTCATTCCGTCCGTCTTTCCGCTGTATATGGCGGAAACGCGAGGGAATTACCAGTGGGTGAGTGCCATGCAGGCCTTGCAGCCGACTGAGCCTCCGGGCGGTCCGTCTTCTACCGCTGCCCGCCGTCGGCTTCGAAGGACGCCGCATGCGCCTCGACGATAGCGGCGGTGATGACCTTCCTCAGCTCGTAGACCAGCGAGCGGGATCGTTTGCGATCCAGATCCTGTGCCGCTTTTGCAAGACTAAGGCCTTCGTTGAGAACAATATGATGGGCCCGTGCCAGCGCCCAACTTTCAATATCAGCATTGATCATTCGATATCTCCGCCGGATCATCCGGCATCAAGGATATTCACGAATCATTTTACAGGACGCACTTAAGTAGAAAGTAGAATCACAAGCAGAATATTTTGCAACTGGCCTGAATGGCGAATTGGATTGTGAGCGGCAATTTAGCCGCTTGCCCCATGTGGCACCGCTTCCGAAAGCCCGCTGTGCGGTCATCCGCCCGCATTCGCCTTGACTTTCCCGCCGCTTTCCTGTTTATCGCGCCCAATCCGCGACGAGCCAGATGACTCCGAGCCGCCGACCGGGACTTCGAGATCCCGGAGGTCAACACCCGACAGCGCGATGCGCCCTCGGGTGCTTTTTGGCTTTGCGTCTTGTTTTCGTCAAGGAAAAGCACGACGTTTCCGGGCAGATCAACCCGCCCGAAACGTATCAAGGAAGAGCCGATGTTTGAAAACCTCCAGGACCGTCTTGGATCCATTCTGAATGGACTGACAGGCCGTGGCGCGCTTTCGGAAGCCGATGTTTCCGCAGCGCTGCGCGAGGTTCGCCGCGCGCTGCTGGAGGCCGACGTCGCGCTCGACGTCGTGCGTTCCTTCACCGACCGCGTGCGTGAAAAAGCCGTCGGCGCCGAGATCCTGAAGTCGATCAAGCCCGGCCAGATGGTCGTCAAGATCGTCCATGACGAACTGATCGAGATGCTGGGCGGCGAAGGTGTGGGCATCGACCTGCATGCGGCCGCCCCCGTCGTCGTCATGATGGTCGGCCTTCAGGGCTCGGGCAAGACGACGACGTCAGCCAAGATCGCCAATCGTCTGTCGACGCGCGAGAAGAAAAAGGTGCTGATGGCGTCGCTCGACACGCGCCGTCCGGCCGCGCAAGAGCAGCTTCGCCAGCTCGGCGCGCAGGCCAATATCGACACGCTGCCGATCATTGCAGGCCAGTCGCCGACCGATATCGCCGCCCGCGCCGTGCAGGCGGCCAAGCTCGGCGGCCATGACGTCGTCATCCTCGACACCGCCGGCCGCACCCATATCGACGAGCCCTTGATGGTCGAGATGGCCGACATCAAGAAGCGCTCGAACCCGCATGAAATCCTGCTGGTCGCCGACAGCCTCACCGGCCAGGACGCCGTCAACCTCGCCCGCAATTTTGACGAACGCGTCGGCATCACCGGCTTGGTGCTGACCCGCATGGACGGCGACGGCCGCGGCGGTGCTGCCCTTTCGATGCGCGCCGTCACCGGCAAGCCGATCAAGCTGATCGGCGTCGGCGAGAAGATGAGCGAGCTCGAGGAGTTCCATCCCCGCCGCATTGCCGACCGCATTCTCGGCATGGGCGATATCGTTTCGCTCGTCGAGCGCGCCGCTGAGAATATCGACGCCGAAAAGGCGGCCGCCATGGCCGCCAAGATGGCCAAGGGCAAGTTCGATCTCGACGACCTCGCCGATCAGCTGCGCCAGATGCAGAAGATGGGCGGCATGGGCGGCATCATGGGCATGATGCCCGGCATGGCCGGCATGAAGGACAAAATGGCCGCAGCCGGCCTCGACGACAAGCTTTTCGGCCGCCAGATCGCCATCATCCAATCGATGACCAAGGCCGAGCGCGCCAATCCCGACCTGCTCAAGCATTCGCGCAAGAAGCGCATCGCCGCCGGCTCCGGCACCGATGCCGCCGCCATCAACAAGCTTCTGAAGATGCACCGCCAGATGGCCGACATGATGAAGATGATGGGCGGCAAGGGCAAAGGCGGCCTGATGAAGCAGATGATGGGCGGCCTTGCCGGCAAGATGGGGCTTGGCGGCGGCGGCATGGGCGGCATGCCCGATCTCTCGAATATCGATCCCCGTCAGCTCGAAGCCCTGCAGAAGCAGGCGGAAGCGGCGGGTTTGGGAAAACCGGGCGGGGGTATGCCCGGTCTCGGCGGTCTGCCGGGTGGTTTGCCGGGCCTCGGCGGCGCCAAGCTGCCGGGCCTTGGCGGTGGTTTCCCGGGCTTGCCCGGCTTGCCGAAGAAGAAGTGAAAGGATCGCTTGCCCCATGATTGATCCAAACGTCAAAGCCCAGCTCGCGAGCTATCGTCAGTCGATCGACAATATCGATGCCGCTCTCGTGCACATGCTGGCCGAACGCTTCCGCTGCACCAAAGAGGTCGGCGTGCTGAAGGCCAAATACAATCTGCCGCCGGCCGATCCGGCGCGCGAGGAATACCAGATCGAACGCCTTCGCCAGTTGGCGAAGACCGCCAATCTGGACCCGGATTTCGCCGAGAAGTTCCTGAACTTCGTCATCAAGGAAGTCATCCGGCATCATGAGCAGATCGCTGCGGACCACGCTGAACAGAGCGCCGCAGCCCGATAACCACACCGCCCTACGAAGCGGTCAAGAAAAGCCTAAGGAGTAAAGAACATGGCACTGAAAATTCGTCTCGCCCGCGGTGGCTCCAAGAAGCGTCCGTACTACCACGTCGTGCTCGCCGATGCGCGCAGCCCGCGTGACGGCCGCTTCCTCGAAAACCTCGGCTCCTGGAACCCGATGCTCGCCAAGGATGACGAGAAGCGCGTTCAGCTGAACGCCGAGCGCATCAAGCACTGGATCGACAACGGCGCCCAGCCGACCGACCGCGTTCTGCGCTTCCTCGATGAAGCCGGCGTTGCCAAGCGCGAAGCCAAGAACAACCCGATCAAGGCAAAGCCCGGCAAGCGCGCCCAGGAACGCGCCGCCGAAAAGGCCCAGAAGATCGCCGACGCTGCAGCTGCTGCTGCCGACGCCGCGGAATAATCGGGACATTCCCTTCTCGAGCGGGCGGCATGGCGACATGCCGCCCGTTTTCGTTTCCAATCGCCCGCACTTCGTTTATGAGAAACCTGTCTTTCGGCTTCACGTGAAGGAACCCATGACAAAGCTTGAAAACCCGGTTTTGATGGCGACGATCGGTGGCGCGCAAGGTCTCAGGGGCGAGGTGCGCGCCAAGGCCTACACGGCCGATCCCAGCGCGCTCGGCGATTACGGCCTTTTGCACAGCACGGACGGACGCAGCTTCGAAATCCTCGAAATCCGTGAGATGAAGAACGTCGTCGTCGTCCGTTTCCGCGGCATCAACGACCGCAACGCCGCCGAAGCGCTGAACGGACTTGAACTCTATATCGAGCGCGACAACCTGCCGGACGAGGAGCTCGAGGACGACGAGTTCTACTATGCCGATCTCGAAGGGCTCGAAGCGCTTGATGACAAGGGCGTCAGCTACGGAACGGTCACCGGCGTCTTCGATTTCGGCGCCGGCGATCTCCTGGAGCTCAAGGGCCCGGGCAAGCGCCCCGTTCTCATTCCCTTCTCGGAAGCCTCTGTGCTGGAAATCGATCTCGAAGCCGGTACGCTGCTGATCGATCCGCTGGCGGCGGGACTGGTCGACGACCCCGAGCTTTCGCAGTTCACCGCGGACAAGCCGAAAAAGAAGAAGTAATGGCTTTCCGGGCGCGCGTACTGACACTTTATCCGGAAATGTTTCCGGGGCATCTTGGCTTCTCGCTCGCCGGCAAGGCGATGGAGCGTGGGCAATGGTCACTGGATCTGGTGCAGATTCGCGATTTCGCCACCGACAGACACCGCACTGTCGACGACACGCCGGCCGGCGGCGGCGCCGGCATGGTGCTGAAGGCTGACGTTCTCGCCCGCGCGATCGACAGTGCCGGTGAAAATGATCCCCGGCCGCGCCTGCTGATGAGCCCGCGCGGCCGGCCGCTGACGCAGCAGCGCGTGCGTGAGCTTGCGGCGGGTGACGGCGTCATCATCGTCTGCGGTCGTTTCGAGGGCGTCGACCAGCGGGTGATCGAGGCGCGCGGACTGGAAGAAGTCTCGATCGGCGATTACGTGCTGTCGGGCGGCGAGCCGGCGGCGCTGATCCTGCTTGATGCGATCATCCGCATCCTGCCCGGCGTGATGGGCAACGATCTTTCCGGCCTGCACGAAAGCTTCGAAGGCGGGTTGCTGGAACATCCCCATTATACCCGGCCACAAGAGTGGGAAGGCCGGGAAATTCCCTCCGTCTTGACGTCCGGCAACCACGGAGCCATCGAGAAATGGCGCCACCAGGAAGCGGTGCGGCTGACGCAGGAACGGCGGCCGGACCTGCTCGATAGCGCTAAAACAGAGAATAACGGCTGATTTCGCCGTCCTTTTCACAAAAATGTCGTGCGAGGGATGACAAGCACCGGCCTTTCGTGTATTGGCGCACGCGGAAATGGGGCTAGCCCCGTCTGCCAGCAAACAAAGAATGGCGAATCCGCTCCCGTCCGTAAGGGCAAACTCCAGAGGCATCGACCGAAGGACAGTATGAGCGCTCTGGCTGTTTCAGAAGAACCAAAGGTTAAGACGATGAACATCATCCAGCAGCTCGAGGCCGAACAGGCCGCTAAGATCGAAGCCAAGCGCACCCTCCCCGAATTCTCCCCGGGCGACACCGTCCGCGTCAACGTGAAGGTCACGGAAGGCAACCGTACCCGCGTCCAGGCCTATGAAGGCGTCTGCATCGCCCGCTCCGGTGGTGGCCTGCAGGAAAACTTCACGGTTCGCAAGATCTCCTACGGCGAAGGCGTCGAGCGCGTATTCCCGGTCTACTCGCCGATGATCGAAAGCGTCGACGTTGTTCGCCGCGGTAAGGTCCGTCGCGCCAAGCTCTATTACCTCCGCGACCGTCGCGGCAAGTCGGCTCGTATCGTTGAAGACACCGGCGTTCGCGCCCGCAAGCTCAACGACGCCGAGCGCGCTGCTGTCGCCGAGGAAAAGGCCCGTATCGAAGCCGAGAAGGTTGCAGCCGCCCAGGCGCTCGCCGCCGAAAAGGCAGCAGCAGAAGCTGCGGAAGCCAAGGCCGCGGCCGAAGCAGCTGCTGCAGCCGAAGCCGAGAAGGCCGCAGAATAAGATCTGCGCAAAATTCTATTTGTGGAAAGGCGGTCTTCGGATCGCCTTTTCTATTTTTTACGCGACCGTGCAGCCGGCAGCCTTGCCTTCGGCAGGTCATCCGTGACAATTTTTGCCGTTCAATTTTGGAGCCGTTCTATGCTGTTTCGTCGCACCGTTCTCGCAAGCTTCGCCGCCCTTGTGCTTTCGCCCCTGGCCGTATCGGCTGCCGAACTGCCCGATCTCGGCGGCAAGAGCGTCGTCGTCGTCACCGAGAATGCCTATCCGCCGCTGCAGTTCGTCGATCCGAAATCTGGCAAGGCGATCGGCTGGGAATATGATGCGATGAACGAGATCGCCAAGCGGCTGAACTTCAAGGTCGAATATCAAAACACCAGCTGGGACGCGATGATCCAGGCGGTTTCCGACGGTCAGTACAACATCGGCATGACCGGCATCACCATCAAGGACGACCGCAAGCAGAAGGTCGACTTCTCCGATCCCTACATGCGCTCGCAGCAATTCATGCTGGTGCGCGGTGATGAGAAGCGCTTCACCGACGCCAAGTCCTTCGGTGAATTCAAGGACGGCCTGATCGGCGCTCAGCCCGGCACCTCGCCTTTCTACACCGCCGTCTATGAAATCCTCGACGGCAACGAACAGAACCCGCGCATCAAGCTCTTCGAGACCTTCGGCGCAACCGTGCAGGCCCTGAAAACGGGCGATGTCGATCTCGTCCTCACCGACAGCGTCGCCGCCAAGGGTTACGTCGATTCCTCGAACGGCGCCCTGAAGGTGGTTGGCGAACCGCTCGGCACCGAGGATTTCGGCTTCATCTTCCCGAAAGGCTCCGATCTCGTCGCCCCCGTCAATGCCGCCATCGCAGCGCTGAAGGCGGACGGCACCTTCGAGGCGCTGAACAAGAAGTGGTTTCTCGACTACAAGATGGGCGAATAATCCCTCGAGAGATCGCAGATGGCTCCACAACCATCCCCGCGACATGAGAAGGACGACCGTCCCTGGTGGCTGGCCGTCCTTCTCTTGATCGGCATCGTTCTCGCCGTCGTCATCATCACAAACGACATTTACACCCAGGTCTTCCGCACCGTGGTGAACGGCGTCGGCGTCACCGTGTTCGTGACGCTCGTCGCCTTTGTCCTGGCAACGGTGCTCGGTCTCGGCATCGCGCTGCTCGGCCTGGCGGACAGCGTCGTGCTGCGCCAGATCGCCCGCTTCTATATCGAGATCATCCGCGGCATCCCGATGCTGGTGCTGCTCTTCTACGTCGCCTTCGTCGGTGCGCCCGGTTTCGTCACGGCCTATAACTTCATGATCACGCCCCTGGTGAAATCAGGCGTTACGGAACCGATCCTGGTGCGCGACCTGTCGCTGATGTGGCGGGCCGTCATCGCGTTGATGATCGGCTATTCCTCCTTCATTGCCGAGATCTTCCGCGCCGGTTTCCAGTCCGTCGATATCGGCCAGATCGAGGCGGCAAAGTCGCTCGGCCTGTCGCGCTACCGCCGCTTCCGGCTCGTCGTATTCCCGCAGGCGATCCGGGTCATCCTCCCGCCGCTTTCCAACGACTTCGTCTCAATGGTGAAGGATTCATCCCTCGTCTCCGTCCTCGGTGTCGCCGACATCACGCAGATGGGCAAGGTCTATGCCTCCGGCTCCTTCCGCTTCTTCGAGACCTATTCGATCGTCACCTATATCTATCTGATCCTGACGATCGGCCTGTCGCTGGCGCTGCGGCGGATCGAGAAGAAGATGAAGCAGATGCCGCGGCGCTAAGCGCCCGCGTCCATTCGGATGCAGAAAGGACGCGCCTCACGATTCGAATTGCCGTTTCGATCAAAAATCGCTATATCCACCGCCATGGAATCCAAGTTCAGATGCACTGGCGCGCATATTTTCGTGCTGCAGGACCACTATCGCCTGCCGGCGCGGTTTTTCGCATGCGTCTCCGGTGCGCTCAACAGCCGACTTCGTTGATCGAATGACGGCCGGCGGAGCCCGATCCGCTTTTTTCCGATTTTCCAAAGCTTTCAAAAACGGACTTACCGCCATGAGCGCACCGCGTACCCTCTACGACAAGATCTGGGACGACCATCTGGTCCACGAACAGGCCGACGGAACCTGTCTTCTCTACATCGACCGCCATCTGGTCCACGAAGTCACCTCGCCGCAGGCCTTCGAAGGCCTGCGCATGTCCGGCCGCAAGGTCCGCGCCCCGGAAAAGACGCTTGCCGTCGTCGACCACAACGTTCCGACCTCGGCCGATCGCCATCTCGGCATCAAGAACGAGGAAAGCCGCATCCAGGTCGAGCAGCTCGCCAAGAATGCCGCCGAGTTCAACGTCGAATATTATTCGGAAAACGATAAGCGCCAGGGCATCGTTCACATCATCGGGCCGGAACAGGGCTTCACCCTGCCGGGCATGACGATCGTCTGCGGCGACAGCCACACCTCCACCCATGGCGCCTTCGGCTCTCTCGCCCACGGCATCGGCACGTCTGAAGTCGAGCACGTTCTCGCCACCCAGACGCTGATCCAGAAAAAGGCCAAGAACATGCTGGTGCAGGTCGACGGCCAGCTGCCGGCAGGCGTCACCGCCAAGGATATTGTTCTGGCCATCATCGGCGAGATCGGCACCGCAGGCGGCACCGGCTACGTCATCGAATATGCCGGCGAAGCGATCCGTTCGCTGTCGATGGAAGGCCGCATGACGATCTGCAACATGTCGATCGAAGGCGGCGCCCGCGCCGGCCTCATTGCCCCTGACGAAATCACCTTCGAATATATCAAGGGCAAGCCGCGCGCGCCGAAGGGCGAAGCGCTGGAACAGGCGATCGCATATTGGCAGACGCTGAAATCCGACGAAGGCGCGCATTTCGACCGCGTCGTCAAGCTGAACGCCGCCGAACTGCCGCCGATCGTCTCCTGGGGCTCCTCGCCTGAGGACGTCGTCTCCGTCCAGGGCATCGTGCCGAATCCGGATGAAATCCAGGACGAAAC
The DNA here is from genome assembly GCF_001664325.1 of Rhizobium sp. N621. Lineage (NCBI taxonomy): Bacteria > Pseudomonadati > Pseudomonadota > Alphaproteobacteria > Hyphomicrobiales > Rhizobiaceae > Rhizobium > Rhizobium sp. N621. The sequence continues at coordinate 4,232,244 of NZ_CP013495.1, forward strand.
GAAGCGTGCCTCCAAGTGGCGTGCGCTTGATTATATGGGCCTGAAGCCGGGCACGAAGATGACCGACATTGCTGTCGACCGCGTCTTCATCGGCTCGTGCACCAACGGCCGCATCGAAGACCTGCGCGCCGCCGCCAAGGTCGTCGAGGGCAAGACCGTCGCCTCGACCGTCAACGCCATGATCGTTCCAGGTTCCGGCCTCGTCAAGGAACAGGCGGAAGCCGAAGGCCTCGACAAGATCTTCAAGGCCGCCGGCTTCGACTGGCGCGAGCCGGGCTGCTCCATGTGCCTTGCCATGAACGACGACCGCCTGAAGCCGGGCGAGCGTTGCGCCTCGACCTCGAACCGCAATTTCGAAGGCCGTCAGGGATTCAAGGGCCGCACGCATCTCGTCTCGCCGACCATGGCCGCCGCCGCCGCGATCGCCGGGCACTTCGTCGATATCCGCGAGTGGAACTGACGCGTCCGACGGAATGAAAGATAAAGCCGCCCGATGCGTCTCGGCGCATCGGGCGGCTTCTTCTATTGCGGCGTCGACAGCCGATCGGCGGCGATGATCGCAACCGGCGATCAGAAGGCTGCCGTCATCGGGTCCGGTCCCATGCGGGCGCCGGCGCTGTCGAGCTTGGCGATTGCGGCCATGTCGTCGGCATCGAGCTTGAAGTCGAACACCTGGAAATTCTCCTCGATGCGCGACGGCGTCACCGACTTCGGGATGACGACGAGGCCGCTATCGATGTGCCAGCGGATGATGACCTGCGCCGGCGTCTTCCGATGTTTCCTGGCGATCTCGCCGATAACCTTGTTCGAGAGGAATTTGCCCTGGCCGAGCGGGCTCCAGGATTCGGTGGTGATATCAAGTTTCTTGTGCGCCTCCCGCGCCGCTCTCTGCTGGAAGTCGGGGTGCAGCTCGATCTGATTGATGACTGGAACGACGCCGGTCTCGCCGATGATGCGCTCGAGATGTTCGGGATAGAAATTCGACACGCCGATCGACCGGGCGCGGCCCTCTTCGCGGATGCGCACGAATGCCTTCCAGGTCTCGGTGTAGAGGCCGCGATGCGGCGACGGCCAGTGAATGAGATAGAGGTCGACATAGTCGGAGCCGAGCTTCTTGAGGCTGCCGTCGAAAGCGCGCAACGCATTGTCGTAGCCCTGGTCGGTATTCCTGAGCTTGGTGGTGACGAAGATATCCTTGCGGGCGAGGCCGGAGGAGCGGATGCCTTCGCCGACGCCCTCTTCATTGTCGTAACCCGAAGCCGTATCGATATGCCGATAGCCGGCGGCGATTGCGGTGCGCACCGTCGGGGCGGCAATCTCCTGCGGCGTCTGCCAGACGCCGAGACCGACCTGGGGAATGGAATGTCCGTCATGGAAAGTGATGATGGGTTGAGCGGTCACAATATATCTCCGGGAGTTTGAAGAATTGGACGAGGCATGGATTGCGCCCGCACCTGCGGACGTCCCGGAACGCATTTCAGCCGGAGCGTCCGGTCACCGGAACCATATAGGCGGCGGCATCTTGAAGACAATCAGAGGACCCGGACAATCGTTCCCTTCCGAAGGTGGGGCAGAAGGCGGCGCATGTCACGCAGGCTTATAGCCACGCAGCCGGCCGTCGGCTCGTAGCCCGGCCTGATGAGATGGAAGAAGATCGCCGAACCGCGATGGCGCGCCCGCGAGGAAATGTTCCAGTCCATGACAAGGCAGATATCGTAGAGGCCGTCGCTGCGCCGCATCTCCTCATGACCTGCGCTGAATGGCGCCCGCACGAGGCGGTTGTAGTTGGCGTTGCCGGGCTGGTCGCACCAGAGCATGTCTGCGCGGATGCGGCGAATGGGAAGCGAAGTGGTGAGTCGACCGTTCCGTTCACCGCGCCGGAAACCGGAAATCAGCCGCATCGCGGCGATCGGCGTGGCGCCGTCGCCCTCGCGTTTGAGGATGGTACGGCCCGAACGACCGATCGCGGCAGGGACGGTGATTGCCCCGAATCGGACGATGGCGCGGCTCTTGCGCCCTGGCGCGGGGCGCACCACGATCGTCGATGGCCGCATGCCCCGGCTCCGCCTTGCTTTTTCCATTTTTCTCGCATGTCTTGCATTGCCTGAGGCCTTGATTGAAATCATATGAAAACCTGCGCGGCAACAGCCCCGCTGGCCGATCCTTGCCAAAGCTGCAATTTGGCGTAGGACTAGGGGACGTAACTTTGAGGACGCAACGGCATGACCGCACGCACCATTCTTCTGGTGGATGACGACGAGGACCTTCGTCAGACCCTGACGGAGCAATTGTCGCTTTATGAGGAATTCACGGTTCTTCAGGAAGCCAACGCCGGCAAAGGTGTTGCGACCGCCCGTTCGACGCCGGTCGACCTCTTGATCATGGATGTCGGCCTGCCCGACATGGACGGCCGCGAAGCGGTGAAGCTCCTGCGCAAGGGCGGCTTCAAGGCGCCGATCATCATGCTGACCGGCCACGATACCGATTCGGACACGATCCTTGGCCTCGAAGCCGGGGCCAACGACTACGTCACCAAGCCCTTCCGCTTCGCCGTACTGCTGGCCCGCATCCGTGTGCAATTGCGCCAGCACGAGCAGAGCGAAGATGCGACTTTCACCGTCGGTCCATACCTCTTCAAGCCGAGCCAGAAGCTGCTCACCACCGACAATGGCCAGAAGATCCGCCTGACGGAGAAGGAAGCGGCGATCATCCGCTATCTCTATCGCGCCGAACAGAAGGTCGTCACCCGCGACGTGCTTCTCGAGGAGGTCTGGGGTTATAATTCTGGTGTAACGACGCACACGCTGGAAACCCATGTCTACCGGCTGCGCCAGAAGATCGAACGGGATCCCTCCAACGCCGAAATTCTGGTGACGGAAAACGGCGGCTACAAGATCATACCCTAGAGCATTTCCGTTTTTTCCGAATCGCGGAGATGTTCTGTCTCTTTGTTTTCACCCAGTTCCCGGCAAAAGCGTTTCACGCTTTGCCTGGCAAAACCGCCAGGCACTTTTGCTGGAATTGCTCTAAGGCGAAAAGCCGGCATGGCGCTGACCGACGACATTCATCTGCTTTCCCGGCTTCCGCTGTTCAAGGACATGAGCGAGGACCAGCTGAGGCTAATCGCCTTCGGCGCCGACCGGCGCATGATCGCCGCCGGCCAGATGCTGTTCCGCCAAGGCTCGCCGGCCGAGAGCGCCTACGTCGTCTTGAGCGGCAGCCTGGAACTCAGCACGACGAGCAGCGACGGCATGCAGCGGGCGGAGGCTGTCGCCGGACCGGGAACACTGATTTCGGAGCTGGCGCTGGTCACCTTGGTGGAGCGCAAGTTCACCGCGATCGCGCGCGAGGACACCAGCATCATCCGCATCACCCGCGCCCTCTTCCATCGGCTGCTCGAGGAATATCCCGATGCGGCCCGTCTGATCGAAAACCGCATCCGCGACAACCTCGCCGAGCTTGCAGCCCAGGCGGCAAGCCAATTTCACCGCTTCAGCTGATTGCCGTCAGAAATCGAAATGCGCCGTTACCGGCACATGGTCAGACGGCCGGTCCCAGCCGCGCGCCTCTTTCAGGATCTCGATCCGCTGGAGATGCGGCCCGAGATCCGATGACGACCAGATATGGTCGAGCCGGCGGCCGCGATCGGCAGCCTCCCAGTCCTTGGCCCGGTAGCTCCACCAGGTATAAAGCTTCTCGCTGGCCGGCACGTGCTGGCGCATGAGATCGAGCCAGCCGCCGCGCTTCATCACCTCGAGCAGCCCGTCGGTTTCGACGGGCGTATGGCTGACGATTTTCAGCAGTTGCTTGTGCGACCAGACATCGTGCTCCAGCGGTGCGATGTTGAGGTCGCCGACCAGGATGGCGGAGGTGTTGGCCTCGCCATTGGCTGTCAGGAGCTTCATCTCCTCGATGAAGTCGAGCTTGTGGCCGAATTTCGGATTGATCATGCGGTCGGGCTCGTCGCCGCCGGCAGGGACGTAGAAATTGTGCAGCCGGACACGGCGGTTGCCGCGCTCGAACACCGCCGATATGTGGCGGGCATCGCCGACGCCGCAATAATCCTGTCGGTGATCCTCCGTCAGCGGAATGCGCGAGGCGATTGCGACCCCGTGATAACCCTTCTGGCCATGGATGATGATGTGATCGTAGCCCATCGCCCGCAAAGGTGCTGCCGGAAAGAGCTCGTTCGGCACCTTTGTTTCCTGCAGGCAGAGAATGTCAGGCCTGTGTTTGAGAACGAGTTGCTCGACGATCGGCATGCGCAGCCGCACCGAGTTGATGTTCCAGGTGGTGATCGAAAAGCCCATGCCCCTGCCCTTTCACACTTTCATGAAAGGGCTTTAGAACAAAGGCGGACAGGAGGAAACCGGGAGCGTGCAAAAGCCTCAGGCGATCAACCGAAAACCCACTCAGTCGCGTGAGGCTGCCGTGCCCGGAATGCTCTCATAGGGCACCCGGAAGACGCGGTCGTCGAACTGCACACCCGTCTTGACGTTGAAGATCATCACCGACGTATCCTTGCCCTGGTTGTCGGTGATCGTCCACTGGCGCAGATCATAGGTCTTCGGATCGAACATCATGGTGATCGTCGAGTTTCCGAACACCGTATTGTTGCCGAGCGCGATCGTCGTCAGGTCCGACTCCTCCTTCACGCCCTTCACCATGCCGGCCGAAAGGTCGATATGCTGCGCCAGGAGCAGGCTGAGCGGAGTCTTCGAGAGCGGATAGAGATCCCACGTCTTGAGCTTCATATTGCCGATGGCGACATTCTTGCCGTCGGCAATCACCCGCATCGGCGACGGATCGTCGTAGTTGAAACGCAGCTTGCCGGGACGCTGGATGAAGAACTTGCCGCCGGTCTGTTCGCCGCGCGGACCGAACTGGACGAATTCGCCCTGCATCGTCGTGACGCCGGAAAAATGATCGGCGATTGCCTGCGCCGTGCCGGAAGCGGGCGCTGCAGCCTGTGCGATGGCGCTCAAGGGGACGGCACTCGCCATCGCAGCGACGGCGAAAGCGCCGAGAAGATCGCGGCGCTTCATCGCCAGGCCGGAGAGGAAGGAATCGGAGTTACGCATCTAAATCTCCTTTATGCGATCTGCATGCCGCTCAAAGGCGGCGTCTTCAAGGCGTTGCGATCGGCGCGCGAAAAGCAACGGCGTTGATGCCACCGTGTTTCCGCCAAAGCGGCCACATCAGAAATATATGGCGCTCGTCTCAGCGGTCGAGGATGTCGCCCTCGGTCGGCACGAGGATTTCTCGTTTGCCGGCATGGTTGGCCGGCCCGATGATGCCTTCCTTCTCCATGCGCTCGATCAGCGAGGCGGCTCTATTATAGCCGATACCAAGCCGGCGTTGGACGTAAGAGGTCGAAGCCTTGCCGTCGCGCAGCACGATGGCGACGGCCTGATCATAGGGATCTTCCGAATCCGAAAGGTTCGACGTGCCGGCCGGACCGCCGCCGCCATAATCGCCATCCTCGTCGTCATCGGCGGTGATCGCATCGAGATATTGCGGCGAGCCCTGCGTCTTCAGGTAGGAGACGATCTCTTCCACCTCGACATCCGAAACGAACGGGCCGTGGACGCGCTGGATGCGCCCGCCGCCCGCCATGTAGAGCATGTCGCCCATGCCGAGCAGCTGTTCGGCGCCCTGTTCGCCGAGAATGGTGCGGCTGTCGATCTTCGAGGTGACCTGGAAGGAGATGCGGGTCGGGAAGTTCGCCTTGATCGTGCCGGTGATGACGTCGACCGACGGACGCTGGGTCGCCATGATCACGTGGATGCCGGCCGCACGCGCCATTTGTGCCAGGCGTTGCACCGCGCCTTCGATGTCCTTGCCGGCGACCATCATCAGATCGGCCATCTCGTCGATGATGACGACAATATAGGGCATCGGCTTGAGGTCGAATTCCTCGGTCTCGTACATGGCTTCGCCGGTGTGGCGGTCGAAGCCGGTCTGCACCGTGCGCGAGATCACTTCGCCCTTCGACAGCGCCTGTTCGACGCGCGTGTTGAAGCCGTCGATGTTGCGGACGCCGATCTTCGACATCTTCTTGTAGCGCTCTTCCATTTCGCGCACGGTCCATTTGAGCGCGACGACGGCCTTCTTCGGATCGGTGACAACAGGCGAAAGCAGATGCGGAATGCCGTCATAGACCGAGAGCTCGAGCATCTTCGGGTCGATCATGATCAGCCGGCACTGTTCCGGCGTCATGCGGTAGAGCAGCGACAGGATCATCGTATTGATGGCGACCGATTTGCCCGAACCGGTGGTGCCGGCAACGAGCAGGTGCGGCATCTTGGCGAGGTCGGCGATGACGGCTTCGCCGCCGATCGTCTTGCCGAGAGCCATTGCGAGCTTGGCCTTGCTGCCGTCGAAATCCCGCGACGCGATCAATTCGCGGAGAAAGACGGTCTCGCGCGTTTGGTTCGGCAGTTCGATACCGATCGCATTGCGGCCCGGCACCACGGCGACGCGGGCGGCGATGGCGCTCATCGAGCGGGCGATATCGTCGGCCAGGCCGATGACGCGCGACGATTTGATGCCGGGCGCCGGCTCCAGTTCGTACAGCGTGACGACGGGGCCCGGGCGGACATGAATGATTTCACCCTTGACGCCGAAATCCTCCAGCACACCCTCGAGCATGCGGGCATTCTGCTCCAACGCATCGGCCGACAGTGTTGAATCGCGCACCACGTTCCGTGGCTCGGCGAGCAAGTGCATCGAGGGAAGCTGGAAACCCTCGGGACGAATGAACGAGCCCTGCGCTTCCCGCTCGACACGGGCACCGGGCTTCGGACGCGTGATCGCCGGGACAACGCGAGGCTCCGGCTTGGCGGTGGCTTTTGCCGGCGCACGGATCATCCAGTCGTCATCATCGTCGTCGGGCAGAATGTCGGCCGGACGCGGCGGCATGTCGGCATCGAAAGGCGGATCGTCGTTCTCATCCTCGTCATCGATGGAAAGCGACGGCGCAGCGACGACGCGCCGCGGCGAAGCCGCCCTTGCCGCCATTGACGGCTCCATCGATGGCTCCAGGCGCTCGCCGCGGACGGCCGGCGCTTTGGCGCGGACCGGTTCGTTCAGCGTGCCGAATTCATCGTCGTTGAAATCATAAGGCGACTCGAAATCGCCCTGGCGTCGCTGGCGCGGTCCCATGCCGAAGAGCCGGCGCAGCCGGCCCTGGCTCATGAACCAGGCATGCGTCATGGCGCCGCTGAACGCAACCCAGCGCGATTCGTCCTCTTCCTCGTCTTCGTCTCCGACCACCCGCGCCTTGCTTGTTGTCTCGGCGTAATCGTCCTCGGTTTCGTCATCGGCGTCACTGCGGCCGACGAGGCCTGACGCGAAGAGCATCATCCACGCGGTCGGCACAGCAAAAATGCAGCCAACGGCCATGGCGAAGGTGCCGGTGGGATAAGCGCCGACGAAGAGTGCGGGAAAGCGCAGGATCATGTCGCCGACGACGCCGCCGATACCGTTCGGGATCGGCCAGGTGAGCGGCGGCGGGAAACAGCCGATGACGGCGGAAGACAAAATCGAACCGGCAAGCCAGGCGCCGATGCGGGCGGGAATGCGGTTGAAACTGCGGCCCGAGATCATCGTCAGCGCCCAGGCGACGATCGGCAGCATCGAAACGACGCTGGCAAGCCCGAGGAACTGCATGACGATATCGGCAAAGGCAGCGCCGCTGTAGCCGAGGATATTCGTCGGCAGGTTGGCGGTGGCGTAGGAATAGCTCGGATCGGCGACGTTCCAGGTCGCCAGCGCCGCGACGCAGAACGCTAGCAGCAGAAAGATCGCAAAGCCGATGAGCGCCTGGATCTGCCGCAGCATGAATGCCGAGAAGGAGAACCGATCCGGACGGCCATCCATCGCCGGCGACGTGCTTCTTGCCATGTGTCTAACCCGTCCACTGCCTGAGGGCATGCGAATCACCGAAGCTTCGCCATGCCAAAATGCGTCCGCTCTACCTAACCAGAACGGGGTTAAAGCGATGTTAACCATGCGTGCCGGGAGGCGCATCAACCCCAGAAAAGAAAAAAGCCCGAACCTTGGAAGGTCCGGGCCAAATGCGGCTTATGGTTAGATAGGCCGCGACGGGCCGTGAAGCGGCGCCCGTCTGCCGGGCGCCGCAAACTTTATGATCAGGAGGCGTGGTAGGCGGCTTCGCCGTGGGTCGAAAGGTCGAGACCTTCGCGCTCGGCTTCGACGCTCACGCGCAGGCCGATGACGACGTCGACGATCTTGTAGAGGATCGCCGAACCGATGCCCGACCACAGGAGGGTCGTGAGAACGCCCTTCGCCTGGTTCAGGACCTGGGTTGCCGTGCCGGCATAGGTGGCGGCGAAATCAGCCGTCGAATAGTCGACGATGCCTGCACCGCCCAGCGCCGGGTTGACGAGGATGCCGGTGCCGAGAGCGCCGATGATGCCGCCGACGCAATGGACGCCGAAGACGTCCAGGCTGTCGTCATAGTTGAACTTGTTCTTCACGACGTCGACGAAGAAGTAGCAGATCGGCGAGACGACGAGGCCGAGAACGATCGAGCCCATCGGACCGGCAAAACCTGCCGCCGGCGTGATGGCGACGAGACCGGCGACGGCACCCGAAGCGCCGCCGAGCATCGAGGCCTTGCCGCGGGCGAGGCTTTCGACGATGCACCAGGACACCGCGGCGGCAGCCGTCGCAACGAAGGTGTTGATCATCGCAAGCGACGCGTAGCCATTGGCTTCGAGGTTGGAGCCGGCGTTGAAGCCGAACCAGCCGACCCAGAGCAGCGAGGCACCGACCATGGTCAGCGTCATCGAATGCGGAGCCATGATTTCCTTCTTATAGCCCGTGCGCTTGCCGAGCATGATGGCGCCGACGAGACCGGCGATACCGGCATTGATGTGAACGACCGTGCCGCCGGCAAAATCGATTGCGCCGTAAGAGAAGATCAGGCCGGCCGGTGCGCTGTAGGAGCTCGGGCCGCCCCAGAACCAGACCATGTGCGCCATCGGGAAGTAGATGAAGGTGACCCACAGCACGACGAAGAGCATGACTGCCGAGAACTTGACGCGTTCGGCGAAGGCGCCGACGATCAGGCCGGGCGTGATGCAGGCGAAAGTCATCTGGAAGACGATGAAGGTGTATTCCGGAATGGCGACGCCCTTCGAGAAGGTTTCGGCGAGCGACGATGTGTTGACGCCGGCAAGGAAGGCCTTGGAGAAGCCGCCGATGAAGCTGTTCAGCGAGCCGCCGTCGGTAAAGGCGAGCGAATAGCCGTAGGTCACCCAGATCAGCGACACGACAGCCGTGATCATGAAGACCTGCATCAGCACGGAGAGCATGTTTTTGGCGCGCACGAGACCGCCGTAGAAAAGCGCAAGGCCGGGGATGGTCATCAGAAGGACGAGCGCCGAGGAGACGAGCATCCAGGTATTGTCACCCTTGTCCATGGTGAAGGCAGGAGCAGCGGCGGCAGCGGCTGGCGCAGCAGTCTCCTGCGCAAAAGCGACGGCCGGCGCAAGAAGCGCGGCCGATGCTGCGCCGACGCGCGCAAAGGTGGAAGAAAACTTCGAGATTGACATTGGAAAAAGCTCCTTGATCTGCCGTTCTTACAGCGCTTCTGAATCGGTTTCGCCCGTACGGATGCGCACGGCATGGTCGATCGAATAGACGAAAATCTTGCCGTCACCGATCTGGCCGGTCTTGGCCGACGCCGCGATGGCTTCGACCGCCCTGTCGACAAGTTCCGATGCAACCGCGATTTCGATCTTGAGCTTCGGCAGGAAGCTGACGGCATATTCGGTGCCGCGATAGATTTCGGTATGTCCCTTCTGGCGCCCGTAGCCCTTCACTTCGGTTACGGTCAGGCCCTGAATGCCGATCGCCGTAAGGGCTTCGCGGACCTCATCGAGTTTGAACGGCTTGATTATAGCCATCACAATTTTCATCTGGTTTCCCATCCTTCGTTATCCTCGGCGCGGAGCCGACTCTCCTTGCCGCTGACGTTCCTGAACAGCGACCGGCGATATACATTCAAAGGACGTGCCAGATTCGAAGCCGAAGTTAACCTATTGAAAAATAAATGTTATAATTACGAGTGCCAATAAACAGGCAATTGACCGAGCAATAAGCGCACAAATAATGCGCAAATTTGCAAATATGCCTGTTATTTATTCATTTGCCTTTTTCCGAATCAATCCTTCTTGCGCGACGGATGCGATCAGCACACCCGTTCGCGTGAACAGGCTCCCGCGGGTTAATCCCCTGGCGCCCGAAGCCGAGGGGCTGTCCTGCGTATAGAGCAGCCAGTCGTCGAGCTTGCAGGGCCGGTGGAACCACATGGAGTGATCGAGACTTGCCACCTGCAGGCTCTGGTCGAAGATGGACGTTCCGTGGGCATAAAGCGACGTATCGAGCAGTGTCATGTCTGAGAGATAGGCAAGCACCGCAGCCTGATAGAGCCGGTCATCGGGAACCGGACCGGTGGCGCGCACCCAGACGTCCTGCCGGGGGTCGAGCTTCCTGTCGGAAAAATAATGGGTCAACGAGACGGGGCGGATCTCGATCGGCCGCTCGCGCTCCCAGTATTTCCGGATCGCATCCGGCGCATGCGCGAGATATTGCTCCTTGATCTGCTGTTCGCCGAGCAGTTCTTCGGGCATCGCCACCTCGGGCATGGCGATCTGGTGGTCGAAGCCCGCTTCCTCCACCTGGAAAGAAGCCGACAGCGCGAAGATCGCCTTGCCGTGCTGGATCGCGACGACGCGCCGAGTGTTGAAGCTCGATCCGTCGCGGATGCGCTCCACCTGGTAGATGATCGGCACCGAGGGATCGCCGGGGCGCATGAAATAAGCGTGCAGCGAGTGCACGAAGCGCTCGGCCTCGATGGTGCGCTGCGCCGCCATCAGCGCCTGGCCGATGACCTGGCCGCCGAAGACCCGCTGCCAGCCGGCCTGCGGACTGCGTCCACGGAAGATATCGACCTCGATCGGCTCCAGGTCGAGCGTCGCAAGCAGCCTCTCCATCGCCGACGGTCCGTTTGTTTCGCGCGTCATTTTGTATGTCTCCCGGCGGTAGGAAATGAAGTTGCGATGATCTATATAGATCACATCTGAGGCACAAGGTACGGGAGCGGCGTGATGCTTGATATGCTGGTTGTGGGCGGGGGCTATGTCGGCCTTTCCGCTGCCGTTGCGGTCAAGCAGGCAGCACCGCATCTGAAAGTCTCGGTGGTCGAAGCCGCACCCGAGCATGTCTGGAAAAACGATGAGCGCGCTTCCGCCGTCATCGCTGCCGCCGCAAAGATGCTCGAAATCTTCGGCATCTGGACCGAGATCGAGCCGGAAGCTCAGCCGATCACCAAGATGATCGTGACCGATTCCCGAACCTCCGATCCGGTCCGCCCGGTTTTCCTGACCTTCGACGGCGAAGTGGCCGAAGGCCGGCCTTTCGCTCACATGATTCCGAATGTCGCCATGGTCGCAGCGCTTCGCGGCGCCTGCGAACGGCTCGGTATCGACATACGCCACGGACTGAGCGCGACCGAACTCAAAACCCACGACAGCCATGCCGGCGTCACGCTTTCGGACGGCAGCACCCTGGAATCCCGGCTGGTGGTTGCCTGCGACGGCGTGCGCTCGAGACTGCGCGATCTCGCCGGTATCAGGACCGTCACCTGGGACTACGGCCAGTCCGGCATTGTCGCGACCGTCGAACATGAGCGGCCGCATGACGGCTGTGCCGAGGAGCATTTCCTGCCGGCCGGCCCCTTCGCCATCCTGCCGCTCCGGAACAACCGCTCCTCGCTCGTCTGGACGGAACGCACGCATGATGCCGACAGGCTGGTTGCCGCCGACGATCTGATCTTCGAGGAGGAACTGGAACGCCGCTTCGGCCATAAGCTCGGAGCGCTGAAGGTCATCGGCGACAAACGCGCCTTTCCGCTCGGCCTGACGCTTGCCCGCTCCTTTGTCGCTCCGCGTCTGGCGCTGGCCGGCGACGCCGCGCACGGTATCCACCCGATTTCGGGACAGGGCCTCAATCTCGGCTTCAAGGACGTGGCGGCGCTCGCCGAAACGATCGTCGAGGCCGACCGCCTCGGCCTCGACATCGGCTCGATCAACATCCTCGAGCGTTACCAGACCTGGCGGCGCTTCGACACCTTCCGTATGGGAGTGACGACCGACGTGCTGAATCGGCTTTTCTCTAACGACGCAATGCCGATCCGTATCGCTCGCGATGTCGGTCTCGGCATCGTCGACCGGCTGCCGCACCTCAAATCCTTCTTCATCAGCCAGGCGGCCGGAACAGCGGCAAAGGATAATCCGCGGCTGCTGGCCGGCCAGACGATTTAGCCAAACTCGGCGAGGCTATTCGTCGAGGCGGCGGGCCTCGGACACCAGCATGATCGGAATGCCGTCGCGGATCGGATAGGCAAGCTGCGCCTTTTCCGAGACGAGCTCATTATGTTCGCGATCATAGGAAAGCCGACCCTTGGAGAGCGGACAGACCAGGAGCTCCAGCAGTTTCGGATCGACGCGGCTCAGTTTTTCGTCCATGGCCGCAGTCTACTGCAGAACCGTATCGGAGTCACCGAAGACCCGCGCCAGCACGATTTCGGTAATGGCGATCAGCGTCTCGGCCCGTGTCTTCAGGTCCGGCGCCTCCAGGAGCGCCTGCTTTTCAGCCGGCCCGAACGGCGACATCATGGCGAGTGAATTGACGAGCGTCAGGTTGCTGGCCCGCTCGACGCTCTCCCAGTCGGCCTCCAGCTTATTGGCATCGAGATAGGCCTTGAAGGCGGTCAGCAGCGCCATGCGGTCGACCGCCTCCTCCTCGTTCTCAGCCGAGAGATCGGCAATGAAGGGTGCGATGCGGAAGGTGCGGAAGGGATCGCTGGTCACCTTCTCCTCCAGGAGCCGGAACCGGCAGACGCCGGTCAGCGACACGATATAGCGTCCGTCGCCGGTCTCGGCAAAGGAGGTGATGCGACCGAGGCAGCCGACCGCGGCAAGATTGTGCTCGCCGCCCTTGTCCTCATGTTCGCCGAGTGCCGGCTGGACCATGCCGATCAGCCGGTTTCCGGCAAGTGCTGCATCCAGCATCGCCAGATAACGCGGCTCGAAGATGTTGAGGGGAAGCTGCCCGGCGGGCAGGAGGAGGGCCCCGGTCAGGGGGAAGACGGCGATCGCATCAGGCAGATCGCCCGGCTTCAGGTATCTGGCATTACCGACTTGCATGAAACCGTCCCGCATTCTGGCAGACGGGCATGCCCGTCCTGACGAGAATGTGGTGCCCCCGCCCGAAAACGCAAGGGCGAATATTCATCTTAAGAGAACAGCATTGCCGAAAGCTTGCGCCGGGCGGCAACCGTCGCCGGATCCTTGAAACCCCAGACCTCGAAGAACTGCAGCAGTTGCCGGCGGGCGCCGTCATCGTCGAAAGCGCGATCCTTGCGCATGATGAAAAGCAGATGTTCGGCGGCTTCCTCCCGCCGGCCTTCGACATTGAGGATCTTGGCGAGCTTCAGCCGCGCCTCGTGATGATCGGGATTGGTCGCCAGTTCACGCTCGAGCGCCACGGGATCGCCGAGCTTGCGCGCTTCCTCGATCTGGTCGAGCTTCTTCAGCACCGCCTGAATGCCGGAGTCCTTCGCAAGCTCCTCGGGCAGATCAGTCAGCGTTTCGCGCGCCCGCTGATGCTGGTTTGCGGCGATCATGCATTCGGCCATTCCGGCAAGCGCCTTGGCATTCTCGGGATCGGCCTGCATGACGGCGCCGTAGAGCTGCGCGGCCTCGTTGATATTGCCGGCAGCGAGCAGCTCCGCCGCCTCAGTCAGCACGGCTTCGATTTCGGCCGCCTCATCGGCACCGGCAGGCCCGGCGATACGGTCGATGAACTGAGTGATCTGACTTTCCGGCACCGCGCCCATGAAGCCATCGGCCGGACGGCCGTTGACGAAGGCAATGACGGCAGGAATCGACTGGATGCCGAGCTGGCCGGCAATCGAGGGATGGTCGTCGATGTTCATCTTGACCAGCCGAACGCGGCCCTTGGCCTCGTTGACCACCTTCTCCAGGACTGGCGTCAGTTGCTTGCAGGGACCGCACCAGGGCGCCCAGAAATCAACCAGCACCGGCTGATTGCGCGACGCCTCGATAACGTCCTTGCCGAAATTCGCAGTCGTCGTGTCGGTGATGTAGCTGCCGGTCGCAGCCGCCGCTTCCGGCTGAGCGCCGAAGCTTGCCGTTGCCGACATCTGATTTCCGAAGGAACCGTTATAGGGGTTGTTGCTGCCGCTCATAGGTATCTCCCGCCGCGCCGATCCTGCCGGCATCATTGTAGCGCTAAAATCGTATGTCAGGACGTCACTTTCAAGACAAGCGGCTTATGTCCGGTCGCTTCCATGAAACGAATGAGGTCGCCGCTCGCAATCGATGTCGTCGCATCGTTTGTGAGCGGATGGCAGTTGACGATCTTCTCTTCCATCAGATCGGCATCGAGCACGAAGGTGACCTTTGCTTCGCGATCGTTGATCGCGCCGAAGGCGGTGACCGCCCCCGGAATGACACCCAGATATTCCATCAGCTTCTCTGCCCTGCCGAAGGAGACCCGGCCGGACCCGCCGATGATGGTGTGAACCTGCTTGAGGTCGACATCGGCATTCTCCTCTACCGTCAGCAGAAAATACCGGTCCTTCTTGTCCTTGATGAACAGATTCTTGGTGTGGCCGCCAGGGATTTCATCGCGCAGCGCAACCGATTCGGCCACGGTGAAAACAGGCGCATGATCCACTGTCTTATGGGCGATGCCGAGCCCGTCGAGGAAGGCGAACAATTCTTCTCTTGTCTTGGGGGCATTTTCGGGCATTGGATGATCCATCGGCGTGTAAGGGAAAAGTCGAGGCGTCCTGATTAAGTCCGTCCACAATGTTTGGCAATCTTCGCAACCGACGCTCTGCCCCCGTTTTGCGGTCTTTCCGCGCCGCTTGTGCGAACATCGCAATTTTTCTTCGCTTCTCCGTCATTTCCCTGTTGCAATTGAAAATCCGTTAGGCCATATAGCGCCCGTCGCCACGAGGCGGCGCCCACGGTCCAACGACTACCCCGGACCGATGCGGATTGAGCGGGTGTAGCTCAGGGGTAGAGCACAACCTTGCCAAGGTTGGGGTCGAGGGTTCGAATCCCTTCGCCCGCTCCAGTTTCTCTCTTGTCCATCCCGAGACACAGGTAACAGTTTGTCCTAGGACATAGGTACAACCTCGTGCCGAATGGGTTGTCGCTGGTCTGCAGTGCCCTCTGTTCCGAATCGATATATCCCAGATCGTGGCGCAAGAAGCTTACAAGCCAAATGCGGCCGTCGAGCTGCATGAAGCCGAGCCTCTGACCGGTCGTGACGACTGAGATGTTGACCTTCTTGCGATGGATGCACAGACGGCCGCAGGCGCGACGCGAGGTGCCATGCCTTCGAAGCGGTGTTGCCCGTTAGCCAAAAAATAACGCTCCCTCGTAACCACTCCTAAAGCCGGTTTTGGCAACCTTGAACCTATCGATATTTGCCTGCAATTTTTCCGCTGGGGTTTGTTATGAGTCACAATAGGGACGCCTGGGTCAGCCAGCGCGCTTATTCGCTGTGGGAATCCGAAGGCAGGCCGGAAGGCCGCGGTGAAAGCCACTGGATGCAGGCGCTCAAGGAATTCGAGCAGCTGGAATTGACCAAAGCCTCGCCCGACGGAAACGACCTTATCGAAAAGCTGAAGGCGGCCGGGCGGCTGATGCGGGTCCCCGCCGTCGAGCACGACCTGCAGCTGAAAGCGGCGCGTTAAAACCTTTTCCTGTCAGATTGAAGCAGTCACCCCGCCCGGAGGCGGCAATGTGTCGTCCTGATACTATTGGCGGGCAGCCCAACCGAGGCCGCGCCGCAGGATGAGCGGCATATAGGGATGGTCGAACTCGGCGGCGACATGGCCGAGAGCGGAATAGAAGATGCGGCCAGCGCCGAAATTGCGTTTGAAGACGACGGGCATCACCACATTGCGCGCCGCCGGATCGTAGGCGCCGGTGAAGGTGGTGGTCGCCAGGATTTCGACCGTGGGATCGTAATGCAGGTAATATTGCTCCGAATGGTAGTCGAAGTCGGGAATGCCCTCCATGATCGGATCGTCCTGGCGGGTAACAGCGACGCGGAAGTCGATGATGTTGCCGGGATGAGCGACCCAGGTAACGCCGGAGACGTAGCGGAAAGGCGCGCTTTCCTTGAAGGAGGTGGCGAGCGCGCCGTGATGGCCGGCAAGCCCGAGACCTCCGCGCACGGCCTCGACCAGGGCGCTGGCATGGGGCTTTTCCAGCGTTCCGCCGGTGATGATGGGCACCAGCAGATCCGCCTTGGCCAGGCTCGGAGAGCCGAATATGCCGAGATCGCCGGTCACCTCCACCGCAAAATCGTCCTCGCGCAGGAGATCGGCGACGATATGGGCGCATTGTTCCGGCTCGTGGCCCTGCCAGCCGCCCCAGACGATCAATGCCTTCCTCATTCCCGTTCTCCCTGGCTGATTGCTGCGGATCGTTGATCATCGCCCGATGATACAAGCCGCTTAAATCGGGCGGTCGTGCAAATCACGCGAATAATTGATCGACTTCGCCGTTTCGGCCAAATCGCAAACCCGCCGGTTTCGGCATTTGACGTATTGTCCGCTCGCGCCGATCGAAGTTCCTTCTTTTTATTGACGTGTATCTCGTCTAGGTTTCTTCCATCTCTCACTGATAATTAGGGGTGGTGCATGGCAGGTGAAACGGTTCTTGTGGTCGGCGGCGCCGGTTATATCGGCTCGCATACGTGCCTCGACCTGGCGAACAAGGGCTATAGGCCTGTCGTCTTCGATAATTTTTCGAACGGCCATCGCGAGTTCGTCAAATGGGGGCCGGCGGAAGAGGGCGACATTCGCGATCGTGCCCGGCTGGACGAGGTGCTGGCCAAGCACAAGCCGGCGGCAATCCTGCACTTCGCGGCGTTGATCGAGGTCGGCGAGTCGGTCAAGGATCCGGTTTCCTTCTATGAAAATAATGTGATCGGCACTTTGACGCTGCTTTCGGCAGCGCAGGCGGCCGGCATCAACGCCTTCGTCTTCTCCTCCACCTGCGCCACCTATGGCCTGCCGCAGAGCGTACCGCTCGACGAGACGCACCGCCAGGTGCCGATCAATCCCTACGGGCGGACGAAATATATCGTCGAACAGGCGCTTGCCGACTACGACCAGTACAAGGGCCTGCGCTCGGTGGTGCTGCGTTATTTCAATGCGGCCGGTGCTGATTTCGAAGGGCGGATCGGCGAATGGCACCAGCCGGAAACGCATGCAATTCCTTTGGCAATCGACGCCGCCCTCGGCCGTCGCCAGGGTTTCAAGGTGTTCGGCAGCGACTACGAGACGCGCGACGGCACCTGTGTGCGCGACTACATCCATGTGCTGGATCTTGCCGACGCGCATGTGCGCGCCGTCGAATATCTGCTGAAGGGCGGCGATTCCGTCGCGCTCAACCTCGGCACCGGCACGGGCACGACGGTCAGGGAATTGCTCGGGGCGATCGAGGACGTATCGAACCGGCCTTTCCCGGTCGAATATATCGGCCGGCGCGAAGGGGATTCGCATACGCTGGTCGCCAACAACGACAAGGCGCGCGACGTGCTCGGCTGGGTGCCGCAGTACGATCTGTCCGAGATCATAAGTTCCGCCTGGAACTGGCATGCAAAATCCAACCAGCATTGAGCCAAGCAGCATTGAGCCGAAACGCCTTGAGAAGCTCCGCCGGCCCAATATTCTGCTGATCACCGCGGACCAATGGCGTGGCGACTGCCTATCGGCGGTCGGTCATGCTTGTGTGAAAACACCTGAAATCGATGCGCTGGCACGCGAAGGCACGCTCTTCCGGCAGCATTATGCCGGGGCGGCCCCCTGCTCGCCGGCCCGGGCCACGCTCTATACCGGCCTTTATCAGATGAATCACCGCGTCTGCCGCAATGGTTCGCCGCTCGACGCGCGCTTCGACAATCTGGCTCTGGCGGCCCGGCGGGCGGGATACGACCCGACGCTGTTCGGCTATACCGACACGGCGCCCGATCCGCGCGGCATGGATGCGGCCGACCCGCATCTGACCACCTATGAAGGCGTGTTGCCGGGTTTTACCGCTCGCCAACTCCTGCCCGAGCATGAGCGGCAATGGCTCTCATGGCTCAGGTCACGTGGCCATTTGAACGCCGTCAGCCGCGACATCCATATCCCCATCGGTGCGCAAGCCGGCGAAATTTCCGATGCTGCGCCAGCCTATTCCAGCGATGAGACCCAGACCGCCTTCCTGGCCGGCGAGTTCATTCGCTGGATGGGCGAACAGGACCGGCCGTGGTTTGCGCATGTCTCCTTCTTGCGTCCGCACCCGCCATTTTCCGTGCCCGCGCCGTTCAACCGAATGTACAAGCCGGATGACGGGCCGGCCGTTGCGCGTGCGGAAAACCCCGAAGCAGAACAGACAGCTCACCCCTATCTCGCCTACGCCATGCCGCTCTCCGACAAGGGCAGCTTCATTCCCGGGACGCAAGGACCGCTCAGCGCCTGGAGCAGCATGGACTTCGCGGCGATCCGGGCGATTTATTACGGGATGATCTCAGAGGTCGATGCGCAGCTCGGCCGGATCTGGCAGGCGCTGAAGGATGCGGGCGCCTGGGAGAATACGCTCGTCGTCTTCACCTCGGACCATGCCGAGATGGCGGGAGATCACTGGACGCTCGGCAAGGGTGGCTTCTTCGATGGCAGCTACCATATCCCGCTGATAATCCGCGATCCCGCAAACGCTGCGGCCGGCAGGATCGTTGACGATTTCACCAGCGCTGCGGATATTTTTCCCACGCTTTGCCAAAGGCTCGGCATCGAGCCAAAGCACGGGCTCGACGGCCGGTCGCTGATGCCGTTCATCAGGGGCGAGCGCGCGGAAGGCTGGCGCGACGCGATATTCTGGGAATTCGATTTCCGCGACATTGCCAAGGGTGAGGCGGAACGGCATTTCGGGCTGCGGCCGAATCAGTGCAATCTCGCCGTGCTTCGCGACGATCGGTTCAAATATGTGCACTTTGCCGCACTGCCGCCGCTGCTCTTCGATCTCAGCGACGATCCGATGGAGCTCGACGATGTCGCGGCGGATCCGGCCTATGCAGCGATCCGACTTGAATATGCCGAGAAGTTGCTCTCGCTGAGAGCGCGGCATCTCGACCAGACGCTTGCCTATACCGAGCTGACGGAAAAAGGGCCGGTGACGCACCGACCCCGGTAGAGCATTTCCGTCTTCTTCGAATGACGGCAATGCTCTCTATTGGTCAATTCCCAGCAAAACCGCTGTGCGCTTTTGCCTTGAATCAACCGAGATAGTCGCGCTTACCGATCGGTGCGCCCTGGTTGCGCAGGATGGCGTGGGCGGTGGCGACGTGAAAGTAGAAGTTCGGCAGGGCGAAGGTGGTGATATATTCGTCACCCTGCAGCACGATGCCGCTCTTGCCCGGCAGAGTGATCTGGCGGCTTTCCGCGCCCTCCAGCGCTTGCGCCGAGAAGGTGGTGAGATAGGCGTCGGTCTTTGCCAGGCGCTCGCGCAACTGCTCGATCGTCGTCTCGTTATCGTCGAACTTCGGCGCGTCGGTTGCGGTCAGACGAGCGAGCGTGAACTTGGCGCTGTCGCTGGCCCGCTGATATTGGCCGGCGAGCGGCAGCATGTCGGGCGCAAGCCGGGCGGAGACGAGTATGGCGGGATCGATATTCTTTTCCTTCGCATAGGCTTCAGCCTTGTCGAGATAGGTCTTCAGGCTGGCGAGGCCGCGCTGGAACATCGGAACGGTAAGGCGATAGATCGAAATGGACATCAGTCCTGTCTCCAAAATCTTCAATGGGCGGCCGCGGCGGATGTCGAAGGGCCTGCGGCGGTGAGCCTGTCTTCGACCATTCCATAGATGGAGGCTGCCCACTTCGTGCGCAATGCCGCCGAACGCATGTGCCACGCGCAATTCCCTTGCATTGCCCCATCAATATCCCGAGTGCCGCTAAAGAGAGACTTGACGTCGCTCCCAGAAAATGGAATGAATATTCCGCATAACAAATTTTACGGTTTGTTTGTTCCGTTTTCGGAACGTCGCGGGAGAGGCGGCGCAGCAAATTGCGGCTTCAGGGCAGATGCCTGGAGCTCCGGCGTGAGGAGGGTGCAGCCGGGCACCGCTTTGTGGAGGAAGTAAAAATGAAAAAGTTTATCCTGGGCACTGCGATGGCGCTCGTCATGTCGACGGCCGCCCACGCGGAAACGGTTGGCGTGTCGATGGCGAAGTTCGACGACAACTTCCTGACCGTTCTGCGCAACGGCATGACCGATTATGCAAAGACGCTTTCCGGCGTGACGCTGCAGGTCGAAGACGCGCAGAACGACGTTTCCAAGCAGCAGAGCCAGATCCAGAATTTCATCGCCTCCAAGGTCGATGCAATCATCGTCAACCCTGTCGATACCGATGCGACGACGGCGATGTCCAAGCTTGCCGCCGATGCCGGCATTCCGCTGGTTTACGTCAACCGCCAGCCGGTCAACGTCGACACGCTTCCGGAAAAGCAGGCCTTCGTCGCTTCCAACGAGCAGGAATCCGGCACGCTGGAAACTAAGGAAATCTGCCGTATTCTCGGCGGCAAGGGCAAGGCTGTCGTCATCATGGGCGAGCTTTCCAACCAGGCTGCCCGCATGCGCACCCAGGATGTCCACGACGTCGTCAAGACCGATGAATGCAAGGGCCTTGAAATCGTCGAAGAGCAGACGGCCAACTGGGACCGCACCCAGGGCGCCGACCTGATGACCAACTGGCTCTCCAGCGGCATCGAGTTCGACGCGGTGATCTCCAACAACGACGAAATGGCGATCGGCGCCATCCAGGCACTGAAGGCAGCCGGCAAGGATATGAGCAAGGTCGTTATCGGTGGCGTCGACGCCACCCAGGACGCGCTTGCCGCCATGCAGGCCGGCGATCTCGACGTCACCGTCTTCCAGGACGCGGCCGGCCAGGGCAAGGGCGCTCTGGACACGGCGCTCAAGATCGCCAAGGGCGAAAAGACCGAGAAGAAGGTGTACATTCCCTTCCAGCTCGTCACGCCTGAAAACGTCAAGGACTTCGTCACCAAGAACTGAGACGAGTGCCAACAGGATGCGGGCTTTGCCCGCATCCTTTCCGCCTGTCCGTATTTGGAGGAGATGATATGGCCGTCAGCCCGACAACCATGGCCGCCGTGCGTGCGAGCGGCGCAGTTCCGAATGCGGAATATCTGCTGAGCGCCGAGGGCGTTCGCAAGGAATTTCCTGGTGTCGTCGCCCTCGATGACGTGCAGTTCCGGCTGAAGCGCGCCTCCGTGCATGCGTTGATGGGCGAAAACGGCGCCGGCAAATCGACATTGATGAAGATTCTCGCCGGCATCTATACGCCTGATAAGGGCGATATTCGCCTCAAAGGGGTCGAGATCCAGCTGAAATCTCCGCTCGATGCGCTGGAGAACGGTATCGCCATGATCCATCAGGAACTGAACCTGATGCCGTTCATGACGGTTGCCGAAAATATCTGGATCCGCCGCGAACCGAAGAACCGCTTCGGTTTCATTGACCATGGCGTAATGCACAGCATGACCGAGGAGCTGTTTGCCCGGCTCAATATTGATATCGATCCCGATATCGAAGTCCGGCACCTCTCGGTCGCCAACCGGCAGATGGTCGAGATCGCCAAAGCGGTTTCTTATAATTCCGATGTCCTCATCATGGACGAACCCACTTCGGCCCTGACGGAGCGCGAAGTCGAGCATCTTTTCCGTATCATCCGCGATCTCAGGTCCCAGGGCATCGGCATCGTCTACATCACCCACAAGATGAACGAGCTTTTCGAGATCGCCGACGAGTTTTCCGTGTTCCGCGATGGCCGATATATCGGCACGCATGCCTCGACCGACGTCACCCGCGACGACATCATCCGCATGATGGTCGGTCGCGAGATCACTCAGATGTTTCCGAAGGAAGAGGTGCCGATCGGCGAGGTCGTGCTCTCCGTCAAGGACCTCTGCCTCAAAGGCGTCTTCCGCAATGTTTCCTTCGAGGTCAGGGCCGGCGAGATTCTCGGTGTGGCCGGCCTTGTCGGCTCCGGACGGTCGAATGTCGCCGAAACGCTGTTCGGCGTGACACCGGCAAGCTCCGGGACGATCGAACTGTTCGGCAAGCCGGTGACGATTTCCTCGCCGACCGAGGCCATCCGTCACCAGATGGCATTCCTGACGGAGGACCGCAAAGACACCGGCTGCCTGTTGATCCTGGATATTCTGGAAAACATGCAGATCGCCGTCCTGCAGGACAAATTTGTCAAGGGTGGTTTCGTGCAGCAGGGCGCACTCGAGGCAACCTGCGAAGACATGGCAAAAAGGCTGCGCGTGAAAACCCCCAATCTTTACGAGCGGGTGGAAAACCTTTCGGGCGGCAATCAGCAGAAAGTGCTGATCGGGCGCTGGCTGCTCACCCATCCGAAGATACTGATCCTCGATGAGCCGACGCGCGGCATCGATGTCGGTGCCAAGGCGGAAATCCATCGGCTGGTCACGGAAATGGCGCGAAACGGCGTGGCAGTTATCATGATCTCATCCGAAATGCCCGAGGTTCTCGGCATGAGCGACCGCATCATGGTCATGCATGAGGGCCTGGTGACCGGTTTCCTCAATCGCGATGAAGCAACGCAGATCAAGGTGATGGAGCTGGCTGCGCGGTAATGCGCAGCTTGCGATCGCCTAAGGGAGGTTTGATATGAGTACCAAGGCAGCAGAGGGTACGGCCCCGCTCGCAACCCGGCAGAGACGGCGGCGTATGCCGCCGGAACTCAGCATCTTCCTGGTGCTTGTCGGCATCGCGCTTATCTATGAAGCGCTTGGCTGGATGTTCATCGGCCAAAGCTTCCTGATGAATTCGCAGCGCCTGACAATCATGATCCTGCAGGTCTCCGTCATCGGCATCATCGCCGTCGGCGTCACGCAGGTCATCATAACAGGCGGCATCGATCTATCATCGGGCTCGGTCGTCGGCATGACGGCAATGATCGCAACAAGTTTCGCTCAGTCCTCCACCTGGGGGCGGGCCGTCTTCCCTTCGCTGACCGATCTTCCGGCGCTCGTGCCCATCATGATCGGTCTGCTGATCGGAGCGGCGGCAGGTCTCGCGAACGGCGCGCTCATCGCCTATACGAAGATCCCGCCGTTCATTGCAACGCTTGGCATGTTCGTTTCCGCCAGGGGTGTTGCCAAGTGGTATACGAAGGGACAGCCGGTTTCCGGCATCACCGAGCAGTTTCATTTCATTGGAACGAAGGCGTGGCCGGTTGTCGTCTTCCTCGTCGTTGCACTGATCTTCCATATCGCGCTGCGCTACACCCGCTATGGCAAGTTCACCTACGCCATCGGCGCGAACCCCCAGGCCGCCCGCGTTTCCGGTATCAACATCGAAGCGCACCTCGTCAAAGTCTATGTGATTGCTGGATTGCTCGCTGGTCTCGCCGGCATCGTCACGGCGGCACGCGCGGAAACCGCGCAGGCAAGCATGGGTGTCGGATATGAGTTGGACGCGATCGCTGCGACCGTCATCGGCGGCACCTCGCTCACCGGCGGCGTCGGGCGCATCACCGGCACCGTCATCGGTACCATCATTCTCGGCGTCATGACCTCGGGCTTCACCTTCCTCAGGATCGACGCCTATTACCAGGAGATCGTCAAAGGCTTCATCATCGTCGCGGCCGTCGTCATCGACGTCTACAGACAGAAGAAGCGCCGCAAGCACTGACGACGGCCATGTGATTTGATAATTTTGCGGGGGCTTCGGCCCCCGTTTCCTTTTTGGTGATCCTCCACGATGCAGATGACCGAAAAAAGAGGTGGCGAATTTCGTCATCTTTTCTATTCTGCCGCTTATTGGCCCGTTCGGGCAGCGCAGGAAGACAGATGCAATTCGTATTTGACGGCCATAACGACGTTCTCCTTCGACTCTGGACCCATTCAAAAGACGGCAGCGACCCGATCGCGGAATTCGCAGAGGGCACGACGACCGGCCATATCGATGCGCGCCGGGCGAAAGAGGGCGGTCTTTCCGGCGGCCTCTGCGCCATCTACATTCCTTCGGGCGATCTTGTCTTCGCCGATCCGGATGCCGATGGCTGCTACATCACACCGATGGCGGCCGCTCTCGATCCGCTGCCGTCACTCGCCATCGCCACCGAAATGGCGGCGATCGCGCTGCGGCTCGACCAGGCAGGCGCCTGGCGGCTCTGCCGGACGGTGAAGGACATCCGCGGCGCCATGGAGGACGGCATCTTTGCCGCCGTCATGCATATGGAAGGCTGCGAAGCGATCGGCCCGGATCTTTCGGCTCTCGAAGTATTCTATGCAGCGGGACTTCGATCGCTTGGCCCGGTCTGGAGCCGGCACAACGTCTTCGGTTACGGCGTGCCCTTCGCCTTCCCGATGTCGCCGGATACGGCGCCCGGCCTGACCGAGGCCGGTTTCGAGCTGGTGCGGGAGTGCAATCGCCTCGGTATCCTGATCGACGTTGCCCATATCACCGAAAAAGGCTTCTGGGACGTAGCGAAGACGACGGACCAGCCGCTGGTCGCCAGCCATTCCAATGCGCATGCGCTGACGCCGGTCGCACGCAACCTCACGGATAGGCAGCTCGACGCGATCCGCGAAAGCCGCGGCCTCGTCGGCATCAATTATGCGACGGCCATGCTGCGTGACGACGGCCGTTCGGACAGCGATACGCCGCTTGCCGACATGATCCGCCACATCGACTATCTGGTGAACCGCATCGGCATCGACTGTGTGGCGCTCGGATCGGACTTCGACGGGGCCACCATTCCTGAGGAAATCGGCGATGCGGCCGGCAATCAGAAGCTGATTGCCGCTCTCCGGGAGGTTGGATATGGTGAAGCCGACCTGACGAAACTTGCCCGTGAAAATTGGCTTCGTATTCTGGCGCAAGCTTGGCGAGAGGACCGCGCCTAAAGTGCCACGTGCCTCTGGATACTCTGAAAACGGACAATAGTTTTAATGTGATATGACCGACAAAACGCTTCGTAATCAATCAAGAACAGGGGAACAGACCATGATGATCACCAAGCTCAGCCGCAATTTCCGCCTGCTTTCCGCAGGAGCCGCCCTTTCGCTCCTGATGATGACGGCACCCGCCGCCTTTGCCGAAACGCCCAAAGACACGCTGGTCGAGGGTTTTGCCATCGACGACATCATCACCATGGATCCCGGCGAAGCCTTCGAGCTTTCGACGGCGGAGATTACCAGCAACAGCTACAGCCTGCTCGTCCGCCTCGATCTTGCCGATACATCCAAGGTGAAGGGTGATCTTGCCGAGAGCTGGAGCGTCTCGGATGACGGTCTCACCTATACGTTCAAGCTGAAACCCGGTATGAAATTCGCCTCCGGTAATCCGATCACCGCCGAAGACGTCGCCTGGTCCTTCGAACGCGCCGTCAAGCTCGACAAGAGCCCGGCGTTCATCCTCACCCAGTTCGGCCTGACCGGCGACAATGTCACCGAAAAGGCCAAGGCGACTGATGCCAATACCTTCGTCTTCACCGTCGACAAGGCCTATGCGCCGAGCTTCGTGCTCAACTGCCTGACGGCGACCGTCGCTTCCGTCGTCGACAAGAAGTTGGTGATGGAACATGTGAAAGCGGTGACGCCGGATGCCGAGCACAAATACGACAATGATTTCGGCAATGAATGGTTGAAGACCGGTTATGCCGGCTCCGGCGCTTATAAGCTGCGCGAATGGCGGGCCAACGAAGTCGTTGTGCTCGAGCGCAACGACAATTATTACGGCGACAAGGCCAAGCTCAACCGCGTCATCTACCGCTACATGAAGGAAAGTTCGGCCCAGCGGCTGGCGCTGGAGGCCGGCGATATCGACATCGCCCGCAATCTCGAGCCCGGCGATATCGACGCCGTGTCCAAGAATGCCGATCTCGCAACGACAAGCGCACCGAAGGGCACGATCTACTACGTCAGCCTGAACAACAAGAACGAGAACCTGAAGAAGCCCGAGGTCCAGGAAGCCTTCAAATATCTGGTCGACTATGATGCGATCGGCGCGACCTTGATCAAGGGGATCGGCGAGATCCACCAGACCTTCCTGCCGAAGGGCCAACTCGGCGCGCTCGACGAGAACCCGTACAAGCTCGACGTCGCCAAGGCCAAGGAACTGCTTGCCAAGGCTGGCGTTCCGGACGGTTTCTCGGTGACGATGGACGTGCGCAATACGCAGCCGGTGACAGGTATTGCCGAATCCATGCAGCAGACGCTGGCGCAGGCCGGCGTAAAGCTGGAAATCATCCCCGGCGACGGCAAGCAGACGCTGACCAAGTACCGCGCCCGTACCCATGACATGTATATCGGCCAGTGGGGCTCCGATTATTTCGACCCGAATTCCAACGCCGATACCTTCACCAGCAATCCGGACAATTCCGATGCCGGCACGGTGAAGACACTCGCCTGGCGCAACACCTGGGAGACGCCGGAACTCGACAAGATAGCCAAGGCCGCACTTCTCGAACGTGACAATGCCAAGCGTGCGGCAATGTATCAGGACGTCCAGAAGAAGTTCCTTGCCAACAGCCCCTTCGTCATCATCTTTCAGCAGACCGAGGTCGCCGGGTATCGGAAGAACCTGAAGGACTTCAAGCTGGGGCCGAGCTTCGACACCAACTTCGTCGGTCCGATCGCCAAGGAATAATCCGGCGGGATTAACGGCGTGAGCACCATCGAAACCACACGGGAGGCGCGGCCCCGCAAGGGCCGTGCCGGCGCCTTCGCGAAGGCTTTGGGACGGTTCCTGTTCGCCGCCGTCACCACTTATCTCGGCCTGCTGGCCGTCACCTTCTTCATCGGCCGCGTCGTGCCGATCGATCCCGTGCTTGCCATCCTCGGCGACCGCGCTCCTACCCACGTCGTTGAGCGGGTGCGCCAGGAGATGGGCTTCAACCTGCCGCTTTATCAGCAGTTCTACATCTATATCAAAGGCATCCTGTCCGGCGATTTCGGCAACTCGGTGTTGACGACCAATCCTGTCATGGTCGACATCCGCCGGGTCATGCCGGCGACGATCGAGCTCGCGACGTTGGGAACGCTGATCGGCGCCTGCGTCGGCGTGCCGCTCGGGGTTCTCGCTGCCGTGCGCCGCGGCAGCATCGCCGACCAGGTCGTGCGCGTCATCGGCCTCGTCGGTTACTCCGTGCCGATTTTCTGGCTGGCGCTGATTTCGCTCGTCATCTTCTATGCGCAACTGCGCTGGGTGGCCTTCCCCGGCCGCATCGACATCGTCTTCGAATATACGTTCACGCCGATCACCGGCTTTTATCTTCTGGATAGCGCCTGGCAGGGGCAATGGGATGTCTTCTACGATGTCTTCCGCCACATCGTCCTGCCCGCTTCGCTGCTCGGCTATTTCTCGCTCGCCTATATCAGCCGCATGACCCGCAGCTTCATGCTGAACGAGCTTTCGCAGGAATATATCGTGGCCGCGCGCGCCAAGGGGCTTTCGGAAACGCGGGTGATCTGGGGTCACGCGCTGCGCAATGCCGCCGTGCCGCTGGTCACCGTCATCGCGCTTTCCTATGCCGGCCTGCTCGAAGGATCGGTGCTGACCGAGACCGTCTTTTCCTGGCCGGGCATCGGGCTCTACATCACCAATTCGCTGCAGAACGCCGATATGAACGCCGTGCTCGGCGGCACGATCGTCATCGGGACGATCTTCATCGGCATCAACCTTCTGTCCGATCTTCTCTACCGGACGCTCGATCCGAGGACGCGAAATCGATGACGGCTCCTGCCAGCCCCTCTCCTGCGATGAGCCGCCGCGAATGGCTGCTTTCCGACCGGCCGCAATCGCGCAGGCAGGCCCGCCTCGGCCGCGCTTACGTCACCTGGCGGCAGTTCACGGCCAACAGGCTCGCCGTCGTCGGCCTGCTGATCATCATCGCCCTGCTCCTCGTCGCCGCTTTCGCGGATCTCCTCGCCACGCACAACCCCGTCGTCGGCGATCTCCGCAATGCCCGCCTGCTGCCGCCGGGAACGGCCGGCTACCTGCTCGGCACGGACGATCAGGGCCGCGACATCTATTCGCGGTTGATCTACGGATCGCGTTTGACTCTGTTCGTCGTGGTGCTCGTCGCCATCATCTCCGCGCCGATCGGGCTAATCGTCGGCACGGTCTCGGGTTATGCCGGCGGCTGGGTGGATGCGACGCTGATGCGCATCACCGATATCTTCCTTGCCTTTCCGAAGCTGGTATTGGCGCTCGCCTTCGTTGCCGCTCTCGGCCCCGGCATCCAGAACGCGGTCATCGCCATCGCCATCACCTCCTGGCCGCCCTATGCCCGCATCGCTCGGGCCGAGACGCTAACGGTCCGGCGTTCCGACTATATCTCGGCGGTAAAGCTGATGGGCGCCTCGCCGTTCCGCATCATCGTGCGTCATGTCATGCCGCTCTGCATTTCCTCGCTGATCGTGCGCGTGACGCTCGATATGGCCGGCATCATCCTGACGGCGGCCGGCCTCGGCTTTCTGGGTCTCGGCGCACAGCCACCGCTGCCGGAATGGGGCGCGATGATCGCCTCTGGACGGCGCTTCATCCTCGATCAGTGGTGGGTCGCGGCCATGCCCGGCATAGCCATCCTCATCGTCAGCCTAGGCTTCAACCTCTTGGGCGACGGCCTGCGCGACGCGCTCGATCCGAAGGAGAGCGGCCAATGACAACACTTCTGACGGTCGACAAGCTCAAGGTCAGTTATCCCACTCGCACCGGCCTGATCGAGGCCGTGCGCGGCGTCTCCTTCACGCTCGGCAGGGAAAGGCTCGGCATCGTCGGCGAATCCGGCTCCGGCAAGTCGCAGACTGGCCGGGCGATCATGGGGCTGACGCCGAAACACGCCATCGTCACGGCCGACAGGCTCGATTTCAGCGGCATCGATCTCCTCAAGGCATCCGCCGGCGAAAGGCGTAGGTTGCGCGGCAAGCGCATCGCCATGATCCTGCAGGATCCGAAATATTCGCTCGACCCCGTCATGACGATCGGACGGCAGATCTGCGAAACGCTGCGCACCCATGAGAAGATCGGCAAAGCGGAAGCGCGCGAACGGGCGCTCGCCATGCTGGAAGCGGTGCAGATCCGCGATCCCCAACGGGTCTTCGACCTGCACCCGCACGAGGTTTCGGGCGGTATGGGACAGCGCGCCATGATCGCCATGATGCTGATTGCCGGGCCTGAACTGTTGATTGCCGACGAGCCCACTTCGGCGCTCGACGTAACGGTGCAGCTCGATGTGCTTCGGATCATGGACAGGCTGGTCTCCGAACGCGGCATGGGGCTGATCTTCGTTTCCCATGATCTGAGGCTGGTTTCCTCCTTCTGCGATCGCGTCATCGTCATGTATGCCGGCAAGATCGTCGAAGAGCTCGCGGCCGCCGATCTCAAACATGCTGAGCATCCCTATACGCGGGGACTGCTGAACTGCATGCCGGAAATCGGCGCGAACCGCCATCCACTGCCGGTGCTCGACCGCAAGCCGGAGTGGGCGGCATGAGCGCAGCCCTCCATGTCGACAATCTCAGTGTCGTCTACGATGATTTTCATGCGCTGAAAGATGTCAGCATCAGCGTCCAGCGCGGTGAATCCTTCGGCCTCGTCGGTGAATCCGGGTCGGGCAAATCGACCTTGCTGCGCGCCGTTGCCGGACTCGCGCCGATCAGCGGCGGCGCGATCCGCATCGACGGCGAAGAGCTGAAAGGTTCAAAGCGCAGCAAAGCCTTCTATCGCCGCGTGCAGATGGTCTTCCAGGATCCCTATGGCTCACTGCATCCGCGCCAGACGATCGACCGGCTGCTGCTCGAGCCGCTTGCGATCCACGCCGTTACCGATAGGGACAAGCGCATTGCCCGCGCGCTCGACGAGGTCGGTCTCGGCAATGGTTTCCGTTTCCGCTACCCGCATCAGCTTTCCGGTGGTCAGCGACAGCGTGTGGCGATCGCTAGGGCGCTGATCGTGCAACCGTCGATCCTGCTGCTCGACGAGCCGACGTCGGCGCTCGACGCCTCGGTGCAGGCGGAGGTGCTGAACCTGCTCGAACAGATCCGCCGCGACCGCAAGCTTACCTTCGTCATGGTGAGCCATGACCTCGGCGTCATCACCCACATGTGCGAAAGGCTCGCGGTGATGCGCAACGGCGCCGTCGTCGAGCGGTTGAGCTCGGAAGAACTGGCACGGGGCGCGGTCCAGGAGGATTACACGAAAAATTTGATGATCGCGAGCAAGGGTTTCGTCAAAGCCTGAAAGGCAATCATTTCAGGCCATTGAAAAGAAAAGGCCGGCGGCGGCGTTAAGGATAATGTTCCCTTAAAAGACGACCATTCGACTAGACTATTGACAGCCGCCCCGCTTCTGTCATGATCCTGTTAACGATTGTTAGCTTTCGTGATCGATGGAGGTCGAGGCATGTTCTTTCTCGGTGGGATGACCATGGGCTATCTCGATCCTCCGGCGAGGGCTGATCGCAAGGAACAGATTACGGTCTCCATGCCGGCGGAACAGGACCGGCGCCTGATCGGGACCGAGACCTCCGATCTGCAGCAGAACGAGAACACCATCGAGCGCTCATTGATCTGGGCATGGCGCACGCTCTGCTAAAGAGCGGTTGAATTTTCTCTTCCGCTCGCTCTGGACGGAAATTTATCTCTACCTACCTGATAGGGAATAAGAAATATAACAGCGAGCCGCACAACCGGCCGCACGAGAACAACGGAGGCGACACATGGCAGAGCTGGGTATTTCGCATACTCACGTGAACCACTATGGTTCGGTAGCCACCAAGAAGCCGCACGCGACGCGCCACAGGCTTCAGACGGTGCTCCATGGGACGATCTTCACCGCGGCATTCCTGTTCGTGGTGGCAATGGTCTGCGGCGTCCTCGGATAGTCGGCAGATGATGGGCCTCGGCACGTGCCGGGGCTGCGTGCGTCCATTCATGCGGCGCGTTTCCGCGCTTGGGCAAGCCCGATCAAAGCGCGGCCAGACGATGATCTGGCGAACCTTCCTCTTATCGAAAAGCTCCTGCATTCCGCAAGGTGGCGACAAGCTCGGCGCTCAGCCTTGTGCCGCAAGCGCGGGGCTCGTTCGGCTCACGACTCTTGACTTGAATTATCGCGAGAGTGTCCAACTTTTCGCCATGGTTTTGCGGAGAGGGTATTGATCGACCTTCGCGCTGGACCAAGGCTACGCCCGGTTACATCGCTTGGCGCAGACGTCATTCACTCCGGTCTCATCGATCTTCGAAGAATCGGGCCCCGTTCATGTAGCAGTCATGATAAGCAGTGCAAAAGGCTGAGCAAAACAGCCATAACTTTGTTTGGATCCAGAACCGAACCCATGTCTATTGCCAATCTTTCTCCGAGCCTTCCGCGCGACTCCGATACGAAGCAGATCGATCACAATGATTCGATCCGCTCGACCTATCTTTCCATCGAGGACATCAAGGCGATGGGCGAAGCCGTCGCGGTCAATGGCGTCGACAAGCTGCCGGCTTTCGCCGCCTTTGATTTCTTCGCGCGCCACAAGGAAAACGAGAAGGAAATTCTGCGCGTCTACCGCACCACGGCAACCGACGTCGAGGCCGGAGAGACGATCACGCCGGCGGCGGAATGGCTGCTGGACAATCACTACATCGTCGAAGAGGCGATCCAGGAGGTACGGCGCGACTTTCCCCGCCGCTTCTACCGCGAATTGCCGACCATGCGTGTCGTCGGCGTCGACATTCCGCGCACGCTGGTGCTTGCCTGGCTCTACGTTGCCCATACCCACAGCACGATCTCGCAGGAAAGCCTGACGGCGCTGGTCGACGGCTTCCAGACCAGCGAGACGCTGAGGATCGGTGAACTCTGGGCCCTGCCCTCGCTGGTGCGCTATGTACTGGTGGAAAACCTTCGCCGCATTTCGAGCCGTGTCGAAACCAGCCGCCGCCTGCGCCGCCGCGCCAACGAGGCGGCCGACGAATTGGTGCGCTTGACCGATCCGGCCAAGGCTGCCGCCTATCTGAAGACGCTGGAACCGTTTGCCGAAGACAATACCTTCTCGACGCAGTTCCTCTATCGCCTGCGTGACGGCTCACAGACGTCGAGCCTGGCAATCACCTGGCTCGATGAACGCCTGGAAGAGCTCGGTCGCAATACCGAAGAGGCGACGACCGCCGAACACAGCCGTCTCTCTTCCGGCAACGTGACGATGGGCAACATCATCCGCAGCCTGCGCGAGATCGACGATACCGAATGGTCGGTCTGGGTCGAGCAGGTCAGCCATGTCGACAAGCTGCTCTGGGAGCATTCGGATTACGGCATCCTCGATTCCGGCTCGCGCAACAAATACCGCAAGCAGATCGAGAAACTGGCCAAGCGCTCGCCGCTGACCGAAATGCAAATCGCCCAGCTGGCGCTCGACATGACGGAGGCCGCCAAGGCCTCCGACGAGCCGCAGCAGCATGAGCCGAATGTCGGCGGTTTCCTGTCCGGCGCGCAACGCCCGAAGCTCGAGGCGCGGGCGAATTATCGCCCGACGATCACCCAGCACTTCGTGCGCGCCGTGCGCCGGTTCAACTGGCTGTCGATCGCGCTGCCCGTCATGCTGCTGACGATCATCGCCATGGCGATCGTCGGCAGGTTCATGGCAAGTGCCGGAATGGGCGCCATCGAAATCGCAATCCTGCTGATCATGTTCTCATTGCCGGCCTCGGAGGGCGCAACGGGTCTCTTTAATACCCTGCTGTCCTTCTTCGTCACCCCGGCCCGCCTCGTCGGCTACGAGTTCAAGGAAGGCATTCCGGAGGATGCGCGCACACTGCTCGTCGTGCCCTGCCTGATCTCGAACCGCGACAGCGTCGACGATCAGGTGCGCAATCTCGAAGTTCATTATCTCGCCAATCCGCGTGGAGAGATCTATTTCGCGATGCTCAGCGATTGGCCCGACAGCGATGCCGAGGAAACGCCTGCCGATCTCGAGGTTCTCGATTATGCAAGACGCGAGATCGCCAATCTTTCCGCCCGCTATGCCTATGACGGCAAGACGCGTTTCTACCTGCTGCATCGCCGCCGCCTCTACAATCCCTCGGAAGGTGTGTGGATGGGCTGGGAGCGCAAGCGCGGCAAGCTGCATGAGCTGAACATGCTGCTGCGCGGCGACCGCGACACGACCTATCTGCCCGGCGCCAACACCGTTCCGGCCAATGTGCAATATGTCATGACGCTCGATGCCGACACACGCCTGATGCGCGATGCCGTCACCAAGCTCGTCGGCAAGCTCTATCATCCGATCAACCGCCCGGTCATCAATCCGAAGACCGGACGCGTCGAAAACGGCTACGGCGTGCTGCAGCCGCGTGTCACGCCGTCGCTGACGACGGGCAAGGATGCCTCGGTCTTCCAGCGCGTCTTCTCGATCAATCGCGGTCTCGACCCCTATGTCTTCACCGTGTCCGACGTCTACCAGGATCTGGCCGGCGAAGGCACCTTCACCGGCAAGGGTCTCTATCATGTCGATGCTTTCGAAGCCTCGCTGAAGGGCCGCATCGAGGAGAACTCGGTGCTCAGCCACGACCTTCTCGAAGGCTCGATGGCGCGCTGTGCGCTCGTCACCGATCTCGAACTGGTCGAGGATTTCCCGATCCGTTACGAGGTGGAGACCTCGCGCCAGCATCGCTGGGCGCGCGGCGACTGGCAGCTCCTGCCCTATATGTTCAATCCGAAATATGGCGTGACCGCGCTTGGCCGCTGGAAGATGTTCGACAATCTGCGCCGTTCGCTGACCCCGATCGCCTGGTTCTTCGCCTCCGTTCTCGGCTGGTATTTCATGGGTCCGCTCGGCGCGCTCGTCTGGCAGATTCTCTTGATCTTCTGCCTGTTCGTGGCGCCGACGCTGTCGCTCATCAACGGCATCATCCCGCGCACCAGCGATATCGTCGCCCGCGCCCATCTCTATACGGTCTGGTCGGATATTACCGCCGCCAATGCGCAGGTCGCCTTGCGAATCGTCTTCATCGCCGATTCGGTGGCGATGATGGCGGATGCGATCGGCCGTTCGCTCTACCGGCTGTTCGTCAGCCGCAAGCTGATGCTGCAGTGGCGGACCGCCGCCAGCGTCCAGGCCGGCGGGCAGGGCACCCTCGCCTCTTATTACAAGCAGATGTGGCATGCGCCGGTACTGGCGCTGCTGGCGCTCGGTTTCGCAGCCCTTTCCGGCGGCAACGCCTTCCTCGTCGGCATCCCCTTCGCGCTCTTATGGATCCTCTCGCCTGTCGTCGCATGGTATGTCAGCCAGTCGGCCGAGACCGAGGACCGGCTCGAGGTCGCCGATTCCGTCTCGAGCGAGCTGCGCAAGATCGCCCGGCGCACCTGGCGTTATTTCGAGACCTTCACCACCCCCGAGCAGAATTATCTGCCGCCGGACAATATCCAGGAAACGCCGCATGTCATCGTCGCGGCGCGCACTTCGCCGACCAATATCGGCGTCTACCTGCTCTCCGTCGTTTCCGGCCGGCATTTCGGCTGGTTCTCCTTTGAGGAGACACTCGAACGCCTGGAGCAGACGATCGCGACGATCGACAAGATGGAGAAATTCCGCGGCCATCTGTTCAACTGGTATCATACCGATACGCTGCAGACGCTCGGGCCGCGATACGTCTCAGCCGTCGACAGCGGCAATCTCGCCGGCCATCTGATCGCCATTTCTTCGGCCTGCCGCAACTGGGCCGAGGCGCCGTCGGCCCACATGCAGGGCAATCTCGACGGTGTCGGCGACACGGCCGGCATCCTCGGCGAAGTGCTGGCGGACCTGCCCGACGACCGCAAGACCGTGCGCCCGCTGCGCCGGCGCCTGGAAGAGCGCATCGTCGGCTTCCAGAATGCGCTTGCCGCCGTCAAGCGCGAGCACGAATTCGCCTCGATCCGCATCATAAACCTTGCCGTTCTCGCACGCGACATCGAGAAGCTCGCCGCCAATCTCGACCATGAGG
The DNA here is from genome assembly GCF_001664325.1 of Rhizobium sp. N621. NCBI lineage: Bacteria > Pseudomonadati > Pseudomonadota > Alphaproteobacteria > Hyphomicrobiales > Rhizobiaceae > Rhizobium > Rhizobium sp. N621. Next base: position 4,267,387 of record NZ_CP013495.1, read on the forward strand.
TCAAGTCGAAGCAGAGCGAGGAAGTCACCCAATGGGCGGCATCCCTCGTGAAGGTCTGCGAGGCGCATATATCAGACAGCACCTTCGATCTTTCCAAGGTCGATGCGCTCAGGCCGCGCCTGGTGGCGTTGCGCGACAAGGCCCGCGATCTCGCCTTTTCGATGGATTTCGGCTTCCTGTTCCGGCCGGAACGGCGCCTGCTGTCGATCGGCTACCGCGTCGAAAGCGGCGAGCTCGACCAGGCCTGCTACGACCTTCTCGCCTCGGAATGCCGCCTGACCAGCCTCTTCGGCATCGCCAAGGGCGATCTGCCGACGGAACACTGGTACCGTCTCGGCCGCCAGGTCGTGCCTGTGGGTTCACGCGGCGCGCTGGTCTCCTGGTCCGGCTCGATGTTCGAATATCTGATGCCGCCGCTCGTCATGCAGGAGCGTGGCGGAGGTATTCTCAACCAGACGAACAATCTGGTCGTCGTCGAGCAGATGAATTATGCCCGCAAGCTCGGTATCCCGTGGGGCATTTCGGAAGCGGCCTTCAATGCTCGTGACCATAACCTCAATTACCAGTACACGAATTTCGGCGTGCCGACGCTCGGTCTCAAGCGCGGCCTCGGCCACAATGCCGTCATCGCCCCCTATGCTTCGCTGCTGGCCAGCCAGTACGACCCGCCCGGCGCGCTCGAAAACCTGCAGAGACTGCGCAAGGTCGGCGCGCTCGGCAAGTTCGGCTTCCACGACGCGGTCGATTTCACACCGACGCGCGTGCCGGAAGGCAAGAAATGCGCGGTGGTCTACAATTATTATGCCCACCATCACGGCATGTCGATCGCGGCCGTCGCCAACGTCGCCTTCAACGGCCATCTGCGCGAGCTTTTCCACTCCGATCCGGTGATCGAGGCGGCGGAGCTTCTGCTGCAGGAAAAGGCGCCGCGCGACATTCCCGTCATGAGCGGCAAGCATGAATCCGATACGCCGGCCAGCATCCAGGAGGATCTCATGCGGCCGGAAATCAGGAAGATCAGCGATCCCCTTTCGCGCGACCGCGAGCTCGTGTTCCTGTCGAACGGCCATTATTCCATGATGCTGACGGCGACGGGCGCCGGTTATTCCCGCTGGAACGGTCTTTCCGTTTCCCGCTGGAAGGCCGATCCGACCGAAGACCGCTGGGGCACCTTCATCTTCCTGCGCGATACCGCCACCAACGAATGGTGGTCGGCGACAGCGGAGCCGAAGGGTGTCGAGGGCGAAAAGATCAAGGTCGAATTCGCCGACGAGAAGGCGCAGTTCATCAAGACGGTCGGAGATCTGACGAGCGAGGTGGAGTGCATCATCGCCACAGAGCACGATGCGGAAGCCCGTCGCGTCACACTGCTCAACATGGGCACGGAAGATCGTTTCATCGAAGTCACGTCCTATCTCGAACCGGTGATCACCTCTGACGATACCGACAATGCGCATCCGGCATTCGCCCGCATGTTCGTCAAGACCGAGATCGGCAAGCGCGGCGACGTCATCCGCGCCGAACGCAACAAGCGTGACCCGAACGAGCCGAACATCAGCATCGCGCATCTGATCGTCGACAATGCCGGCGACACCCGTCACACCGAATTCGAAACCGACCGGCGCAAGTTCATTGGTCGCGGCCGCAGCCTCGCCGATGCAGCGGCCTTCGATCCGGGTGCCACGCTTTCCGGCAGCGACGGTTTCACGCTCGATCCCGTAATGTCGCTGCGCCGCACGGTGCGGGTGCCGGCCGGCAAGAAGGTCAGCGTGTTCTTCTGGACGATCGCCGCGCCAAGCCGCGACGAGGTCGACAAGGCGGTCAATCGCTACCGTCATCCCGACGCCTTCAACCATGAGCTCGTCCAGGCCTGGACGCGCACGCAGGTGCAGATGCGCCATGTCGGCGTCACCTCCCAGCAGGCGGCCGCCTTCCAGCATCTCGGGCGCTACCTCGTCTATCCCGACATGCAGCTGCGCAAGGATGAGGCGACGGTCGAGGCCGGCCTGCAATCGCAATCGGCGCTCTGGCCGCTGGCGATCTCCGGCGACTTCCCGATCTTCACGTTGCGCGTCAACGACGACATGGATCTCGATATCGCCCGCGAGGCACTGCTGGCGCAGGAATATCTGCGCTCGCGCGGCGTCACCGCCGATCTCGTTATCATGAACGAACGCGCCTCTTCCTATGCGCAGGACATGCAACACGCGCTCGACGCCATGTGCGAGAACGTACGCCGCATGGGCCAGGCCGACGGCTTGCGCCAGCATATTTTCGCGGTTCGCAAGGACTTGATGGAGGAGAACACTTACAAGGCATTGATCGCGGCTTCCCGCGTCACCCTGCATGCGAAGAACGGCAAGGTGGTCGACCAGATCAACCGCGCCGTCGCCCTCTTTGCGCCGTCGAAGGACGAACTGCAGGAGATGGAGCGCGTCGAGCGCAACAGGGTACCGGTCAAGCGCATTGCACCGGTGCCGCCGCCCGTGGTGCCCGCCGTTGCCATCGAGGAGGAAGGCGACCTCGACTTCTGGAACGGCATTGGCGGCTTTACCCGCGACGGCCGCGAATATGTCATTCGCTTGCCCGGAGGTCATGCGACGCCGCAGCCTTGGATCAATGTCATCTCCAACGACAGGTTCGGCTTCCACGTGTCGGCCGAAGGCGCAGGTTTCACCTGGAGCGTCAATTCGCGCGATTATCAGCTGACGTCCTGGTCGAACGATGCGGTGGTCAACCGATCGGGCGAGGCCTTCTATCTGGCCGATCTCGAAAGCGGCGCTGTCATGACGCCGTTCGCAGCGCTTTCGCGTCGGCCGGACATTCGTTTCGAAGCCCGCCACGGGCTCGGCTATTCGGTCTTCTCCACCGTTCAGCACGAAATTGCGCTCGAGCTGACGCAGACGATCGACCGCGAGAAGCCGGTGAAACTGCAGCGCCTGCGCCTGCGCAACACCGGTTCGACCGACCGTAAGCTGCGTCTCTACGGTTACGTCGAATGGGTTCTTGGCAACAATTCGGGACGCACGGCGCCCTTCATTCTGTCGAGGCATGACGAGGAGACGGGGGCGCTGTTTGCCACCAATCCCTACAGCATCGATTTTTCCAACCGAACCGCCTTCTTCGCGGCGAGCGAGACGTTTTCAAGCTTCTCGGCTAGCCGGCGCGAATTCATCGGCAAGGCGGGCACGATCCAGATGCCTCAGGCCGTCACCTCCGCAGCTCCGCTTTCGGGCATCACCGAACTGGATGGCGATCCGGCTGCGGCTGTGGCGATCGACATCGAACTCGGGGCCGGCGAGGAGCGCGACGTCACCTTCTTCCTCGGCGATACGCCGACGGAAGAAGAAGCGCGCGCCCTGATCGCCGATATAAGCAAGTCTTCGTTCGAGGATGCGGTCGAGGCCAACCGCGCCTTCTGGCACGATTTCACCGGCCGACTGCAGATCTCGACGCCGGATCGCGGGATGAACAATCTCGTCAACACCTGGCTGCCCTATCAGAGCCTCGGCTGCCGCATCATGGCCCGCACCGCCTTCTATCAGGCAAGCGGCGCCTTCGGTTTCCGCGACCAGTTGCAGGATACGCTGGCCTTCCTGATGCACGAACCCTCGATCGCCCGGCGGCAGATTCTGAATGCCGCCTCGCGGCAGTTCCGCGAAGGCGACGTTCAGCATTGGTGGCTGCCGGGAACGGGTGCGGGCGTTCGCACCTTGATTTCGGATGACGTCGTGTGGCTGAGCTACGCGATCCAACATTATTGCAGCGTCACCGGCGACAAGAGCGTGCTCGACGAGGAGCTTGCCTTCCTGGAAGGCCCCGCTCTTCTCGAAGGTCAGCACGACTCGTTCTACAAGCCGGAGATTTCGGAGGACAAGGCGAGTGTCTACGAACATGCGGCCCTGGCGCTCGATCTCGCCATCGCCCGCAAGGGCGCGAATGGTCTGCCGCTCTTCCTCGGCGGCGACTGGAACGACGGCATGAACCGCGTCGGCATCGGCGGGCGCGGCACCAGCGTCTGGCTCGGCTGGTTCCTGGCGGGTGCATTGCGCGCCTTCATTCCCTATGCCGAAGAACGGGGCGATACGGCCCGAGCGGAGCGCTGGTCGGCCCATCTCGCCGAATTGAAGAAGGCGCTCGAAACCGCGGCGTGGGACGGCAGCTACTATCGCCGCGGCACATTTGACGACGGCGCGCTGCTCGGCTCCAAGGAGAGCCCGGAATGCCGGATCGACTCCATCGCACAATCCTGGAGCGTTCTGTCCGGCGAAGGCGACCCGGCTCGTGCCGGAAAGGCGATGGATGCCGTGCTTGACCAACTGGTCGACGAGGAGGCGCGCATCATCCGGCTGTTCACGCCGCCTTTCGTCAATTCCGCCAGGGATCCCGGTTATATCAAGGCCTATCCGCCGGGCGTGCGTGAAAACGGCGGGCAATATACCCATGCCGCGACCTGGGTTGTGATGGCGCTCGCGGAGCTGAAGCGGGGCGACGACGCGCTGCGCTGCTTCCAGATCCTCAATCCGATCACGCATGCGCTCGACAAGGCTTCGGCCGAACAATACCGGGTCGAACCCTATGTCGTGGCAGCCGACGTCTATGGGCATGAGCCTTATACGTCGCGCGGCGGCTGGACCTGGTATACCGGATCGGCCGGCTGGCTTTACCGGGCCGCGGTGGAGGGCATCCTCGGTATCCGGCTGAAGGAAGGCCGGCTCCACGTGCGTCCGTCGCTCCCGTCGGAATGGGACGGTTTTGCGGCGGAGGTGGAGCGGGGCGGCGTCAAATACCGCATTTCGGTCTCAAAAGCGTCCAATGCCAGCGGCTACACTCTGTCGATCAACGGCAGCGAAGTCACCGATCCCGAAGAGGGATATCCGCTCGGATAACAGCGTTCTCCACGCTGAAGAACACGGCGATTCGCGGCGGCCAAAAGGGAACCCTTTTGGCCGCCGTCGCGTTTGCAAAATCGGATAACAGGAGAAACCATATGGCAAGCACGCTGACCGAGGCCATCGGCACCGAGCGCAGTTCCTCATCCGCTGCTGCGACGGGGCGCGATACAAGGCTTGACGTGCTGCGTGGCCTGGCTCTGATCATGATTTTCATCAATCATGTTCCCGGACAGGTCTTCGAATATGTGACGACGAAGAATTTCGGTTTTTCCGATGCCGCCGAGGCTTTCGTCCTGATCTCCGGCATCGCCGTCGGCCTCGCCTACGGTTCCCGCTTCAAGCCGGGCGGCCGCATCAAGACGGCGACCAAGGCAGCGCGGCGCGCCTTCACGCTCTACCTTGCGCATATGATCACCACCTTCATGACGCTGGCGCTCTTCATTTGTGGTGCGTGGCTGTTCCACCGGCCGGGGCTGCTGGTCGAGATCAATATCCTGGCGGTTCTGATGAACCTGAAGGAAGGCGTTCCGGCGCTGCTGCTGCTCGGTCACCAGATCGGCTACAACAATATCCTGCCGATGTATGGCGCATTGTTGCTGATGGTGCCGATCATCCTGCTCCTCAACGAGCGAAGCCCGCTTCTGGCGCTCGCCGTTTCCGGCACGGTCTGGCTGCTGGCCGGCATTTACGAGGTGGCGCCGCACAATTTGCTGATAGAGGGCTACTGGTTCCTCAATCCGCTCTCCTGGCAGTTCCTGTTTTCGATTGGAATTGTTTCGATCCTGCATATCAAGCGCGGCGGCACGATCCCGCGGCATCCGCTGCTGCTTGCGGCTGCCGCCTTCTATGTCCTGCTATCCTTCGTCTGGGTCACCGGCCATCTGTGGATTTTCGGCAATTCGCTGGCAGCGCTCGGCCTGCCCACCGTCATCACTGGTTTCGACAAGACTTTCCTGTCGCTGCCGCGGCTGCTGCATGTGCTGGCGCTGACCTATCTCATCATCAGCATCCCGGCGTTCTCGCGCATCCTGCGGCGCCCCGCCGGACACCCGCTGACGATCCTCGGCCGTCATTCGCTGAACATCTTCGTCGCCGGCACGATTCTCGCCATGATCGGCCAGGTCGTGCTTTATATCACCAACAAGGATCCGCTGGTTGGCCCGCTCTTCGTGATCGTGGGCATCGCGACGCAATTCGCCTATGCCTACTATCTCGAGCACAAGCGCCAGCTGGGCAAGATCAAGCACAAGCTCGTGACGGAGATTGCCGCCGTCCCTGTGCCTGTGCGAGTCGGCGGAGCGGCGAATACCTATCGCCGGACCAATCGGAAATAGGAATCCCCGGTCTGATTGAAGAGCGACGGGCTTAGCGGGCGCCCGAAATCAGCATCGAAAAGCACCACGGCATGGCAGCGCCTTTCGCGCGTCTGAAAAGACGCGCTGCGCTGTAACGCCGCCGGCTCAACGTTTATGAACGAGAATATTCACCAGCCGGTCGAAAGGATCGCGCACGTAGAAGCGCCTGACGCCCCAGGGCTCGTCGGCCGGCCCGTATTCGATCGGAACGCCGGCAGCAGACATCGCCTCGAAAGCAGCATCGAGATCATCCACCTCGATGGAGAGATCGGGCACCGGAGTCCCGGAGCCGCCTTGGCTGGCGACACTGAGCTGAACCTTCATGGACGTATTCGCGCCGAACGTGACGATCCAGCCGAGATCCATCATGAGATCAAGCCCGAGAATATCCTGATAGAAGCTTTTGGCGGCCATGATGTCGGGCGCCTGGACATTGGCGACGATGCGTAGGACCTTCATGGGTTTTCTCCTGTGCTTAGGCACAGCACGAGGTTAGGGAAGAACAGCGGGCGGATCAATCAGTTATGACTTACAGCCATGTGGCTAATGCATATCGTCCGCAGCGGTTTTGGGGGAGCAAAGTCCTAAAGCGTGGCGTATAAACATCGCCAAACAAAAGGCCGGAAGAGCGTCTGCCCTTCCGGCCTTATTCTTTAACTCGAAGCGCTCAGGCGGCTTCGGTGGTGTGGGCCTTGCGGACTTCTTCGTCCGTCAGGATGCCGCTGGCGCGCAGCAGCGCGGCGAAGCGGCCATTGCTGTGGCTGAGCTCATCGAAGCCACCCTGCTCGACGACGCGTCCATCATCAAGGAAGAGCACCATATCGGCTTCGCGGACCGTCGAGAGGCGGTGGGCGATAATGAAGGTGGTGCGGTTCTGCCGCAGATTGTCGATCGCTGCCTTCACGCGGGCTTCGGTCTCGACGTCGAGCGCCGAAGTTGCCTCATCGAGCACCAGGATCGGCGCGTCTTTGAGGATGGCGCGGGCAATCGCGATGCGCTGACGTTCACCACCGGACAGCTTGTTGCCGCGTTCGCCTACATGAGTTTCGTAACGATCCTCACGGGTCTCGATGAAGTCGGCGGCGGCGGCGGCTTCGGCCGCACGGCGCATGTCCTCCTCGCTCGCACCTTCGCGGCCGAGGCGGATATTGTCGCTGATTGAGCGATTCAGTAGGCCCGCATCCTGGAAGACGGTAGCGATATGGCGACGCAGCGACTTCCGGGTCACCTTGGTGATATCGGTGCCGTCGACGAGAATCTGGCCGCCCTGCGGGTCATAGACGCGCTGCAGCAGGTTGACCAGCGTCGTCTTGCCGGCGCCGGTCGGACCGACGATGGCGACTGTCTGGCCAGCCTTCACCGAGAAGGAGACATTGTGCAGGCCCTGCGAGCTGTTGCCGAAGCCGAAGGAGACGTCGCGGAATTCGACCGCACCCTTGACGTTCTTGATCTCGCTGTTGCCGGCTGGCTCTTCACGATCGCGCACCGAGTCTTCGAGCGTGTAGAAATCCTCGAGCTTGGAGCGGGCCTCGAAGATCTGCGTCGCGAATTGGCGCATCAGGTCGAGACGGGCGATCAGCAGGTTGGCAAAGCCGATGAAGGCAATGACGTCACCGATGCGCAGCTCGCCCGACTGGACAAGCATCGTGCCGATGATCAGAACCACCATCATCGCGATGGTCGAGGCCATGCGGTTCAGCGCGCTGGCGAGCGCCCACCAGTCGAGCACCGGATACTGCGCTTCGAGCAGCCGGTTGGCGAAGGATTTCAACGCCTTGGTTTCCGCTTCGATACGGTTGTAGCTATGCAGAACGGAGACGTTGCTGATCGAATCGCTGACATGCGAGAAGACGGTATGGTAGTGGTTTTCGACCGAAGCCTGGCCATCCTTGGTGCGGCTCATGACCACGCGGCCGATCAGCCAATAGGCGATGCCAAGCACGATCAGCACGGCGGAGAGGCGCAAGTCCATCGACATTGCCGTCGGCACCAGCAGGGACAGCGCAATGACCGTCGACAGGTGGTTGCGCATGAACTCAAGCCAGAGGCCGAACAGCGTCTCGCAGGCACGCAGCAGCGTATGCAGCGCGTTGGAGGTGCCGCGCTGATGGTGCCAGGCAAGCGGCATGGAAATGATGCGGCCGAAGGCTTCCGTCAGCAGCGTTGCCCGCCGGCCATGAGCAAGCCGGTCGGCCTCGCGGGATACCAGAACGAAGGCGACAGTATTGAACACGGCGAAACCAGCCCACATGAAGAGGATGGGTTTGACTTCGCCCTTGCCCGATATCGCATCGATGATGCGACCGAACAGGATCGGTTCCGCAATGGTGATGGTCGCCAGAACAATGTTGGCGATAACGACCAGGGATACGCGGAGCTTGTAAGCGCCAAGATAGCGCAGAGCTCTTGCATAGACCTTGAATAGCGACACGTCTAACCTCTTGTGCATCTGCGAAAACGGGAATGATGGGATGCTACAAAAGGCTACCTGAACCGGCGATTAACGGAGAATTCGGAATTCAGCCCGCCAAGTGGTGAACTTGATTGCACGATCACAGCTGCGACGAATTTGAAGCCGCCTCAATAGGATAGAACAGAGGGGCGCTCTCGGGCTCCTCAGATTTTTCGGCGCGGGGTCTGGCGCCCGAATTCCGCCATGATTATATCTGGCGACAATTTGCGCTTGCATTTTAATCAATGTTTAGCGCAGCATTAAATTAGAGACTGCATTTTTTGAAGAAGACCGTTACGCGACCAATCTGAACAGCCGCCAACGGCCTCGATGCGGGCATCAGGTGCGGGCAAAGGGCGCTATTTGTGAATATTAATTCTTTAATTCAATTGCTTGTCATTCTGGAAGAGTGCCCAAATCCGGACGCCGTCGTCACCGAACTCGAGCAGGTCCTCCACGGTTCCGGTTTCCAGTATTACGGTCTGCTGCGACATTTGCAGCAAAACCCGGCGCAACAGAAGATCGAACTGCGCGCTGCGCCGCTTGCCGGCCGCTGGCCGGAACAATGGCTACAGATATATGCCGCAAAAAAATATGTCCGGATCGATCCGATGGTGCGTTATCTCGCGCATGCGCAACGGCCTTTCCGCTGGCGGGAGAGCATGGCAGCCTTCGACGGTGATGCGCATCAGCGCCGCATGGAGCAGATGATGGTCGATGCCTTCGGCCACGGATTGGAGGACGGCTATCTCTTTCCGATTCATGGGCGCAACGGCATTCTCGGCAGTCTCAGCCTCGGCGGCAAGCCGATCGACTTGTCGCCGGTGGAAATCGCGCTGCTCGAGGCCGTGGCGCGCAAGACCTTCTGGCGATTGCTTGACCTGAAAGGCGAGGCCGAGGCGCTGGAAACGATGCTGCCGACCGAGACGCCGCTGACGCGGCGCGAGATGGAAATCCTCCACTATCTTGCCGAAGGCATGACGTCGATGGAGATCAGCAAAATGTTGAAGATCTCAAACCATACCGTCGACTGGTACATGAACGGTCTGCAGGCCAAGCTGAAGGCAAAGAACAGGCAGCAGGCAGTGGCGCTCGCCTTCCGCCACGGTCTGATAAGCTAGGCTTTTTCTATCCATCTCGCTGAAATCGCCGCATACTGTCGGCCGACGCCCCTGGCATGGCGAGAAAGTGCATTTCGCAGTCGCAAGAGAAATTGAACTTCCCGTGACAAGAAGTTAAGAATTTTCTTCGCGGGTGCAGCATGCCCGTGTCTGAACGACGGAGGAGACCGTTTTGCCCATATCCAAGATACTCGTTGCCAACCGCTCCGAAATAGCCATTCGCGTCTTCCGCGCGGCCAACGAGCTTGGAATAAAAACGGTGGCGATCTGGGCGGAGGAGGACAAGCTGGCGCTGCACCGCTTCAAGGCGGACGAGAGCTATCAGGTCGGCCGCGGTCCGCATCTTGCCCGCGATCTCGGGCCGATCGAAAGTTATCTGTCGATCGACGAAGTGATCCGCGTCGCCAAGCTTTCCGGTGCCGACGCCATCCATCCTGGCTACGGCCTCTTGTCGGAAAGCCCGGAATTCGTCGATGCCTGCAACAAGGCCGGCATCATCTTCATCGGTCCGAAAGCCGATACGATGCGCCAGCTCGGCAACAAGGTCGCAGCGCGCAACTTGGCGATCTCGGTCGGCGTCCCGGTCGTGCCGGCGACCGAACCGCTGCCGGACGATATGAAGGAAGTCGCCAGGATGGCGGCCGAAATCGGCTACCCTGTCATGCTGAAGGCCTCCTGGGGCGGCGGCGGTCGCGGCATGCGCGTCATCCGTTCCGAGGCCGATCTCGCCAAGGAAGTGACGGAAGCCAAGCGCGAGGCGATGGCCGCCTTCGGCAAGGATGAGGTCTATCTCGAAAAGCTCGTCGAGCGCGCCCGCCACGTCGAAAGCCAGATCCTCGGCGACACCCACGGCAATGTCGTGCATCTCTTCGAGCGCGACTGTTCTGTTCAGCGCCGCAATCAGAAGGTCGTCGAGCGGGCGCCCGCACCCTATCTCACCGAAGCGCAGCGCCAGGAGCTTGCCGCCTATTCGCTGAAGATCGCGCAGGCGACCAATTATATCGGCGCCGGCACCGTCGAATATCTGATGGATGCCGATACCGGCAAATTCTACTTCATCGAAGTCAATCCGCGCATTCAGGTCGAGCACACGGTGACCGAAGTCGTCACCGGCATCGATATCGTCAAGGCGCAGATCCATATTCTTGACGGCTTTGCCATCGGCACGCCGCAATCGGGCGTGCCGAAGCAGGAAAACATCCGTCTCAACGGTCACGCCCTGCAGTGCCGCGTGACGACGGAAGATCCGGAGCATAATTTCATTCCGGATTACGGCCGCATCACCGCCTATCGTTCGGCCTCCGGCTTCGGTATCCGCCTTGACGGCGGCACCTCCTATTCCGGCGCCATCATCACCCGCTACTACGATCCGCTGCTCGTCAAGGTGACGGCCTGGGCGCCGAACCCGCTGGAAGCCATTTCCCGCATGGACCGGGCGCTGCGCGAATTCCGCATCCGCGGGGTCGCCACCAACCTGACCTTCCTCGAAGCGATCATCGGCCACCCGAAATTCCGCGACAACAGCTACACGACTCGCTTCATCGACACGACGCCGGAGCTCTTCCAGCAGGTCAAGCGCCAGGACCGCGCGACGAAGCTGCTGACCTATCTCGCCGACGTCACCGTCAACGGCCATCCCGAGGCCAAGGACAGGCCGAAGCCGTTGGAAAATGCTGCCAGGCCGGTGGTGCCCTATGCCAATGGCAACGGGGTGAAGGACGGCACGAAGCAGCTGCTCGACACGCTCGGCCCGCAGAAATTCGGCGAATGGATGCGCAACGAGAAGCGGGTGCTTCTGACCGACACGACAATGCGCGACGGTCACCAGTCGCTGCTCGCCACCCGCATGCGCACCTATGACATCGCCAGGATCGCCGGCACCTATGCGCATGCGCTGCCGAACCTCTTGTCGCTCGAATGCTGGGGCGGCGCCACCTTCGACGTCTCGATGCGATTCCTTACGGAAGATCCGTGGGAGCGCCTGGCGCTGATCCGCGAGGGCGCGCCGAACCTGCTCCTGCAGATGCTGCTGCGCGGCGCCAATGGTGTGGGCTACACCAACTATCCCGACAATGTCGTCAAATACTTCGTCCGCCAGGCGGCCAAGGGCGGCATCGATCTCTTCCGCGTCTTCGACTGCCTGAACTGGGTCGAGAACATGCGGGTGTCGATGGATGCCATTGCCGAGGAGAACAAGCTCTGCGAGGCGGCGATTTGCTACACCGGCGATATCCTCAATTCCGCCCGCCCGAAATACGACCTGAAATATTACACCAACCTTGCCGTCGAGCTTGAGAAGGCCGGTGCCCATATCATTGCGGTCAAGGATATGGCGGGCCTTCTGAAGCCGGCTGCTGCCAAGGTTCTGTTCAAGGCGCTGCGTGAAGCGACCGGCCTGCCGATCCATTTCCACACGCATGACACCTCGGGCATTTCGGCGGCAACGGTTCTTGCCGCCGTCGAAGCCGGTGTCGATGCCGTCGACGCGGCAATGGATGCGCTGTCCGGCAATACCTCGCAGCCCTGTCTCGGCTCGATCGTCGAGGCGCTCTCCGGCTCCGAGCGCGATCCCGGCCTCGATCCGGAATGGATCCGCCGCATCTCCTTCTATTGGGAAGCGGTGCGCAACCAGTATGCCGCCTTCGAAAGCGATCTCAAAGGGCCGGCATCGGAGGTCTATCTGCATGAAATGCCGGGCGGTCAGTTCACCAACCTCAAGGAACAGGCCCGCTCGCTAGGGTTGGAAACCCGCTGGCACCAGGTGGCGCAGGCCTATGCCGACGCCAACCAGATGTTCGGCGATATCGTCAAGGTGACGCCCTCCTCCAAGGTCGTTGGCGACATGGCGCTGATGATGGTCAGCCAGGACCTGACGGTCGCCGACGTCGTCAGCCCCGAGCGCGAAGTCTCCTTCCCGGAATCGGTGGTCTCGATGCTGAAGGGCGATCTCGGCCAGCCGCCGTCGGGATGGCCGGCAGCGCTGCAGAAGAAGGCATTGAAGGGCGAAAAACCCTATACGGTGCGACCGGGCTCACTGCTCAAGGAGGCCGATCTCGATGTGGAACGCAAGGTCATCGAGAAAAAACTGGAGCGCGCGGTCAGCGACTTCGAATTCGCTTCCTATCTGATGTATCCGAAGGTCTTCACCGACTTTGCGCTTGCCTCCGATACCTACGGCCCGGTTTCGGTGCTGCCGACGCCGGCCTATTTCTATGGGCTGGCGGACGGCGAGGAGCTGTTTGCCGATATCGAAAAGGGCAAGACGCTCGTCATCGTCAACCAGGCGATGAGCGCCACCGACAGCCAGGGCATGGTCACCGTCTTCTTCGAGCTCAACGGCCAGCCGCGCCGCATCAAGGTGCCCGACCGGGCCCATGGGGCGACCGGGGCGGCCGTGCGTCGCAAGGCCGAGATCGGCAACGCCGTCCATGTCGGCGCGCCGATGCCCGGCGTCATCAGCCGCGTCTTCGCCTCGCCGGGCCAAGCCGTCAGTGCCGGTGACGTGCTCGTCTCCATCGAGGCGATGAAGATGGAAACCGCGATCCATGCGGAAAAGGACGGCACCATTGCCGAAGTGCTGGTCAAGGCCGGCGACCAGATCGATGCGAAGGACCTGCTTGTGGTTTACGGCGGATGAGCGAACGGCACGAAAGGTTTCGTCCGCCCTCCTTGCCAGGTCGGGCTGATCACCCGATTGTGTAGAGCCAGGCTGTTAAAAGGCCGGCTTTTTCGAAAGGCGAATAGCCTCCTCGCCTTGCCCGGCGGGGAGGCTTTTTCGTAGACTTGCCTGCCTGCCCCTCCCAAGATCAATCAGGAAACGATTTCATGAGCAAATTGAAGATCGCCGTCATTGTCGGCAGCACTCGTATTGGCCGTTTTGCCGAACATCCGGCAAAATGGATTGCCGGGCTCGTCGGCCAACGCTCCGATCTGGAAGTCGAGGTTCTCGATCTTCTCGACTATCCCATGCATTTCTTTGGCGAAGAGCGCGCCACCACGGCGGAAAGCGACACCGCCGAGCGCTGGAAGAAGAAGCTGCGCGAATTTGACGGCTACATATTCACCGTCGCCGAGTACAATCATGCGCCAACGGCGGTTCTGAAGAACGCTATCGATCTCGGCGAGTTCATCCAGAAGCCGGTCGCCTTCGTCGGTTACGGCGGCGTCGGCGGTGCGCGCGCCGTCGAGCATCTGAGGCTGATCTTCGTGGAAATGGGCGCCGCCTCGGTGAAAACGGGCGTGCACATCGCTTTCAGCGAATATCTGAGCGTGCTCAAGGAAGGCAAGAACCTTGGCGATTACCCGCACCTCAACGAGGCGGCCAAGAACCAGCTCGATCAGCTCAGCTGGTGGGGCAACGCGTTGAAGGCAGCGCGTTCTGTCGTCACCTCAGCCTGAGGGCAGTTCGCCGAGAAGCAAAGCGTCTCACGTGAATCACGATTCACGTGAGACGTTTCAGATATCGTAAGTATGGGCGGCGTTGATCGTTGAGATGAAACGCTTGGTGCGTTCGCGCTTGGGCGCGCTGAAAATGGCTTTCGCGCTGCCCGTTTCCACCACGCTTCCAGCCTCCAGGAAGACGACGTCATTGGCGATTTTCGAGGCGAGCCGGAGATCATGGGTGGCCATGACCATCGTCGTGCCTTCACGGGCAAGCTGGCCCAGTACATCGACCACCTCCGCCGAGAGTTCCGGATCGAGCGCCGAGGTTGGCTCGTCGCAGAGAAGCACCCGTGGCGACGGCGCAAGGGCCCGGGCGATTGCCACACGTTGCTGCTGACCACCCGATAAGGTCGAGGGCCAGGCATCGGTCTTGTGCGCCATGCCGACCTTGGTCAACAGTTCCATGGCGTGTTCGCGCGCTTTCTCCTTCGGCCACTTCAGCACCGTGACCAGACCTTCCATAACGTTTTCGATCGCGGTCTGATGCGGAAAGAGCTGGAAATTCTGGAAGACCATGCCGGTCTGACGGCGGATTTTCTGGATCGCCTGCCAGCCCAAGCGTTTGCCGGGCGCGAAGGAAAGCTCTTCCTCGCCGAGGCGGATCGCGCCCGATGTCGGGATCTCGAGCAGGTTGATGCAGCGCAGTAACGTGCTCTTGCCACCACCGGACGGCCCGACGAGCGCGGTGACGCTGCCCTCGGGAATGCGAATGCTGATATCCTTCAGAATGACGGCATCGCCGAAGCGCTTCTCGAGGTTGGAAAGCTCGATCATGCGTTTGCCTCCAGCATGCCGCCATAACGCGCGAAACGACGTTCCAGCCGCACCTGCAGCTGCGAGAGGACGGAGCTGAGGACCAGATAGATCAGCGCCGCCTCGATATAAAGGATCAGCGGCTCGTAGGTGGTGGCGACGATGCGTTGTGCCGCCTGGAAGAGCTCCGGCACGGTGATGGCGGCGGCAAGCGAGGTATCCTTGACCAGCGAGATAAAGGTGTTCGACAGAGGCGGCACGGCGACGCGGCCTGCCTGCGGCAGGATCGTTCGGCTCATCGCCTGACGCCAGCTCATGCCGATCGAATAGGCCGCTTCCCACTGGCCCTTCGGCACGGAGGAGATGACCGCGCGGATGATCTCTGAGCTGTAGGCTCCGATATTCAGGGTGAAGCCGATCAGCGCGGCAGGAAAGGCGTCGAGCAGAATGCCGATGCTCGGCAGGCCGTAAAAGATCACGAAGAGCTGGACGAGCAGTGGCGTGCCGCGAATAACCCAGACATAAAACCGGGCAATCGCCGCGACGGGCGCCGGACCGAAAAGACGGGCGATCGCCGTGATCAGGCCGAGGATCAGACCGAAGGTGAAGGAGAGCAGCGTCAGCGGAATGGTGAAGATCAATCCCGCCCAGAGGAGCGAGGGAAGCGATTCCGCCATCAGTTGGAGCCAGTGCGCCAAGGGGTGTTCTTTCCAGTCGGTGGGTCGTGGTGTTTCGGAATACCCCTCCCCAACCCCTCCCCACAAGGGGGAGGGACTTAATCTAGCTCTCGCCCCTCACGAAATAGCGACCGAACTGCAAGTCGAGACGTTTATTTTGAGATGAGGCGGCGCCTCGCTAAAGCCCCTCTCCCTTGTGGGGAGGGGTGGGGAGGGGACTTCTTTTCAAATGGAGCTTACTTGGAAACGTCCTGGCCAAAATATTTGTGGGCGATCTTCTTGTAAGTGCCGTCCGCCTTGATGTCGGCAAGCGCCTTGTTGATTTCCGCGAGAAGCTCAGGCTCGTTCTTACGGATGATGATGCCGGAATAATCGGCGTTCTCCTGCTCGGCGGCGATCTTTACCGGCGCATCCGGCTTGTGCTTCTTGAAATCGAGGAAGGACAGGCTGTCGTTGATCGTCGCGTCGGCGCGCTTGGTCAGCACAAGCTGGATCGACTGGTCGAAACCATCGGTGCCGACGAGCTCGGCGCCGGATTCCGTTGCGATCTTGCCGAAGTTGCTGGTTAGCGACTGGGCTGATTTCTTGCCTTTCAGGTCGGCAAAGGTCTTGATGCTGTCGTCGCCCTCGCGAACGATCAGCACGGCCTTGGAAGCGATATAGGGTTCGGAGAAGTCGTATTTCTGCTTGCGGGCTTCGGTGATACCGACCTGGTTGATGACGGTGTCGTAGCGCTTGGCGTCGAGGCCGGCGATCAGGCCGTCCCACTTGCCTTCGACGAATTCTGCCTTGACGCCGAGCTTGGCGGCGATGGCTTCGCCGATCTCGACGTCGAAGCCGACGAGCTTGCCGCTTTCGTCATGATAGGTGAAGGGCGCATAGGTGCCCTCGGTGCCGATCTTGAAGACGCCGGCCGATTTGATGGCGGCAAGGTTTTCGCCGGCATGAGCGGGCAGGAGGGCAGCAGCCTGAATGAGGGCAGCAGCGGCGACGGTTTTCAACCAGTTCATTGTTTTATCCATCCTTGGGAGGTTGTTAGCGGATGCGCCATAGTTCGCAGAAAACTAGGGCGCCGGAAGCGAAGAAAACTGCGAATAAAAGCAGCAAGTGCAAATATTTTTCTCAGGCGGTTGCCTGGGCCTCGAATTGCACGAACCAGCCCTCGTTTACCGTTTATTTCAACCGGCCGGAAAACGTGTGACCGTGCATGTTGCATGCACAGTCATAAACGTTTATGCACGTTTCATATCATTCAACTTTCGATCCGGTAAAAACATGCAGGATTTTCTGTTGCGAGAGCGCCAAGGTGTGATTTCCGAGCGGCTGCGGCTGAACGGCCGGGTGCTGGCGGCGGAACTTGCGCTCGAATTCGGCGTCTCCGAGGATACGGTGCGGCGCGACTTGCGCGAGATGGCGGCGGCAGGCCTCTGCGAGCGGGTCTATGGCGGCGCCTTGCCGGTGTCGCCGGCGCATGGAAGCCTGACGCAGCGCGTGGGATTTGCTGCCGACCGCAAGCAGGCCTTGGCGCGGGCTGCGGCAAAGCAGATCGCTGCCGGTTCCTGCGTGTTTTTCGATGCCGGAAGCACCAATCTGGCAATTGCCAATGCCCTGCCTGCCGAACTCGAACTGACGGCTGCGACGAATGCGCCGGTGATCGCCGCAGCGCTCATCGACAAGCCAGCCGTCAATGTCATCCTGATCGGCGGCATGGTGGACCGGCAGACGGGCGGCGCGCTCGGCGCCAAGGCCTTGCGGGATATGGAACAGATTTCGCCCGATCTCTGCATTCTTGGCGCCTGCGGCATCGATCTCGAGGCCGGCATCACGACCTTCGGTTTCGAGGATGCTGAGTTCAAGCGGTTTGCGGCATCGAGAAGCAAAAGGATTATGGCGGCGGTGACCTCGGAGAAATTCGGTACGGCTGCACCCCACAGCATCCTTCCGGTTGCGCATTGCGAGTGCCTGGTCGTCGAGCACGATGCCGATCCCGCCATTCTTGCGGGTTATCGCGAGCGCGGCTGCCGGACCGTTATCGCCGAAAAAACGAACTGAGCCGCCGTCGCGGAGTTTAGAAAACGGGTGCTCCCAAGCCCGATAGCGAGGAAAGACCGAAAATGGACAGTCATGTGAATGCGCCGTCGGGGGTCCGCAGCGGCTTCATTACCAGAAGCAGGGCGGCGGTTTCCCTGCTCTTTCTCATGAACGGCTTTGTCGTCGGCTGCTGGGCGCCGAAGATCCCGGATTTTGCCGAGCGTCTCGGGCTGAGCAAGTTCGAGCTCGGGCTGATGATCATCGTCTTCGGCGTCGGCTCGCTGGTCATGATGCCGATCGCCGGCGCGCAGATCGCCAGGCATGGCTCGCGCGTCGTTGTTCGGGCAACCGCCGTCTGCGTGCTGCCGCTGCTCCTGGCTCTGACGCTCGCGCCGAATGTGATTACCGCGGCAATCTCGCTCTTCCTGTTCGGCGGCTTCATCGGCGCCATGGATGTGGCGATGAACGCCAATGCCGTGTCCGTCGAAAAATCCATGCGCCGCGCCATCATGTCGTCCTGTCATGCTTTCTGGAGCCTCGGCGGCTTGATCGGCTCGGGCCTCGGCGGCATCGTGATTGCTAAACTCGGCGTTCTCGGCCATGCGCAGCTCGCGACCGTACTGGCGGCGATCTTCCTCGCTCTGGCATGGCCGATGATCCTTGCGGATCCGCCCCATCCCGATGCCAAAAAGGAGAAGACGAGGCTGCCGATGGTGCCGCTGCCGTGGCTGCTCGGCTTGATGGCGCTGTTCTCGATGGTGCCGGAAGGCGCGGTTCTGGATTGGGGCGCGCTCTATCTGCGGCAGGACATGGGGGCGTCGGTGGCGCTTTCAGGTCTTGGGTTTGCGGCCTTTTCGGCGACGATGGCGATCATGCGATTTGCCGGCGATCTGGTGCGCGATCGCCTCGGGGGCGTCAAGACGCTACGCATCTGCACGCTCTTTGCCATCGTCGGCATGTTGCTTGCGAGCCTTGCGCCGGACGCTGAGATCGCCATTCTGGGCTTTGCCCTTTGCGGCATCGGCATATCAAATATGGTGCCGATCGCTTTCTCGGCTGCAGGCAATATTCCCGGCCTCAAACCCGGAATCGGCATCTCGGTCGTCACGACCATGGGTTATTCCGGCATGCTGGTCGCGCCGTCGGTGATCGGCTTCGTTGCCGAACACATCGGCTTTGCCGTCGTCTTCATGGCGCTGCCGGTGCTGCTGCTGTTCGTTCTCATATTTTCCAAGCTGGCCCATTATGCCGATGGGGTCTCCGGAGGCGGCCACTGAGCCGCCCCGGAACAAAAGTGATATGGGAAGCGGTTGACAAGCAGCCGGGCTTGATCCACCTGAAAGGCACTGTTTTTAGGGGTGCAAGAACTCTGCATGTTGTCAGCCGCCGAATTTGATCCGAAACCGCGCCGCGCTTCCGTCGCCGTCGATGTCGGCGGCGTCATCGTTGGCGGCGGCGCGCCGATCGTCGTGCAATCGATGACGAATACCGACACGGCCGATATCGATTCGACCGTTGCGCAGGTCGCGGCCCTGCACCGGGCCGGCTCGGAATTGGTGCGCATCACCGTCGATCGCGACGAGAGTGCCGCCGCCGTGCCGAAGATCCGCGAGCGGCTGCTGCGGCTCGGCATGGACGTGCCGCTGATCGGCGACTTCCACTATATCGGCCACAAGCTGCTTGCCGATCATCCTGCCTGTGCCGAAGCGCTGGCGAAATACCGCATCAATCCCGGCAATGTCGGCTTCAAGGACAAGAAGGACAAGCAGTTCGCCGAGATCATCGAGATGGCGATCCGCTATGACAAGCCGGTGCGCATCGGCGTCAACTGGGGCTCGCTCGATCAGGATCTCTTGACGGCGCTGATGGATCAGAATGCCGAGGCCGGCTCGCCGCTGTCGGCCAGGCAGGTGACGCGGGAGGCGATCGTGCAGTCGGCGCTGCTTTCGGCCGCTCTTGCCGAGGAAATCGGCTTGCCGCGCAACCGCATCATTCTGTCGGCCAAGGTCAGCCAGGTGCAGGACCTGATCGCCGTCAATTCCATGCTCGCCGAACGTTCGAACCATGCGCTGCATCTCGGCCTCACCGAAGCCGGCATGGGCAGCAAGGGCATCGTCGCTTCGTCGGCTGCCATGGGCTTCGTGCTGCAGCACGGCATCGGCGATACGATCCGCGTCTCACTGACGCCCGAGCCGAACGGCGACCGCACGCGCGAAGTCCAGGTGGCGCAGGAAATCCTGCAGGTTATGGGCTTCCGGCAGTTCGTGCCGGTCGTGGCCGCCTGTCCCGGCTGCGGACGCACGACCTCGACGGTGTTCCAGGAACTGGCGCAGAACATTCAGAACGACATTCGCAAGAACATGCCGGTCTGGCGTGAGAAATATCCAGGCGTCGAGGCGCTGAACGTCGCCGTCATGGGCTGCATCGTCAACGGGCCGGGCGAAAGCAAACATGCCGATATCGGCATTTCGCTTCCCGGCACCGGTGAGACGCCGGCCGCTCCCGTTTTCATCGACGGCAAGAAAGCGCTGACGCTGCGCGGCCCCAACATCGCCGCCGATTTCGAGGCGCTGGTCGTCGATTATATCGAGAAGCGCTTCGGCCAGCGAACGGCGGCGGAATGAAGGCCCGCGCGTTCGAATGAGCCGGTATTGGTCTGATATCGTCAGCAAGCTTCGGCCCTATATCGCGGGCGAGCAGCCGCGCATTCCCGGTCTGGTCAAGCTCAACACCAATGAGAATCCCTACGGGCCGTCCCCAAAGGCGATCGAGGCGATCAGGCAAGCGACGGACGATCGTCTGCGGCTCTATCCCGATCCCGCCGCCACCGAGTTGCGCGAGGCGATCGCCGCCCGTTTCGGGCTGACGGCCGAACAAGTGTTCGTCGGCAACGGCTCCGATGAGGTTCTCGCCCATACGTTCCAGGCGCTGCTGAACCACGATCTGCCGCTTCTCTATCCCGATGTGACCTACAGCTTCTATCCCACCTATAGCCTGCTATATGGCATCGAGGCTATCGAGATACCTCTCGACCATCAGTTCCGGATCCGGCTGTCGGATTACGACAGACCGTGCGGGGCAATCATCATCCCCAATCCGAATGCACCGACGGGTATCAGCCTGCCGCTGGCCGGGATCGAGGCGCTTCTTGCCGCCCATCCCAATGTGGTCGTCGTGATCGATGAGGCCTATGTCGATTTCGGCGGGCAAAGCGCCGTGCCGCTCATTTCTCGCTATCCCAACCTGCTGGTCATCCAAACCTTGTCGAAATCTCGTTCATTCGCAGGTCTGCGCGTCGGTTTCGCCGTGGGGCACCGGGATCTGATCGAGGCGCTGGTGCGGGTCAAGGACAGCTTCAATTCCTATCCGCTCGATCGCCTGGCACAGGTCGGCGCGACGGCGGCGATCAAAGACGAGGCGTGGTTCGAGACATGCCGGCGGAAAATCATCGCCAGCCGGGAAAACCTTGTCCGGCAGTTGGAAGCGTTGAGTTTCCAAGTGCTGCCGTCCCAGGCGAATTTCATCTTCGCGAGGCACGAGAGCCGATCGGGCGCGGCACTTCTGGCCGAGCTGCGGGAGCGTGGCGTGCTCGTCCGGCGCTTCGACGAGCCGCGCATTTCGGAGTTCCTGCGCATCAGCATCGGCACGGACGAGGAATGCGCCCGCCTGATGTCTGCTCTCAAGGAAATATTGGCAGCCTGATCTAACTTTTCCGGTCGGCGATGAAATGCGCCGCGGCAATGAGGGTCGATGCACGCGCGCCGTAGGGAGCCAGCAGCGCCTCGGCGTCGGCGACATGCCGGCGGAGCTCGGTCTCGGCCCATTCCATGCCGTGCAGTGCCACGAGCGTTCCCTTGCCGCGGGCCGCATCCTTGCCGGTCGCCTTGCCCATGGTTGCGGCATCCGAGGTCAGGTCGAGAATGTCGTCGGCGAGCTGGAAGGCAAGGCCGATCTTTTCGCCGAAGGCGCGCAGGCGGCGGCGATCGTCCTGCGGGCTTCCCGCGATGATGGCGCCAGCCTCGCAGGCGAAGCGGATCAGCGCGCCCGTTTTCATCGCCTGCAGGCGGATAATGCCGGCCTCGTCTGGAGCCTGTCTTTCCGCCGCCAGATCGAGCGCCTGGCCGCCGGCCATGCCGCCGAGACCGGCGGCGCGCGCAAGAGCAAGCACCAGCGATGCCTTGCTGGCATCGGGAAGCGCCGTTTCCGGTGCTGCGACAATGTCGAAGGCGTAGGTCAACAGGCTGTCGCCGGCGAGGATCGCAGTGGCTTCATCGAACTTGATGTGCACCGTCGGTTTGCCGCGGCGCATGTCGTCGTCGTCCATGGCCGGCAGATCGTCATGTACGAGGGAATAACAGTGCACGCATTCGAGCGCGGCGCCTATGCGAAGGGCGGCCTGCGCATCGCCGCCGAGAAGAGCGGCACTTTCGACGACCAGGAAGGGGCGCAGCCGCTTGCCGCCGTTCAACACGGCATAATGCATGGCGCTGCGCAGGGTGTCGGGCCTGACGATTTCGTCGGAGAGGGCGTTCGTCGACAGCAATGCGAGGAGCAGCGCCTCGATCTCGCGGGCGTTGTTCTTCAGCCTCGTCTCGAAAGTGTCCCGGTTCGCGTCCATCGGCGCTGTTTGGCATGCGGCACGGGGGCTTGCAACGGAATTGTCGATGGCCACCGCAAGATTCCGCATGTGCTCTGGCATAAGCGGCTCACAGGCGTTATGAGAACGACAGGGGAGCGAAGTGGACTGGGGACATTTTGGATATAGCGCCGGAGACAGAGGATATCGCCGACATGCCGGCCCGTCGGCGATGGTTCGAAAATCGGCCTGTGCTGAAGCGCATCGTTGTTGCCGTGCTGGCGCTGGTCGTCCTTCCCTACGTGCTGATCTTTTTGTATCTGCTGCCCTTCATCCATCCCGTCTCGACGCTGATGCTGCGCGATCTGGTGCTGCTGCGCGGTTATGACCGCCGATGGGTGTCGCTTGACGAGATCTCTCCGGTCCTGGTGCAATCGGTGATGATGTCCGAAGACGGACAATATTGTTTCCATGGCGGCGTCGACTGGGCGGAGATGCGCATGCTGGTCGAGGACACGCTGAAAGGTCAGGCGACACGCGGCGGCAGCACGATCCCGATGCAGACGGCCAAGAACCTCTTTCTCTGGAACAGCCGCTCCTTCGTGCGCAAGGCGATGGAGCTTCCGCTCGCCGTCACCACGGATTTCGTCTTGTCTAAGCGGCGGCTGATGGAAATCTATCTCAATATCGCCGAATGGGGTCCCGGCATTTACGGTATCGAGGCCGCCGCCCAGCATCATTTCAAGGTGCCGGCCTCGAAGCTGACGCGGCGCCAGGCATCGCTGCTTGCCGTTTCGCTGCCGAACCCGATCGACCGCAAAGCAGGCAAGCCCGGACGAGGCCTTCGCCGGCTAGCCGGCGTCATCGAGAGGCGTGCGCAGGGGTCGGGCGACTACATCAAGTGCATCTATGAGTGAGATCAGACTTTGTCGTTAGTAGCAGCGAGCGTCATCTGACATTCTTGGTCCTGCCATATGGGCGAATGCAGTCCAACCAGAGCCCCGAGTCGCCCGTGACCGCCCCGACCTTTTCTCCCGAGCTTCTGCTTTACTCAAAGACGCACAATCAAAACCTACCCTCCCATCTCGGCAGCCGCTATGGCAAGATCGGCGGCTTCCTGCCTGAAGCCGGCAACACTATCGTCTGCCACCCCGAGAAGGGTTCAAGAACGCTGACGGCGCTGATCGAGGCGCGTGAGAAATATCTGGCGATGCCCGAGGCGCCGCAATTTCTCTTCACGCCGATCTCAAGCCTTCACATGACGCTTTTCGAGGGCGTCATCGAGACCAGGCGCCGGCAGGACTGCTGGCCTATAGACCTCCCTCTCGAGACGCCGATCGACGATATGACCGAACTCATGGCGGCGCGGTTCGAAGGTTTCTCGATGGCGGAGCCCTTCAAAGTCGCCGTCGTCGAAGCCCGGCCGTCGGGCCTGCTCGTCGACGGAGCGACGGAGAAGGACCGCAAGGTCATGCGCGCCTGGCGCAACGCGCTTGCCGATCTTCTCGGCTATCGCCAGCCCAACCATATGGATTACAAGTTCCACATCACCTTCGCCTATGTGATCGAGCGGCTGGAGGATGAAGCCTTGCCGCGATGGCAGGCAATGCTCAACGAGGTGGCCGAGGATATCCGCCGTAAGGCCCCTGTTTTCGAGCTTGCGCCGCCGGCGTTCTGCGTGTTCGAGGACATGAACCATTTCCACGAACTGTTGATCTTCGATTTCGATGCCTGAACGGGAGAGGCCTATGGACAGACCGACGCTCTACATCGCCAATAAGAATTATTCTTCCTGGTCGTTCCGGCCGTGGATGGCGCTGACGGGCGCCGGCGTCGATTTCGAGGAAGTCCTGATCCCCTTCGACGACGCGGGCGGCAATCCCAATATCAAGGCGATATCGCCGAGCGGCCGGGTTCCGGTCCTGCAGCATGGTGGTTTGAAGATCTGGGAATCGCTGGCGATCATCGAATATACCGCCGAGCTTTATCCGGACGCCGGCCTTTGGCCGCGCGACCGTGCCGAACGGGCGCTCGCCCGTTCTGTTTCGATGGAAATGCTTTCGGGCTTCCGAGCCCTGCGCAATGCCTGCCCGATGAATATTCGCCGGCCAAAAGGCGGGATCGCATTGCCTGACGGCGTCGACGCCGATGTTGGCCGTATTGATACGATCTGGCGAGACCTTCTGCAGAAATCCGGCGGCCCCTTTCTCTTTGGCGCCTTCAGCGGCGCGGATGCGATGTTTGCGCCTGTGGTCAACCGGTTCGACGTCTATGATCTCGTCAGCCGGGAAGATACACTCACCTATGTGGAGACGATGAAGGCGCATCCGGCCTGGCGGGAATGGGAAGAGGCCGCCCGTGCCGAGCCGTGGATCGTGGCGGAAGACGAGGTCTGAGGCTCGAATCATCGGCTTCGCAAAAAATATGCATGGGGACTGGTCAAGGCCGCCCCTTGCATGTATAAGCGCGCAAAATTTCCGAAATCGCGACATGTCCGTTTCGGCCGCCAGTCTGGCCGTGGGAATGTCTTGCCCGCAAGTGGAGTAAGAAAAATGGCTGTACCGAAGAGAAAAACGAGCCCGTCCAAGCGTGGCATGCGCCGTTCGGCTGACGCGCTGAAGGCTCCGACCTACGTCGAAGACAAGAACTCCGGCGAACTGCGCCGCCCGCACCATATCGATCTGAAGACCGGCATGTATCGCGGCCGCCAGGTTCTGACGCCGAAGGAAAGCGCGTAATTTCCGATCTGGATCATCCGATCGCAAGTTTCAAGGCCGGCTTCATGCCGGCCTTTTGCATTTCGGCAAGATAATATTTGCAACGACTTGCAGTAGGGCAGCGGTTTGCGGCAGTATTCTTCCTGCGCAAGGAGATTGCCGATGGTAGCCGCAATGCCGCTGATGATTATTCCGTTTATTCTTTACAATCTGGCGATGCTCGGCCTGATGGGCGGCGGCGGCATCGCAACCTTGCAGCACGACATCATCGTGCTGTCGATGCTCTCGGGCGCGATCTGGAGCATGGCGCTCGGCGATCTCTTCATAGTCGTCGCCCTCATCGTGTTGTTCTTCGAAATCCTGAAAGCAACGCGAACCGGGCCCGGCAACCTGCTCAACCACATATTGTCGATGCTGGTCTTCATCGCCTTCCTGGTCGAGTTTCTGCTCGTCCAGGACGCTGCGACGCAAGTGTTCTTCATTTTGATGACGATCGCTCTGATCGATGTGATCGGCGGTTTTGCCGTTTCGATCCGAAGCGCCGGGCGGGATGTCTCTATCGGTCTATAGGTTGTCGAGTTTATTCTGGAGAGCGCGGAGTTGCTCCTTCAGCTCGTCGATATCCTTGGCCTCGGCCTTGCGGCTTTCCTTGGCCGCCGGCGGCGTCATGAATGGCGAAAACATCTGCATTGCCTGCTGAAACAGCTCGGTATTGCGGCGAACCTGGTCCTCGACCATCTGCATCGGCAATTGCAGGTTCTTGCCGAGCGGCGTTTCGCCGAAGGCACGGTTTACCTGTTCGCGCATCTGGGACTGCTGTTCGCTGAAGGCGCGCATCGAATGTTCGAGGAAGCTCGGCACGACCATCTGCATCTGGTCACCGTAATAGGTGATCAGCTGGCGCAGGAAGGAGATCGGAAGCAGTGTGTTGCCGGTTTTCGATTCCTGCTCGAAGATGATCTGGGTCAGCACCGAATGGGTGATGTCATCCCCGCTTTTTGCGTCCTGGACGGTAAAATCTTCGCCCTTCTTCACCATCTCCGCCAGATCTTCCAGCGTCACGTAGGTGCTGGTGCCTGTATTGTATAGGCGGCGATTGGCGTATTTCTTGATGACTATCTGACCCTCGTTCTTCGCCATATCAGCCTCCTGAACCCCCGTCTGATTTTTGGATGTTCCTCCACTTCAGACTGTAAACGCAAAAGAAGGCCGGTGACAATCTCTTTGTGCGTTGCGGCAAACCTTTAACAGATCAGCTGAATCGGCTTTGACGGCTGCCGCCGAAAAATCGCGGCGGCCAGTCTTCCCGTTTGACTTGTGCTCAAAGCTTTGCCAGTTTCCCCTTATGTAAGTGGGACGAAAAACGAGGAGCCTCCCCATGAGCAATTCATCCGTCGTCATCGCCAGCGCAGGTCGGACAGCCGTCGGCTCGTTCAACGGCGCATTCGCAACGGTCCCCGCGCATGAACTCGGCGCGGCCGTCATCAGAGGCGCGCTCGCGCGCGCCGGCGTCGACGCCGGCGAGGTTGATGAGGTGATCCTCGGTCAGGTGCTGGCCGCGGGCGAAGGCCAGAACCCGGCCCGTCAGGCGGCGATCAAGGCCGGCCTTCCGAAGGAAACGACGGCCTGGGGCGTCAACCAGCTCTGCGGCTCGGGCCTGCGCGCCATCGCGCTCGGCATGCAGCAGATCGCCACCGGCGACGCCAGGATCATCGTTGCCGGCGGCCAGGAATCCATGTCGATGGCGCCGCATGCCGCGCACTTGCGCAGCGGCACGAAGATGGGCGACATGAAGATGGTCGACACGATGATCAAGGACGGCCTGACCGACGCTTTTCACGGCTACCATATGGGCATCACCGCCGAGAACGTCGCACGGCAGTGGCAGCTGTCGCGCGACGACCAGGATCAGTTCGCCGTCGCCTCGCAGAACAAGGCGGAGGCGGCGCAGAAGGCCGGCCGCTTCACCGACGAGATCATTCCCTACGTTATCCAGACACGTAAGGGCGACGTGACCGTCGATTCCGATGAATATATCCGCCACGGCGCGACGCTCGAGGCGATGGGCAAGCTGCGCCCGGCCTTCGACAAGGATGGCACGGTCACCGCCGCCAATGCCTCCGGTCTCAACGACGGCGCTGCCGCCGCCGTGCTGATGAGCGAGGCGGAAGCGGCCCGGCGCGGCATTCAGCCGCTTGCCCGCATCGTTTCCTGGGCAACGGCGGGCGTCGATCCTTCGATCATGGGCACCGGCCCAATCCCGGCGTCGCGCAAGGCGCTGGAAAAGGCCGGCTGGTCTGTGAACGATCTCGATCTTGTCGAGGCCAACGAGGCCTTCGCGGCTCAGGCTTGCGCCGTCAGCAAGGATCTCGGTTGGGATCCGTCGATCGTCAACGTCAATGGCGGGGCGATTGCGATCGGGCATCCGATCGGCGCCTCCGGCGCGCGCATTCTCAACACGCTGCTGTTCGAGATGAAGCGCCGCGGCGCGAAGAAGGGCCTCGCCACGCTTTGCATCGGCGGCGGCATGGGCGTCGCCATGTGCTTTGAAGCACTTTAATAGCATACGATCCGTCATTGATTGAAATGCCGCCACGAGTGGCGAAAACACAGAGGGGGAGCGGAACATGAGCAGAGTGGCTCTGGTCACCGGAGGTACACGCGGCATCGGCGCGGCGATATCCATGGCGCTGAAAAATGCCGGCTACAGGGTTGCGGCCACTTATGCCGGTAATGACGAGAAGGCTCATGCCTTCCACGACGTCACCGGCGTTGCAGTATTCAAATGGGATGTTTCGGACTACGCTGCCTGCGGTGAAGGGATCACCAAGGTCGAACGAGAGATCGGGCCGGTCGAAATCCTCGTCAACAATGCCGGCATCACCCGCGACGCGATGTTCCACAAGATGACGCCGCAACAGTGGCACGAGGTGATCAACACCAACCTGACCGGCCTGTTCAACATGACGCATCAGGTCTGGAGCGGCATGCGCGACCGCAGCTTCGGCCGCATCGTCAATATCTCCTCGATCAACGGCCAGAAGGGCCAGATGGGCCAGGCGAACTATTCGGCGGCCAAAGCGGGCGATCTCGGCTTTACCAAGGCGCTTGCCCAGGAAGGGGCGGCGAAAAACATCACGGTCAATGCCATCTGCCCCGGTTATATCGGGACGGAAATGGTGCTTGCCGTGCCGGAGAAAGTGCTGAATGAACGCATCATTCCGCAGATCCCGGTCGGCCGGCTCGGCGAACCGGAAGAAATCGCGCGCTGCGTCACCTTCCTCGTCTCCGACGATGCCGGCTTCATCACCGGTTCGACGCTGACGGCCAATGGCGGGCAGTTCTTCGTTTAAGACAGCAGATCCTCCGAGCAAAGCCACCTAGCCCCTTACTCGAAACAACAGGGCCGAACCATTGGTCTCGGCCCGTCCTTTTCACGTAAACGGGGCGAAGGGATAGCACGTGGCCTCTCGATTCCCTCTTCTCCCCTCGTGGAGAAGGGCCCGTAGGGCGGATGAGGGGGCCGGCGCCGCCGGTCTTTCCAATCACCCACCCATCCGGGATTTCCATAGGGGGAGGGATGTTCCGTGTAGCCCCCTCATCCGCCTGCCGGCACCTTCTCCCCGCTGGGGAGAAAGGGTATGTTGCGCTGCCTACGTTCCTCGCCTCTCTCGCGATCGTCAACGTCCCGTTGACGGACCCGCCGGCAAAGAAAAACGGGCGCCGAAGCGCCCGTTGGGAAGTCCGATATGCGTTTGCCGGTCAGTAGCGGCAACGAGCCTCGTAGCGGCGGCCGTAGCGATCGCGATAGATGCAGTAGCCGCGGCGTTCGACCGACTGGCCGATGAGAGCGCCGGTCAGGCCGCCGGCAACGGCGCCGACAGCGGCACCACCCCAGCTGTTGGTGACGGCGCCGCCGATGACCGCACCGGTGCCGGCGCCGATCGCCGTGCCCTGCTCGGTCGCCGTGCAGGATGCGAGAGCGCCCACGAGCGCGCCAATAAGAACAATCTTCTTCATCATGTCGTAACTCCCCAGGTTGTCGGGCTTTAGATGCGGCCCATTAGTACAAGGATAATGATAATGACGAGAACTAGCCCCAAACCGCCGGAAGGTCCATAGCCCCAGCCACGGCTATAACCCCAATTTGGCAAGGCTCCGATCAAGAGCAGAATGAGGATAACGAGAAGTATCGTGCCAAGCATGGTGTTTTTCCTTCATTTCATCCGCAATCTGGATGGACAAGAAACACGCATTGGCGATTTTTGTTCCCGGTTGGGCGCGTGAATTAGGACGCAAGGCGATTCATGGTTTGTGAACCGTCACCCCCGACAAATCGCTCGTATGGTTAAAAAGGCGTTTATATACAATAGGTTGCGGTGAACAAAGCGGGAAGGCCTGGATGTCTTCGATTCGTCGGTGATTCGTTCCGTTTTTGATCGGTCCAGCGGCGCAAGCGGGCCAGGCTTAACGCTGTGTGAATTTGCTCGCCGGAAGATTAACACCGACGTGACGAGACCTTTCCGCTGCCCCGCATCTAGCGGCGGACCATCACGACGCCACCAGATATGGCCGTGAACGAAAGGGGAAAACAGCACAGTCGGCGATCCGTCGCCGATTCGTTCCGGATTTGATCAAAGGGTTAATTTCGGCGCATTTTTCACTTGACTAAAAGCGCATGACAGACCTCCGGCAGGGCGACAAAAATGCGAACAGGAGAGAGTCCCGCGATTCAGCATTTAGTAGGAAAAAGTGATTCAAAATCAATACTTAGCCGTGAACAAAAGCTGAATCAGCAGGAGTCAGCGATTCGTCTCTGATTCGTTCTCACGCTGTTCCAAATCGGAAACTCGGACCGCCTAGACGACTCGCAAAGGTCGCAATCCCCGGCGCATTTTGAAATCTGCCCTTGCGTTTGCGGCGGCAGCTGTCCATGTGTTCTGTGCCTCATCGAGAGGGCAAAACTTTTCCCGGGGCGCGCTTGCCTCACTTGCATGGACCATGACTCTGACTTCGCAGCCGATGATTCTGAGCGGGCGCGGTGTGACCGCGGTGCTTGGACCAACCAATACCGGTAAGACCCATTATGCCATCGAGCGCATGGTCGCACACGGGACCGGCGTGATCGGCCTGCCGCTCAGGCTCCTGGCCCGCGAGGTCTATACGCGGGTGGTTGAGAAGGTCGGTTTGCAGAACGTGGCGCTGGTCACCGGCGAAGAAAAGATTTCGCCGCCCAATGCGCGTTTTTCCGTTTGCACGGTCGAGGCGATGCCGCGGGAGACCAAAGCCGCCTTTGTCGCGATCGACGAGGTGCAGCTCGCCGGCGATCTCGAGCGCGGCCATATCTTCACCGACCGCATCCTGCACCTTCGCGGCCGTGATGAAACGCTGCTGCTGGGTGCAGGGACGATGCGGCCGATTCTGCAGCACATCCTGCCCGGGATTACGATCGTCGAGCGGCCGCGGCTTTCGCATCTCCTTTACGCCGGGCAGAAGAAGATCACGCGGCTGCCGCAGCGTTCCGCCATCGTCGCCTTTTCCGCCGATGAGGTCTATGCCATCGCCGAGCTCATCCGCCGGCAGCGCGGCGGCGCGGCGGTCGTGCTGGGGGCGCTCAGCCCGCGCACCCGCAATGCGCAGGTCGCGCTCTATCAGGCGGGCGACGTCGAATATCTGGTGGCGACCGATGCGATCGGCATGGGCCTCAACCTCGACGTCGATCACGTCGCCTTCGCCCAGGACCGGAAATTCGATGGCTACCAGTTCCGCAACCTCAATCCGGCCGAACTCGGCCAGATCGCCGGCCGCGCCGGGCGGCACGTGCGGGACGGCACCTTCGGCGTCACCGGACAGGTCTCGCCCTTCGACGAGGAACTGGTGCAGCGCATCGAGGGACATGAATTCGACAACGTCAAGGTTCTGCAGTGGCGCACGACGGAGATGGACTTCTCCTCGATTCAGTCGCTGCGCGCCAGCCTGGAGGCCGGGCCGCGCGTGCCCGGGCTGACGCGGGCGCTGCCGGCGGTCGACCAGCAGGCGCTCGAGCAGCTTTCGCGCTACCCCGAGGTAATGGACCTCGCCGACAGGCCAGCCCGTGTCGAAAAACTCTGGGAGGCTTGCGCGCTGCCCGACTACCGGCGTATCACTCCGGCCCAACATGCCGATCTTATTTCGACCCTCTTTTCCGATCTCGTGCGCTATGGCACGGTAAATGAGCAGTTTCTTGCGGAGCAGGTTCATCGCTCGGATCGAACTGATGGGGAAATTGACACGCTTTCGGCGCGAATCGCGCAGATAAGGACCTGGACCTACGTTTCGAATCGGCCCGGCTGGCTTGCCGATCCGACACATTGGCAGGAAAAGACGCGGGAAATCGAAGATCGATTGTCCGATGCGTTACATGAAAGGTTGACGAAACGCTTTGTTGATCGCAGGACATCTGTGCTCATGAAGCGCCTGAGAGAGAATGCGATGCTGGAAGCTGAAATCAGTGTGAATGGCGATGTCTTCGTTGAAGGACATCATGTAGGGCAGTTGAGTGGATTCCGTTTCACCCCGGTGGCGGGAACGGATGGACCGGATGCCAAGGCGGTTCAGGCTGCGTCGCAGAAGGCGCTCGCGCTCGAGTTCGAGGCCCGTGCGGCCCGGCTGCATGCCGCGGGCAATAGCGATCTGGCGATCGGTTCGGATGGCTTGATCCGTTGGCTCGGCGATCCGGTGGCGCGGCTTTCCGGCAGCGACCACGTCATGCGTCCGCGTGTGATTTTGCTTGCCGACGAGCAGTTGACGGGCAATGCCCGCGATCACGTCGCCGCCCGTATCGAACGTTTCGTCAATCATCACATCAGCACGGTGTTGAAGCCGCTGGACGATCTGTCGCGCGCCGAAGACCTGCAGGGTCTTGCCAAGGGCCTTGCCTTCCAGCTGGTCGAAAATCTCGGCGTGCTCTTCCGCCGTGACGTCACCGAGGAGGTGAAGTCGCTGGATCAGGAGGCTCGCGCCTCCATGCGCCGCTACGGCGTACGT
Source organism: Rhizobium sp. N621 (assembly GCF_001664325.1). NCBI lineage: Bacteria > Pseudomonadati > Pseudomonadota > Alphaproteobacteria > Hyphomicrobiales > Rhizobiaceae > Rhizobium > Rhizobium sp. N621. The sequence goes on from NZ_CP013495.1 coordinate 4,299,433, forward strand.
TTCGGTGCCTATCATATCTTCGTTCCGGCCCTTCTGAAGCCGGCACCTGCCGAACTGATCACGCTGCTCTGGGCGTTGAAGAACGACGGTCTCGACAAGCCGGGCTACGGCGATCTCATTCCCGTGCTGGCCGCCGGGCGCACCTCGGTGGTCACCGATCCGAGCTTCGAGCGGATGTTCTACAAGCTCGCCGGCTTCCGTTTCCTCGGCAAGCGCGCCGTGCGCATCGACATCCTGGAGCGGCTCGCCGATATCATCCGTCCGCTGCTGCAATGGAAGCCCGGTCAGAGCAATCGTCCGGAAGGCGCCTATGACGGTCGCCGTTTCACGACGACGACGGCGATGCTGTCGATTCTCGGGGCGACGCTCGAGGACATGGAAGAGATCCTCAAGGGCCTCGGCTATCGCGCCGATGCCGTGAAGGCGGAAGAGGCGTCGGCCCATCTTGCGGCGCAGGACGCAGCTTCAGCCCCCGCCGCCTCCGCGGAAACATCCGCGGAAGAAGCGGCGGAAAAAGCCGATCACGACGATGCCGACGGAGCGACCGAAGAGGCTGCTTCCGAGCCATCCGCAGCCGAGCCAGCTTCGACGGCGGCCGACGTCCCCGCGACAGAAGCGAGCGACGGCAACGCGGCGGCCGAAGAGACGGAGGCAACCGCTTCGACAGAGGCTGCCGCTTCCGGGGAAGCTGGCGAGCCGGCGGAACCGAAGCCGGTTCTTTTGTGGCGTCTCGGCGGCCGCAATGACAATCATCGCCAAGCACGCGGCGGCCATGGCGAACGCCGGGGCGGCCAGAACCAGGAGCGCGGCGAGCGCAATCGCCGCCCGAACGGTGGTGAAGGCGGCGAGGGCAGCCGTGGCGGCGACGGGCGCGACAACCGCTACGGCCGCGGCAAGGACGGTGGCGGCCGCGACGGCGGCAGGCCGCAGCAGGCAAGGGGCGAGCGCAAGGACCAGCCGCGCGGTGATCGTCAGGATCGTGGCGACCGGAAGGACCGCGGCGAGCGTAACGATCGCAATGACCGTAACGACCGCAACAACAATCGCGGCGCCCAGCCGCTGCGCTTCGAGGCCAAGCCGCCGCGCAAGGAGAAGCCGATCGATCCGGATTCGCCCTTCGCCAAGCTCGCAGCTCTCAAGGAACAGATGAAGAAGTAATCATGGGCGGGGAGACACAGCCGGCAAGCGGTTCGCGCCAGCGCATCGACAAGTGGCTGTTCTTCACGCGCATGGTGAAGTCGCGCTCGCTGGCCCAGAGCCATGTCCAGTCGGGGCACGTGCGCATCAACGGCGAGCGCTGCAGTCACCCGAGCCAGGTGGTCAAGCCGGGCGACCGCGTCGAACTGACGCTGGAGCGGCGCGACGTCGTCCTCGTCGTGCGTCTCGCCGGGGAGCGGCGGGGTCCTTATGAGGAGGCTCGCCTGCTCTACGACGACCAATCCCCACCGCCGGATGAGACAAAACGCCTCACGCCGTTTGAGCAAGCGACCCGTGCGACCGGTACCGGCCGTCCGACCAAGAAGGAAAGACGCGCAATCGACAGGCTGATGTCGGACGAGGATTAGAAAACTCTGTCTGTGGTGGCGGCTTTTGCAGATCGTTTATCCTTGAAATCCGGCGCTAAAGCCGATAGGTCACTGACAACTTGCCGGAAGCGTGCTTGCCTGCCAAGCCTGTCCACGCTTTTCGCCCGGCAAGGGGATAGGCGCGACGTTCCAGGTTGCCCGGCCCCATCCGCATGAAATCCTGGAGTTCTTCATGACCTATGTCGTGACCGACAATTGCATCAAGTGCAAATACACCGATTGCGTGGAAGTCTGCCCCGTCGACTGCTTTTATGAAGGCGAGAATTTTCTCGTCATCCATCCCGACGAATGCATCGATTGCGGCGTCTGCGAACCGGAATGTCCCGCCGAGGCGATCAAGCCGGATACCGAGCCGGGCCTCGACAAATGGCTGAAGATCAATACCGAGTACGCCAGCATCTGGCCGAATATCACGGTCAAGAAGGACCCGTTGCCGGAGGCCAAGGAAATGGATGGCCAGACCGGAAAATTCGAGAAATACTTCTCCGAAAAACCCGGTTCCGGCGACTAAGACGGTTGCGCGATTCGGCCGCCGCATTTGAGCGGCCATGCGGTGAAACGTTTTAAATCCTGCGTCTGGCATATGGGTGATCTGTGTTGCCCGCATGACTCAGGCGAAGCAAATTATTGATTTCCTCATATTTTTATGATAGGTTTCGCCTACTGTTCCATTTGTGGCATGACGCATGCCCAAAACCATCACGAAAGCAAAACAAATCCGTACGCGGTTTCCGTGACATATCAACGCTTTGAGCGCCGGGTCCCCCAGATCGCGCGCAAGAAGTCCTTGCTTTTGCCTGATGGGACCAGAGTGAAGTCACCCGACGGATGCAACCGTCTCAACCGGGCCTGACTGACCCGGCTCCGGCCGCCGCCGGAAGCGTAACAGGGAGTTTTTGAATAGAATGACGACTCAGCAGAAAAAACCTTCTACAGCACGTCACGGCTTCAAGACCGGTGAATCGATCGTCTACCCCGCTCATGGCGTCGGTACCATCACCGCTATCGAAGAGCAAGAAGTTGCCGGCATGAAGCTTGAACTTTTCGTTATCGATTTCGAAAAGGACAAGATGCGCCTGAAGGTTCCGGTCGCCAAGGCGATGAGCATCGGAATGCGCAAGCTTTCGGAAACGGATTTCGTCGATCGTGCGTTGAAGGTTGTGCAGGGCAAGGCGCGCGTCAAGCGCACCATGTGGTCCCGCCGCGCTCAGGAATATGATGCCAAGATCAATTCCGGCGATCTAATTTCCATCGCTGAAGTCGTGCGTGATCTCTATCGTGCAGAAAACCAGCCCGAGCAGTCCTATTCCGAGCGCCAGCTCTACGAAGCAGCGCTCGATCGCATGGCGCGCGAAATCGCCGCTGTCAACAAGATGTCGGAAACCGAAGCCGTCCGCCTCGTCGAGACCAACCTCAACAAGGGTCCGAAGCGCGGCAAGGCGATCGAAGAAGACGATTCGCAGGACGAAGCCGCTTAAGGCAAGCCTGTCTCTCCCATGAAAAAACCCGGCCTTCGCGCCGGGTTTTTTATTGGAACTTTTTCCCGACTGACGCGTTTACTCCACGTAATTGCGGACTGCTCGTCGGGCGCTGGCTCGTCGGGCGAACTGCTATTCCGTCAATATTCGGTGAGGAGCGGCTCATGCCTTTTCAATATTGCCCGTTCGGCAACGTGAAGAAACAGGTCCGACCCAGCCGTCTTAGCGGCACATGATGAGAAATAGGGCCTTTCCCTGAAAAGTCCAGGGTGAGGCCCTTTTGCATTCGGAACCCCATTCAATCCGGACAGCGATGTTCCGGAAGGTGAGTTTTATTGTTCATTTTGAGGGCGAAGGCCTGTTTCGGGAGATCGAAATGAAGAACATGTCTGCAGATCGGCGCATGATCAAAATCGCGATGGCCGCCCCCTATCTCGCCCGTCAGGAAGAGCACGATCTCGCCACCCGCTGGAAAGATCACGATGATCGCGGTGCGCGCAACCAAATCGCCATGGCGCATATGCGCCTGGTTATCTCCATGGCCGGTAAGTTCCGCAATTTCGGCCTGCCGATGAGCGACCTCGTGCAAGAGGGCTATGTCGGCCTGCTGGAAGCCGCCGCGCGTTTCGAACCGGAACGCGACGTGCGCTTTTCGACCTATGCCAGCTGGTGGATCAGGGCGTCGATCCAGGATTATATCCTGCGCAACTGGTCCATCGTGCGCGGCGGCACCAGTTCGGCGCAGAAGGCGCTATTCTTCAATCTGCGCCGCCTGCGCGCCAAACTCGCCAGGGGCGATACGCAGCTGACGCTGCAATCCATTCATCAGGAAATCGCCGCGGCTCTCGGCGTCAGCCTCGCCGATGTGCAGACCATGGATGCCAGGCTTTCAGGCAACGACGCTTCGCTGCAGGCGCCTTCCGTCTCCGGCGATTCCGAGAGTGCGGAGAAGATGGATTTCCTCGTCAGCGACGATCCGCTGCCGGACGAGCAGGTTTCCAATATGATCGACGGCGAGCGCCGCCGCGTCTGGCTCGCCTCGGCGCTGAAACATCTCAACGAACGCGAGATGAAGATCATCAGCGCCCGGCGCCTGGCGGAAGACGGCGCCACGCTTGAAGAACTCGGCGCCGATCTCGGCATTTCCAAGGAGCGCGTGCGCCAGATCGAAAGCCGGGCGATGGAAAAGCTTCGCAGCGCACTGGTCAGCGCCGACCCCCATATGGCGGCCTACGCTTGAACTTCTTTACCCTCCAGCAGCACTGACTGGCCCGGCGCAAGCCGGGCTTTTTTTATTCGGCGATGATTTTGACGCGATCGCCAGGGGAAACGGCCGCACCCGTCGGCAGGGCATTGATGAGCTTGAAGAGATCGAGCTTGCGGTCGGTGCCCATCATGCGGGCGGCAAGCGTCGAGATGTTCTCGCCGGGCCGGACGGTGACGACGCGAATGCGCAGCGGCTTCAGCGAGGCAGCTTCGGCTGGTGTCATGCGCCGGAAACTGGCGCGCAGAACATTGGCCGTCGGTTCGAGGGCGTCGCTGCCTTTCGGCACGGCGGTCAGGAAACGGAAGATCTGCGCATTATTGCGGATGACGGTGACATCGAAATCCCAGCGGTCGGCACTTGCGCGCGCGGTGGCTGCTTCCATACCATTGACGGTGATCTGCTGAATGGTCGATGGGTCGAGACCGGTCACCCAGCCGCTGGAGATGTAGTTTGTGAGGCTCTGGTTCTGGTTGTCGGCGACGCCATCGAAGCGGACGGCGATGTCGTTGGGACCGGTGGCCATCACGGCTTCGACCTTATTGTCGATCTTGAAGTCCACCGGCACGTCGAAGCGGATGCCGAGGCCGCCATGCAGGAAAGTCTGGCCGCGTACGTAACCTTCTTCCGGGCTGTCGCCGTAGAGCAGGCCGTCAATGCCGTCGAGATAATAATCGCGGCCCTTGTCGCCGACCGTCCCTTCCTGGCCAAAGGCGCGCGCATGGGTGCGGGCCAGCTCGATGCGCTGGGCGGAGTTCGGATGGCTCGAGAGGAAGTCGAGGCTTTGGTCGGCTTCCGGGTCGACCGACATGAAGCGGCTGTAGGCCGCCATGGAATCGAGGAAACGGGCGGCGGCATAGGGGTCGTAGCCGGCTTCGCCGAGCATGCGCACGCCGATGACATCGGCCTGCAGCTCCTGCTGGCGGGAGAAGGCGGCAAGCCTGAGCTTGCCCCGGGCAAGCGCCTGCTTGCCGGCGATGTCGCTCGAAAGGACCTCGGCGACGACGCGGCTGGCGATGACTTCGGCTTCTTCGCGCTTCTGCCGCTCGATACCGTGGTTCGCTGTCACGTGGCCCATTTCGTGCGACAACACAGCGGCGACTTCCGAGGCGTCGTTGGCAAGGGCGAGCAGGCCGCGGGTGACGTAGAGATACCCGCCCGGCAGCGCAAAGGCGTTGATCGCAGGCGAGTTCAGGATGGTGATGCGGTAGGACTGGCTCGGATTCTCCGACACCGCCGTCAGCGCGCCGGCGATGCGGGCGACGAGGCGCTCGGTCCTGGCATCCTTATATTCGCCGCCGTAGCTTGCCACGATACGCGGATGCTCGCGGGCGCCCATCGCCGCGCGCGGATCGTTCTTCTGCACCTCGTCGACGATCTGGGGATTGGAGGAAGGCGAGATGCTCGGCTGGTAGGACTGTTCGATCAGCGACTGACACCCGTTCAGCGCCATTGCGACGGTTGAAAGCAGCGTGAGGCGACGGGCGAAGCGGCGCGCCGCAGAGATGGCATCACTGGAAAGCGCGGGCGATTTCCACGTCGTCAAGCTGTCCAGTCTGGTTCTCCGCATCATGTCGCTGTTTTGCCGGTTTGCCGCAGATGGGGACCGGCCTTGGCAAGGGGAACTCAACAGGTGCGCACCCCTGATCTCGCGCCGCATGCTAGGCCGATACACGTCGTTGCTGTAACTGATTTACGCATCGGTTGCATAGCGAGACTCTGTTTAATTGTGGCGCCGTTGCATTTTAGCAAGCCTCAGGCATCGAGGTTCCCTTCGCTCGGATGAAATTATGGCGAAAATTCCGTCACCAGGCATAGATTTGTCGGCGGCACGGAAAAAGAACGGCGTGATTGAAGCAACAGGCTGGAAAACGGCAGCTCTCCGAGAAAATCGCAACTTTTAATTTATTTACGCGATAATGGAACGTCTGCTGGTGAAATATTCCCGTATGCCGCCCGCTATTCCGCCGCTTCCGCCGCCGCCGATTGCGGTCGCTTCGTTTCCCCGGTGCGCGGCAGCTGCACGGGCTTCAGCGTCATTGCGGCAGCAAGGCCGATCAGGGCAATGGCGCAGGAAGTCATAAAAAGGGGCGAGAAGGCGGCGGCATAGACATCCGCGACGGCCTGGCGGCTCGCTTCGGGAAGGGCAGCCATCATCTTCGGCGTCAGCTGTTCGATATCGGCAACACCGGGAATGGGAGCGCCGACCTTGCCGAGCCCGGAGGCGATGATCGCTCCATAGATTGATATGGCGATCGAGGCACCACCCATGCGCGAGAGCGTGACCGAGCCGGTCGCGGCGCCGACGTCGCGGGCGGGGGCGGCATTCTGCACGCCGATGACGGGGACCTGCTGCGCAAGGCCGATGCCGATGCCATGCAGCATCATGATCGCGCCGATGAAAGCGATCGGAGTTCCCGCATGGACCTGCGACATCAGCGCGAAGGCAATGGCGCTGCAGGCGAGGCTTGCGATGGCGAAGGGTTTGTAGCGGCCGGTCATCGAGATGATACGCCCGGCCGACAGCGATCCGCAGACGAGACCACCGGTCAGCAGAATGAAGAGAAGGCCGGCGGCCGATGGCGAAAGGCCGGTCGTCGTCTGCAGGAAGAGAGCGAGATAGTTGACCATGCCGATGGCGATGGCGCCGCCCATCACCGATATTACCAGCAGCAGGCTGAAGGTCGAATTGCGGAAGAGCTGCAGGGGAACGATCGGCTCCGGTGCACGGCGCTCGACGAACACCCAGGCGACGGCGCAGACGGCGCCGAAGCCGACAATCCCCATGCTCTGTGGTGAGATCAACGAGCCGAACAATTCGCTGCTGTCTGTGGCAAGCACGATGCTCGTCGTCGTCAGCGCGATCAGGAGCGCGCCGGCATAATCAATCTTCGGGCGCCGATGCGGCTTGCGGTAGGGCAGCATGAAGGCAAGGCCGGTGAGCACGATGAAACCGATCGGCACGTTGACGAGGAAGATCGAACGCCAGCCGAAGAGATCGCTCATCGTTCCCCCGAGCACGGGTCCGATCGCGCCTGAAGCCATCAGCACGAGGCTGGAATAGCTTTGATAGCGCGCCCGATCGCGCGGCTCGAAGAGATCGGCGTTGACGGCAAAGATCGATACCATGATGCCGCCACCGCCGAGGCCCTGCAGCACACGGGCGGCGATCAGCGCGTTCATCGAGTCGGCGAGGCCGCAGACCGCGGAGCCGATGGTGAAGATTGCGATCGCCGTCATCATCACATATTTGCGGCCGAAGAGATCTCCGAGCTTGCCGTAGAGCGGCATGACGGCGCTGAGCGCCAGCAGGTAGGCCGAGCCGATCCAGCCGAAACGCTCGAGATGGCCGAACTCACCGACGATCGTCGGCAGCGCCGTGGAGACGATCTGATTATCAAGCGTCGCCATGAACATGGCGGTCATCAGAAAGAAGAAGAGGATAAGCCGGCGACGAGGATCCGTCACGAGCGGCGCAGGCGCGGGTTGCATGTCCATGAGGCGTACTTCCGGGTTCGAATTATTTTATGTGCCATCAGCATGTAATTGTCAATGACACATAAGTGACCCCGGCATATTCAATTTTGACCTCCGCTCTGTTATGGTTCCATCATGAATGAGACGCTGACGAAGATTCTGTCCAACAGTCGGGCCGAGCCGGACGATGAGAATCTGCCTCGCATTGGCAGGAGCATGGCGCGCATGCGTCTGATGACCGGGCGGCGGCTGATCGGCAGGCTGGCGATCCAGAGTGCCGCACCGGGCCTTGAGCTTTCCCATCTCGACGTGCTGGACGCCGTGCGGCGGGCTGAGCAGCCCGGCGAGGTCACTGTCGGCATGATCGCAGAGATGCTGCGCATCGATCCGTCGCGCGCCAGCCGGGTCGTGGCCGAAATGGTCGGACGCAATGTGTTGCGGCGCGAGGCCTCACAGGCTGATGCGCGGCGGATCGTCGTTGTCATCACCGACGCTGGCCAGGCGCTGCTTGCCGAGATCCACGCGCAGAAAATAGCCATCATCTCCGAGATCGTCTCCAATTGGCCACACGAGGATATAGAGCGTTTCGCGACGCTGTTCGAACGTTTCATCGGTGGCTACGAGGCGATCTTTCTGTCGCGCGACAAGGACACGCCCGGTTGAGGCGAAAGCGCCGTCCGTCGGTGCCCCTTCCCCTCGCCCCCCCGTTTGCGCTAAGGGCAATGCCCATGAGCCAATCCACCTTCACCATTCTGCTCGGCGGCGAACTCAGCCTGACGGAACGCCTGCGCCAGGCGATCGGCGGCAGCCGCTTCATCGCGGCCGATGGCGGCATGCGGCATGCGATGGCGCTTGGTGTCATGCCTGAGCTCTGGGTCGGCGATTTCGATTCGACGCCCCCCGATCTCGAAGCGGGTTTTCTCGATGTGCCGAAGCAGCCCTATCCCGCAGCCAAGGCGGCAACGGACGGCGAAATCGCCGTGTCGGAAGCGATCGCGCGTGGGGCGCGGCGGCTGATCCTCGCCGGCGCGCTCGGCGGCGACCGCTCCGACCATGCGCTTCAGCATCTGCTGTCGGCTGTCGGCCTGGCGGAAAAGGGTTTCGACGTTCTGCTGACCTCGGGCAAGGAAGAGGCAGTGCCGCTGGTTCCCGGCACGATCGAGCTCGATCTTCCCAAAGGCAGCCTGTTTTCCGTGCCCGGATTTGGTCCGCTGACCGGACTTTCGATCGAGAATGCGCGTTATCCGCTCACGGATTTCCACCTGCCGTTCGGCTCATCGCGCACCATTTCCAACGTCGCGGAAGGCAAGGTTCGCTTTTCGCTCGAGAGCGGCCGGGCGATCGTGCTTGCCCGCCCCTATGATCTTTCCGGAGTCTGATTTTTGGCCCCTCCCATCCTCAAACTCGACGATATCTTCCTTAGCTTCGGCGGCGCACCGCTTCTGGCGGGTGCAGCGCTGCAGGTCGAGCCCGGCGACAAGATCTGCCTCGTCGGCCGCAACGGCTCGGGAAAATCGACACTGCTGAAGATTGCCGCCGGCCTGGTCGAGGCGCAGTCCGGCGAAGTCTTCCGTCATCCGTCATCGACGGTGCGCTATCTCGAACAGGCGCCGGATTTTGCCGGCTTCAGCACGGTCCAGGCCTATGCCGAGGCCGGGCTGGGACCGGGCGACGACCCCTATCGCGTCACCTATCTTCTGTCGCATCTCGGCCTGACCGGCGAGGAAGATCCGGGCACCCTTTCCGGCGGCGAATCGCGCCGGGCCGCCCTTGCCCGCGTGCTGGCACCGGAGCCCGACATTCTCCTGCTCGACGAGCCGACCAACCATCTGGACCTGCCGACGATCGAATGGCTGGAAGGCGAGCTGCAGAAGACCCGCAGCGCCCTTGTGCTGATCTCGCACGACCGGCGTTTCCTGGAGAAGGTTTCGACCGCGACCGTCTGGCTCGACCGCGGCGCCTCGCGCCGCCTCGACAGGGGATTCGCGCATTTCGAGGCCTGGCGCGACCAAGTGCTGGAGGCTGAGGAGCTGGAGCAGCACAAGCTCGGCAAGGCGATCGAGCGCGAGGAACACTGGCTGCGCTACGGCGTCACGGCCCGGCGCAAACGCAATATGCGCCGCCTCGGCGAGTTGCAGTCGATGCGTTCGCAATATCGCGGCCACAAGGGACCGCAAGGCACGGTGCAGGCGACGGTTTCGGACGCGCAGGAATCCGGCAAGCTGGTCATCGAGGCCGAGAAGATCACCAAGAGCTTCGGCGACCGGGCCATCGTCACACCATTCTCGATCCGCGTGCATCGCGGCGATTGCATCGGTCTCGTCGGGCCGAACGGCGCCGGCAAGACAACACTCCTGAAAATGCTGACCGGCCAGCTTTCGCCGGATAGCGGCACGGTAAAACTCGGCACCAACCTGGAGATCGCCACCCTCGACCAGAAGCGCGAGGACCTCGATCCCGAGGATACGCTTGCAAACTACCTGACCGACGGGCGCGGCGAAAACCTGCTCGTCAACGGCGAGCAGCGCCATGTCACCGGATACATGAAGGAATTCCTGTTCCAACCGGAACAGGCGCGCACGCCGATCAGGAGCCTCTCCGGCGGCGAGCGCGCCCGGCTGATGTTGGCGCGCATCCTCTCGCGCCCGGCAAACCTCCTGATTCTCGACGAACCCACAAACGATCTCGATATCGAGACGCTCGACCTCCTGCAGGAGATCGTCGCCGGCTTTCCCGGCACCGTCATCCTCGTCAGCCACGATCGTGACTTCCTCGACCGCACCGTAACTTCGACGATCGCGCCCGCCGTGCCGGATGCGCCCGACGGCCGATGGATCGAATATGCCGGCGGCTACACGGACATGTTGGCGCAGCGCAAGGGCGCACTCGAAGAGCGCAGGAAAGCCGAGAAGGCGGCAGAAAAACCGAAGACGCAGGAGACAACCGCTTCCGGCGCAGTCTCGAAGGGCAAGCTTTCCTTCAAACAGAAATTCGCGCTTGACAATCTGCCGAAGGAGATGGCCAAGACCGAGACCGAGATCGCCAAGCGCGAACTGGTCATGGCCGATCCCAGTCTCTTCACACGCGACCCCGCTGCCTTCAACCGGCTTGCAGGCGAGATGGAAAAGCTGCGTTCCAGCCTGACCAAGATGGAAGAGGAGTGGCTGGAGCTCGAAATACTGCGGGAAGAGCTGGAAGGCTGAGACTCTCGCACTCAACCGCTCGCCTCATCTGTGCGGGCAAAGATTCAGCCAGACGATTTGGGCAGCTCTAAAGCGCCGGCGCGGGCACGGCGGCTGCGCCGGCGCTGGCGCTGGCGCCGGTCTGGACGACCTGCTGCTGCGGCTCTTCGGATCTCGAAGGCAGAGCCTGCAGATGCAGCACCCGCGGCTGCAGCGCCTCCAGATAGGTTTCAGAGCGGCCGATATAGATCATGCCGGTTTCCGGCATCGAAGTCAGCACGCTGCACATCGTTTCCTGCCATTCCGGCTCCATGCCCTCGAGCACTTCGTCGAAGATGATCCATCGCGGGCGCACCAGCAGCAGGCGGGCGAAGCCGATCGCCTTCTGTTCATCGCCGTCGAGCAGCTTGTCCCAGCGGGCGCGGGTATCGAGCCTCGCGATCAGAGAGTGCAGGCCGGCCTTTTCAAGGGCCGCCTCGACGGCAGCCTGCTCGTAGGCATCGGGGCTTTCGGGGAAGGCCAGCGCCTCGCGCAGCGTGCCGCCCGGAATATAGGCGATCTGCGGAACGAACAGCATGTCGTCGATCGGCGGCAGACCCATCGTGCCGCTGCCGCACGGCCAGAGCCCGGCCAAGGCCTGAAACAGCAGCTTGCGGTTGACGCTATGATCGCCGTTGATCATGATTTTTTCGCCGGCCTTGATCACGATATCGGTTTCACGCAGGCGAAAACCGCCGCATTCCTCGATGTCTTCGCCGATCTTGGCATTGATCACCACATCCTTCAGCGTCAGCCTGTCGGCGGCGGTGTTTTCATAGGCGATGCTGCCTTTCACGCCAAAGTCCTCGTCCATGTCGAGCAGCGCCTGGCGGAAGTCGGTGACGCGCATCAGCGTGGCACGCCATTCGGCGATCGGGCCGAAATTGGCGACATACCAGCGCAAGGCGGTATTGACCTGGTTGAAGGCGCCGACCGACATCATCAGCTGGCCGAGGGTGAGGCCGCCGGAAAAATAAGCGGGTGCGGCAACGATGATCGGAATGACGATCACCAGCCAGCCGTAGCCGGCCGAAACCCAGGTGAGATTGGTATTGGCCATGGCGAGCCGCTTGACGACCCTCAGTACCGAGCTGATGTCGGTATTGATGCGCCGGCGCTCGTTCTCCTCACCGCGGGCGACGGTGATGGCCGGCATGTTCTCGTTGGCATGCATCAGCGTGAAACGCAGCTCGGCCTCCTTCGAGAACCGGTCGGCATTGAGCTTGACCAGCTTGCGGCCGACGACCTGGCTCAGCACTGAGGCGGAAGCGGCATAGAAAATCGCCGCCCAGACCATATAGCCCGGTATGGAGAAGCTGTGGCCGCTGATGCGAAAGATGAAGCCGCTCGACAGCTCCCAGAGCACGCCGATGAAGCTCACCAGAAGGATGGTCGACTGCAAGAGGCCGAGCACGAGTCCCGTCGTGCTTTCGGCGAGGTTACGGGAATCTTCGTGCAGGCGCTGGTCCGGATTGACGCCGATCAGGCCGCTCGAGGCGAGCCGCAGCGCCCGCTTGCGCTTCAGCCACTGGTCGACGAGATCACGCGACAGGCCCTCGCGCATATAGAGCGCCGTCATCTGGTTCAGCCAGGCCTGCAGCACGTTGAGCAGCAGCAGCGTGCCGGCAATCATTGCGAAGATTTCGAGCTGGTGGAAGAACTCGCCGAGATCGCGGCGCTCGAGCGAATCGTAGAAGGGGGCGTTCCACTCGTTGAGGATGACCTGGCCATAGGCCGTCGCCAGGATGACGAGGATCAGCACGGTCGCCAGAAACAGCACCTTGCCACGCACTTGCGAATTCCAGAATGCTGAGAACATCACCCCGAGGCGATATGTCAGGCTGAAATCATACCCTACTCTATCCTGCTTCCGGATGCCCGGCCTCCCTTCGATCTTATCTGCCATCACGCTTTTCCAACACCGCCCATACTGTCATTATTAACATGGTGGCGTTACCGGTCTATCAACAGATTCTATCAGTCATTAAAGTGTGATGATTCTTGACGTGCCGCCCCGCATGCATTCGGAGTTGATTCGCGGCTCAACTGGGACTAATTAAGGCACTCCGTGGTGATTTGGCCGGCCGGCTTGCAGCCACGTTAAAAAAGTCGCTAAAGGGCCGCGTGCGGACCGGTAGCGATTTTTTCGCCGCCGGTTTTTTATTTTTGATCGAGTTGACCGCAAATGCCCATCAAGATCCCCGATACGCTGCCCGCTTTCGAAACCCTGGTTCAGGAAGGTGTGCGGGTGATGACCGAGACGATGGCGATCCGTCAGGATATAAGACCGTTGCAGATCGGCCTGCTCAACCTGATGCCCAACAAGATCAAGACCGAACTGCAGATGGCCCGTCTCGTCGGCGCTTCGCCGCTGCAGGTGGAGTTGTCGCTCATCCGCATCGGCGGGCACAAGGCGAAGAACACCTCTGAAGATCACCTGCTCGCCTTCTATCAGACCTGGGAAGAGGTGAAACAGCGCAAATTCGACGGCTTCATCATCACCGGGGCGCCGATCGAGCTCCTGCCCTATGAGGACGTCACCTATTGGAAAGAGATGCAGGAAATTCTCGACTGGACGGAAACCAACGTCCATTCGACGATGAACGTCTGCTGGGGCGCGATGGCGGCGATCTATCATTTCCACGGCGTTCCGAAATACGAGCTGAAGGAAAAGGCCTTCGGCGTCTACCGCCACCGGAACCTGAAGCCTTCCTCCATCTATCTCAACGGCTTTTCCGATAATTTCGAGGTGCCGGTGTCGCGCTGGACGGAGGTGCGGCGCGCTGACATCGAGAAATCCGACAGCCTGGAAATCCTGATGGAATCGAGCGAGATGGGCGTCTGCCTCGTGCATGAGAAAAGGGGCCGGCGGCTCTACATGTTCAACCATGTCGAATATGATTCCACCTCGCTTTCCGACGAGTATTTCCGCGACGTCGATGCCGGCGTGCCGATCAAGATGCCGCACAATTACTTCCCGCATAATGATCCGACGCTTGCCCCGCAGAACCGCTGGCGCAGCCACGCGCATCTCTTGTTCGGCAACTGGATCAACGAGATTTACCAGACGACGCCCTATGACGTCGAAGAGATCGGCATGGATCTCTGAACGGCATTTCTTTCTGACCTGCCCGGTTGCGGTTTGGAACAAATGCGGGCAGGTTCCGGTCCGGAACCCTATAGCGCCGCGCGTCTTTATCGGACGCGCAAAGGAACGGACGGTCGATCATGTCGGATAAGTTGGAGCGGGAAGTTTTCGGGCAGACGAAGGCGGACGAAACCGTCTATCGCGTCGTCATCAAGGGCGGCGGGCTGACGGCCAGGATCATCACCTGGGGCGCCGTCATCCAGGATCTGCGCCTAGCAGGCCATGAGGCGCCGCTTCAACTCGGCTTCGAGGATTTCGACAGCTATCCCCTCTATTCGGCCTATTTCGGCGCGACGCCCGGCCGCTGCGCCAACCGCGTCGGCGGCGGCAGGTTCACGCTCGATGGCAAGGACTATCAGCTCGAGCCGAACGAAAACGGCGTCACACATCTGCATGGCGGCAGCGACAATATCGCCAAGCGCAACTGGACGATCGTCGAGCATGAGGCCGACCGCCTGGTGATGAAGATCGTCGATCCCGACGGCCGCGCCGGCTATCCCGGCAATTGCACCATCCAGGCGACGTTCCGGGTGCACGGCAACGGCGAACTGTCGATCACCTACGAATCAACAAGCGATCAGCCGACGCTCGCCAATGTCTGCCAGCACGCCTACTTCAATCTCGACGGCCGCGACGATGCGCTGGGCCACGACATCATGATCGCCGCCGATCACTATCTGCCGACCGACGAGAAGCAGGTGCCGACCGGCGAAATCCGGCCCGTTGCCGGCACCGAATTCGATTTCCGTGAGATGGCCCCGATGAAGCGTTTCGTCGGCAGCGAACAGGTGCTCTACGACCATAATTTCTGCCTGTCCCGCGAACGCACCGCCAAGCGGACTGTGGCACTCGCCCGCAGCCTCTATTCCGGCGTGTCGCTGGAAGTGCGCAGCACCGAGCCTGGCGTGCAGTTCTATGCCGGCTTCAAGCTCAATACAGGGGCTCCCGGCCTCGGCGGGCGCAAATACGGCCCGTTCGCCGGCTTCTGCCTGGAGACGCAGGTCTGGCCGGATGCGATCAACCACGAGGGCTTCCCGAATGCGGTCCTGCGTCCGGGCGAGGTGCTGCGCCAGGAAACGGATTATATCTTCACCAAGAGCTGAGCGTTCTAAAGCGCGTCGCGATCGTTCAGATTCGCTCCTCGCGCTTTAGGTTTTTGCTTTTACGCATGTCGCTATCGCAAACCGCCCCACACTTTTGCGCGCATGCTCTGAGACGCACGGCTGTCAAATTTGACCGCTATGAACCCTCTTCGGATTGCCGGAGAGGGTTTTTTCTTCTGCGTCCTGCGATTCAGGCTTGCCGATTGGTTCTATATAGGTTCTATTGTATGTCCATGGATAGAACCAGTCTAGTAGCTGAACTCAATAGACGCGGCCTGCGCGGCGAAGCGCTGGCTGGGCCGCTCTACAAGCGGCTGGCGCAAGCGCTGACCAGCCTCATTCAGGAGGGCTTGCTGAAAGCCGGCACGGCGCTGCCCGGCGAGCGCGACCTTGCCGAGGCTCTCAAGCTCGGCCGCGTCACCGTGCGCACCGCCTATCGCGACCTGATGGCGGCGGGCGCACTGGAATCGCGCCATGGAAGCGGTACTTTCGTATCCGGCAAGGTGGAGCGCATGGAACAGTCGCTCTGGCGGCTTTCCTCCTTCTCCGCCGACATGCGCTCGCGCGGGCGTCTGCCGGCCGCACGCATCTTGTCGCGGGAGGTCAACACGCCGTCGCCGGAGGAATCCTTCCTGCTGGGCCTCGGCGGCGACGAACCGGTGCTGAGGCTCGACCGGCTGCGCCTTGCCGATGGCCTGCCGCTGGCAATCGAGCGCGCCGTCGTGCCGGTCAAGTTTCTGGGGGAGAACGCCGGCGGCGAGGGATCGCTCTACGATGCGCTGGCGTCGAATGGCCATCGGCCGGTGCGTGCGCTGCAGCGGCTGACCGCCGTCACGCTCGATGCCTCCTATGCCGCGATGCTGAACGTCAAAACAGGCGCGCCGGCGCTTCTGATCGAACGTGTCTCGCGCCTGGAAGACCAGCGTGTCGTCGAATACACGCGCTCGCATTATCGCGGCGATGCCTATGATTTCGTTGCCGAATTGAGAATTGGAGATGACCATGAGTGAGAACCAGTCGCTGATGCTGGAGGAAGCCGGCCAATCACCCGAGGTGGTGGCCACGCTTCTCGAAAAGGAAAAGCCGGTCTTTGCCGAGATCGCCCGGCTGTTTTCGTCCGCCCGCCCGAGCGTTGTGACGACGGCGGCGCGAGGTTCCTCGGACCACGCCGCCACCTTCTTCAAATATCTGTTCGAGATCACCTGCGGCGTCCCGGTCGCCTCGGTCGGCCCGTCGATCGCTTCCGTCTATGGTGCTGCCCTCCACCTGAACGGCGGCGTGCATTTCACCGTTTCGCAGTCGGGCGCGAGCCCGGACATCGTCGCCCTGCAGGAGGCGGCGAAGAAGGGCGGCGCGACGACGATCGCCGTCGTCAATGTCACCGACAGCCCGCTTGCCAAACAGGCCGATATCGTCCTTGGCCTCAATGCCGGCGCGGAAAAGAGTGTGGCGGCGACGAAATCCTTCATCGCCTCCGTCGCCGCGCTGTCCGGCGTGACGGCTGCGATCGGCGGCGCGTCCGACCTGCAGGCAGCCCTGGAAAAACTGCCGGAGGCGCTTTCGGCGACCGCCGGGATCGACACGGCGGCGGCCGAGGAGGTGCTGTTCCATGCGACCTCGCTCTATACGGCCGGCCGCGGCCCGGCTTTCGCGATCGCGCTCGAAGCGGCGCTGAAGGCCAAGGAAACCTCCGGCCTGCATGCCGAGGCCTTTTCGCTGGCGGAACTGATGCATGGCCCGATGCGCCTGGTGCAGCCGGGTTTTCCGATCGTCGCCTTCGCACCCGACGATGCGGCTTTCGTCAATAACGGCCAGGCGCTGGAGCGCCTGCAGAAGCTCGGCGCCACCACCGTCGGCTTCTCCACGCAGCCGCTCTCCGGGATCAATCTTCGGGTGCCGACGACCGGCAACGGCCTCATCGATCCCCTGGTGTCGCTGCTCGTCTATTACCGGCTGATCGAGTCGGTGACGCGCCGCAAGGGCTTCGACCCCGACCGGCCGGCAAACCTGCTCAAGGTGACGGAGACGGTCTGATGGCCCGCAAGATCTTCGTTGGCGCCCGCATCTTCGATGGCGAGCGCTTCCATGACGACAGGGCGCTCATTGTCGCGGGCGGCCGCGTCGAGGCGATCGTCGCAGGAAACGACCTGCCGGGTGGCGAGACGGTCAAACTGGAAGGCGGCGTCCTGTCGGCCGGCTTCATCGATGCGCAGGTCAATGGCGGCGGCGGCCGAATGCTGAACGATGAGCCGTCGCCAACGTCGATGGATATCATTGCCGGCGGGCATCGGCCCTACGGCACGACGTCGCTGCTGCCGACCTTGATCACCGATACGTCGGAGGCAACCAACGCCGCCATCGAGGCGGCGAAGGAGGCTGTGAAGGAAAACCGCGGCGTTGCCGGCCTGCATCTCGAAGGCCCGCATCTGGCGCCGGCCCGCAAGGGCGCGCATCTGGCCGAATTGATGCGGCCGGTCGAGGACCGCGACGTCAAGGCCTTCATTCGGGCGCGTGAGGCGATCGGCACGCTGCTTGTCACTATTGCCGCCGAGCAGGTGACGGTTGCTCAGGTGTGCGAACTTGCGGAAGCGGGCGTCACCGTCAGCATCGGTCACTCCGATTGTTCTAGCGAGGCGGCGGAGGAACGTTTCGATGCCGGAGCGCGCGGCGTCACGCATCTCTTCAACGCCATGAGTCAGCTGGGGCACCGTGCGCCAGGCCTGGTCGGCGCCGCGATCGATCATCCCTCCACCTGGTGCGGCATCATCGCCGACGGTCATCACGTCGATCCGAAGGCCTTGCGCACGGCGCTGCGCGCCAAGCGCGGTGAAGGCAAACTGTTCTTTGTCACCGACGCGATGTCGCTCGTCGGTTCCGAGAAGGATTCGTTCACGCTGAACGGGCGCACCGTCCGGCGCGAAAGGGGCGGCTTCTGCTCGAAGCTGGTGCTGTCCGACGGCACGCTCGCCGGCTCCGACGTCGACATGATCTCGACGATCCGTTACGGCGTCACCTATCTCGACCTAACGCTCGCCGAGGCCTTGCGCATGGCGACCCTTTATCCCGCACGTTTCCTCCGGCTTGCCGATCGCGGCCATCTCTCGCCGGGCGCGCGCGCCGATCTCGTCCATCTCACCGACGCGCTGACTGTTACCGCCACCTGGCTTGCCGGCGAAGCGGCCTGACCCTCAAGGAGACGTAGGATGACTGATATCACCGATGCCTATTTCTCCAATCTGATCGGTCGGCTGGAGACGTTGAAGCAGGCGCTTGCCGAGGCGATGGCGCAGGCAGCGTCGGTGATCCTCGATGCAGCCCGCGGCGACAAGCGCGTTTATGTCTTCGGGACCGGCCATTCGCATATGCTGGCGGAAGAAGTGCACTATCGCGCCGGCGGGCTCGCCTTCACTGTGCCGGTGCTTGTCGGATCGGCCATGCTGCACGAAGGTGCGGTGATCAGCTCGGTCTATGAACGGACCCAGGGCCTGGTGCGGCCGATGCTGGAGCGTTACGGCATGCAGCCAGGCGATGTCATTATCATTGCATCGAATTCGGGCGTGAACGCCGCTCCGATCGAGGCCGCCGACTACGCCCGCGACATCGGCGCGAAGGTGATCGCCATCACCTCGATCGCCTATTCGTCAGCGATCGCCAATGGCCGCCGCCGGCTCGCCGACGTCGCCGACGTGGTGCTCGACAACGGACTGCCGCCGGGTGATGCCGTTGTCGATCTAGAAGGCACCGGGCTTCGGGTCGGACCGGTCTCCACGGCGGTCGGGGTGACTGTTATCAATGCGATCTTCGCCGAAGTCGCCTCGGAGCTTTCCAAGTCAGGCAATGCGCCGGTTTATCTCAGCGCCAACATGCCGGGGGCAGCCGAGATCAATCAGAAGCTCGTCAAGAAATACCGGCCGCGCAACCCGCACCTCTGAGAGCGCACCTCGTTGGGCGTCTTCAAACTTTCCGAAATTCTAACCGGTAGATCACTTCTTCGCCGGTCGTCGGGTCTGTTCCCGGCGCGTCGCTGATCACCAGCCTATCGCCGTCGAGGATGTAGGGACGGATGAGGTCGGTTGTGCCCCAAGCCGGATTCCAGCTCGCATCGACATGGTGGATAACCCTATCGTCCTCCAGCGTGTAGGAAGCGGAATAGGCCAGCATGGAATCGAAAAGCGCGATCTTTTCATCGTCCGCGGGGCGCGGCCCCTTGAGCGCGGGCCGATGACGGTTCACGACCAGCGCCATCATGCGTCCATCGGCATGATAGGCGATATATCCGATGGGATCGGCCCCCATGGCGTCGGTCACTTCACCTGACGCCACGACCTTTCGGGTCCAGGAGATCATTCGCCAGGTTCCAACCAGTGCGGCAACATTCGCCATCGGTCCCCTCCAAAAGCGCTGTTGGATGAGCCGACAATATCAGATGGTGGATGTGCGGGACAGATGTAGCCGCGATACCGGTCGAGGCTGCTTCGACTTCGGAACCGCCGAGACGGCGGCCCCGTATTCATGCATGCGTCGAGAAGTAGCTGCTAGAAGCAGCCCTTGCCGAGATCAATCCTTGGCGCGTTCGACGTAGGAATTGTCTTCCGTCGCGATGACGACGCGGGTGCCGGCATCGATATGCGGCGGCACCGAGGTACGGATGCCGTTGGAGAGCATGGCCGGCTTGTAGGAAGAGGACGCCGTCTGGCCCTTGACGACCGGTTCCGTCTCGACGATTTCGAGCGTGACGTGGCGCGGCAGTTCGAGCGCCAGCGGAATGCCTTCGTGGATCGACAGGATGCAGGTCATGCCTTCCTGGAGATAAGCCTTCTGGTCGCCCATGGTTTCCTGGCTGACGACCACCTGGTCGTAGGTCGCCGGGTTCATGAAGTGGAAGCCTTCGCCATCTTCATAGAGGTACTGGAAGTTGACGTCTTCGACGAAGGCGCGCTCGACCTGTTCGGTGGTGCGCCAGCGCTCGGAGACCTTCACGCCGTCGACGATGCGGCGCATGTCGACCTGAGTGACCGGCGTGCCCTTGCCCGGATGAAAGTTCTGGGCGGTGAGAACGACGTAGAGCTTGCCGTCCACGTCGAGAACGTTGCCCTTGCGGACCGAAGAGGCGATGACCTTGACCATAAGACTTCCTTGTAACTCGGCTTTCGGCGTCGTAGAGGACTGTCGAGACGCCCCAAGACGCAAATGTTTTTCTTTGGGGGCGCAACTAACCTAAAATCCGGGAAATAGCCACCCCCATACCCGCTTCTCCGGCGAAGAAAGCTTGGAATGAACTTTTCGGCCAAAGTGTCCCCCTGGTGGACCCCGTCCGTGCACGCCGATCGCCGCCCATTCCTGATCGGGCGCAATGCGATTCAGGCGGCATTGCGCGGGTTTTTCGCGCGCGAGGATTTCATCGAGGTCGATACGGCGGTGCTGCAGGTTTCGCCCGGCAACGAAGCGCATCTGCATGCCTTCGCGACGCAGGCGATAACGACGGACGGTCAGACGGCGCCGTTCTACCTGCACACCTCGCCGGAATTCGCCTGCAAGAAGCTGCTTGCGGCCGGCGAGAAGCGCATCTCCTGTTTTGCCCATGTCTACCGCAACCGCGAACGCGGGCCGTTGCACCATCCCGAATTCACCATGCTCGAATGGTATCGGGCCGGCGAAAGCTACGAGAGCCTGATGATGGATTGCGTGCGGATCCTGGCGCTGGCGGCAGAAACGATAAAGACGCCGGTGTTCGCCTATCGCGGCGCCGAGAGCGATCCCTTCGCGGGACCGGAGCGGATCAGTGTCGCCGAAGCCTTCGAGCGTCATGCCGGCATCGATCTTCTCGCTTCCGTCGCTGCTGACGGATCGACCGATCGCGATCATCTGGCGGCCGAGCTCAAGCGCGTCGGCATGCGTGTCGCCGAAGACGACGGCTGGGCCGATCTGTTCAGCCGGGTGCTGGTCGAAAAGATCGAGCCGCATCTCGGTTTCGGCCGCATCACCATTCTCGACGAATATCCTGTCTCTGAGGCCGCACTTGCGCGTCCCTCGGCGCGCGACCCCCGGGTTGCCGAGCGTTTCGAGCTCTATGCCTGCGGCGTCGAGCTTGCCAACGGTTTCGGCGAGCTCACCGACGCAAGCGAACAGCGGCGGCGCTTCGAGATCGAGATGGCCGAGAAGGCGCGTATCTACGGCGAGATCTATCCGATCGACGAGGATTTCCTTTCGGCACTGTCGCTGATGCCCGAGGCAAGCGGCATCGCGCTCGGCTTCGACCGGCTGGTGATGCTGGCGACGGGAGCGTCGCGCATCGATCAGGTGCTGTGGGCGCCGGTCGCGGAGTACGGAAGATGAATGCAGTCAAACCGGTCAAAAACGTCGACGATCTGGTGAAGGCCGGGCTTGCCGCGCCTGCCGACCGCGCAGCGCTCGAGGCGGTGGCCGCCCGTTACACAATTGCCCTGACGCCTGCCATCACCACACTGATCGATCGCAACCATCCCAACGACCCGATCGCCCGGCAATTCGTGCCTGACACCGCCGAACTCATCGTCGCGCCGGAAGAACGTGCTGATCCGATCGGCGATCACGCTCACAGCCCGGTCGAAGGCATCGTGCACCGTTATCCCGACCGGGTGCTGCTGAAAGCCGTGCATGTCTGCCCGGTCTATTGCCGCTTCTGCTTCCGCCGCGAAATGGTCGGGCCGCAGGGCCTCGGCACGCTCGATGCGGCGGCGATGGAGGCAGCCTTCGATTACATCAGGAGCCATCAGGAGATCTGGGAGGTCATCCTGACCGGCGGCGACCCGCTGGTGCTTTCGCCGCGCCGGCTCCGCGAGATCATGGAGGCGCTCGCTGATATCTCGCATGTGAAGATCGTGCGTTTCCACACGCGCGTTCCCGTCGTCGATCCGGAGAAAATCGACGCGGCGCTCATCGCCGCGCTGAAAGCGAGTGGCAAGACAGTCTATGTGGCGCTGCACGCCAACCATGTCACAGAATTGACGGCGGAAGCGCGTGCGGCATGCGCGCGCTTTATCGATGCCGGAATCGCCATGGTCAGCCAATCGGTGCTGCTCAAGGGTGTCAACGACGATCCCGCAATTCTTGCCGAACTGATGAAGGCTTTCGTCGAGACCCGTGTCAAACCTTATTACCTGCATCATCCCGATCTCGCGCCGGGCACTAGCCATTTCAGGCTGACGATCGAGGAGGGGCAGAGGATCGTGGCGGCGCTGCGCGGACGGATTTCCGGTCTTTGCCAGCCGACCTACATCCTCGATATTCCGGGCGGTCACGGCAAGGCCGTCGTCAGCGGAAGCAGCATCCGGCCGACGGGCGACGGCTGTTATTCCGTTTCGGATTACCGCGACGGCGAGCATTGCTATCCGCCCACTGACGAGGCTTAGCGGCTTTCCGTATCATTTCTGTACTCGCGGCGCCGGAAGCTGTGTCGAGCATTATCGCCGAATTGATCTTAGCCAGTTGATATAAAATAAATATTCGCGCCCCTCCGGAAGGATCGCTAAAATCCTAACTATGAGGAACAATCATCTTTAACCCAACAAATTAGCGGAATGTTCTGTTTTCCGCACTAAAAGAACGCTCATGACAAGGCGATGAACGCCGGTTCGGGATCATGAGAATCTTGGAGTGATGGGATGAATAAGACAATCCGCGACCTCGTAGCCAAATTCGGCAAACTTCCTACGTCGGTCGACCAGATCGCCGACGACGCCGATCTTTATGCGGCAGGTCTGACGTCCTTTGCCTCGGTGCAGCTCATGCTCGGCATCGAAGAGGCCTTCGACATCGAATTTCCCGACAATCTGCTGAACCGCAAATCCTTCGCGAGCATCTCGGCCATCGCCAAGACGGTCGATATCATCCAGGATGGTCGGAAGGTCGCCTAATGAACTTCTCCGTCAAGATCATAGAGGACGGTCTTGTCGCAAGGGTCGCCCGTGTCGCCGAAGTTGCGGCGAGACATGCGGATGCCGTCGACGTCGAAGGCCGCTTTCCCCAGGAAGCCGTGGATGCGATGAAGGCCGAAAGGCTGCTCGGCATCCAGGTGCCGCGCCATCTCGGCGGTGAATCGGCCTCGATCACCGAAATCGCCGAATTGTGCTCGATGCTGGGCCAAGCCTGTGCCGCAAGCGCCATGGTCTTCGCCATGCACCATATCAAGCTGTCGAGTCTCGTCGAGCACGGCGCCGAAAACGAGTGGCATTGCGGCTTCATGCGCCGCATCGCAGCCGAACAGTTGCTGATCGCATCGGCCACGACCGAGGGTGGCATCGGCGGCAACCTTCGCAACAGCATTTGTGCGATCGAGGTCGACGGCGATACCTGCCGCCTCGAAAAGGATGCGACGGTCATTTCCTACGGCTCGCATGCCGACGCCATCCTCATCACTTCGCGCAGCCATCCGCAGGCAGCCTCTTCCGATCAGGTGCTGACGGCCTTCCTCAAGGACCAGTATACGCTCGAAAAAACGCATGCCTGGAACACGCTCGGCATGCGCGGCACCTGTTCCGACGGTTTCCTCTTCAAAGGCGAAGCGCCGGCCCGGCAAATTCTGCCGAAGCCTTTCGCCGAGATCGCCGCGCAATCCATGCTCGCTTCCTCGCATCTGCTCTGGAGCGGCGTCTGGTACGGCATCGCGGTCGACGCGGTCGCCCGCGCACAGACATTCGTCCGCGCCGCTGCCCGCAAGGCCCCCGATGCCCAGCCGCCGGGCGCACTGCGCCTCGCCGAGGTCTCGAACCTGCTACAGATGGTGAAATCCAATGTGGTGGCCGGGCTCAAGGCCTATGAAGACGCCAAATCAGATCCGGACCGGTTGTCATCGATGGGTTTTGCCGTGGCGATGAACAACGTCAAGATCGCTTCTTCCGAGACGATTCTGGAGATCGTCAACCACGCCATGCTGATCTGTGGCATCATGGGCTACAAGAACGGCACGCCCTTCAGCCTCGGACGCCATCTGCGCGACGCCCATTCCGCACAGCTCATGATCTCGAACGACCGCATCCTCGGCAACACGTCGAGCATGCTTCTCGTCCATAAGCAGGACACTAGCCTACTGGGGTAAAGCCATGGATATGCAGACCTCGTTTCTCGACCGGCTCTTCGAGTCCGGTCTGCTGATCGATACCGGCGTTGACGGTCTCTATGGCCGCAGCGGCCAGTTCGAAGATGTCATCACCGCCTTCGAACGGCTGATCGACAGGTTCGGCGGTGCCGACGGCGCCGAGGCGATGCGTTTCCCGCCCGGCATGAACCGTGCGCTCTTCGAAAAGAGCGGTTACATGAAGAGCTTTCCGCAGCTTGCCGGCACGGTGCACAGCTTCTGCGGCAGCGAGCTCGATCATATGAGCCTGCTTGAATGCATGGAGGTCGGCGAGGACTGGACCAAGGACCAGCAAGCGACCGATATCGTGCTGACGCCAGCCGCCTGCTACCCGCTTTATCCAACGGTCGCCAAGCGCGGCAACCTGCCGAAGACGGGCGGCCTGTTCGATCTGCAGTCCTACTGCTTCCGCCATGAACCGTCGAAGGATCCGGCCCGCCAGCAGCTGTTCCGCATGCGCGAATATGTCTGCATGGGAACGGAGCAGCACGTCACCGATTTCCGCCAGCGCTGGATGGACCGCGGCGTCGAGATGATGAAGCAGGTCGGTCTCGACGTGACCATCGACGTTGCCAACGATCCGTTCTTCGGCCGTGCCGGCAAGATGATGGTCAACAATCAGCGTGACCAGAACCTGAAATTCGAGCTGCTGATCCCGATTACCTCAGTAGCCAAGCCGACCGCCTGCATGAGCTTCAATTACCATCAGGACTCCTTCGGTCTGAAGTGGGGCCTCAACCTCGAAGACGGCAGCGTCGCGCATACCGCCTGCGTCGGCTTCGGCCTGGAGCGTATCGCGCTCGCCCTCTTCCACCACCATGGCCTCGACGTAAAGGAATGGCCGGTCAGCGTACGGAAAACGCTGTGGGGCTGATGACGGCGATGACATCGGTCTTCCCGGGAATCAGCCCGGAAACTTACCGGCAGCACGCGCTGCATTCCGGCGAACGTGCATGGCCGGAAACCAACTGCTATGTCGATCTCTGGATCGAAGTGCTGGCGACATCGGGCGTCGCCCCCGAGGCGATGCTGGGTTTTACCCTGGCGCAGGATTTCGAGGGCGACCAGTTCACCTTCTTCAAAGTGCCGCTCGAAGATCTCGAAGCGCTCTACGGCATCCGCGCGACCGAGCTTGCGATCTACGACCGCGTCGAACGGCATGTCGAAGTGCAGACCGCGCGCGGTCGTCTCTGCCTGATCGAGATGGATTCCTTCTATATGCCGGATACGCGCGGCACCGCCTACCGGCAGGAGCACGGCAAGACGACGGTTGCGATCAACCGGCTTGATGTTGCGGCAAAGCGCGTCGAATATTTTCACAACGCAGGCTATTTCCAGCTCGGGGGCGAGGATTTCGACGGGCTGTTCCAGCTGCAGCTGACGGAAAGCGATCCGCCGTTTCTGCCCTATACGGAATTTGCGCGGCTTCCGGAAAAGCCCGCCGACGAAGCGCATCTTCGCGCGACCGCGCGGCGGCTTGCCGGTTTTCACTTCGCCAGGCGCCCCCGCCAAAACCCGATCCGCGCCTTCGCCCGCGTCTTCCCGCAACAGGTGGAAGCGGTGGCGGAGCGGCCGTTCGGTTTCTTCCACAAATATGCCTTCAACACGCTCCGTCAGGCGGGCGCCAATTTCGAGCTGGCGGCTGATTATCTGACCTGGCTGTCCTCAACCGAATTCGCTGCGGCCGCCGAGGATGCCCGGCGCATTTCCGACGCGGCGAAATCCGTGCAGTTCCAGCTTGCCCGCGCTGTCGCCCGCAGGAAGTTCGAGCCGCTGCAGGCAGCCCTTGATCCGGCCGCCGATGCATGGGATTCCATGATGGCATCGCTTGCGGAGCGAATCTGAGGCCGGAGATCAGACAATGCGGGGGCGTTTGGCAAGCATCGGAGCCCGGGAAAGCATGCTTTCCGAAGGCTGGAACCTGATCCTGACGGAGCCGGGCGCCTGCGCCGTACCGCACGATATTCCTCTTTCCGCGCAATTTATTCCTGCACCCGTTCCCGGCACCGTTGCGGCAGCGCTTGAAAAAGCCGGGCTCTTCGACCGGGAAAATCCCGAGCCGCTGAATATGAAGGACGCTTGGTACCTGTGCCGGCTTTTTGATGCCGAGCCCGGCGAAGCCATCCTGCGTTTCGGCGGGCTGGCCACGATTTGCAATGTCTTCCTCAACGGTCAGGAAATCCTCTTTTCCGAAAGCATGTTCACGGCGCATGAGCTCCCGGTGACGCTTTCGGGCGGCGACGAGCTGGCGCTCTGCTTCCGGGCGCTCGGCCCCCGGCTGTCCGAACCCGGCCCGCGGGCGCGCTGGCGGCCGCAGATGATCACGCCGGCGGGCCTGAAGAATTTCCGCACGACACTGCTCGGCCATATGCCGGGCTGGTGCCCGGATATCCATGCGGTCGGGCCGTGGCGGCCGATTTCACTGGTGCAACGCGATACCATATCGATCGATAATGTCTCCATCCGCGCGGTCCTGGAAGAGAGCGGCGTCGGCCGGCTGAGCGTCTCCTTGCATAACAATGCCGAGGGCCCAGCAATGCTGCTGCGCTGCGGCGGCATGGAACAGCCCTTCGAGAAGATCGGCGAAAATCATTACTCGGCTATCCTCAAGCTGTCCGACATCGAGCCCTGGTGGCCGCATACACACGGCACTCCGCGCCTCTATGATCTGACGCTGGTTTCCGACGGCGAAGAATATTCGCTCGGTAGCACCGGCTTCCGGCGCATCGACGTCGACCGCGGTGCAGATGGCGAAGACTTCGCGCTCCTTATCAACGGCGAACGAGTCTTCTGCCGCGGCGCGGTCTGGACGACCGCCGATATTGCGCGGCTGCCGGGCGGGCGGGCGGATTATGAGCCGTTCCTGCAGCTTGCCTGCCAAGCCGGCATGAACATGATCCGCATCGGCGGCACCATGGTTTACGAGACGCCCGATTTCTTTGCGCTCTGCGACGAACTCGGCCTGCTCGTGTGGCAGGATTTCATGTTCGCCAATTTCGACTATCCGCGCAACGACAAGGCCTTTCTCGGCCATGTGCATGCCGAGATCGAGGAATTCCTGTACGGCGTCCAGGCGTCGCCTTCCCTTGCCGTTCTCTGCGGCGGCAGCGAGATCCATCAGCAGGCGGCAATGCTCGGCCTGCCCATGGAATTCTGGAGTGGACCGGTGACCGACGAAATCATCCCGGCGATCGCCGCTCGCATGCGTCCCGACGTGCCCTATGTGCCGAATTCGCCCTACGGCGGAGCGATGCCCTTTTCGCCCAATGCCGGCATTGCGCATTATTACGGCGTCGGCGCCTATATGCGGCCGATTGCCGATGCCCGCCGCGCCGATGTGCGCTTTGCCTCCGAAAGCCTCGCCTTTGCGCATGTGCCGCAGCAAAGGACGCTGCAGCGCCATCTCGACGTGCCCGCCGTCCATAGCCCGCAGTGGAAGGCGCGGGTGCCCCGCGACCGCAGCGCATCGTGGGATTTCGAGGATGTTCGCGACTTTTATCTCGAGCTTCTCTACGATTTCGACCCGGCCCGGCTGCGTCGCGAAGATCAGGAACGCTATCTCGACTTTTCCCGTGCCGTGACCGGCGAGGTGATCGAAGAGACCTTCGCCGAATGGCGGCGCAAGGGCTCCGGCTGCAACGGAGGGCTGGTCTGGACGCTGCAGGACCTGCTGCCCGGCCCCGGCTGGGGCGTGATCGATTCCACCGGCGAGCCGAAACCTGTCTGGTATGCGATGCGACGTGCCTTCCGGCCGGTTCAGGCGGTCTTCACCGATGAGGGAACCAACGGTCTCGACGTGCATGTCGTCAACGAGACGGACACCGACCTCGATCTGGAACTCGAGGTCGTCTGCCTGCGTGATGGAAAACAGCAGGTCGTCAGCGGCAACATGGCTTTCAAGCTGGCGGCAAGAAGCGCGGAACGTCTTGCCTCTACCGCGCTGTTCGGCGCCTTCTTCGATACGACCTATGCCTTCCGTTTCGGCCCGCCGGCGCATGATGCAAGTGTGGCGCGCCTGCGATCCCTCGCCGATGGCGCCGTTCTCGCCGAGAGCTTCCATTTCCCCTGCGGACGCGGAAAAGCACTGCACGACGCCAGCATCGAGGCGTCACTCGGCAGAGACGGCGACAGCTGGATCATCGATCTCAGGACCGACCGGCTGGCGCAATCGGTGCATATCGACGTCGAAGGCTACAGGGCCGACGACGACTGGTTCCACCTTGCTCCCGGCCGGGTGCGGCGCGTGAAGCTCTCCGCGCTTTCCGGCACTGAAAGCGATGTTCCGCCGACAGGCGAAATCAGAAGTCTAGGCAGTTCGCGCCGCATCGGGCTCACGGGCTGAGGCTCGCAGGGAACGATGCAAGCTCACCGAAAGATCGTAATTTGAGAACGGTATACCGCTATCTACGCGCCCATATCCTGCAGCAGTTGATCCCGCGGTCGCGCCTCGCCTTCAACCCGCGCAAGCCGGTCGAAATCGTCGGCTATCTCTCGATGCCCGTTGGTGTCGGTGAATCGGCAAGGCTCTGTGCCGGGGCGCTTTCCCAAGCGGGACGGGCGATTTCGCTCTCAGACGTCAGCACGCACCCGGACGAAAAATCCTTTGCCGGCTGGGCGTCGTCGCACCTTTCGACCGAACCGCCGGGAAGCCGTATCTGGCATCTCAATCCGCCGATGCTGCCGCGCGCCATCCTGAAGATGGGGGTCACCAAATTCACCCGTGCCTTCAACATCGGTTATTTCGCCTGGGAGCTTGAAGTCGTGCCGGCGGAGTGGCGCAACGGGTTGCGTTACATGAATGCCGTCTTCGTGCCCTCGGAATTCACCAGGCGGACGATTGCGCCGCTGACGGCGGCGCCCGTCATCGTGGTTCCGCATCCCGTAACCGAGAAGCCGGCGGCAGAGGGCATGCGGGAGAAATTCGGCATCGACAAGGACGCCTTTCTCGTCAGCTTCATCTTCAGCGCCGGTTCCTCGATCAACCGGAAGAACCCGCAAGCCGTCATCGAAGCCTTCAGGCTATTCAGCGCTGAACGCCCGAGCGCCTTCCTGTTGATGAAGGCCAGCGGCAACATCGACAAGGATGAGAGCTTGCGCGAACTGATCGCTTCGGTCGCCGGCGATCCCCGCATCAGGATCATCACCGACAAGCTCTCGAACGCCGAGATCAACGGCCTTATCCGCTCTTCCAATGCCTATCTCTCGCTGCATCGCTCGGAAGGTTTCGGGCTGACGGTAGCCGAGGCGATCATGCATTGCACCCCGGTCATTTCAACCGCCTGGTCGGGCACGGAAGATTTCTGCGATCCTGAGAACAGCTGGCTGGTCGCCTCTCCCCTCATTCCCGTCGTCGATTCTCATCCAGAATTTGCGGGGCTGCCGGGCGCGGTCTGGGCGGACCCCTCTCCTGAAATCGCGGCCGCGCATCTCGGCGATATCTTCCGTGCGCCCGAGCGAGCACGGGAGAAGGCCGGGAAGGCACGGGAGTTCCTGCTGCGCTACCTCGCAGAGAACAGTTATGAGAAGGCGCTCCAGAAGCTGGCGGCGATGCAGGCCAGCTAAGGTGAGGTTGCCACTCCGCTTTATTTTAACATTTTCGCATTAGTGATGACGGGCATGCGGCTGCAAAGCATGTTGCGCAAAAGTGTGCAGCGTAAGAACAAAAACCTAAAGCGCGAGGAGCGAATCTGAAAGATCGCGACGCGCTTTAGGCTGATCCTGCGGATGGACAGATGTCGAAGGGTATTATCGCAAACTCGGTGATGAACGCGGCGGCAGGCATGCTGCTGCTGCTGACGGGCTTCGTCTCCTCGATCATCACGGCGCGTCTGCTTGGACCGGAGGCCAACGGCATCGTCGCCTTCTCGCTGTGGCTGGTGATGACGGGCGCCTCCATCGCCGAGCTCGGCTCCAGCATCACGCTGCTGAAGACCCTGCCACAGCTTTCGGCGGAGGGCTATGACGCGGGACGCCGGAGAGGCTTTGCCGCCATCCTCGTCAGCTTCATGATGTTTTCGACGGTGCTGCTGCTGGCGCTCTACGCCCTGTTCTTCCTGACCTCCGAGGAGATGCACTGGGCGAAAACCGCGCCTTCCGTCGCGCTCGTCACTGGCGTGCTGTTCTTCGTCCAGGCGATCGGATCTTTCGTCAAATTCTACCTGATCGGCGAAAAGAGGCTGGGCAGCTTCTTCAAACTGACCGTCGCCGTCTCTACCCTACAGCTCGCCGGCGTCGCCGTCGGCGCCGTCCTCTACGGGGTCGAAGGCGTTCTCGTCGGTTATGCGCTCGGCCAGCTCGTGCTGTTTTTCGCCACAATGCCGATCCTTCTTGCACGGCGCGACTGGTGCGGGGTTTCACTCAAGTACCTCGCCTCCTCCTCCATCATCCTGTCGATCCAGTTCATCATCGATTCCATTTTCCTCAACCGGCTCGAACTGCTCTTCCTGCAGCAGTTCTGGTCTGTGGAGATGGTCGGCTATTATGCCGTCGGCCTGTCGATCGCCAACATCGCGCTGCAACTGCCGATCCAGATGACCGGCAGCCTGCTGCCCTATTATTCCGAACGGCGGCACAGCAGCGACGATTCGACCTTGCCGGTCGAGGTCTTCGCCGCCGTCACCCGCAGCATGGCCTATATCGTGCTGCCGATGAGCCTCGGGCTGGCCGCGATCTCCAGCGAACTGGTGCTCGTCGTGTTCGGGGAAGCCTTCCGCCGCAGCGGCACGGTGGTTGCGCTGCTCGCGCTCGTCGCTCCCGCCTACACCTTTATGCAGATCCTCAGCCTCTATCTGCTGTCGATGGACAAGGCCCGCTCCCGCCTGAACATCAGTGTGATAGGTGGCCTCCTCATGGTAGCGGGTTGTTTACTGATCGTACCTAGGCTTGCCGCCGAGGGGGCCGCAATCGTGCGCATTCTCGTGTTCGTTGCGATGTCGGTGATGATGATCAGACAGACAGGATTCGGGTCCCAGCTTTCGGGTCTCTACGCAAGCCTGACGAAGGTTACGCTCGCCTCCGTCTTGTGCGCCTGCGCGGCGATTTCAGTGCTGGAATTCGTCCATGGCCCGATCGGTCTTATCTTCGCGATCATCGCCGGCACGCTCGCACATTTCGCCGCACTCCGCGTGCTGCGCGCGGTGCCCGTCGAGGATGTCGAGGTCGTGCGCTCCATTGTCGAAAAGATGCCGTCGGCGCTGCGGCGGCCGGTCGGCCGCGTGATTGACTTCATTGCGCCGGGGCGCCCCGGCGATCCCGACCGCGCCAAGGTCGCGCCCGGCGAACTTTCGCTCGAATCGGCTGAAGGTGCCGGCCGCAACGCCGCCCTGCCCGTGGTCTTCGATGGCACAATCGGGCTGTTCATGCCGGAAAATCCTGAAGCCGGGAAACGCTCGGCCGCGGTGCTCTTCGTCAGCCCCTGGGGCTTCGAGGAAATGTGCAGCCGCAAGTTCTTCCGCGTCGCGGCCGAACATTTCTCCGATATCGGCGTACCCAGCCTGCGCTTCGATTACCGCGGCACCGGCGATGCGCTCGATTTCGGTGCGCTGCCGGCAAGGCTGGAAACCTGGGAAAACTCGATCCGCGCGGCGGCCGCCAAGCTGAAGTCGCTGACCGGCTGCGACCGCATCATCCTGATCGGCCAAGGTCTTGGCGCAACCCTTGCCCAGCGCATCGGCTCCTCGATCGAGGGCGTCGACAGCCTCGTCATGCTGGCACCGGTACTGAGCGGCCGCGCCTATATGCGTGAACTCAACATGTGGTCGAAGATCATCGACGCCGATCTCGGCCTCGGCCAGCAGCACGTGCAGGCTGCAAAGGTGCAGATCGCCGGGCTTGTCATGCCGGAAGAGATCGCCGCCGAGCTCGGCAAGCTCAACATCGCCGCGCCGCAGGGGCTCGCGGCGTCCCGCTACCTGATCCTCGAACGTCCGGTCAGGGCCGAGGATACCGGCTTTGCCGATGCGCTGCAGGCGCTTGGCGCCAATGTCGAGCAGAAAGTGTTCGACGGCTATGACGAGCTCGTCACCAATCCGCTCTTCGCCAAGACACCCATTGATGTCGTCGAGTTTCTGACGGATTGGCTGAAGACGGCGACGGCGGAGACATCCGCCGCTCATTCGCCGGCAGCGATCGAAACCACGCCGCTTGCCGGCGAAGGCTTCTTGGAAACGCCGGTGCGTTTCGGAAGTCACGATCATCTGGTCGGTGTCGTCAGCCGGCCACTCGGCGAGATCAAGGGCAATGCCGTGCTCTTCCTGTCGACCGCCTATGACCGGCATGCCGGCTGGGGGCGGACGACGGTAGACATGGCGCGCGAACTC
The DNA here is from genome assembly GCF_001664325.1 of Rhizobium sp. N621. Classification (NCBI taxonomy): domain Bacteria; kingdom Pseudomonadati; phylum Pseudomonadota; class Alphaproteobacteria; order Hyphomicrobiales; family Rhizobiaceae; genus Rhizobium; species Rhizobium sp. N621. The sequence continues at coordinate 4,332,143 of NZ_CP013495.1, forward strand.
GCGCGCCACGGTGTCGTGTCGCTGCGCTTCGATTCCGCCAATGTCGGCGACAGCCCGCCGCGGCCGGATGCGCCGGAGCAGGTGCTTTATTCGATGACGCAGACCGACGACGCGATCGCCGCGCTCGATCTGCTCGAAAGCGTCGTTGCCGGCCCCGTCATGGTCGCTGGCCGCTGCAGCGGCGGCTATGTCGCCTTCCGCGCCGGCGTCGCCGACGAGCGGCTGAAGGCGGTCGTCTCGATCAATCCCTTCGTCTATTACTGGGATCCGAAGGTGCCGGTGCGCCGCGAGCATGTCGTCTCCGTTCCCCGCAGCCTCGACGATTACGGTCAGCGCCTGGCGCGGCTCGACACGCTGAAGCGGCTGCTGCGCGGTCAGGTGGACGTGGTGTCGGCGCTGCGCAATATCGTCATCGCCGGCGGCCGGCGACTGTCGCCCTTCGTCGCGCCGCTGCTCGAACTGCTTCCCGACCGGCGCCATATCGCCCGCGAGGTCCGACAGTCCTTCGCGCTGTTCGGCAGGCGCAAGGTGCCGCTGACGCTGATCTACAGCGAAGGCGACGTCGGTCTCGATCATGTCTATTTCCATTTCGGCCCGCGCGGCGCCAGGCTCTCCCGCTACCCGAACGTGCGGCTGCTCATGCTGCCGGATGCGGACCACAATCTGACGCCGCCGCAATCGCGCAAATTCGTCCTCGACGAGATCATTCGCCTGGCGAGAGCGTAAGCGGGTGTTCGATTAGGCAGGATCAGAGGCTTTCCGCAGTGGCGATATCAAGCGATCTGTAGAGATCGATGTAACGCCCGGCGACGATATCCCAGGAATAGCCGCGCGCAGCGTCAAGGAGCTCCGAGCGAAGGGCGTGCGGTCGGCACGCAAGGTCGGCATAAGCCGATTCCATGGCCGTCGCGGCAGTTTCCGGACTGGTGAAATCGGCAAGCCTGATGACGGCATGTCGGTCGGCGAGTGTTTGAAAGGCATCGTTGGCGTTCAGCACCGGCAGCAGGCCGGCGCTCATCGCCTCAAGCGCGACCAGGCCGAAACCTTCATATTCCGAGGCGGAGGCGAAGAGCGAGGCTGCGGTGATGATGCGGCGGATAGTATCATTGTCTGGCGACACATGCAGGGTGACGCGGCCGGTCAGGTCCCGGCTTTCGATCTTACCTTCGATATCCACCCGATTCCGGTCGGATTCGGCCCCGACAATATCGAGATGCCATTCCGAATCGCGGCTCTTCAGAACGGCCATCGCGTCGAGCAGGTGGTCCAGCCGCTTGTTCACCGAAAATCGACCGATGGTGACGACGCGGCGCCTTGCCAGGCGTGAGGCGGTGTCGGCGAACTTGCCGATATCGGCGCCATTCTCGATCAGCACGCTGTCCGGCACGATCTCGGAAAACTGCTTGAGATCGGAGGCGCTGCAGCAGACCACGCGGCGATAGGCCCTCGCCGAGGCGCGGGTCAGCGTGCGGAACCATATCTTCTTGATCGCCGCGTATTTCCGGGTGTGGAAGAAACCGCCATGGGTGGTGACGATCATCGGCTTGCCGTGCAGCAGCCGGCCCCAGGCGAGCGCATCGAAGAAGAAGTCGATGGCATGGACGTGCACGAGATCGGCGTCGCCGAGATGACGAAAAACCTGCGGCGCCAACGGATAGCGACTGCTGCCGGACCACGGGATGCGCACCACCTCGAAGCCGTCGATATTCTCGCAAGCCGGCAGCTTATCTTCAGGCGCGGTGAACAGCGAGTTCAGCGTAACGACGCGGACACGATAGCCACGCCGGAGGGTCTGGCGGCTGAGATTGGCGACGACGTCTTCCAGGCCGCCGCGATTGGGCAGGAACTGGCGCACGACATGGACGATCAGCGGAACCGTTTGCGGCTGCGGATTCTCGCGCCCACTATCTGCCTCGACGATCGCCATTTTCCACCTATCGCTGCGCGTGCCAAACTCGTGTTGGCGCGGATTTATAGCAACGACCAGATATCTCAGGCGTTAAGGCGTGGGTTCAGCAACGTCCTGCGGAAGCGATTCTTCGCAACAGGGTTAATCGTGTCTGACGGGAGTTCAGAAGGCTTTGAAGGTGAGCGTCGTCAGCGACCGGACGATGCCTGGAATATTGGCGATATTGTCGTTGATGAACTTGCCGATATCCTGGCCTTCCTCGATATAGACCTTCAACAGCAGGTCGTAATCGCCGCTTGTGGAATAGAGCTCCGAGACCAGCTCGGTCTGGTAGATGGCGTCGGCGACCTCATAGGTCTTGCCGGGGGCGCATTGGAGCTGGACGAAGATCGGCTTCATGGAAATTTCCTGCAACGTTGTTTGACCCGCATAATGGTCGAAAGCGCCATGCGGATGCAAGCCGTTCCTCACGTGGTCGCTCCGGCCGTCGCTTCCGCGACGATCCAGTCGCGAAAGGCGGCGAGCGGGGCATAATCGGCGCGCTCGCTGAGACAGGCAAGATAATAGCGCTCCCGGCTCTCCATCTCCCGGTCGACGGCGGCAACGAGATCGCCGCGCCTGAGTTCTTCCTGCATCAGGAATGTCGGCAACAGGGCGACACCGAGACCGGCGATCGCCGCTTGCGCTGCGGTGGCGAACTGATCGAAGAGCATGCCGTGCACGCTTTCGAAGGAAACGCCATTGCCGGCGAACCATTGTTCCCAGGCATCGGGGCGCGTCGTCAGATGCAGAAGCGGAACGGCAAGCAGATCCTCTGGGCGCGAAATCCTGTGCTGCTTCAGGAAATCGGGACTGCAGGCCGGCACCGTGCGTTCCGACATCAGCAAGGTCAGTTCCGCGCCGGGCCAGTGCGCGTGGCCGAAATGGATCGCGGCGTCGATCGAATCGAGCCGGAAGTCGAAGGGCGAAAGCCGGGTCGCCAGATTGATGGTCACGCCGGGATTGGTGCTAAGAAAGCGGCCCAGGCGTGGGGCCAGCCAGCGCGTGCCGAAGGTCGGCAGGATGGCGAGATTGAGCGTGCCGCCATGCGGATTGGCGCGCAGGTTCAAGGAAGCGCTCGAGATGCGCCGCAGCGCCTCGCGAATCTCGCGGGCATAGCCGTCGCCGGCGAGCGTCAGCCGCATGGTCTGGCGTTCGCGCAGGAAGAGCTCGACGCCAAGCTGCTCCTCCAGTGCGCTGACCTGGCGGCTGACGGCGCTCTGCGTCAGATCGAGTTCGCGCGCCGCCGCCGTCACGCTGCCGGTGCGGGCGACCGCCTCGAAGGCGGCGAGATGTGAAATCGACGGCAGAAAACGTCTTGAAGCGAGCATGATCATTCCGTTTCAGAATGAGCTATTTCCGAAATGTCGATATTTTCGGGTTTCCCGTGATTGTAAAGAGTTTCATCCTGCAAAAACGGAATGAGCCGGAGTTTTTCCAAGATGCCGCACGCCTTCGTTTCCACAGACCATGTCCGATCGCTTTTCACCGAGGCGATGTCGCAGATGTATCGGACGGAGGTGCCGCAATACGGCACGCTGATCGAACTGGTGGCGGATGTGAATGCCGGCTGCCTCGAAAAGGATCCCGCTCTGCGCGAACGCCTCGCCAACGCCGGCGAACTGGAGCGCATCGATATCGAGCGCCACGGCGCCATCCGCCTCGGAACGGCGGAAGAGCTTTTCACCATCCGCCGGCTGTTTGCCGTCATGGGCATGCATGCGGTCGGTTATTACGATCTTTCGGTTGCCGGCGTGCCGGTTCATTCCACCTGCTTCCGGCCGATCGACGAGGCGGCGCTGAACATCAATCCGTTCCGCGTCTTCACCTCGCTGCTGCGCCTGGAACTGATCGAGGATGAAAGCCTGCGCGGGGAAGCCGAAGCCATTCTGGCAGCGCGACGCATCTATACGCCGCGCGCCATCGCGCTGATCGAGCGTCATGAGCAGAATGGCGGTCTCACGGAAGCGGAAGCGAGCGAATTCGTTGCCGAGGCGGTCGAAACCTTTCGCTGGCACGGCGAAGCCACCGTCAACGCCGAAACCTACAAGCGCCTGCACGATACCCATCGGCTGATCGCCGACGTCGTCAGCTTCAAGGGCCCGCACATCAACCACTTGACGCCGCGCACGCTCGATATCGATGCGGTGCAGGCCCGCATGCCGGAACGCGGCATTACCCCGAAAGCCGTCATCGAAGGGCCGCCGCGCCGGCAGTGCGACATCCTGCTGCGGCAGACGAGCTTCAAGGCGCTGGAGGAGGCGATCGTCTTCTCAGGTGATAAAGGTGCGGTCCAGGGCACGCACACCGCCCGCTTCGGCGAGATCGAGCAGCGCGGCGTGGCGTTGACGGCCAAGGGCCGGGCGCTCTACGACCGGCTGCTTGCCTCGGTTCGCGGCGAAGTTCAGGTCGGCGCCGGCGGCGCCAAAGCCGGCGCCTATGACCAGGAACTGGCCGAGCGCTTCAAGGCGCTGCCGGACAGCTGGGATGAACTGCGCAGGCAGGATCTCGCCTTCTTCCGTTATTCCGCCACGCCTGCGGGCATCGCCGCCGCGGTCGCCGGGACACTGCCGCGCGATGCCGAAGCGCTTGTTGCCAAGGGCTATCTCGCCTTTGCGCCGATCGTCTACGAAGACTTCCTGCCCGTCAGCGCGGCCGGCATTTTCCAGTCGAATCTCGGCACCGACCAGCAGCAGAATTATGCGACGCGCTCGAACCGCGATGCCTTCGAGACCGCACTTGGAGCAACCGTTCAGGACGAACTGGCGCTTTATGCGGAACGGCAGGCCGCATCGCTGGAGGCCGTGATGGAGGCGCTCGGGGTCGCGGGCCTGCAACTGAGGACCGTTGCGTGAAATCGCCGCTTCAACACCTGTTCTTATGCGCTAGAGTAGTCCGGTTTCAATCCGGTCGGACTATGCCATGCTGAATGATCCGCGCTCCCACGGCCTCTGGGAAAAGACCGCCGGCGAACCGCCGGCGACCTCGCCTCTCCAAGGCGCGGTGTCGGCAGACGTCGTCATCGTCGGCGGCGGCTATACCGGCCTGTCCTCCGGCCTGCATCTAGCCGAAGCCGGGTCGAAGGTGGTGCTGCTGGAGGCGAAGGAGATCGGCTTCGGCGGTGCTGGGCGCAATGTTGGCCTGATCAATGCCGGCATGTGGGTGATGCCCAACGACCTGCCCGGCGTGCTCGGCCCCGTCCATGGTGAACGCCTGCTCGAATTGCTCGGCAACGCGCCGAAGCTCGTCATGGAATTGATCGACAAACATGGGATCGCCTGCGAACTCGAGCGTAACGGCACGCTGCACTGCGCCGTCGGCGCCGACGGGCTGAAGGAGATCGAGGAGCGTGCGGCGCAATGGTCTGCCCGCGGCGCGCCCGTCGTGCTGCTCGATGCGGCTGAAACGGCCAAGCGCACCGGCAGCGAGGCCTATGCCTGCTCACTGCTCGATCTGCGCGCCGGAACGCTGCAGCCGCTTGCCTATGCGCGCGGCCTCGCTCATGCCGCCGTCAAGGCGGGCGTCGCCATCCATACATCGAGCCCCGTCATCGCAACCGAGCGTCGCGGTAGCCGCTGGACCGTGAAGACGGAAAGCGGCGAAGTCAGCGCGGACTGGATCATCGTCGCGACCGATGCCTACAGCACCGGCCCCTTCGAGCAGGTGCGCAACGAGCAGGTCTATCTGCCCTATTTCAATTTCGCCACCGTGCCGCTCGGCCACAATCTGCGTCAGTCGATCCTGCCGGGGCGGGAAGGCGCATGGGACACCAAGGATATTCTCTCCTCCTTCCGCATGGATCAGGCTGGACGCCTTGTTTTCGGCAGCGTCGGCGCGCTGCGCAATACCGGCCTTGCCGTACATAAGGGCTGGGCCAAACGTGCGCTGAAGCGGCTCTTTCCCATTATCGGCGATGTCGAATTCGAATGCGAATGGTATGGCCAGATCGGCATGACCGACAATGCGCTGCCGCGCTTCCACAAATTCGCCCCGAACGTCATCGGCTTTTCGGGCTATAATGGCCGCGGCATAGCCCCCGGCACGGTCTTCGGCCGCACATTGGCCGACCATATTCTCGGCCGGCTTGCCGAGGCCGATCTGCCGCTGCCGCTGACGTCACCCACCGAGCCGAGCTTCCGTGCGCTCAAGGAACTATGGTACGAAGCCGGCGCTCAGGTCGCCCATTTCGCCGATGCCCGCTTCTGAGAACCGACAAGCGCTTCTGAGAACAATAAGATTGGAAACACGACAATGACCATCGCCGTCCTCGATCTCGCCACCGAAACCGCCAAGCTGCTCGCCGAACTCGGCGTCGATGCCGGCCGCTATCAAGGCGGCACGCTGTCTGTCTCCTCGCCCGTCACCGGCAAGGAAATCGGCAAGCTCAGAGAACATTCCGTTTCCGAAACGAAAGCGGCGATCGAAGAGGCGCACAAGGCGTTCCTCGAATGGCGTTCCGTGCCGGCGCCAAAGCGCGGCGAACTGATCCGCCTGCTCGGCGAGGAGCTGCGCAGCGCCAAGACGGCGCTCGGCCGCCTCGTCTCGATCGAAGTCGGCAAGATCACCTCCGAAGGCCTCGGCGAGGTTCAGGAGATGATCGACATCTGCGATTTCGCCGTCGGCCTGTCGCGCCAGCTCTATGGCCTGACGATCGCCACCGAACGCTCCGAACACCGGATGATGGAAAGCTGGCACCCGCTCGGCGCGATCGGCATCATTTCCGCCTTCAACTTCCCGGTCGCCGTCTGGTCTTGGAATGCGGCGCTGGCGATGGTCTGCGGCAACTCCACCGTCTGGAAGCCTTCGGAAAAGACGCCGTTGACCGCCCTTGCGGTGCAGGCGCTGTTCGAAAAGGCCCTGAAGCGCTTCGTCGCCGAGGGCGGCAAGGCGCCAGCCAATCTGTCGACCCTGATCATCGGCGGCCGCGAAGTCGGCGAGGTGCTGGTCGACCACCCGAAGATCCCGCTCGTTTCCGCCACGGGCTCGACCGCCATGGGCCGCGCCGTCGGCCCGCGCTTGTCGCAGCGTTTTGCCCGCGCCATTCTCGAACTCGGCGGCAACAATGCCGCCATCGTCTGCCCGAGCGCCGATCTGGACCTGACGCTGCGTGGCGTCGCCTTCTCCGCCATGGGCACGGCCGGCCAGCGCTGCACGACACTGCGCCGTCTCTTCGTCCATGAAAGCGTCTACGACCAGCTGGTGCCGCGCCTGCAGAAGGCCTATGGCTCCGTTACCATCGGCAATCCGCTCGAAACAGGCACACTGGTGGGCCCGCTGATCGACGGCCAGGCTTTCGAGAAGATGCAGGCAGCCCTTGGTCAGGCGGCATCGGCCGGCGGCAAGGTGACCGGCGGCGAACGCGTCGACAATGGTTCGGCCGATGCCTTCTACGTTCGCCCGGCGCTCGTCGAAATGCCAGATCAGACCGGCCCGGTCGAGCACGAGACCTTCGCGCCCATTCTCTACGTCATGAAATACAGCGATTTCGACGCGGTGCTGACGCTGCACAATGCCGTGCCGCAGGGATTGTCGTCGTCGATCTTCACCAACGACATGCGCGAGGCCGAAACTTTCGTCTCGGCGCGAGGCTCGGATTGTGGCATTGCCAACGTCAACCTCGGGCCTTCGGGCGCCGAAATCGGCGGCGCATTCGGCGGTGAAAAAGAGACCGGCGGCGGACGCGAATCCGGCTCCGATGCCTGGAAGGCCTATATGCGCCGCGCCACCAACACGATCAATTACGGCAGCACACTGCCGCTCGCGCAAGGCGTCAAGTTCGACGTCGAATGAGCAAAATCGCTGGAAAGGCGACGCTGGCAGAGCATCGCCTTTTGGCTGCTGACAAACCACTCAAAAACCGCGACGTCATCCTCGGCCTTGTGCCGAGGATCTGCGACGGCAATTAAACATCTGAAAATAGACGATTTTCTGAAAAGAAACTGCGGTGGCTAGATGCTCGGCACAAGGCCGAGCACGACGGAGCAGACTTTGTCAGCAAACGAGGGCGACGCTGGCAGAGCGTCGCCTTTTTGGCACCATCGAGTTTATTCCTGGCGATCTGAATTATCGGGTCAAGATATCGTGATGCTTTTTTCTCGGCGACGAAACTTGAAATAGCCAGTCAAGAAAAATATACGCCTCTTATCCCGTCTGGGTGACATCGCCATGGAGGCCATCATGACTATTGCTTTTAACCGTTTTTCCCATGTGCTGACGCTCGCCGCGTCGCTTCTCTCCGCCACGGTGCTCGCAGGCGGCGCCAATGCGCAGGATGAAGGTCTCGTCGTCTACAATGCGCAGCACGAAAGCCTGGGCCGCGAATGGATCGATGCCTTCACCAAGGAGACAGGCATCAAGGTGACCATGCGCCAGGGCAGCGACATGCAGTTCGCCAACCAGATCATTCAGGAAGGCGACGCATCCCCCGCCGATGTTTTCCTGACCGAGAATTCGCCCGCCATGACGCTGGTCGACGGCGCCGGCCTCTTCGCCCCGGTCGAAAAGGAAACACTGGATCAGGTTCCGGAGCAGTATCGTCCTGCCGACGGCATGTGGACCGGCATTGCCGCCCGCACGACGGTCTTTGCCTATGACAAAACGAAGCTCAGCGAAGACAAGCTGCCGAAGTCGCTTCTCGACCTCGCCGATCCCACCTGGAAGGGCCGCTGGGGTGCAGCGCCCGCCGGCGCCGACTTCCAGGCGATCGTCGCCGCCCTGCTGCAACTGAAGGGCGAAGACGCCACCAAGGCATGGCTGAAGGGCCTCAAGGACAACGCGACGCCGTACAAGGGTAACAGCGTCGCGATGAAGGCCGTCAATGCTGGTGAAGCCGAAGGCGCGGTCATCTATCACTACTACTGGTTCGGCGATCAGGCGAAGACCGGCGAGAACAGCAAGAATGTCGGCATGCATTACTTCAAGAACCAGGATCCGGGCGCTTTCGTCAGCGTTTCGGGCGGCGGCGTCCTGAAGTCCACACAGCACATGAAGGAAGCGCAGGCTTTCCTGAAATTCGTCACCAGCAAAGCAGGCCAGACGGTCCTGAAGAACGGCACGTCCTATGAATATGCCGTCGGCAAGGACGCTCCTTCCAACGACAAGCTCGTTCCGCTTGCCGACCTCAATGCGCCGAAGGTCGAAGCTTCGACGCTGGACAGCAAGAAGGTCGTGGAATTGATGACGGCGGCAGGTCTGATTTAGGCTTTCTACGTATCGTAGCACTTACGCGGGAGAGGCTTCGGGCTTTCTGCCGCAGGCTTGCAGCAGCCAAAACTATTGCTTTTGGCTCAAGAAAACCTTAGGGCATGACGGGATCGGGCAACTGTCTTTCCAAGACGGTTGCCTTCCTTTTTCAGCGTATGAAGGCATCGGCCTTGCTGCAGGACAACAGATTTTTCGTAGCCGGCAATCAGGCGCCGGTCGCGCCGAAGGCTCCGCGAATGCTATTGCCGCGCCGGCGCATGCCGCACGCGCCCGTGATGCTTCTCGCGACCGTCATCGCGATCTTCAGTCTCGTGCCGCTCGGCTTCATCGGCTGGATCACTTACGATGTCGGCTGGGAAACGGTGAAAACGCTCGTCTTCCGGCCACGTGTCGGCGAACTCCTCATCAATACGGTTCTCCTGGAATCGGCCACCATTCCACTGTCGATCGCCCTGGCCGTGACGCTTGCCTGGCTGACCGAACGAACGGATATCCCGTTCGCGAGGCTCTGGGCCTGGCTGGCGATCGCGCCGCTCGCGGTGCCGGCCTTCGTGCACAGCTATGCCTGGGTCAGCCTCATTCCCGGCATGCGCGGCCTGCAGAGCGGCGTCTTCGTTTCTATCATCGCCTACTATCCATTCCTTTATCTGCCGGTTGCCGCAGCGCTACGCCGTCTCGATCCGGCCATCGAGGATGCCGCCGCCTCCCTTGGCCTCGACCCCTGGCGCGTCTTCTTCCGCACCGTGCTGCCGCAGTTGAGGTTTGCCATTTGCGGCGGCTCGCTGCTGATTGCGCTGCATCTGCTGTCGGAATACGGCCTGTTTGTCATGATTCGGTTCGATACTTTCGCAACCGCGATCGTCGACCAGTTCCAATCCTCCTACAACAGCCCGGCCTCCAACATGCTCGGCGGCGTGCTCGTTGCCTGCTGTCTTTTCCTGCTCGGCCTCGAAGTGCTGCTGCGCGGCAACGAACGTTATGCCCGCGTCGGCCCTGGCTCGCCGCGTCCGGCCGATCGCCGGCGTCTCGGCTGGTTCGTGGTGCCGGCCATCTTGCTGCCTGTCGTCCTGGCGGTGCTGACGCTCGGCGTGCCGTTGATGACACTCGGCCGCTGGCTTTATCTCGGCGGCAGCGAGATCTGGCGCATCGAGGTCGGCAGTGCCTTCCTGCAGACGATGGCGCTCGCTCTTGCCGGCGGCGTGCTGGCGACGATTGCCGCAGCCCCCATGGCCTGGCTCTCCGTGCGCGCGCCCGGCCGTTTCCAGCGCGTGCTCGAAGCCTGCCACTATTATGTCGGCTCGCTGCCCGGCGTCGTCGTGGCGCTGGCGCTGGTGACGATCACCGTGCGTCTCGTGCTGCCGCTCTATCAGACCTTCGCAACGCTGCTCGTCGCCTATGTGATGCTTTTCCTGCCCCGTGCCATGGTCGGCTTACGCGCCAGCATCGCTCAGGCGCCAGTGGAGCTGGAGCGCGCCGCGATGGGCCTCGGCCGCACCCCGGGTCAGGCGGTGCGGCAGATCACCATGCGGCTTGCCGCACCGGGCGCCGCTGCCAGCATCGCCTTGACCGCACTTGGCATTACTAACGAACTCACGGCGACGCTGATGCTCTCGCCAAACGGCGTCGATACGCTGGCGACGAAATTCTGGTCGCTGACGAGCGAGATCGATTATGTCTCGGCCGCCCCTTACGCCTTCATGATGGTCGTGCTGTCGCTACCGCTCACCCTGACGCTTTATACGCAATCGAAACGGACCGCCGGCCAATGACGCTGCTTACGATCGAAACCATCAGCAAGCGCTACGGGCCCGTCCAGGCGCTGAAGGATATTTCGCTCGATGTCCAGGCCGGCAGCCGCACCGCCGTCATTGGGCCGTCCGGCTCGGGCAAGACGACCCTGCTGCGCATCATCGCGGGCTTCGAGCAAGCCGATGCCGGCAGGGTGACATTGGATGGCGACGTGCTGGCCGATGGCCCGGCGGCGGTGCCGGCTCACAAACGGGGCATCGGCATCGTCTCCCAGGATGGCGCGCTGTTCCCGCACTTGAGCGTGGCTGAGAATATCGGCTTCGGCTTCGAACGGGGTGCTGCCGATCGTGACCAGCGCATCGCCGAACTGCTCGATATGGTCGAGCTCGACCGCGGCATGCTGGCGCGGCGCCCGCATCAGCTTTCCGGGGGCCAACAGCAGCGCGTGGCGCTCGCCCGCGCGCTCGGCCGCAAGCCGCGGCTGATGCTGCTCGACGAACCTTTCTCGGCGCTCGACACCGGCTTGCGGGAAAACATGCGCAAGGCTGTCGCGCGTGTCCTGCAGGCGGCTGGCATTACCGCCGTTCTCGTAACGCACGATCAGGAAGAGGCACTGAGTTTTGCCGATCAGGTCGCGGTTCTGAGGGAAGGGCGACTGATCCAGGCGGGATCACCGCAAACCCTGTATCTGCATCCCAGGGATCGCGAGACGGCGCTGTTCCTCGGCGATGCCGTGCTGCTTCCGGCCATTATAAGGAACGGCCTTGCCGACTGCGCCCTCGGCCATGTCGCCGTCGAAGGCAGCCGTCAGGGCAAGGCGGAAATCATGCTGCGGCCCGAGCAGATCCGCGTCGTTGCCGATGAAAGCGATCGCGACTACGGCGGACGGGTTGTCGAGGTGGAATTCGGCGGCGCGGTCTGCACCGTCGCCGTTTCGCTCGACGGCGTTGCCCTGCCGCCGATCCGGATCAAGACCTCGAGCGTCGCCCTTCCTTCGCGAGGCGATCTCGTTCGCCTGGATATATCAGGCAAGGCGCACGTCTTCGAGCGCTGAACAATAGAGCCTGCGCGTCCTATCGGGCACGCGGGCTAACCGACCCGGCGCACCAGCTCTTGCGGCTCGATGCCCTCGAGCCAGCCGCCGGTAAAGCCGGCGCGCTCAAGTCCGAGGCGGATGACCGGCGATTGTCGCATCAGCTTCCAGATGAAGTCGGAACGCTCGTTTTCGATGGTCATGACGACAAGGCCCTGGTCGATGCCGACGGTGCGGTCGTCCACCCAGCCCTCCGGACGTTTGGTCTGCACGGTCGGATTGAAGCCGCCGGGGAAGCCGCCTTCCAGCAGCAGGTTCGGATAGGTGGTCAAAAGCGCCTTGGTGCCGTCGAGAGCCGCCTGCCGGTCATAGGGCAGGCAGGCGAGTGCGGCCCAGGGTGCGATCGTGCCGTCATCGGGTCCGAGCGGGGCGCCGCGGGCGGCATAACCCAGAACCTTCGGCTGCCGGCCGCCACGCATGCGCCGCGTCGGCGGTGGACCGTCGCAGGCGGTAAAGCCCCAGACATTCCTGTTGTAACCGACGAAACCGCCGGGATTGCGCTCGGCGTAGTCGCGCTGCATGTTGATGACGACCTGGGTGTTGCGGAAATAGTCCCAGTTGCGTTCCATCATCGGTTTGTCCTGGATGCTGCGGAAATCGATCCAGGCATGCGAGAAGAGATGAATGAAAAGCGGGCCGGCATAGAGATACGGCTGGTCGCCGAATGTCATCCAGGAATAGCTCGATGTGAAGGCGTCGTAACTCGACTGCGGCACGGGATGCGTCGGCGAGGCGAGTGCCAGCGCATAAAGAATGATCGCCTCGTCGAAACCGTGATAACGCCAGCGCAGGAAGCCCGACGAAGGCTTCCAGCCCATGGAAATCGTGTCGCCCTTGTTCAGCGCCCAGCGCCAATCGACGCGTTCGTAGATGAAGGTCGCGAGCTCACGGATTTCAGTCTCGGTCTCGTCTTCGCGATTGAAATATTGCGCTGAGGTCAGCACGCCGGCGATGAGCAGCGCCGTGTCGATGGTCGAAAGCTCGCTGTTCCAGGCACGATTGCCGCTATCCATGTGGAGAAAATGGTAGAAGAAACCGCGATGGCCGGTCGCATGGCGCTCGTCGCCCTGGCGCGCCTCGGCGAAGAAACGCAGTGTATTGACCGTGCGCTCGGCCGCTTCCTTGCGGCTGATCCAGCACCGCTCGACGGCAACGGGGTAGGAGGAAAGGGCGAAGCCGACGGCCGCGATGCTCGCCGGCACGCCGGCGATCGAGGTATCGGCCACCAGGCCATTTTCGGGATTGGAATATTTCAGGAAGTACTTGAAAGCCGAATGCTGCAACCTGTCGATGAGGGCTGCATCAATGTCTTCGATCCGTTGCAGCATAGGCTCCTACCCAACTGTTGCATCGACCCATGCTTGAACATGGTGGTCGTCCCCGAGCAAATCAAACCTTTTTGATTCGCAGGGATAAGAGAACACAAACGGAGGCGGTCGGTCGTTAACAATTATCGGTGAATTAATATCTAGCATAAGTCATATAAGCGGCGCAGCAAAAGCACCGCCGCGCACCGCACCGGCACAGTCTATGTCAGGCAATACTTGTTGCCTACGGGGGCGCTCTGGAAAGCAGCCCATTATCGTCCGACAGCATAGGCCTGCATGAGGCGCGGGGTGGCTGCGGCGCGCATCAGCCCGTCGGCATCGCGTCGTGCGGCCGTCAGCCGGCCGATCGTCCAAGGATCGGTGATCGTCAGCTTGTGGCCCTTTCGGGCGAGCGCTTCGAGCACATCCCGACCGAAATTCTCTTCCGCTATCAGGCTGCCGGGTTCGCGGCTGCGCGGATAGAAGGAGCTCGGAAAATGAGCGGTATGAAAGAGCGGTTGATCGATCGCCGCCTGCAGGTTCAGCTGGTGATGGATATGGTGCAGGAAGAAGGAAAGCTGCCACTGCTCCTGCTGGTCGCCGCCCGGCGTGCCGAAGGCAAGGGTCGGGCGGCCTTCATAGAGGCCGAGGGACGGCGTCAACGTCGTGCGCGGCCGTTTTCCCGGAGCAAGCGATGTTGGCAGGCCAGGCTTCAGCCAGAACATCTGCGCGCGGGAATTGAGGCAGAAGCCGAGGCCGGGCACGGTTGGCGAAGACTGCAGCCAGCCGCCGGACGGCGTGACGGAGACCATGTTGCCGTCACGGTCGATCACGTCGATATGCACGGTGTCGCCGCGCTTTTCGGATAGATGCGCCATGGTCGGCTCGTAGACGGCGCCGGTCTGCGAATTGACGCCGAGCATCTTCGTCGTTAGATCATGCTGCGCTTCGAAACCCGGAATGATGCCGGGGCGAAGATCGAAGGAGGCGTCCGCCCCGACCAGTTTGCGGCGTTCGGCAGCGTAATTCTCCGACAGCAGATGCGCGACGGGAACTTCCGAAAAATTCGGGTCGCCATTAATAGACTTCGCGGTCGGCAAAGGCGAGCTTCATCGCCTCGACGACGGTATGAACGAAATCGGCGCCATTCGGTCTCATCGCGGCGAGGTCGAACCCCTTCAGGATCGACAGGGTCTGCAGGAAGACCGGCCCCTGATCCCAGGGCCCTGTTTTGGCGATGGTCCAGCCGTGATAATCATAGGTCAGCGGTTCCTCGATCGTCGCCGACCAGTTGGCCATGTCGCTTGCGGTCAGCACCCCCTTGTGGCGGTTGCCGCTGGCATCCATCGCTTCGGCGGTCTTCAGGTAGGCGTCGATCGTCTCGGCGATGAAGCCGCGATAGAAGGCGTCGCGAGCCGCTTCCACCTGTGCTTCCCGACCGCGCTTTGCCTCGGCTTCGGCAATGACGCGCTTCCAGGTTTGCGCCAGCATCGGATTGCGGAAATTCGCCTGCGCTTCGGGAACGCTGCCGCCTGGCAGCCAGGCTTCGTGGGAGGTGGGCCATTCCTTTTCGAAAAAGGCCGCAAGCCCCTTGATGGTCGCCGAGATCCGCGGCAGCAGCGGATGGCCGTGCTCGGCATAATAGATCGCCGGTTCCAGCACCTCGCGCACGCTCATCGTGCCGTAGTCGCGCAGCATCAGCATCCAGCCGTCGAAGGCGCCAGGAATGACCGTCGCCAGCAGGCCGTCGCCGGGGATCAGCGTCAGGCCTTCCCCGGTATAGTGTTCGATCGTCGCGCCGGCGGGTGCTGACCCCTGGGCTGAGATGACCTCGACCTTGTCCTTCTTCTTCGAATAGATCACCGCCGGCAGGTCGCCGCCGGGGCCACAGAGATGCGGCTCGACGAGCTGCAGCACGAAGCCGGTCGCCACCGCCGCATCGAAGGCGTTGCCACCCTTTTCGAGAATGCTCATGCCGACCGCAGAGCCGATCCAGTGCGTCGAGGTGACGACGCCGAAAGTGCCGAGAATTTCAGGTCGGGTGGTAAATCCGGTCATGCCGAACATCCTCCTTGGGAAATCATCTCCCGTTCGGATCGCTGGGACTCAAGCCTGTGGCGAGCGCGCGGAGAGGAAGACCTGCGGCTCGAAGGCAAAATCCTTGTCGAACGGATAGGTCGGATGCTGCTTGCGCAGCCGCGGCAGACGCTCGACGAACTGATCAACCACGCCCTCCGACAGCGCCATCAGGTTGGGATTGGCGATCGGCGCCAGTTCCGGCGAGAGATAGCCCGATTTGACGACGATGATCTTGGCCGCATGCGGGTCGAGCCCGAGCCGGGTGAAGTCGGCGATATTGTGGTAGGGCCGCCGTTTGGCCGAGAGCACGAGTTCGATGCCGCCGATCGAAACGACCGCCTGTCGATCGGCGGGGTCGGGGGTCTCATACAGGAACTTGACGGTGAAGCGCGCGTTGACCGGCCTGCTGCCCTTGGTATCGAGCGAGGCGCCGACGCTCAAGACAAGCCCCGCACCGACCCCCGCGGCATAACAGGCTTCGGTCGCCGCCTTGTCGGCGATACCGGCAAAGACGACGCCGTCAGCATCTTTGGCAATCAATTCGGCCAGGACATCGGCCCGGTCCCCGACGCCGCCGCCGGTCGGATTATCGCCGGATTCGGCGAGCACGACGGGAGCAGTCGGGCTGGCGATTGCCTTGGCGACGCATTCTTCGACAGAGCCCGTCTCGCAACCGAAAACGAAATCCTCGCGCGCACCCCAATAGGCCTGGGCGAGGCGTTTGGCCTCACGCTCGAGCACGGCGCGGTCGGTGCCGGTCATGATCGCGGCAGCGGTGGCGCGCGGTTCGTCGGCCCAGACGTAGCCGACCATCAGCGATGCATCCCAGACGCCGGCCATCGCATCGATCTCGGGCAGCATCGCATAGAGGCTCTTCGCGGGTTCATCGACGGTGCTGGTGCGTTCGCCGGGCAGCACGACCGGGATCGGCGCCCAGAGAACGACCGGCTTCACGCCCGTTTTCAGGCTCTCTACTAGCATGGAGACCGAGCGGCGCATCGTCTCCTCGACATCGATATGCGGCGCCGTGCGATAGGTCGAGTAGATGTCGAGCGCATCGATGATGCGCTGGGTGACATTGCCGTGCAGGTCGTAGCTTGCCGAAACCGTGCAATCCTCGCCGACCAAGGCGCGGGCCGCGCAGATCCAGTCGCCCTCGGCATCCTCCATGCCGTCCACATACATGGCGCCGTGCATGGCAAGATAGAGCCCGTCGAGCGGCAATAGCGGCTTCAGCCGTTCGAGGAATTCGCTCTTGAACGCCTCATAGGTGGCACGCGAAACCGGTCCGCCGGCAATGGCGCGGGCATGGATCGTCGGCAGGAATTCCGCATCATAATCTCTGAGGAAAGCAAAGTAGGGCGATTCCAACAACCCCTCGCCGCGCAACACCCGAAAATCCCTCTCTTCGTTCAGAACGGGATTGTATGTGCTGCATTCAATATGAATGCCACCGACGGCGATACGCATGGGAAACCTCGGTTGATTTGGGAGCAATCAGGAAGTGATGGCGGCGCCGGCAGATCCTCGCCTTTGGAGGCCCGGTGCCGTCTCCGGTATTCGCTCGTCATCTGACACCAAGTGCGGGCGCATCGCAAGCGACTGACTTCGCATCTTTTCCGACATCGCCATCGTACCTCCCTTCTCAGCGCAGTTGAAACCGGCGGAGCGGGCAGCCTTCGAAGCATCCGACAGGATAAGGCGGGCCTTATGCCGCGCCGATGAAGATCCTCGTTTGCCGAATTCGGCCTCGAATACGCAAGATGCAATGTGCCCGACCCTGTCGTCCAGGAGTTGTGCCGCTCGGGAGGAGCGTCAAATGATCACACAGCACATTGCGGTGGGCATGGCCGTCAGCCGTTCCCTCGCGCCTGCCATCGTCTGCCAATACGGGCTTTTCGCAAAGCCACGCGCATCGCGCGCTTTGACGCAGGCGTTGGCCATGGACTTTCCATGCGCGCCAAACCGGCACGTGCAGGAGACGCCTCCCGACGAATGCGGGGCGGGCCGATGCGGCACCCCGCCCCGCCACATGCCGCAGGAACAGGAAGAATTTTTTCGCTAACCAAGGGAGGCAGCTATGTCACTGGAGACGGGAGCGGTTATTTCAGGTCCAATTGTCAGGGAAGAGACGACCGCTGCGTTCAAACGACGCTTCATGATCAGGATGATTGCCGTTCTCACCGGCGGAATGCTGCTCGACGGCTACATTCTCGGGGTCATCGGCCCGGTGACGGCTGTCATGAAGGCGGAAATGGGAATGTCGACGGTCGATATGGGCCTCATCGCCTCGGCTGCGCTGTTCGGGATCCTGATCGGCTCGCCGCTCGGCGGGTGGGCCGGCGACAAATTCGGCCGCAAGCCGCTGTTCATGATCGACATGGGACTGTTCGTGCTCGCGTCGGCGATGCAATTCTTCATCGACTCGGTGACGATGCTGTTCGCAGTGCGGCTGCTGATGGGCATCGCGATCGGCGCCGAGTATTCCGTCGGCTGGCCGCTGATGTCGGAATTTGCGCCTGCCCGGCTGCGGGGAAGGCTGATGGGCGTCACGATCCTTGCCTGGTACGGCGGATTCATGATCGGTTACACGGTGGGTTACGTCTTGAACCTGCCGGAGCCGATGCCGTGGCGGATCATTATCGGAACAAGTACCTTTATCTCGGTCATCCTGTTCTTCGCCCGGATTGGCCTGCCTGAATCGCCGCGCTGGTTGTGGAGCAAGGGTCGCAAGAATGAGGCGCGCACGATCGCCCGCAAATATCTGGAGAGCGCCGAGGAGATGGCGGACATCGAGAGCGCGGAGGTGCGCCAAGGCCGATTCGCCGACCTGTTCTCCGTGAAATATTGGCGGATGACGGCCTTCGTTTCGTGGTTCTGGTTCTGCAACGTTCTGCCGTATTTTGCGATCGCCACTTTTGCCGACAGCGTGTTGGAGCAATATGGCCTCAATGGCGGGCTTGCCGGTGGCGTCGGACTGTCGATGGTTGCGGTGGCCGGGGTCGCCGTCACGGTGGCGTTGATCGACAAGGCCGGCCGGCGCCTGTTCACGGTGCCGCCACAGTGGATCACCACGGTCGTCTTCCTGGTGATCGGTCTGTGGTCGGGCGCGCCCTCGGCCGTCGTGCTGGGGCTCTTCCTCGTCTTCTCGTTCCTGAATGCGATGAACGGGACGCTGACGAGCATCTATCCCGGCGAGGTGTTCCCCACCGAGGTCCGCGGGGTCGGCACCGGCTTTGCCGCCGCCGTCAGCCGGATCGGCGCCGGTCTGGGCACCTTCCTGTTGCCGATCGGGGTCGAGAAATTCGGCGTTTCGACCACGATGCTGGTTGCTGCGGCGGTCGTGTTCAGCGGCGCTCTGGTGTCACAATTGTGGGCTCCGGAGACGAAGGGGAAGAGCCTTAGCGAAACCGCCGCCGGCTTTTCGCACTAAAGGCATGTCGCGCAAAACTGTGCAGCGGTTTTGCGATAACGACCTGCCAAAGCGCGTCGCACCGGATTTGAACCATGCGGCGCGCTTCAGCCCTTTGTGTGACTGGTCTTTTGTGCATCTGAAAGACGTGCGACCCTGTGTCGGTGATCCCTCGGACGATGATGTTATCGCATGCTGCTCAAACGCCGTTATCTCCCCTCGCTCGGTTCGTTCGCCACTTTCGAAGTCGCCGCGAAGCATTTGAGCTTTACCCTTGCCGGAAACGAGCTCAACGTCACCCAGGCCGCCATCAGCCAGCAGATCCGCGGCCTCGAAAAATCGCTGGGCGTCACTCTGTTCATCCGAAAGCACAACAGCCTCGAACTGACATCCGATGGTCAGCGGCTCCTGACTGCGGTCAGTGGCGGGCTCGACATCATTTGCGACGGGATCAACAATATCAACGCTCCCTCCGACCCTCCCGTCATCACCTGTTCCGGCACCAATGCAGCGATCGCCTGTTGGCTGAAGCCCCTCGTGGACCGATTCCGTTCCGATCGGCCGGATGTCAGGTTCGTGCTTTTGGCCTCGGACGAAGACGACACGCTGCGGAACTTTGATGAGGTCGATCTTTCGCTGATTTGTGGAAACGAACGCTGCGAGGTTGGGGAGAACCTCTATTATCTCTTTCCGGATATCGTCCAGCCGGTCTGCAGCCCCGATTATCTCGAACGCCACGGCCCGTTTCCGGATGCGCAAAGCCTGGAGCGTGCGGATTTGCTGGATTTGCATCGCAAGCACTGGACGTCCGATGCCATCGGCTGGCATCCGGTCACCTGGGACGATTGGTTCCAGGCAAGCGGCCTTGGTGTACCGCACCTGTTGCCGGCCATGGTCAGCAACAATTATCCGCTTCTCGTGAACGCTGCCGTCAAAGGAGAGGGAATCGTGCTGGGCTGGCATCATCTCGTGAGGACGCTGATGGATGAAGGCGCACTCTGCCCGTTGTTCGACAGCCCGCTTCGGGTCGACCGCGGATATTATTTGAAGGTGAACCGGGCATCGCTGGATAAGCCGCATGTACAGGAATTCATAGATTTCCTCCTCACGGGTCTCGCGGCTTTGGAACAAGAGCACCAGCGCCTAGGCGCAGCGACGCGGGATGCGCTCTGAATTGGCGCGCCGCATAACGAAGACGTGTTATTACCTTTGCCTTCGGTAGGAAGCTGAAGGCCATGGCGGAGAGGGTGGGATTTGAACCCACGATACCCTTGCAGGTATGCCGCATTTCGAGTGCGGTGCATTCGACCACTCTGCCACCTCTCCGCGGTCAGGTCGGCGCTTGTTCGGCGCGGGCGTTCTCATAACGAGCCTATGACAGGTTGGCAAGCCGAAATCTCAAGCTTTTCCATCCTTTTGCCTTGACACCTTTCCGTCACTCGCGTATCCCGCATCCGCAATAGGAGTGGAGTAGTCCGCCCCTTGCCCGCCCCGCGCTCGCGCGGGGTTTCACCGGCAGACCAGAATTCCGGGCTAGCTCCCTGAAATCCCTGCTTAACTTCGACTGATAAAAAGACGGCCACCTGCTCGAATGGCGGGGAGCGCCGGAACGAACATGAAAGGATAAAAAATGTTCGCAGTCATCAAGACCGGCGGTAAGCAGTACCGTGTGGCAGCCAACGACGTGCTGACCATCGAGAAGCTTGAAGCATCCGCTGGCGACTCCATTGAATTCACCGAAGTGCTCGTGATCGGCGAAGGCGCCGACGCGGCGATCGGTGCGCCCTTCGTAGCCGGCGCCTCCGTCAAGGCGGAAGTCGTCGACCAGACCCGCGGCAAGAAGGTCATCGCCTTCAAGAAGCGCCGTCGTCAGAATTCGAAGCGTTCGCGCGGCCATCGCCAGCATCACACGGTCGTCCGCATCACGGACATCGTGGCTGCCAAGTAAGATCAACGGGTTTCAGGTTTAAAGGAGAACTCCAATGGCACATAAAAAAGCTGGCGGTTCCTCGCGCAACGGTCGCGATTCCGAATCCAAGCGCCTTGGCGTGAAGAAGTTCGGCGGCGAAGCCGTCATCGCAGGCAACATCATCGTGCGTCAGCGCGGTACGCAGTGGCATCCCGGTTCCAACGTCGGCCTCGGCAAGGATCACACGATCTTTGCACTTACCGCCGGCAATGTGGACTACCGAACGAAGGCCAACGGTCGCGTCTACGTGTCTGTCATGCCGAAAGCGGAAGCAGCGGAATAAGCCGGTAGCGCTCAAAAACAGCCGGCGTCTCATCGACCCGGCTGGCCGTACCAGGTTCAGTCCAGAAAACAGGGGAGATGGGGCGCCATCTCCCCTTTTTCTTTGTCCAAACAGGAGGACTGAACATGCAAGGCGAATTGATAAGGGTGGACCAATCACGGTCTTCCCGGGAAGACCAGCGGTCTTCCAAGGAACGGCTGAGGCCGGAGCGGTTAAGGACCGATTGCCCTGTCTTGTTATCGGAACGGCTCGTCATGCGCGCGCCCCACGAAGAAGACATCGACGCCCTTGCCCATCTCGCCAACAACGCCAAAGTCGCCACCATGGTATCGCGTATGCCGCACCCCTATACCGCCAATGATGCCGCCGACTTTGTTTGGCGTTCGCGAAATGGCGAGATTGGCAAGTGCGTCTATGCCATCACCAAAGCCGAAAACGGCGCCTTCATGGGGTGCTGCGGCGTCGAACCGCATACCGACGGCAAAACCGTCGAGATCGGTTACTGGCTGGGCGAGCCCTATTGGAACCAGGGCTATACGACCGAGGCATGCCATGCCCTCGTCGACATGGTGTTCCGGACGCGGCAGGACGTCGACCAGATCGACGCCCGTTGCCGGGTGATGAACGTCGCCTCGCGGCGCGTCATCCAGAAGTGCGGCTTCCAGTTCCAGGGATCGGGGCTCGCGGCCTCGCTGGCGCTCGGCAGCAACGTGCCAGTGGAATGGTACAGGCTCGACCGCAAGACCTGGATGTCGCTCCGAAGCTGGGGGAACATCGCATGAGCACGACGGCACTGCAAAGGCCGGACACCAAGTCGATGATGCCCGGACCCGCGCCGGTCATCCCGACTGCCCGGCTGACGCTCCGCCCCCACCGGCTGAGCGACGCGCCCGCCATCGCGGAATCGCTCTCCGATTTCGCGGTGACGCGCATGCTCTCCCGCGTCCCCGCGCCGTTCGACCGGCAGGATGCGCTGGACTGGCTGATGCCGGTCACGTCAGGCACGCTGCCGGACTGGTCGCTGGCGATCACTGGCAAGGACGATGTCCATATCGGCACCGTCTCGATCGAGCTGCGCCACGGCCGCTGGCACCTCGGCTATTGGCTGAACCGCTACTACTGGCGGCGCGGCTATATGAGCGAGGCGGTTGCGGCGATCATCGAGCGCTTCTCGCGCCGCATGCCGGAGACGCCTGTTCATTCCGGTGTCTTCGCCGACAACCCGGCTTCGCTGCGGCTGCAGGAGAAGCTCGGGTTCCGCATGACGGGTTGCGGCGAAATCTATTGTTTCGCCCGCAACACCATGGTGTCGCACATCGAAACCGTGCTGCAGCCGGGCGCGCTGCAGCCGCGGAAGGTTGCTTAGTCAAACAGGAGGCGCCGCCGCACCGGCGGCGCCTCCATGGTCTGCGATCTCGACCCACACCGGAAAATGATCGGACCCGACGGATTGCGTATCGATCCGGGCGGATTTCAACCGGCCCTCCAGGCCGCAACTGACGAAACAGTAATCGAGATGCATGCGTTTGCCGTGATCCTCAGGATCCATCCAGCTGTAGCTCTCCGGGCGATAGGCCTGAAGCGCCGCAAAGGCGTCAACCGGCGTGCCGATCCTCGCCACGCGGCCGTAATATCCGCCACCGGCACCGGCAAGCGCGCAATATTCCGGCGATTCCGGCTCCATGTTGAAATCACCCATGATGACATAATCCTCCGGCAGCGGCGGCTCCGGCAGCTCGAATTCGGCGCCCCCTGTCAACGACCCGCCTTCTTGCATGAAGGCTTTGACCTGGGCGTTCAAAAATTGCAGCTGGCGAATGCGCTCGTCGGCGGAGACATGGTCGAGATGGACGGAATAGACGCGGACTGCCCCGCCGGGAGCGGCGACCAGCGCCTCCGTTGCGCCGCGCTGCAGGTTGATCTTGGCGATCGTCCGGCTGCGTGGCAGAAGCAGCGTCCGCGTCGACAGGATCGGCCAGCGCGACAGCACCATATTGCCGAACTGAAAACGCGTGCCGCGCACCGGCTGCAGCCCGCCTTCGCCCCCGTCGATATGGATGTCGCAGGCCGGCCCATACACCCAGAAATGATCGGGAAAGAAGGCAGCAATGTCAGCCACCATGTCGGCAAAACCGTTGCGGGAAAAGCCGCGGGTCACCTCCTGCAGTGCGATGACATCGGCGCCTTCGAGGCTCCGGGCAATCCGCTTGAGATCGTATCGGCCGTCGAGACCGAAGCCGTACTGTATGTTATAGCTCACGAAATTCACGATAATCTTTGACCTCCGTCGGAACCGCCTATATCGAATGGGCCAAGACGGGCCGTCCAACTGCCACCGGATACTGGAAGTAAAATGAAATTTCTCGACGAAGCAAAGGTCTATATCCGATCCGGAGATGGCGGCGCGGGCAGCGTTTCCTTCCGGCGCGAGAAATTCATCGAGTTCGGCGGCCCGGATGGCGGCGACGGCGGACGCGGCGGCGACGTCTGGGTCGAGGCCGTCAACGGCCTCAACACGCTGATCGATTTCCGCTACCAGCAGCATTTCAAGGCGACGATCGGCACCCATGGCATGGGCCGCAACCGCACCGGCGCCAACGGCGGCGACGTGACGTTGAAGGTCCCGGTGGGAACGCAGATCTTCGAGGAAGACCGGGAAACGATGATCTGCGACCTGACCGAGGAAGGCCAGCGTTACTGCCTCGCCCATGGCGGCAATGGCGGCTTCGGCAACGCCCATTTCAAGACCTCGGTCAATCAGGCGCCGGATTGGGCCAATCCCGGCCTGCCCGGCGAGGAAAAAACCATCTGGCTGCGGCTGAAACTGATTGCCGATGCCGGCCTTGTCGGCCTGCCCAATGCCGGCAAATCGACCTTCCTGGCAGCGGTTACCCGCGCCCGGCCGAAGATCGCCAATTACCCCTTCACCACGCTGCATCCCAATCTCGGCGTCGCCACCATCGACGAGCGGGAGTTCATTCTTGCCGACATTCCCGGCCTGATCGAAGGCGCCCATGAAGGTGTCGGCATCGGCGACCGTTTCCTCGGCCATGTCGAGCGCACCCGCGTGCTGCTTCACCTCGTCTCCGCCCAGGAAGAAAAGGTCGGCAAGGCCTATAAGACGGTCAAACACGAACTCGAAGCCTATGGCAATGAGCTGACCGACAAGGCCGAAATCGTGGCGCTGTCGCAGATCGACGTGCTCGACGAGGCCGAACTGAAGAAGAAGACGAAGGAATTGGCGAAAGCCTGCGGCAAGACCCCCTTCCAGATCTCGGCCGTTACCGGCAGGGGTATGACCGAGGTTCTGCGTGCACTGCGCGACATCATCGTCGAGAACAATGCCGAGGAGAAGCCGGCCAAGGCGCCGAAACTCCGGCATCGCGACATGGTCGTCAGTGAAGACGGCAAGGACGAGGATGGGGCCGATGACCAGCCGTAAGCCGCTCGGCCGCTACCGCCGCATCGTCATCAAGATCGGCTCCGCCCTGCTGGTCGACCGGAAGGCCGGGCTGAAGAAGGCCTGGCTCGATGCCATGTGCGCCGATATATCAGGCCTGAAGGCCAAGAGTATCGACGTGCTCGTCGTTTCATCGGGAGCCATCGCGCTCGGCCGCTCGGTGCTCGACCTGCCGTCGGGCGCGCTGAAGCTCGAGGAAAGCCAGGCCGCGGCCGCCGTCGGTCAGATCGCGTTGGCGCGAGCCTGGTCGGAGAGCCTGTCGCGCGACGAGATCGTTGCCGGCCAGATCCTGCTGACGCTTGGCGACACGGAAGAGCGCCGCCGCTATCTCAATGCGCGCGCCACCATCAATCAGCTTCTGAAGATCGGCGCCGTACCGATCATCAACGAGAACGATACGGTCGCCACCAGTGAAATCCGCTACGGCGACAACGACCGCCTCGCCGCCCGTGTGGCGACGATGACCGGCGCCGACCTGCTCATCCTTCTCTCCGATATCGACGGCCTCTATACCGCGCCGCCGCATCTCGATCCGAACGCAGCCTTCCTGGAGACGATTGCCGAAATCACTCCGGAGATCGAGGCGATGGCCGGCGGCGCCGCCTCCGAGCTTTCGCGCGGCGGCATGCGCACCAAGATCGATGCCGGCAAGATCGCGACCACCTCTGGCTGCGCCATGATCATCGCCTCGGGCAAGACCGACAGCCCGCTCTCGGCAATCGAAAACGGCGCCCGTTCCTCCTGGTTCGCCCCCTCCGGAACGCCCGTCACGGCCCGCAAGACCTGGATCGCCGGACAATTGCAGCCGGCAGGCGAACTGCACGTCGATGAGGGCGCCGTCACGGCGCTCGGCGCCGGCAAGAGCCTGCTTCCCGCCGGCGTGCGCAGCATTTCCGGCCTCTTCAGCCGCGGCGACACCGTGGCGATCATCGGCCCTGCCGGCCGCGAGATCGCCCGCGGCCTGGTGAGCTACGATGCCGAGGACGCCCGCCGCATCGCCGGCCGCAAGTCGGCCGAGATCGCGGCCATTCTCGGTTATGCCGGGCGCGCCGCCATGGTTCATCGCGACGATATGGTGATGAACGCGCAGATCCGGTCGAAATCGGAAAGGCAAAAGAAGGACGCGAGCTATGCTTGATACCGTTGCGCCGGGCCCTGACATTGATGCGCTGATGAACGACATCGGCCGCAAGGCGAAGGCTGCCGCGCGGCCGTTGGGCTTTGCCTCCACCGAGGCGAAGAACAAGGCCCTGAACGCCATGGCCGAAGCGATCCTGGCGAACAAGGCGCATATCCTCGCCGAAAACGCCAAGGACCTGAAGGACATCGAAGGCAGCGAAACGCTTGCCTCCTTCGTCGACCGCTTGACGCTGAACGACAAGCGCATTGCCGAGATGGCCGAGGGAATCCGCGCCATCGCCGCCCTTGCCGATCCGGTCGGCGAAGTCATCGCCGCCTGGGACCGGCCGAACGGCCTGAAGATCGAGCGCGTCCGCACGCCGCTCGGCGTCATCGGCGTCATTTTCGAAAGCCGGCCGAACGTCACCGCCGATGCCGGCGCGCTCTGCCTCAAGGCGGGCAATGCGGTCATCCTGCGCTGCGGCTCGGATTCGCGCCGTTCATCGCAGGCTATCCATGCCTGCATGGTCGAAGGCCTGAAGGCGGCGGGACTTCCCGAGCATGCGATCCAGCTCGTTCCGGTCACCGACCGCGCCGCCGTCGGCGCCATGCTGCGCGGCCTCGAGGGTGCAATCGACGTCATCGTGCCGCGCGGCGGCAAGAGCCTGGTAGCCCGCGTGCAAAACGAGGCCCGGGTGCCGGTGTTCGCGCATCTCGAAGGCCTGTGCCACATCTATGTCGATGCCTCCGCCGATCTCGAGATGGCGAAGAAGATCGTCGTCAACGCCAAGATGCGCCGCACCGGCATCTGCGGCGCGGCCGAGACGCTGCTCGTCGATGGTGCGGCAATCGGCACGCATCTGACGCCACTGCTCGAGGTGCTGACCGATGCCGGCTGCGAGATCCGCGCTTCGGCGGCAGTGCTGAAGGTTGCGCCCGGCCTCAAGCCCGCGACGGAAGAGGACTGGTCGACCGAATATCTCGACGCGATCATCTCGGTCGCCGTGGTCGACGGCATATCGGGCGCCATCGCCCATATCCAGAAATATTCGTCCAACCATACCGAGGCCGTCATCGCCGAAGATTCCGGCGTGGTCGCGCGTTTCTTCACCGAAGTCGATTCGGCGATCCTGCTACACAACGCCTCGACCCAGTTCGCCGACGGCGGCGAGTTCGGCATGGGCGCGGAAATCGGCATCGCCACCGGCAAGATGCACGCCCGTGGCCCCGTCGGTGTCGAACAACTGACCTCCTTCAAATACCGGGTGCGCGGTGCCGGACAGACCCGACCCTGACGTGACGACGGAAAAGCTGGACCGACGTTATCTCCGCATGCCGCACAGCGAGCGCGGCATGGTCGTCGGCCTGTTCGGCGGGTCGTTCAATCCGCCGCATGAGGGCCATGCGCTCGTCGCCGAAATTGCCATCAAGCGGCTCGGTCTCGACCAGCTATGGTGGATGGTGACTCCCGGCAACCCGCTGAAAAGCCGCAATCTTCTCGCGCCACTTGCCGAGCGCATTGCCGAAAGCGAGCGTGTCGCCGCCGATCCGCGCATCAAGGTCACCGCTTTCGAGCAGGCGCTCGGCGTCAGCTACACCGCCAATACGCTGGCCCGCGTCAAAGCCCGCAATCCGCATGTGCATTTCATCTGGATCATGGGCGCCGATAGCCTGCAAACCTTCCACAAATGGCAGAAATGGCAGGAGATCGCCCGCACCTTTCCGATCGCCGTGATCGACCGACCGGGCGCCACACTCTCCTATCTCTCTTCGAAAATGACGAGGACCTTCGATTTCGCCCGCATCGACGAGGACGACGCGCGGGTTCTCTGGAAGAAGCCGGCGCCGGCCTGGACCTTCATTCACGGCCCGCGCTCCGGCTTGAGCTCGACGGCCATCCGCAACGACGCTTTGCCGGGCACGGTCGAATAGCTGAATTTCAGGAAAACTCCCGGAAACGAGAAAGCCCGACGGGGGAGGAGATCCGTCGGGCTTATAAACTCGACCGACAACTGGGAGGAGGAGTGTTGCCGATCCTGTCGAACGGCTATGGGAGGAGGAGAAAGCCGTTTCGATGGATGTGTTGTACCATATTCCGCGGGAAGGTGAATGTCATTTTGTGCAATGCAGCAATGCGGACGATGCAATACTGCGGCTGCGAGTCCTGGCACGCTGCCGTTTTAATCGGCAAACCCTAAAGAGCGCCCTTGCGGTCCTCTGGCGGACCGATCGCGAAAGCAATGCACCTCATGAAAAGGTAAGGCCGATTGTCCATCGATACGGTTATATTTTCTTGGATACATCCCTAGCCAAACCGTGAGAGTCGTTATATTCCTTAAAATATTTCGAATCCTGGTGAGTGAATGCATGCAGAACCGCGGCCGATGGATGAACCTGGCAACCGCCGCGATCGCGGCTCTCTGGTTAGGCGCGGCAGCGCTGCCGGCGCCGGCCGCAGCCGCCGAAAAACTGACCGTCTTTGCCGCGGCGAGCCTCAAGAATGCGCTCGACGCCGCCAATGCCGCCTGGACCAGGGAGAGCGGCAAGGAAACCGTCGCCTCCTATGCGGCGAGCGGGGCGCTCGCCAAGCAGATTGAAAACGCCGCCCCGGCCGATATCTTCATTTCGGCCGATGGCGATTGGATGGATTATCTCGCCGAGAAGAAGCTGATCAAAGCCGGCACCCGTTCGGACCTGCTCGGAAACCGAATCGTACTCGTGGCCGGAAAGGACAAGGCAAAGCCGGTAGAGATCAAACAGGGTTTCAATCTCGCCGATTTGCTCGGTGACGGCAGGCTTGCCATGGGTGAGCCGAAATCGGTTCCCGCAGGCAAATACGGCATGGCCGCACTGGAAAAACTCGGCGTCTGGACATCGGTTGAAAGCAAGGTCGCCGGCGCCGAAAGCGTGCGCGCCGCCCTCGCCCTGGTCTCCCGCGGCGAAGCGCCTTACGGCATCGTCTACCAGACCGACGCGGCGGCCGATAGGGGTGTCGCGATCGTCGGCACCTTCCCGGCCGACTCCCACCCACCGATCATCTATCCGGTGGCAATTCTTGCCGACAGCAAGAACCCGGATGCAGCAGCCTATCTCGATTTCCTGAAATCGGACAAGGCAGCCGCTTTCTTCACGGCGCAGGGCTTCACTATCCTGAAGTGATTGAGAAGCTGAGACGATTGCGGAATCAGGGGCGACAGCTTAGCGTCAAGGCTGCTGACCTACTATTCTGGCTGCCCACTTCGTGCGGATGGTTGCCCCTCACCCTAACCCTCTCCCCGCCCGCGGGGAGAGGGGACGTGCCCTGCGAGACGTTAGTGAGGGACGGAGAGGTTGCGGCGATCCCCCTTCGCCCCGCGAGCGGGGGTCCGAAGGACGGGTCGAGGCCCGTGGCTCGACCCCCGGCGGCGCCGGCAGGCGGATGAGGGACAGGCGTCGGGTGATGCCGGATTTTCAAGGGAGACAATCGCAGTTGAACATATTCGGCCTGAGCAACGAAGAATGGACGGCGATCCTGCTCAGCCTGCGCGTCTCGATCGTCGCGATGCTGGCGAGCCTGCCCTTCGGCATCCTCGTTGCCCTGCTCTTGGCCCGCGGCCGCTTCTGGGGCAAGTCGGTGCTGAACGGCGCCGTTCACCTGCCGTTGATCCTGCCTCCCGTCGTCACCGGTTTTCTTCTTCTCATCCTCTTCGGCCGCCGCGGTCCGATCGGCAGCCTGCTCGACCAGCATTTCGGCATCGTCTTCTCCTTCCGCTGGACGGGCGCCGCACTTGCCTGCGCCGTCATGGCCTTTCCGCTGATGGTTCGCAGCATCCGCCTGTCGATCGAGGCAGTCGACCGCAAGCTGGAGGAGGCGGCCGGAACGCTCGGCGCCGGCCCTGTCTGGATTTTCCTGACGATCACCCTGCCGCTGACCCTGCCCGGCATCATCGCCGGCATGATCCTCTCCTTCGCCAAGGCGATGGGGGAATTCGGCGCGACAATCACCTTCGTCTCCAATATTCCCGGCGAGACCCAGACCTTGTCGTCCGCGATCTACACCTTTACCCAGGTGCCGGGCGGCGATGCCGGCGCGCTGCGGCTGACCCTGGTCGCCATCGTCATTTCCATGGCTGCCGTGCTCGCCTCCGAATTGCTCACTCGTCTCGCCGGCCGAAGGATCGATCCGGAATGACCCTGATCGTCCAGGCAAAACAGAGACTCGGCGCCTTTTCGCTCGACGCCGCCTTCACCTCCGAAGGCGGTGTGACTGCATTGTTCGGCCGCTCCGGCTCCGGCAAGACCTCACTGATCCGCATCATCGCCGGTCTCGCCCGGCCGGATGAAGGTCGCGTCGTGCTTGACGGCGAGCGCCTCACCGAAACGACAGCTGGCATCGTCGTCCCGAAACACCGCCGCCGTTTCGGTTATGTCTTTCAGGAGGCACGGCTGTTTCCGCATTTGAGCGTCCGCGCCAATCTTTCCTACGGCCGCTGGTTTGCCCCAAAGGCGGCGCGCCGCGAGAATTTCGATCATATCATCGACCTGCTCGGCATCGAGCCGCTGCTGGAACGCAGCCCGGCAAAACTTTCCGGCGGCGAAAAGCAGCGGGTCGCGATCGGCCGCGCCCTTCTCTCCTCGCCCCGGCTGCTTTTGATGGACGAGCCGCTTGCCGCCCTCGACGAGGCGCGCAAGGCCGAGATCCTGCCCTATCTCGAGCGGTTGCGCGATGAGACCGAAATCCCGATCGTCTATGTCAGCCATGCGATTGCCGAGGTGGCGCGGCTGGCAAACCAGGTCGTCGTCATGCACGACGGCAAGGTGCAAGCGACCGGCCCGGCCGTCGACATATTGAGCCGCCCGTCTGCGGCCGCCGACCGGAAAGAGGCCGGCGCGTTGCTCGAAGGCACCGTCGAAAGCTTCGATGCGCGTCACCGCTTGTCGACCGTCACTCTGAAATCCTCTCAACTGCATATTCCGAGCGCAGTGCTTACGCCCGGCAGACCAGTGCGCATCCGCATCCCGTCGCGCGACGTCATGCTGGCGACCGCCAGGCCCGAGGGCCTCAGCGCGCTAAACATTCTCGAAGGCAGGATCGAAGCGATATCGTCGGGCGAGGACGGAACGGTCGAAATCCGGATCGATTGCGCCGGCGACGCCATTCTTTCGCGTATCACCGCACTCTCCTGCGAGCGCCTTAATCTTCGGCCAGGCAAGACCGTCTTCGCCATCATCAAGACCGTTGCCCTGGAAGGCTGATCAGCCGCGCTCGCCAGGCGGCAGATTTCGCTTGGCTTCGAGCCAGGCGAGATCCTCGGCAAGGCTCTCCCGCACCGTCTTTTCCATCCGGCGAAAACGCGCGAGCAATTCTTCGCCGAATGGCGTCAATGCCGCACCGCCGCCCTTCTGTCCGCCGCGTTGTGGCTCCACCACCTGTTCTGAGAACATCCGGTTCATCTCGCTGACGAGCAGCCAGGCTCGGCGATAGGACATGTCCATCGCCCGTCCGGCCGCCGAGATCGATCCGGTCGCGCGGATATGCTCCAGCAGTTCCATCTTGCCGTGACCGAGGCGGTGCTCATTCGGGAAGCTGATTCGCAGGACGGGAACAGGTGCTTTTGCGGCTGGATCGGTCATCGAATCGAAAAATCGAGGAATTTGCGGCACTTTACGCCGCGATACGGAAACTGTACACCGACCGCACAAGCAGCCTGGGCGGCAATATTCTTCAATTCGGGCGCCAGATCGGATTTTCGGCCGCTCTGTACCTTAGCACGTCTTGAAACATTAGTGGTTTGATGCCTATCTTAACCATGATCCGGTCGTGATCGGATCTCGTGTTGTGCATGGTTTGTCATTCCAGGAAAGGGAAAAAACTGACAACAGTACACGCCAAGGGAAAAACGCTCGCCGTTGTCCCGAAGAGTGCGGAACGTGGCGCCGATGCCGCTGCCCGCGCCTTAGAAGCCGTCCTCACCAGCCTTGAGGACTCCAAAGCTGAAGATATCGTCACCATCGACATTGCCGGAAAATCGGCGCTTGGAGACTACATGATCGTCGTCTCCGGTCGCTCGAACAGGCATGTCCTGGCGATCTCGGATCACCTGCTCACCGATCTCAAGGACGAAGGCTTCGGTTCAGCCCGCGTCGAAGGTCAGGAAGGCGGCGACTGGATCCTGATCGACACCGGTGACATCATCGTGCATGTGTTCCGCCCCGAAATCCGCGAGTTCTACAACATCGAAAAGATGTGGGCGGCTCCGGATATGGATGAAGAAACACGGCACTGACAGGCGAACCGGCATCGTCCGGCGTCTGAGATGCGGCATTTGACTGGCCGGGAAGATAAGAAGCCGGCTGCGGTGCATCGTGCGCCTGAAATGCCGTCACGAGCAGGAGCGGGGAAATGCGAATTGGCCTTTTTGCGGTGGGACGGCTGAAGTCCGGCCCCGAAAAGGATCTTGTGGCCCGTTACCTCGATCGCTTCGCCAAGGCCGGCTCTGCTGTCGGTCTCGAATTCACCCGTGTTGCCGAAGTCGGCGAAAGCCGGGCCTCCAATGCGGAGACCCGCAAGCGCGAAGAGGCGGCGATGCTTTTGAAATCGCTGGCCGAGGGCAGTGTTCTCATTCTTCTCGATGAACGCGGCAAGGCGCTCGACAGCGAAGCCTTCGCAAACCTGCTCGGCACCTATCGTGACCAGGGAAAACGCGAGCTGACGATTGCGATCGGCGGAGCCGACGGCCTCGATCCCGCCCTTTACGACCGGGCCGACGCCACACTGTGCCTCGGCAAAATGACCTGGCCGCACCAACTCGTGCGCACGCTGATCGCCGAGCAGCTCTACCGCGCCGTCACCATCTTGTCCGGCCACCCCTATCACCGCGTCTGACCATTCCGGCTCTGTCCATGGCTTTGGCGATGCGTCGCATTGTCACGCAGCCGTGTTTTGCGCAGGCAGGCTTTCTCCTGCAAACTTTCTGGCAAAGCGTGCCAAATCAGCTTAGTCTCCGCGCGATTTGAGAGAGTGCCCGGACACGCATGACGACGATTTCAACCAGGCGACACCGCATGATTCTGCCGGCACTTGCGGCCGGTTTGGGTGTTGCGGTCATACTCGTCTCGACAAGCCCGTTTTCGGTCCGGGCCCAGGATGCCGCCCCGGAAGCGGCGCAATCTTCAGACCCGCCGCCCGCCGAGGCGCCGCCGCCCGATCCGGCCGCCGAACTTGCCGCCAAACGCGATCAGACCCGCGCCGAACTCCAAACCCTCTCGAAGACCATCAGCCTGTCCTCGGACAAAGTGAGCGAACTCCAGCAAAGCATCAGCAATCTGGAAAAGAGCACGCAGAGCATTCGCCAGGCGCTGATCGATTCCGCCGCCCGCCGCAAAGGCCTGGAAAAGCATATTCTCGAGAGCGAGAAGAAGCTTGCCGATCTCGGCGTCAAGCAGGATGGCATTCGCCGTTCCCTGCATGAGCGCCGCGGCCTGCTGGCCGAGGTGCTGGCGGCACTCCAGCGCATGGGCCGCAATCCGCCGCCGGCTTTGCTCGTCACGCCCGACGACGCGCTTGCTTCCGTGCGCAGCGCCATACTGCTCGGCGCCGTCGTGCCCGGTATCCGCAAGGAAACCGACAAGCTCGCCGCCGATCTCGCAAGCCTGGCTGCGCTGCAGACGGCAAGCGCCGCCGAGAAGACGCAGCTTACGGCGACGATGACCGACAGCATCGAGGAAGAGCGGCGCATGGACCTGCTGCTTGCCGAAAACGATAAGCTCAGCCGCAGCAACGCCGCCGAACTGGAGGCCGAAAGGAAACGCTCGCAGGAACTCGCGGGCAAGGCGACCAGCCTCGAAGGCCTCGTCGCCTCGATGGAATCCGAGATCGCCTCGGTACGCGAAGCGGCCGCCGCCGCCCGCCAGGCCGAGGAAAACCGCAAGCTCTTGACCGACGAGCAGCGGGCTCAGGCGAAGGCGCTGGCCGAGAGCGGCGTGCCCGATAAAAACCGCATTGCGCCCGCATATCCCTTCGCAGAATTGAGGGCGAAATTGGAACTGCCGGTGGCCGGCGATATCCTGCGCCAGTTCGGCGATGCCGATGGCACCGGGCATGAAGCCATGGGAATGACGGTCGCCACCAATCCGGAGACAGTGGTGACGGCGCCTGCCGATGGCCTGGTGGTTTTTGCCGGCGCTTTCCGAAGTTACGGTCAGATGATCATTCTCGACGCGGGCGACGGATATCACCTGGTTCTCTCTGGAATGGATGCGATCAATACCCGTCAGGGAAAATTCGTTTTCTCCGGCGAACCGCTCGCCGTGATGGGAGCGAAAAGAGTGGCGAGCGCAACTGCATTGGCGCTGGAAACGGACCGGCCAACGCTTTACATTGAATTTCGAAAAGACGGTAAACCGGTCGATTCCCGACCGTGGTGGACCGCCAAGGACACTGGAAAGGCACGCAATGATTCGTAGGGCTTCTCTTGTTCTGGTCGGCGCATTGATGGGTGCGACCGCGATGAGCGTCATTTACTCGGCAGGTGTGCCGGCAGAAGCAGCCGGATCCTCGACATACAAGGAACTCTCGGTATTTGGCGACGTCTTCGAACGCGTGCGTGCGCAGTACGTCACGCCGCCGGCCGAAGACAAGCTGATCGAGAATGCCATCAACGGCATGCTGTCCTCGCTCGATCCGCATTCGAGCTACATGAATGCGAAGGACGCCGAAGACATGCGCACCCAGACGAAGGGTGAGTTCGGCGGTCTCGGCATCGAAGTCACGATGGAGGACGAGCTCGTCAAGGTCATCACCCCGATCGATGACACGCCCGCCGCCAAGGCCGGCGTTCTCGCCGGCGACTACATCTCCGAGATCGACGGCCAGTCCGTTCGCGGCCTGAAGCTGGAAGACGCCGTCGAGAAGATGCGCGGCGCCGTCAACACGCCGATCAAGCTGACGCTGATCCGCAAGGGCGCCGACAAGCCGATCGAACTGACGATCGTCCGTGATGTGGTCGCCGTCCAGGCCGTCAAGTCGCGCGTCGAGGACGATGTCGGTTACCTCCGCATCATCTCCTTCACCGAAAAGACCTATCCCGACATGGAGAAGGCGATCAAGAAGATCAAGGACACCGTTCCGGCCGACAAACTGAAGGGTTATGTCCTTGACCTGCGCCTCAACCCGGGCGGTCTGCTCGACCAGGCGATCAACGTCTCCGACGCGCTGCTGCAGCGTGGCGAGGTCGTTTCGACCCGCGGCCGCAATCCCGATGAAACCCGCCGATTCAATGCCGGTCCGGGCGATCTGACCGATGGCAAGCCGGTCATCGTGCTGATCAACGGCGGTTCGGCGTCCGCATCGGAAATCGTCGCCGGCGCCCTTCAGGATCTGCGCCGTGCCACCGTTCTCGGCACCCGCTCCTTCGGCAAGGGTTCCGTCCAGACGATCATCCCGCTCGGCGAAAACGGCGCGCTGCGCCTGACCACGGCGCTCTATTACACGCCGTCGGGCCGCTCGATCCAGGGCACCGGCATCACCCCCGACATCAAGGTCGAGGAGCCGCTGCCGGAGGAACTTCAGGGCAAGATGGTGACCGAAGGTGAATCCAGCCTGCGCGGCCACATCAAGGGCCAGAGCGAAACCGACGAAGGTTCGGGCTCCGTCGCCTATGTGCCGCCGGACCCGAAGGATGACGTTCAGCTGAACTACGCGCTCGACCTGCTGCGCGGCAAGAAGACCGATCCGGCCTTCCCGCCGAATCCGGACAAGGCCGTCGTCGCCAAGTAATCGATCATTGCAAGGCCGGGCACTCGCCCGGCCTTGACCCTTTCTGCTGTTTCCCGGTTTGGAGCGGGCGAGAAAATTGGGAACGGACCTGCATGCGCCTTTGGGGCGCAACCGCAAAACCGGCAGCCGGCGGCCGGGAGTGCTGCGCCTTGGCCGCATCGCCGCCAGTCTGTGCCTTTTCGCGATAGGCGGCTTCTCTCTCTATACGGCGTTTCGCGGCGACGGGCTCGAACGCAAAAAACCGCCGACAACCGAGCAAGCGGCAGCGCCCTCTTCCAGCACGTCTCAACCGGCACAGACGCCGGCCGGCCAGGCGGCGGATGGCATACCGCGCGCCGAACCGCGTTCGGGCGCCAATGTCGAGCAGATGGTCACCGGTGACGGCTCCGTCGTTACCAAGTACAGCCCCCGTCCCCGCGACGGCAGTGGGCCGGTATTGGTCGATGCAATGCAGATCGGCCAGGATCCGCGCATGGCGGCGCTGCCGAACGAAACACTGCTTGAGGATTCGGCCTATGGCAGGCTGCCGATCGTCGGCCCCGACGGCCGACGGCCGATGGATCAGTATGCCCGTCCCTCGTCCGGCGCCCGCGGTGTGCGCGTTGCCATTGTCGTCAGCGGCCTTGGGCTCAGCCAGACGGGAACGCAGCGCGCCATCGCCGAATTGCCCGAGGAGATCACGCTGGCCTTTGCCGCAAGTGGCAACAGCCTCCAGCGCTGGATGCAGGAGGCTCGCCGCGGCGGCCATGAAATCCTCCTGCAGGTGCCGCTGGAACCCTTTGATTACCCGGCCAACGATCCAGGACCGGAGACCCTGCTCACCTCCAAGCCGGTCGCCCGCAACATCGAGAACCTGCACAAGGCGATGGGCGAGATCACCAACTACACCGGCATCATGAACTATCTCGGCGGCCGTTTCCTTTCCGACCCTGCCGCCATGGAACCCGTGATGCGCGATATCGGCAAGCGTGGCCTGCTCTTCCTCGATGACGGGACGTCGGCGCAGTCGAAAACGGCTGATGTCGCCAAGGGGACCGAACTGCCCTATGCCTTTGCCGATCTGCAGCTCGACGGCCAGCTTGACGTCAACGCCATCGTGAAGAAACTCGACGATCTCGAACGCATCGCTCGCAAGAACGGCCAGGCGATCGGCATTGCCTCGGCTTTTGACGAAAGCGTCGACGCCATTGCCAAGTGGAGCGAAGAGGCTTCGATGCGCGGCATCGAGATCGTCGGCGTCGCGTCGCTTTCCAACGACCCCAGAAACCCCTGAGATGATGTCCTCAACGGAGAAGAAGATGAGCCAGGCGACCGTGAAAGCCGAGGATCTGCCCTATCGCCCATGCGTCGGCGTGATGATCCTGAACCGCGATGGCCTGGTCTGGGCCGGCCGGCGTATCCCTGACGGCAATTCCGAATATGACGGCTCGCCGCAGCTCTGGCAGATGCCACAGGGAGGCATCGACAAGGGCGAGGATCCGTTGGACGCCGCCTATCGCGAGCTCTATGAGGAAACCGGCATCAGGACGGTGACGCTGCTCGCCGAAGCAAGCAATTGGATCAATTACGATCTGCCGCCGGCGCTGATCGGCATCGGGCTGAAAGGGAAGTTTCGCGGCCAGACGCAGCGCTGGTTCGCCTTCCGCTTCGAGGGTGACGAGAGCGAGATCGCCATCAATCCGCCGCCCGGCGGCCACGATCCCGAATTCGATGCCTGGGAATGGAAGCCGATGCAGGCACTTCCAGGCCTGATCGTTCCTTTCAAACGCGCTGTCTACGACCAGGTGATTGCCGAGTTCCAGCATCTGGCGGCGTTGCAATCGGAAGGCTGATCATGCCGGGATGCTTCCGTTTTGTGCGCGGCGAGCGCGGGAGTGCCGGCCGCTCTGAAGCGGCCGACATCCAATAGGAGCTTATTCGGCTTCGTCAGCGGAATCGGCGTTGAGCTGGCCGTATTTGCTTTCACCGATTTTTTCGAGCAGATCGAGCTGCGTTTCGAGGAAGTCGATATGGCCTTCTTCATCGGCCAGCAGCTCTTCGAACAGCTTCATCGAGACGTAATCGCCGGCGTCATAACAGATATCGCGCGACTTCTTGTAGGCCGTGCGGGCGTCGTACTCGCCGGCGAGATCGGCTTCGAGGACCTCCTTGACGTTCTGGCCGATGCGCAGAGGGGCCAGAGTCTGCAAATTGGGATGGCCTTCGAGGAAGATGATGCGGGCGACGAGCCGGTCGGCATGATGCATCTCTTCGATGGATTCGGCGCGTTCCTTCTTGGCGAGCTTGGTGTAGCCCCAATCCTCGAGAAGACGATAGTGAACCCAATATTGGTTGACCGCCCCGAGTTCGAGGAACAGTGCCTCGTTAAGCCGCTCGATGACCTTTTTGTCGCCTTTCAATGTCCGCTCTCCTGTTTTCCTCATGGAATTGCTTCAAGCGCGACATGAAATCAAATATTTCAGCTTCCGTCGAGTGGCGGCGGGCGTGATAATCCTCGGTTGTACGGATAATGATGTCGACCACATTTGGGAAGCAGCCGCAGCAACGGCCTCGCTTTTCCATCGCATGATAGACCTTCGCAGGCACGATAAGCTGCCAACAATCTTCGTCGAGAAGGTTGATGATAACCTCCCGGATTTCCTTGTCGGTTATGTAATTGCAGCTGCAGACAAGCACGTCTTCATTTCCAAACATGACACTGACTATCGTGTTTTCTGCTAAAGAAGATGGCGGCTGTCAAGAAAAAATTCGAATCCGACGGCATCGATTGGAAGCGATGGGCGCGGCCTGTTGCAGATTGACTGAAACTGTGCGGCGATCGCACGATAAGGCATGCCCCGGTCGATCCGACTGCTCAATGAAAGTTCCGCCCGCGCGGCATGACCCCGGCGGTTTCCGCCGCACCGGCATGGCGGTCCGCGGCACCCGCCTGCCTTTCCAATTCCACACTTTCCTGCGCATTCGCAAGCCTTCTCTGTCGTGGATCGACCCCTGGCCTCAGCACCTCGTCGGCGCGCTCGCAGGCGCCGAAGCGTCGGGCCTCGCGTTGTAGGATGCCAAGTGCCGGCGTCATATCCTCGATATGCTCGACGACCGTATGGATTACGCCGCTATGGCTTTGCAGCCTGCCTCGGATTTTCACGAGCCGGGCGCCCATGACGACCGCCCGGTATTTGTCGAATATCTTGCTCCAGACAATAGCGTTGGCAACGCCGGTCTCATCCTCCAGCGTCATGAAGATTACGCCCTTGGCCGAACCCGGGCGCTGGCGCACCAGCACCAGACCGGCGATGGTCACCCTCTTTCCGTTCGGCACCGTCAGGAGATCGACATTGCGCGTGATGCCCATCTTTCGGAATTCCTCCCGCAGGAAAGACACCGGATGCGCCTTCAGCGACAATGACAGATAACGATAGTCCTCGATCACCTGCTCGCCCGGCGGCATATCAGGCAGACTGGTCTTCGGTTCGACCTGCAGATCGATATGGTTCACCCGATCGAACAGAGGCAATTTTTCAGGAGCGTATTTCGTATCCAATGCCCTTGCAGCCCAAAGCGCCTCACGTCTCGACAGGCCGATCGAGCCGAAGGCATCGGCATCCGCCAGCCTTTCGATATCGGCTTTGTCGAGACCGGACCGCAGCCAGAGATCACGAACCGAGCCATAACCATCGCCCCTGTTGGCGAGAAGGCTCTCCAGCGCTTTCTCGGACAGACCCTTGACCTGCCGAAAGCCGAGGCGAACGGCTCGCTTTGCCTTGATGATGGCTCGCATATCGGCATGCCGCCTATCGACGGCAGTTCTGTCGAATACCGCCTCTTCGAGATGGCAATCCCAATTGGATCTGTTGATGTCGACGGGTCGGACCTCGACCCCGTGTTCCCTGGCATCACGAACAAGCTGCGCCGGCGCGTAAAAGCCCATCGGCTGCGAATTGAGCATGGCAGCGCAAAAGACGTCGGGATAATAGGCCTTGATCCAGGACGAGGCATAGACCAGCAGGGCGAAGGAAGCCGCATGGCTTTCCGGAAAGCCATATTCGCCGAAGCCTTCGATCTGGCTGAAGCAGCGTTCGGCGAAATCCCTCGGATAGCCTCTGCTGGTCATGCCATTGATCAGATCATCCTTGAACGCGTTGACCTTTCCCAACCGCTTGAAGGTCGCCATCGAGCGGCGCAGGCGGTCGGCCTTGGCAGGCGAGAATCCCGCCGCCGTAATCGCGATCTGCATCGCCTGTTCCTGAAACAGCGGGACGCCAAGCGTCCGCTTGAGGATCGGGATCATCTCGTCTTTCGGATAGTCGATCTTGAAACCGGGAGAATGCGACTGCTCCCGTCGCGTCAGGTAGGGATGGACCATATTGCCCTGAATTGGTCCCGGACGGACGATCGCCACTTCGATCACGAGATCGTAGAATCGTCGCGGCTTCAGCCGGGGCAGCATGCTCATCTGCGCCCTGCTTTCGATCTGAAAGACGCCCAGCGTGTCGGCCCGGCACATCATGTCATAAACCGGTACGCCCTCGTCTCCGTGTTCCCTATTGCCGAGATCGGCAAGGGTTTTCTTCACGTCGTAATGCAGTTCGAGCAGCGAGAAAGCTTTCCTGAGACAGGTCAGCATTCCGAGCGCCAGAACATCGACCTTCAGGATCTTGACATTGTCGAGATCGTCCTTGTCCCATTCGATCATGTAGCGATCCGGCATCGCCGTCTTCATGATCGGCACGACTTCATCGAGCCGGTCCCGGGTGATGACGAAGCCGCCGACATGCTGGGTCAGGTGACGCGGAAATCCGAGGAGCTCGGACGCATA
Source organism: Rhizobium sp. N621 (assembly GCF_001664325.1). Classification (NCBI taxonomy): domain Bacteria; kingdom Pseudomonadati; phylum Pseudomonadota; class Alphaproteobacteria; order Hyphomicrobiales; family Rhizobiaceae; genus Rhizobium; species Rhizobium sp. N621. The sequence goes on from NZ_CP013495.1 coordinate 4,372,335, forward strand.
GCGCAGAACGTTTAATGTCACCGGGTCCGAAATATCGAGCCCCGCCGCCTTGGCATCCCGCTCCGACAGATTATCCTCCGACCAGCCCCAGACCAGGCTGCTGATCGCCGCTTGGACGTCCTCCGAAAGCCCGAAGGCCTTGGAGACCTCGCGGCCGGCGGAACGGGTGCGATAGGTGGTGACACCGGCCGTCAGCCCGGCATGCTCCTTGGTATATTTTCTGTAGATGTGCTGGATGACGTCTTCGCGTCGGTCGTGCTCGAAATCCACATCGATGTCAGGCGGCTCGTCACGATCCATCGAGATGAAGCGGTCGAAAAGCAACGTGCTTTTGGTCGGATCGACTTCCGTGATCTCGAGGCAATAGCAGATGACCGAGTTGGCTGCAGAACCGCGGCCCTGGCACAGGATCTTCAATTCATAACGCGCATGCTGGATGAGCTTGTGGACCGTCAGGAAATAGGGCTCGTATTTCTTCTCCCGGATGAGATTGAGTTCATAGTCGATCTGGGTCTGGATTTGAGCAGGAACGCCATCCGGATAGCGCTTCACAGCGCCCTCCTTCGTCAGACGCTCGAGGGTTTCATAAGGCGTCTCGCCGGGATCGTTTTCCGGCGGGTAATTGTGTTTCAGCTCATCGAGCGAAAACGAAAGCCTGCCGAAAAATGTCCCGGTATTGGCAATCGCCTCCGGATAGTCGCGAAACAGCCGGGCCATTTCACGTGGGTCCTTGAGATAACGCTCGGCATTCGGAGCAAGAAGAAATCCTGCCTCGGCGATCGGCACATGCTCCCGGATCGAGATGACGATATCGGAAAGGGGGCGGCGATCCGTATGGTGATAGAGCGGCTGGTTGGTCGCGATGACAGGAATGCGGTGGCGGGCGGCGATCACGGAAAGTGCCGCGAAAACCTGCCTGTCGCGGCCATCATAGGCAGGCGCCAGCGCCACGTGAAACGCCTTGCCGAAACGGTTCCGGAACCGGGCGAGACAGGCTTCCAATTCCTGCTGGGCGACAGGCTCGATGGCAGCCGCCTGGCCGGGAACGAGGGCAAGCATCATCTTGTCTCCCCATTCCATGATATCCGCCTCGTAAAGCAGGCAGGATCCCTTTTCCGCTCTCAAATTTCCCGCACTCAGCAAACGGCAGAGATGCGCCCACCCTCGCCTGTTCTCAGGATAAGCAAGGATATCAGGCGTTCCGTCCGAAAAAACGAGACGGGCGCCCGGTTGAATCCGGATCGGATCGAGAACCTTCTCTTCCTCTCTGCCGTCGAGGTTCTTCTCGTGCCTTCTTCTGAATTTCTCTTCGATCTCCTGCGCCTGCGCATACGCCCGAACGACGCCGGCTACCGAATTCCGGTCGGCGATTCCAAGACCGGAAAGTTTCAGCGCAGCGGCCTGCACCACCATTTCCTCGGGCTTCGAAGCACCCTCCAGAAAGGAGAAATTGGTGCGGGCGCCGATCTCGAAAAATGCAGGTGCCGCACTCATGCGAAAATCCCGTGCATGAACCAGCGCGGCGGCGGCTCTTCACCGTAAAAGCCTTCGCGATAAATCCAGAAACGATGCCCGGCATTATCCTCGACACGGAAATAGTCACGCGTTTTGGCGTCGGCGCCATCGATCCACCACTCCATGGCAAGCCGTTCCGGGCCTTCGCTGCGCAGAACCTGATGCTGCATACGGCGCCACCGGAAACTTTGCGGCGGCCCTTCCGGAACTTCGGCAAGCAAGGCCTCCACCGGTTCCGGTCTGGCAAAAAGCCTCAGGGGCCGCTCGCTGCGAGCTGGGGAAAGACGGCATCCCTCGCTCCTGCGATGCGCCGGAAAACTTTCCATGAACGGGCTTGCAATAGCGGCACGCTCCGGCACGTGGCTTTCGCGGAGCTGAAAGCTTTGGAGACAGTCCGCGCCAAGGCGGGCCGCGACGCGGTCGACGAAAGCTGCAAGCGAGACCTCTCTTTGCCGGCCGCCGTCGAAGTCACCCTGTGTGCCTTCGAAGGGCTCATGGCGCACGACATTCAACCGCAGGATCTCGAAACCATATCCGGCATCGAGATCATCATGAATTGCCTGCAGACGCTGGGAAAAAAGATCCGCGATCCGCTTCGGCTCTCTGAGCGGCCGTGAAGCGCCGACCGAAATCCGGAAAACCCGGCCATCGACCCGAAACAGCACGAGTTCGAAGACGCGGCCACCGGCGCCGCGAGCCTCCAGGGAGGGTTTCAGCGACACGGCGATCTGGCCGGCAAGGGCAAGAATATCCTCTTCGGTGCCGATCGGCTCGGCCAGCCGCCGCTCGGCCGAAAGGCTCGCAACCGGCAGGCGCGGCGAAACCGGTTCCTCGTCATGTCCGAGCGCCTGATCGAGCCGCAAAAGCAGGCTCGCTCCAAAACGGCGGGTCAACGGCGCCCGCGGCGCATTCATGACATCGCCGATATATTTCAGCCCGAGCTTCTTCAGCGATGCCACGGTGTCTTCGTTCAATCGAAGCGCGGCGACCGGCAGCGGCGCCAGCACATCCTCCATTTCCTCGTCTTCGATGACGCCGCCATTGCCGAAACGAGCGATGGCCGAGGAAAGGCCGGGCGAAGAGGAGATCGAACCCTGGACGTCGAGCCCCATATGGAAAAGCCTGAGGAGAATATCCTTCAGCAACGCTCTTTCGCCGCCGAAAAGATGGGCACAGCCGCTAATGTCGAGAAACAGCCCGTCCCGTCCGTCGATCGCCACCAGCGGCGTATAGCGGTCGCACCAGTCGGCGATGGCTTCGAGCAGCCGCGCATCGGCGGCCGAATCCTCCTCAACGATATCGAGTTTCGGATGCATGGCGCGCGCTTCCGCGACACCCTGACCCTTCTTCAGGCCAAGCGCCTCCGCGGCCTCGTCCAGCGCCGTCAGCCGCATGGCATTTTCGTGCTTTCCGGCGCAGACGATCGGCGCAGCCTCAGGACGCCCTTTCGAACGCCAGGAAAGACCCCATTTTCTGCGGGCGATCCTGTCCGTCGAAAGATGCGGAAAGCTGAGCGCCAGGATGCGCTGACCGTTCGTCTGGAGTAAGAGCGCGCCTTGGCTCGTCGATGGGGAAAAACTGACGTTCATGGGGGTTCCACTCCAGAAGAAGGGAGAGCGGAGCCGGGTTGCGGCTCTTCTCCAGGCTGAGATGAAAAACCGGATTGCCGATACTGCCGGCAAGTCTCGATCCATCCGGCAGAGCCCGCATGCCGGAGGGCGCGGGTTCGGCAAGCAGCCGGAAGGCGGCGCTGCTCGCCTCCTCCTCTCCAGCCTGCCGAAGCAGGAAGAGGGGCCGGCCGGCCGCCTTGGCGCGAAGACCGAGCCGCCGGCTCTCGGTCAGGCCGAAATGCGCAGGATTGCCCCTGATCTCCAGGATGACCACCGAAAAGGCGCCGCTTTCCACCGCGGTTTCCGCAAGCCAGAGCGCCTCGTCGAGCTTGCGCGGCAAAGCCTGCAGGAAACACTCGGGCCGCAGGCCGAAATCCTGCAGACCCACTGCATAGGGAAGACCGGCTTCCATCGTCGAGACCGTATCGCCGATCCAGAGTATTGGCGAACAATCGCTCGCCTCCTCCACTCGCTGCAGCAGCGCTGCGGCCGCAAGGGCGAACCCACTGGCAGCTCCCGCATCCCGGAAAAGCGTCGAACGGATTTCCGTTATCGCATCGAGCGGCAGCCCGCCTTCCATCGCTTCGTCGAGCGATGCCACGCCAAACGGCAGGCGCTGTGCGCGCCCATTCCGTTCCGCATCCTGCCGCCCGGTCTCACCCGAAGCCAGGGCTTCCCGCTCCGCTGCCGCAAGCGCCGGCGCAGGCTTTCCTTCCAGCTTGGCAATGGTTTCGCGGAGCGCAAAAAGCCGCTCGCGCGCCAGGGCGTTCTGCGCCATGGCGTTTACTCCGTCCGTCTTGTTCCTGTTATGTTCTTATGGATTCCAGAGAGCTGAAGAAGAGTCAACAACCATTTTCTATGAATTTATTCCTGCCTTTGATTCCGCACTCGAAAATCGGCGGCAAAGGTTCTATATGGGCCCGCAAAGGAAGGAATATTCATGGCCCGCATAGACCAGAGCGATGATTGGCAGGACCGCCATGCGCCGACGATCAGCACCTTCGAGTCGCTGGCCATGGAGGCTTACAGCCATCTACCGGATGAATTCCGCCAGCTGACGACCAATCTCACGATCGAGATCGAGGATTTCCCCGATGACGACGTTTTCGAGGACATGGCGCTGGAAACCCCTTTCGATCTGCTCGGCCTTTTCGAAGGCAGGGGAATTTCCGAACGTTTCACCGTGGAAACCGGCGAGATGCCGAACCGCATCCGTCTCTACCGCCGCCCCATCCTCGATTATTGGGCCGAGAACGACGAGACGCTCGGCGATATTATCACTCACGTCCTGATCCACGAGATCGGCCACCATTTCGGGCTGAGCGACGAGGATATGGAGCGGATCGAGGCCAGCGCCGAGGAAGCTGCCGAGCGCTGAAACCGTGCGTTCGGCAGAAGGTCCTATTGCTCGGAGAGCTTCATCTCCGGATCATAATCCTTGCCTTCGACAGTCTTGACGACGGCCTGTCCGCACTGCATCGCGCCGGTTGCGGCATTGAAGGCATAGGTCGGCGAACCCTCCAGCGACCAGCCCTTGTTGAGGGCGGCGGTAACCTTGTGGCAGAAGGAAGCGTCGTCGGGGCCGGTCAGGAAGCGGTAGAGTTTCATCAGGCGTGCTTTCTTGCAGAAATCAGACGCGCTTTATGAACCAGAGCTTCGGCCTGGACAAGATGCAGCCGCTCGATCATCCGCCCGTTCGCATTGATGACGTTGAGGCCCCTGGCCGCCGGATCAGCAAAGGCTGATATGATTGCCTGCGCCTCGGCAATCTCCTCCGCGCTCGGGCCGAAATGCCGGTTGGCGGCCGCAATCTGCGCGGGGTGGATCAGCATCTTGCCGGCAAAACCCATGGCGCGTCCCTGCCCGCATTCGACGTCGAAACCTTCGCCATCCCGGAAATCGTTGAAGACGCTGTCGAGCGCATCGAGCCCATTGGCCTTGACCGCCAGAATGACCTGCATCAGCCAAGGCACGAGAAAGCTTCGCCCGGGCTGCGGCAGGACGCCGGTCTCCTTGCGCAGATCATTGAGGCCGACGACGACGCAATCGAGCCGCGCCCCCGGTATGCAGCCGGCTTCGGCGATCGCCCCGACATTCAGCACGCCACGCGGCGTCTCGATCATGGCCCAGATGCGCAGCTCCTCCGGCGCATCTGCATCGGCAAGCAGATCGCCGATGTCGGTGACATCCTGGGGGCCATCCACTTTCGGCAGGAGAACGGCGTCGGGCAAAAGCGCTTTGACCAGATCGAGATCCGCCGCCCCGAATGCGGATGACAGAGAATTGATGCGGATGATCCTTTCCTTGCCCGCAAGCGGCGGCCCGGCAAAAAAAGCCCGCAGATTTTCCCGCGCCTGACCCTTGTTCTCCGGCGCGACGGAATCCTCCAGATCAAAAATAACCGCATCACAATCAAGGGAACGGCTCTTTTCGAGCGCCCGGAGATTGATGGCCGGGACACTCAGCACCGAGCGGCGCAGACTTGAGGAACGCAGAGGTGTAGTTTGCTTCATCAGCCATTAGTGCCAAGCTTCGCAAAGCCCGGCAAGACAACAAAAAGCCATGCTTGCCTTGCAGAGAGGAAAAGGAAGGACCACATTCCTTTCTGTAGAAAGGTCTCAAACCCATGCAGAACATTCGCTCCATCTTCTTCATGCTGGCCGGCGCCACCTTTTTTGTCGCCATGCTGCTTCTCACCTTCTCGGTGACGCTTGCCGTCGGCGGCATCCTGACCGTGCTCATGGTCGGACGCGCGCTTTCGATGAAGATGAAGCCTGCTCCGGTCCGCGCCAAGGCAAACAACGGCAAGCCGGAGATGCGCATCTGGAACGACGGTCGCGGCACGATCATCGATCTCTGAGGCCTGCTTTAAAAAAAATCGCCGACACTGTCGCATCATGCTTCCATGATACGTCTTTGAAGCAGCCGGGCATTCTACCGGCGCTCAAAAACGATGGAGGACGAGCATGGATACGACGGAAAACAAGCCGGCCAAGTTGCCGCCGGTGAAGAATGGCCTGCTGCCCTATCTGACCGTCGACGGCGCGGTGAAGGCCGCGGATTTCTACAAGAAGGCCTTCGGTGCCGAAGAGGCCCACAGGGTGCCGGTCGATGAAAGCGGCCGGACGATGCATATTCATCTCTATATCAATGGCAGCTCCCTCATGCTGGCGGATGCCTATCCCGAATACGGCCATCCCTTCAAAGGTCATGAAGGCTTCGCCATCCAGCTTGTCATCGACGATATCGATTTCTGGTGGGATCGTGCCGTGGCCGCCGGCGCCGAAGTCGTCATGCCGGTCGAACTGATGTTCTGGGGTGACCGTTACGGCCAGCTTCGCGACCCGTTCGGCGTCCTCTGGGGTTTGAACGCGCCCGCCAAATAACGGGGCGCGTACCGTTGCCAGGCCACGCGAAACGCCGCGTGGCCACCATTTGAAAGCATGTCGCGCAAAAGTGTGCAGCGGTTTTGCGAGAACGACATGCGGCAGACCAGACCTAGAGCGTAGCAAGCGAATCTGAAAGATCGCGGTACGCTTTAGAAAGATTCTCCTTCATTTCGGCAAAAAACTGGACTAGATGCACATTCAGGAAAGTACATTTGCTGAAATGGAGCATGGGTCATGGATAAATTCGTGAAGCTCACGGGCGTGGCAGCCCCCCTGCCGGTCGTCAACATCGACACCGACATGATCATTCCGAAGGACTATCTGAAGACCATCAAGCGCACCGGTCTCGGCAAGGGCCTTTTCGCCGAAGCCCGCTACAATGAAGACGGCTCCGAAAATCCCGATTTCGTGCTGAACAAGCCGGCCTATCGCGATGCCAAGATTCTGGTCGCCGGCGATAATTTCGGCTGCGGTTCCTCGCGCGAGCACGCTCCCTGGGCACTGCTCGATTTCGGCATTCGCTGCGTGATCTCCACCAGTTTTGCCGACATTTTCTACAACAACTGCTTCAAGAACGGCATCCTGCCGATCAAGGTGAGCCAGGAAGACCTCGACAAGCTGATGGATGACGCCTCGCGCGGCTCCAATGCCATCCTGACAGTCGACCTCGAAAACCTCGAGATCACCGGCCCCGATGGCGGCTCGATCAAGTTCGATCTCGACGAGTTCAAGCGCCACTGCCTGCTGAACGGCCTCGACGATATCGGCCTGACCCTGGAAAAAGGTAAGGCGATCGACGAATTCGAAAAGAAGAACGCCGCTTCGCATCCCTGGGCCGCTTAACCCTGACGAACTGCCGATCGATCAAGCCGGGCTTTCGCCCGGCTTTTCTTTATAGCGGCGCGCATCTCACGCGCGCAAAGGACGCTGTAACTGCCGCAGCTCAGAGAAATTTCTCTTTCCAGAGCCTCAGCTTTTCCAGCGACACGCCGATGCCGCCGCAGACTTCGATCAGCGGATTGTCGAAGCGGGCAAGCAGCCCGGCATGCACATCGGCAACGGCAAGGGCAGCACCGCAGGCCGGCTCGACCAGGATGCGCTGCGCATCGGCAAATTTCAGACAGGCGGCAACGGCGTCGGCGTCGCTGACGAGAACGCTTTCGATCGGATGCCGTTTCGGCAGCTCGAAGACATGCGGGGCCACCTGCCGCGCGCCGAGCGATGTGGCGATCGAGGTGATTGCGGGCAGGGCGATGCGCTCATTTGCCTTGAGGCTCTCATGCAGCGAAGCTGCCCCTTCGGTTTCGACGGCAATCACAGGCACGTCGGGCAGCCCGTTTCGCTTCAGCCCCTCGACAATGCCGGCAAGCAGCCCGCCGCCGCCGACGCTGGTGACGACACAGTCAAATTTTGCACCCTTCGCCACCACTTCGTCGATCAGCGTCGCATGGCCATCCCACAGAAGCGGATGGTCGAAAGGATGCACATAACTTGCCTTGCGGCTGCGGGCGAGTTCGACCGCGTGGGCATTGGCTTCGTCGAAAACGGCTCCGTGCACGAGGACATTGGCGCCGGTTGCGGCAATCGTCTGCCGGACATCGGCCGCCGTCGTCTCCGGCACGACGATCGTGACCGGCACGCCGAGCGCCCGGCCGGCATAGGCCGCGGCAATACCGGCATTGCCGCCGGAAGCACAGAAGATCTCGCGCGCGCCATTGTCCACCTCGTGCCGGCAAAGCCGGCCGACGCCGCGCAGCTTGAAGCTGCCGGAGGGCTGCAGTGCATCGAGCTTCAGCAAGAGCGGCTTGCCGCTGGCGCTGTAATCAGGCGCTGTTCGAGCCAGAGGCGTGTCGAGATGAAGAGGCGCTGAAGGCATGGAAACATTCCGGAAATAAATGCTGGAGCCTACCGTTCTATTCCAGTTGAAGGCGTCGGAGCAACTATCGTGGCTGAGAACGAAGCGTACCGATTCGCCCGTTCCCTCGCTTGAAATGCCCAGTTCCGGGGTCTAAGAAGCCGCAGCTTGTTTTTCCAGGAGGGCTCCATGACAGCGCGCAATCTTTTCCTGCTGCCGGGTGACGGCATCGGTCCCGAGGCCATGGGCGAGGTCCGCAAGATCATCGCCTATATGAACGAGGCGATGAATGCCGGTTTCGTTACCGACGAAGGCCTTGTCGGCGGCTCTGCCTACGATGCCCATGGTACGGCGATCTCGGAAGCCGACATGCAGAAGGCGCTTGCCGCCGACGCCGTTCTCTTCGGCGCGGTCGGCGGCCCCAAATGGGATAGCGTGCCTTACGAAGTGCGTCCGGAAGCCGGCCTGCTTCGCCTGCGCAAGGACCTGCAGCTCTTCGCGAACCTGCGTCCCGCCATCTGCTATCCGGCTCTTGCCTCGGCCTCGTCGCTGAAGCCGGAACTGGTCGAAGGCCTCGACATTCTGATTATCCGCGAGCTGACGGGCGGCGTCTATTTCGGCGAACCGAAGGAGATCATCGACCTCGGCAACGGCCAGAAGCGCGGCATCGACACGCAGGTCTACGATACCTACGAGATCGAACGCATCGCCGGCGTCGCTTTCGAAATGGCCCGCACAAGGCAGAACCGCGTCTGCTCCATGGAAAAGCGCAACGTCATGAAGTCGGGCGTGCTGTGGAACCAGGTCGTGACCGAAACGCATAAGGCGAAATATTCCGACGTTCAGCTCGAACATATGCTGGCCGATGCCGGCGGCATGCAGCTCGTGCGGCAGCCCAAGCAGTTCGACGTCATCGTCACCGACAATCTTTTCGGCGACATGCTCTCCGACGTCGCCGCCATGTTGACCGGTTCACTCGGCATGCTGCCCTCGGCTTCGCTCGGCGCGCCGGATGGTAAAACCGGCAAGCGCAAGGCGCTCTACGAGCCGGTGCACGGTTCGGCCCCCGACATCGCCGGCAAGGGCATTGCCAATCCGATCGCCATGATCGCCTCCTTCGCCATGTGCCTGCGTTACTCCTTCAACCTGGTGAAGGAAGCCGACGATCTGGAAAAGGCGATCGCCAACGTGCTCGACAAGGGCATCCGCACCGGCGACATCATGGCCGATGGCGCAAGGCAAGTCGGCACCGCCGAGATGGGCGATGCGATCCTCGCCGAGTTCAAGGCGCTTTCCGTCTGATATATTTCACGTGAAACAGTTTCCCGCCCTTCGCATCACGCATGCGGAGGGCTTTTTCATGTGAGGCCGAGCAGCCGCAGCCGGGTCGGCCGAAATATCCGAAACGGACTATTCTCAGCCACAATCTCGTGTATTTTTGCGCCGAATTTTAACCCGGCAAAATCGAACGGACGACAGGATGCGGGCATTTTGGGCTTCCCTTGATAGGCGCTGGCGCCGCGGCAGCGTTGGCATGCCGCCCTTGCGCTGGCAGGCCTGCCTCTTCGTCACCATCAATGCCGTGGCTCTTTCCATGCTGCTCTTCGATGCCCCGGTCGGCGCCAGCGAACGCCCTGCGGCGGTGAAGCAGCTCGGCCAGCTGCTGACCGGCTTCGGCGATTCTGCCTGGCTGATCTGCATCAGCATTCTGCTCTTCTTTCAGGGCAGGGCGGGTTACAAGCTTTTGAAGAGCGCGCGCTCCAAGGCGCAGGCGCTTTATGTCAGCTGGATCGGCGCCTATCTCTTCACCACGGTCGTCTTCTCCGGACTTCTCGCCAATCTCCTGAAACGGGCGATTGGAAGGGCGCGTCCCGACCATTTCCACGATTACGGCATGTTTTCTTTCACACCCTTTTCGGGCCATGCCGCTTTCGAAAGCTTTCCGTCCGGCCATTCCACCACGGTCGGCGCCTTCTTTGCCGCTTTTGCGCTTCTGTTTCCGCGCTACCGCATTCTCTTCATCGCCTGCGCCATCTGGCTTGCCATGACGCGCGTCATGGTCGGTGCGCACTATCCAAGCGACGTTATCGCCGGCCTCGCACTCGGCGGCTGGTTCTCGCTACTGACGGCAATCGTCTTTGCCCGCTGCGGCCTGCTCTTCAAACTGGCGCCGGATGGCTGGCCGCTCGCCAAGCGCCTGTTCCCCGACGTGAAAAAGCCCGGCGTCTTGTGAGCGCCGGGCCGTTTTCTCGAGCATGTCAGACGCGAACGCGTCATCAATCCAATGCGTGGATATCCCTGTTCTTCGTCTCCGGCAGGAAGATCACGCCGATGACAAGGGTGATCGCCGCAAAGACGATCGGGTACCAGAGGCCGTAATAGATATCGCCTGCGGCAGCGCTCATCGCGAAGGCCGTCGCCGGCAGCAGGCCGCCGAACCAGCCGTTGCCGATGTGATAGGGCAGCGACATGCCGGTGTAGCGGATGCGGGTCGGGAAGAGCTCGACCAGAAGTGCCGCGATCGGGCCATAGACCATCGTCACATAGATCACGAGGACGAACAGGATGGCGATCGTGCCGATCCAGTTGACGCGATTCGGGTCGGCGACCATGGCGAAGGTGCCGCCATTGGCGATGTTGTAGACCGCCATGTCGGTGACGCCATTGGCTTCGTCCGCCGTCAGCAGCTTGCCTTCGACCAGCTTGGCTGCCGGCATGGTTTCCTTCTCGCCGGTGCGTACGGCCTCGGCATTGAGCGCAAGTTCCGGATTGGCGGCGATAAAGGCATCGAGCTTGGCATCCGGCACCTTGGCGACGCCGCGCTTCAGCGGGTAGCCGGCATCGTGAAGAGCAATGTTGACGCCTTTTTCAAAAGCGGCGGTCATGCCCTTCGCCTTGTCGCCGGCGGCAGCGGCGTCGAAGCTCGGGACCGTCGCGTTACCGACCTTCACCGTCGCCGGCTGTCCGGCGGGGCCGGGTACGACGTCATAAGGCACCGAGTTCTTGGTCAGGAACGCCGTCGCCACGTCGCAGGAGCTGGTGAACTTCGCCGTGCCCGTCGGGTTGAACTGGAACTTGCAGTCCGCCGGATCGGCCGTAACTGTTGCACGGATCGAGGCCTGCGCTTCGGCAAGTGCCGGGTTTGCCGTCCAGGTCATCGCCTTGAACAGCGGATTATAGGTCACCGCCGCGATGAGAAGGCCCGCCATGATGATCGGCTTGCGGCCGATCTTGTCGGAAAGGCCGCCGAAGATGACGAAGAATGGCGTGCCGAGGAAGAGCGCAATAGCGACCATGACATTGGCCGAGAAGAGGTCGACCTTCAGCACGTTCTGCAGGAAGAACAGCGCATAGAACTGGCCGCCATACCAGACGACCGCCTGGCCCATGGTGGCGCCGAGAAGCGCGATGAGTGCGATCTTGGCGTTCTTCCACTGCCCGAAAGCTTCGGTCAGCGGCGCCTTGGAGCCCTTGCCTTCCGCCTTCATGCGCTGGAATGCCGGCGATTCATTCATCTTCAGGCGAATCCAGACCGAAATGCCGAGCAGGACGACCGAGACCAGGAACGGTATACGCCAGCCCCAGGCGGCGAATTGAGCCGGAGCCATCAGCGACTGAACGAGAATGATGACGATCAGCGACAGGAACAGGCCGAGCGTTGCCGTCGTCTGAATCCATGAGGTGAAATAGCCGCGACGGCCGTTCGGCGCATGTTCGGCGACATAGGTCGCCGCACCGCCATATTCACCGCCGAGCGCCAGGCCCTGCAGCAGGCGCAACCCGATCAGGATGATCGGAGCAGCGATGCCGATGCTGGCGGCTCCCGGCAGGATACCGACGAGAAAAGTCGACATGCCCATGATCAGGATCGTCACCAGGAAGGTGTATTTGCGGCCGACGAGATCACCGAGACGGCCGAACACCAGCGCACCGAACGGACGCACCAGGAAGCCGGCGGCAAAGGCGAGCAGCGTAAAGATATTGCGCGTTGCCTCGGGATATTGGGTGAAGTAGGTCGCGCCGATATAGGTGGCGAGCGAGCCGTAAAGATAGAAATCATACCATTCGAAAACGGTGCCGAGCGAAGAGGCGAAGATGACCTTCTTCTCTTCGCCCGTCATCGGACCGGCCTTCGCGCCGTCGATGCTTGCGACATTTGCCATTGTCTGTCCTCCACAGAGTGATAAGCAACGCGCGCAGCCTACTCTCCTCAAAGCATACCCCTGGCCGCGACACGCCTGACGAGAGTGTGCCAGAAAAGACAGGCCGCAAAGAGAGATGCTTTGGGATTATGACTTTAGTCTAACGAGGCCGCGTTCCGTCACGCGCATCGGGGCGTTGCTCAGCCCTCCTGCCCGGCGATGACATTTGGCGGCGGGACGGTTTCAGCCGGTTTGCGAAAGGGAACCTGCTACGCCCTCAGCGCCTGCGCCGGCGATTGCCGGTAGGCAAGCACCGCCGGCAACGCGGCGAGAACGCCGGCAAAGGCAAGCAACACTCCCATAAGCCCGGCATCTTCCCGGGCGAAGCCAACCGGCATGGCGATGCCGCTGGTCTGGGAGAGCATGCCGGACAAGGTCAGCGCCGCGGCGAAACCGAGTGCAAATCCAAGTGCTATGCCGACCGCCACCAGGAAGAAGAATTCCAGGAAGACGATTCCGAAGATCGCGCCGCGCGGGGCTCCGAAGGCTCTGAGCGCGCCGATCTGACGACGGCGCTGGCCGATATGGATGACCGTGACCAGCACCAGCGAGGCCGCGACGAGAGCTTGCGCGCCGGAAGCGACCGCGACAAGGATCTGCTTGGCGTCGCCGAGCGTGGCGTAAAGATTGGTCAGGACCTCGCCGGGGAAGACGGCGATGGTATTGCCGTTGCGATAGTCCTGTCGAAGCTTATAGGCATCTGCGATCGTTTTCGGTTTGACGAGGATAGCCGGAAGGCCTGGAGCATCTGCGGCCCAGGTCTCTTTCAGCACGGCTTCCGGATCGAGCTTCCCATGATGATCATGCGCGTCATGATCGGCGCCGGCATGATCACGATCGTGTCCGCCCTCCTCGGCGCCTTCCGCATGCTCCTCGGCGTCCAGCCCGTGAATGTGCCAGACCGCCTGAATGGGAACGAGAATCGCCCGGTCCCAGGCAGTATCCGTCGGCCGCAGGCGGCCGACGACATGATAGGCGAGTTCGGTATGGGTTTCGCCCCCTTCTTCCGCCGAACCGTGCATCGGCTTGATTTCATCGCCGAGCGAAAGCCTGACCGCGGAGCCGATCACTGCCTCTCCTTCGTGCGTGAAAGCCTTGCCTTCGGCAAAATCACCGGACAGCTTGTTCGACATTTTTGCCGTCGTGCCGACGATCGGGTAGCCGGAGAAGGAATCGCCGAAGCCGATCGGCGCCGCCCAGTCGATTCGGGGGTCGGCGGCAAGTCTCGCCAGCACCTCGCCCGGCATCAACGGCAGGGGCGAGGGCTGCAGGAAGACGGAGGAGAGCACGAGTTGCGTCTCGCTGCCGCCGGCGCCGATGACGAGGTCGAACTTATCGGCGGCGCGCGCGCTGCCGAGGCGAAGCGCCCGCTCCTGCAGGACCAAGGAGACGCCGAGCGCGGTCGCAAGCGCCACCAACAGCACGACAACCAGCGATCCCGCCCACAGGCGGCGAAGATCGGCGCAAATGAAGCGGATCATGCGGCCTCCCCCGCAACGGCGATGGCATCCTCGCTGATCCGGCCGGAGCTCAGCGTGATGCGCCGGTCGAGACGGCCGGCGAGCCGTTGGTCGTGGGAAACGACGATCAGCGTGCTGCCTTCGGCATTGGCAAGCTCGAGGAGGAGATCGCCGACGGCCTCACCGCTTTCGGCGTCAAGGCTCGCGGTCGGCTCATCGGCAATGATGACACCGGGCTTGCGCAGCAGCGCGCGGGCGATCGCCACGCGCTGCATCTCGCCGCGCGACATGGTCTCGATCTTCTGGCCGGGCCGGGACAGGTTGACGGTGTTCAAAAGCACATGCGCCCGCTCGATGACGGCGGCCGTCGCGGCGCCGGCAAGCCGGGCAGGCAGAAGCACGTTCTCGAGTGCCGACAGGCCGGGGAAAAGATGGAATTCCTGCATGACCAGGCCGATATTGACGGCGCGGAACCGGTCGCGCCGGCTTTCCGAAAAAGCGGCGATATCCTCACCGTTCCAGCGGATCTGGCCCTGCCGCGTCCGCTCCAGACCGGTGACGACATTGACGAAGGTGCTCTTGCCGGAGCCTGATGCTCCTGTAATCGCGACCCTGCTGCCGGCCACGATCGACAGGCGGCCGATCGCCAGCGCCGGCGAGGAGAGGCCCGGAAAGGTAACGTCAAGGTTTTCGATATCGAGTGCGAGCATGTAGGTTCAAACAGCGAAATATTCGGCTTGGCGGATCCGCAGCAGGCTGACGAAGCCGGTTTCCGGATCCGTCCAGGAGCCGTATTCCAGCGTGCCGCGCACTTCGATTGTCTGGCGCGGCTGCACGAAGGTCTGTTTTTCCGAGAGATAAACCACGACGATATTGTCGGGCCAGTCCGCATCCGAAGAGCAGAAGGGGCAGAGCGACATCGGCACTTCGGTGAGTACAAAGAACTGCGCCTCGGCCTTCAGCGGCGGCGCCATGAAGCCCTTCATGCTGATTTCCTGGCCGGCAAGGCGCTTCACCTTGTCGGAGAATTCGAGGCCGAGCACGCCGAACTTACCATAGAGCTCGCCGAAGGAGAGCGAAGGATCGGCAGCGCGAACGATGGAGGCGGTAAAGGGAAGCACAACAGCGGCGCCGATCAGCCGGCGGCGGCTGAGATGCAGCGAAGAGAATATGTCCATGGCGACCTCCAGGAAGCAGATCCCGGCCGCTGAACGGCCGGGACCATGATCGACAAAAGAGGCAAGGCCGGCAAGCGGCCCTGCAAGATCGGCTTAAAATCAGTTCGTCTGCTTGGCGCCGAGAGCGAAGGTGTCGGCGAGCACGCGATAGACGTCGCTCTGTTCCATATAACCATGGAAGCCTTCGGCACCCGGACCCGCCGACTGCAACACGACGTCATCGACGGCGTGAACGCCGCTCTCGCTGCTCTTCGGAAGATTGCCCTGTACGAAGACGGCGCCGGGAACATCCTTATACTGTTCGTTGGCGACATATTCCTTCTTCTCGTTCTGGACGGCCGGAACGAAAGGACCGTCGAGCTTCGGACGGAAGGTCTCGTAGTGATCGGGGCCGTTGTTGGCGCTCAGGAACAGGCGGCGGCTGACGTCGATCTTGTCGGGATAACCGTCGCCATTTTCATCCTTGTAGTTCGGGAAGCCGGCCTCGGCGTAGGTGCCGACCTTTTCGCGCATTTCCGTGCCGGGCTTCTCGTCGTCGACGGTGCCGATGATCGATACGCCGTGCGTGTGGTCGCCGGTGACGACGATCAGAGTGTCCGGATGGGCCTTCTGGAATTCGCGGGCAACGCCGAACGCCTTGTCGAATTCGATGGTGTCGATAACCGCACGGTCCCAATCCAGCGGATGGGACATCTTGTCGATCGAGGAGCCTTCGACCATCAGGAAGAAGCCGTCAGCATTCTTCGAGAGGCGGTCGAGCGCAACCTTGGTCATCTCGACGAGACCCGGCTGGTTCGGGAATTTGTCGACGGTGCCCTTCTTCAGGAACTCGCGATCGAGCGTGACGTCCATATTGCCGGTGTGGAAGAGGCCGAGCAGGTTGCCTTCAGCCGACGCATTGGCGGCCAACTCGTTCTTGTCGGTCGCAAGCTTGTAGCCGGCATCCTGGAACAGCTTGATGTAATCCTGATTGTCCTTGCGCTTGGAGCCGGCGACTTCCTTGCCGAGGAAATAGGCCGAGCCGCCGCCAAGGATGACTTCCGGCTTCACCTCGAGCAGCATGCCGACGATGTCGGCCTTTTCGTTGCGGCTGCGGGTATGGGAAACGACCGCAGCTGGCGTCGCATCCTCGATCTCGGACGTCGCGACAATGCCGATCGACTTCTTCGTCGTGCGGCGAACGGCCTCGCCAAAGGTTTCGACGCGCGGGTCGTCGAGTGCGGCCGGTGTCCGGTCCGCATAGACGCCGAGCGCGTTGACGGCCGTCTTGTGCCCAGTCATGAAGGCCGACATGGTGTTGGCCGAGTCCGTGGCAACGGCATTCGTCGCTGACGTGCCGATAAAAGCCATATGATCGAGATCGTCCATATTCAGGCGGCCGTTCGCTTTGCCCTCGGTCATGCCCTTGGACATGATGCGGGCGGCGGTGCGATGCGCGACGGAAAGGCCGTCGCCGAGCAGGAAGATAATGTTCTTAGCCTTCGGCTGAGCGGCGGTTTCGTAAACGTCCCAGGTGACCGACTTCGTCTCATCGCCGGCGGAGACCTCGATCTTGTAGGCGCCGGGTTCCGAGATCTTCAAGCCGCGGAGCAGAAGAGCGGAACCGAGGGCCTTGTCTTCCTTGCCTTTTTCCAGCTCGATGAACTGCGCTTCGCCCCCGAGGACAGTCTTGTAATCCTGACCGTTGACCGTGACCTTCACATCTTCCGGCTTGACCTGCTTGTTGAGCTCGACCTTGAAATCGAATGGGGAGCCGGCAAGGATCGTCGCGCGATCAAGCGGATAGACTGTCGTCGCCTGAGCGGCGCCCGCGAGGATGGTGGTGGCCGCAAAGGCGGCGAGAAGCATACGCATGGAAAACCCCCGTTTTCGTTGCAGACATTAACAACCGGGCTGGGATATCTCCCAGGCATGACAGCGGCATGACAAAACGTCCGGGCTTGCGGCCGCCCCTTTTGACCTGCTGTCTGCTCACGCAAAAACCTTGACTCCTGTGGAAAACCTTCTAAGAGCAACAGCGGAAAAGGAATCTCCATGGTTCGCGACGAACACGCCATTGCCGCACGCGATGACCGGGCACGGGTTGCCGGGGTGGATATTGCCGTTCCGGTTTCTTCCAAAACCAAGGCCAAAACGACGACGAAAACCGTCTGACGTCTCTGGCCTGCCGCTCTCTCCCCGGCTCGGCTGGGGACAGGAAGACGCGATCCGTCGCGCCTTTCCCCTCACCGGACAAGAGGAGAGAAGAGAAAGAGAGCTTGAGAAATGGGTTTTAAAGTAGCAGTTGCGGGAGCGACCGGAAATGTTGGCCGGGAGATGCTCAACATCCTCTCCGAACGCGGCTTCCCCGCCGATGAGGTCGTGGCGCTCGCCTCGGCACGTTCGCAGGGCACCGAAGTGTCCTACGGCGACCGGACGCTGAAGGTTTCCAATCTGGAGAATTACGATTTCTCCGATACCGATATCTGCCTGATGTCGGCCGGCGGCGAGGTCTCCAAGAAGTTCTCGCCCAAGATCGGCCAGCAAGGCTGCGTCGTCATCGACAATTCCTCGGCCTGGCGCTATGACGCCGACGTGCCGCTGATCGTGCCGGAAGTGAACCCGGACGCCGTCACGCAGTTCACCAAGCGCAACATCATTGCCAATCCGAATTGCTCGACCGCACAGCTGGTGGTGGCGCTGAAGCCGCTGCACGACTTCGCCAAGATCAAGCGCGTCGTCGTCTCGACCTACCAGTCGGTCTCCGGCGCCGGCAAGGACGGCATGGACGAACTCTTCAACCAGACCCGCGCCGTCTTTGTCGCCGATCCGATCGAGAACAAGAAGTTCACCAAGCGCATCGCCTTCAACGTCATCCCGCACATCGATAGCTTCATGGAAGACGGCTACACCAAGGAAGAATGGAAGGTGCTGGCCGAGACGAAGAAGATGCTCGATCCGAAGATCAAGGTGACCTGCACGGCGGTCCGTGTGCCCGTCTTCATCGGTCATTCGGAATCGGTCAACATCGAATTCGAAAACGAGATCACCGCCGATCAGGCTCGCGATATCTTGCGCGATGCCCCGGGCTGCCTCGTCATCGACAAGCGCGAGAACGGCGGCTACATCACGCCTTATGAATCCGCCGGCGAAGATGCGACCTACATCTCGCGCATTCGCGAGGACGCCACCGTAGAAAACGGCCTCAATATGTGGGTTGTTTCCGACAATCTGCGCAAGGGCGCGGCGCTGAACGCCATCCAAATCGCCGAGCTGCTCGTCAATCGCGGCCTGGTCAAGCCGCGCAAGCAGGCAGCCTGATACCATTTGTAAACCGTAAGATGTTAAAGCCCTGCCCGTTGAGCGGGGCTTTTTCCGGGGCAAATACGACTGTATAAGCGCTCGCTGAACGATGATCGTGACAAAATCGCGAGTGGCTGGCATTCTCTTGCCCGCTTAAAAACTATGCAGATCGAGAGCGGGGTTTCTCAATGCGCATGACAAAGTTGTTTCTGGCGGCCGCTGCGGCAATGGGCGTCCTCCAAGCGGTACCGGCGTTCGCGCAAGGACCGCAATGTGGCAATACCAGCGCCGGCTTCGACGCCTGGGTCGCCGATTTCAAGCAGACGGCAGCGGCCAACGGCGTCAGCCAATCGGTGCTCAGCCGCGCCTTCGCCAACGTCAACTACAACAAGCCGACGATCGCCGCCGACCGCGGCCAGAAAAGCTTCAAGCTCTCCTTCGACGCCTTCATGCAGAAGCGCGGCGGTGCCGCCGTCATTTCCCGCGGCCGGTCGATGAAAGCGGCCAACCAGGCCCTTTTTGCCTCGATCGAACGCCGCTTCGGCGTTCCCGCGGGTCCGCTGATCGCAATCTGGGGTATGGAGACCGGTTTCGGCAGCTATATGGGCAATCAGCATACGCTCTCGGCTGTGTCGACCCTTGCCTATGACTGCCGTCGTTCGGACTATTTCACCGATCAGCTCTATGCTGCGCTCCAGCTGGTCTCCGAGGGTTATCTGAGCCCGCAGGCCAAGGGTGCCGCCCATGGTGAAATCGGCCAGACGCAGTTTCTGCCGCGCAACGTCGTGCGCTTCGGCGCCGACGGCGATGGCGACGGCCGGGTCGACATGGTCGGCTCCCGCGCCGATGCGCTGGCCTCGACCGCAAATTTCCTCAAGGGCCACGGCTGGCGTGCCGGCGCCGGCTATCAGCCGGGAGAGCCAAATTTCACCGCGATCCAGGGCTGGAACGCCGCCAGCGTCTATCAGCAGGCGATCGCCTATATCGGCCAGCAGATCGACGGCGGCACATAAGCCTTCATTGACAATGATACCTGGAGCTTTCCGGTCTAATCCGGAAAAGCTCTGGGAACGCCGCTGCGAAGGCGGCGTTTTTCATATGCGGGAATCAAAACCGCCGCCCGATGCCGTCTTGCGTCGTTCCTCCTGCGGCGGAGCCGGCACCACCGGCCCCGACACCACGCAATTGCGGCCGGAAGCCTTGGCGGCGTAGAGCGCCAGATCGGCGCGTTTGACCAGATCCTCGAAGTTCCGGTTGGCGGCGTCGTTTGCCCGGCCGGCGCATCCGAAGCTCGCCGTGACCTTGAGGAGATCGCCGCTCGCAAGAGGGATTTCCGCCGCCTCGATCGCCTGGCGCACGCGCTCGGCGACGATGGCGGCCTCGTCGGGCGTCGAATCCGGCAAAAGCGCCAGAAACTCCTCGCCCCCATGCCGCACCAAGAGATCGAAGGAACGAAAATTCTGGCGCGCGACGCCGGCGACGTGCCGCAGCACGGCATCGCCGGCATCGTGGCCGTGGATATCGTTGATCTTCTTGAAATGATCGAGATCGAAGAGGACGACGGAAATCCAGTGCGAGCCGTGCTCGGCCTGCGTAAGAAGCGCGGAGGCGGCGACCTCGAAGCCGCGCCTGTTGTAGAGCCCCGTCAGAAGATCGGTTTGAGCAGCGTTGCGCAACTCACCCACCAGCGTCTCCCGGTCCCGAGCGAGCTTGTCGATCAGCCGAAGTCCTCTTGCCGCCAGCATCATCACCAGCGTTGCGAGAATCAACAGGCCTGCGCACAGCGCCAGAATCTGTATCAGGTGTATGTGCGAGAGCGTGGAAAACTGCTCGCCGGTCTCGTGAATATCACTCGCAGCCTCGACCATCTTTTGCTGAAGGAAAGCCATGCGTTCGCGCTGTGCGGCCGCCCAGGCGTCGCCCATTGCGCGCGACGGCCGCGACCCGGCGAGAATGGCGTCGGTGATCGCATTCGCCTTCAGTTGGTCGCCGCGACCGAGATAGGCAACGATGTCGCGCACGATCGGCGCGGTCGAATGGAAGACCATGTGATCCATGCCGGCACCGAGCATGGTCTTGCCTTGAATGAACAATTCGATCGGAAATCTGGCAGAAACATCTTGATTGAGGTAACGAGTGCCGATTCCGGTAATCAATCTTTCGCCGTAGTAGGTCAGCAGGATGCCCATCAGCTGGTTGGATTTTTCAAGCAGCACCGGGTCGCTGATCAGCGGTGAAAGTGCGTCGACGACCGCAAGCTGCTTGAGAGCCGCATACCAGTAGATGGAACCGGGATTGCTGCCGGAATAACGGCCCTGGTCGACGGCGCTTCGCGCGGCGACGATACGGCTATAGGCAAGGCTGAGGGCCGACAATTCACCTGCAAGCCCTTGATCGAGCGTATCGCGAGGCGGCAAGCTGGCATAGAAAGCGCGGCGTTCTCGATCCAGCGTCAGTCGGCTTTGCTGCATGTCGACAGCAGTCCCCCTGCTGGGATGCGCGAGATGGCGGCGAGTGGCATCGATTTCGCTCAGGATTTCCGTGGCCGCGATCGAACCGCCACGCGCAAGTACGTCGGCGAACTGCCGGTCTTTCTCGAGATCTCTGTATTGCAGGATCGAAGTTCGAAGGACGAAGACGCCTTCAATGAGCATGAAGACGAAGGGCAGCAGGATGGCGGCCAGGATAACCTTTTTGATGGTTTCAAACTTCATCGCCAATCGCCACGTGGTCAAATGCCGGTCATGTGCAGCCGATTAGAAGCTTAACAGCAATCCTTAAAAAAGTGATAAACCGGTACGCTCCTAGATTTCGGGACGGATGAAATCGCGTGTTTCGGCGTCCATGACCCAGAGCTCGCCGGTCGAGATATCGAACCAGGCGCCATGAAGGTGCATTTTTCCTGCGTCCTCGAGCGCCTTTATTTCCGGGAAGGTTCTGAGATTGTTGAGCGAATTGCGAATGGAGACACGCTCCAACGCCGTCTGCCGCTCGGCCTCCGTCATCACGTCATTGCTCTGGATCTGCTCGGCTGCGGGTTTGACCAGCGACATCCACCGGCCGATGAAATCGCCGGGCGATAACGGCTCGGCATTCGGATCGAGTGCCGCCCGAATGCCGCCGCAGCGGCCATGGCCCATCACCACGATGTCCGAAACCTTCAGCGCCTGCACGGCAAATTCAAGAGCGGCCGATGTCGAATGGAAATGACCGTCCGGCTCGTAGGGCGGCACCATATTGGCAACGTTGCGGATGACGAAAAGCTCGCCCGGGCCGGCATCGAAGATCAGCTCGGGAGCCGCACGCGAGTCCGAACAGGCAATGACCAGCGTGCTCGGATTCTGGCCGTTTTCGGCAAGTTGCCGATACCTGTCGCGGGCGTCGGCATAACGCCCGTTCATAAAGTTGCGATAACCGTTCAGAAGGGTGTTTGGAAAACGCTGCATGCCTCTGGATTAGCGCGGGCGGAAGACAAGATCAACTGCTGCACCGCAAAATGCGCACATTGACAAATGCGTCATTTTTTCCGCCGCTGCGCCGGATGTACGAGCCGGCGCATCTGCACCATGGCCATCGGCGACGACAGGCTGGACGCATCGCTGGCCAGCATCAACTCGTTGCTGCCGCGCTTGACCGCACGCGCAAGCACTTCGAACACGCTGGCGGTGGCAAGCTGCAACGCCTTTTCATCCTCGAGGCCGGACAGCAGGCGCGACAGAAAAACGGCGGCCAGCAGGTCGCCGAGACCATTCGGCGGATTGTCGACGACCCGGTGCTCGGCAAGAAGCGCGTGACGGCCGGAAAGGTAGAGGTTGCCGGTGCCACCCGCCATCATCGGCACCGCCGAGGTGACGAGCATGCGCGACGGCCCGAGCGCCAGCGCCGCCTCCATGATCGCACTGTTGTCGTCGAGCGCTGCTCCCGACAGCCAGGCGAGCTCGTACCGATTCGGCGTTGCGAGCGAGGCCAGCGGAATGAGATGATCACGAATGGCCTCGGCCGTCGCTTCCGGCACGTAGAGGCCGCCGAGATCGCCCATTACCGGATCGCAGACATAAAGCAGTTCGGGATTGTTTTGCCGGAGCGCAGCGATCAGCCGACCGACCGAGCGTGCCTGGGCAGCATTGCCGAAATAGCCCGAAAGCACCGCCCTGACTTCACCGATCCAGGGCGCACGGATCAGGTCGTCGATCGCCGCGTCGAAATCGGCTTCCGCAAATGTCAGCCGCGTCGAACGGCCATGGCCGGGGTGCCACGGCAGGACGATGGTCGGCAGCGCCCAGACCGGATGGCCGAGCGTCTCCAGCGCAAACACCGCCGCCCGGTTGCCAACAGAGCCACGCACGACATGGCTGGAAATAACGATGACTGCGCCCGCTGCATTTTCCGACATGAAATCGAGGTCCGAATGATGATGGCGTTTGATGATCTTTTTGACGCCGGGCTGTCAACCATTCTTCACGTGAGCATGGAAATGTGCCGCGAAAGCAAAGCCGGAAGAGAGGCCTTGCCAATGCGTTTTGGCCTCGAAAGCG
Organism: Rhizobium sp. N621; assembly: GCF_001664325.1. Classification (NCBI taxonomy): domain Bacteria; kingdom Pseudomonadati; phylum Pseudomonadota; class Alphaproteobacteria; order Hyphomicrobiales; family Rhizobiaceae; genus Rhizobium; species Rhizobium sp. N621. Next base: position 4,395,361 of record NZ_CP013495.1, read on the forward strand.
AAAAAATCTCTGCCAATTTCCCATTTCCGCCGGCAAAAAAGCATCAAAACAATGCCTGAGTCCTCTCTTTTAGAGATTTCTTCGAGAAATCTTCTGCTAGCTTGCGAAAAATCAGTCCATTGCGGGGAGGCGATTCATGGCTGCCAGAAACAATCCGAAACGGGAGAAGCAGATCGAAACGGCGCGCAAGATCGCCAAGGCGATGAGCGAGGCGCATCTCGATCCGGAAATTCTCTTCGGCCGGGCGAGCAATGACGATCTGGAACTCTATACGCCCGACATGCTGGCACGTTCTGCCGTGCATTCGGCAAAGGAACTTGCCGCCTGGAACGGCAAGGCGCCCCGCGTCAGCATCGACACAATTGCCGAGGTGACGCCTGGCGGCACTGCCGTTTCGGTGCTGTCGGTGACTGACCGGAACATGCCTTTCCTTTATGAATCGGTCATGGGCGAAGTGACGAGCACCTACCGCGATCTGTTCATGGCGGTGCATCCCATCCTCGTCATGGAAAAGGGCAAAGCCCCCGCACTCTATTCCGCCGACCACCCGAGCGATCCCGCCGCGCGCGTCAGCCATATCCAGCTCCATATTGCCCCGTTGAACTCCACCCAGGCAGCCGATCTCGTCAAACGCGTCCAGACCGTGCTCGAACAGGTCCGCCTGTCGGTTTCCGATTGGAAGCCGATGCTTGCCAAGCTCGATGGGGTGATCGCCGAGCTTTCGGCCAATGGCGCCGGCCGCAGGAAGGCCGAACATGCCGAGGCGGTGGCCTTCCTGACCTGGCTGCGCGACGAGAATTTCACCTTCCTCGGCATGCGTGAATATATTTATTCGGGCAAGGGCGCCGACGCCAAGGTCGAGCGCGACAAGGGCGCCGGCCTCGGCATCCTCTCCAACCCAGACGTTCTCGTGCTGCGCACCGGTAAGGACGCCGTGACCACCACGCCGGAGATCCTTGCCTTCCTCGACGGCCCCGACTTCCTGATCGTCACCAAGGCGAATGTAAAATCGATCGTCCATCGCCGCGCCTATATGGATTATGTCGGCGTCAAACGTTTCGACGCCGAGGGCAACGTGACCGGGGAACTCCGCATCGTCGGTCTTTTCACCTCGACGGCCTATACCTCGCTCGCCTCCGAAATCCCGCTGCTGCGGTCGAAGATCGAAAAGGTGAAGGAGCATTTCGGCTTCGACCCGATGAGCCATTCCGGCCGCATGCTCGACAATACGCTGGAATCCTACCCGCGCGACGACCTTTTCCAGATCGACACGACGCTGCTTGCAAGCTTTGCCGAGCAGATCAACGATCTCGCCGACCGGCCGCGCGTGCGCGTCCTGCCGCGCATCGACCATTTCGACCGCTTCGTCTCGGTGATCGTCTATGTTCCGCGTGAGGAATATGACTCGATCGTGCGCGAGCGGATCGGCACCTATCTGAAGACGGTCTATGACGGCCGTGTCTCCGCCTATTACCCGGCTTTTCCCGAAGGCGGCGTCGCGCGCGTGCACTTCATCATCGGCCGTTCCGGCGGCAAGACGCCGCGCATTCCGCAGGCAAGGCTCGAGCAGACGATCCGCGAAATCACCGCCCGCTGGGACGACCGTTTCGAGGCGCTCGCCGGGCCAAAGTCGCCGAGACTATCGGTCGATCAGGCCTTCCAGGATTCTTTCACCCCTGAAGAAACCGTGGCCGACCTTGCCGATATCGGCGCCTGCGCCGCCGGCGAGCCGCTCCGCATCCAGTTTTATCATCGCCAGGAAGAACAGGGTGGTATCCTCTCGCTGAAAATCTTCCATGCCGGCGGTCAGCTGGCCTTGTCGCGCCGTGTGCCGCTTCTCGAGAACCTCGGCTTCAATGTCGTCAGCGAACGCACCTTCGACATCGGGGTGCAGGTCGCTGATGGCGCAACCCAACTCGTCGTGCTGCACGACATGGAGCTCGAGACCCGCACCGGCGGCGAAATCAATCTGCACCGGTATGGTGCCGCCCTCGAGGAAGCCTTCGTCGCCGCCTTCGCCGGCACGATAGACAATGACAGCTTCAACCGGCTGATCCTTTCGGCCGGGCTCTCGGCGCGCGAAGCCAATGTGTTGCGCGCCTATGCCCGTTATCTCCGCCAGGCCGGCATCGCCTATTCGCAGGATTACATCGCAACGACGCTCGACAAATATCCTGGCGTGGCCGCGGCGATCTTCCGGCTGTTCCACGACACGCTCGATCCAAAGCTTTCCGACAAAGCCCGCGTCAAGAAGATCGCCGACCTGCACCAGGCGATCGAGGCCGATCTTGCCAACGTGCCGAGCCTGGACGACGACCGCATCCTGCGCCGCTACGTCAACATCGTCGACGCGACGCTGCGCACCAACTATTTCCAGAGGAACCCGGACGGGTCGCCGAAAGCCATGCTGGCCTTCAAGCTCGATCCGCACCTGGTCGACGGCCTGCCGCAACCGAAACCCTTCCGCGAGATGTTCGTCTACGGCGTCGAGGTCGAAGGTGTGCACCTGCGCTTCGGCAAGGTGGCGCGCGGCGGCCTGCGCTGGTCGGACCGCGCCGAGGATTATCGCACCGAGGTGCTCGGCCTGGTCAAGGCGCAACAGGTGAAAAACGCCGTCATCGTGCCGGTCGGCGCCAAGGGCGGTTTTTATCCGAAAAGGCTGCCGGTGGGCGGCAGCCGCGACGAGATCTTCAATGCCGGCCGCGAGGCTTACAAAACCTATATCCGCACGCTGCTTTCGATTACCGACAACATCTCCGGCGCCGAGATCGTGCCGCCGACGGATACGATCAGGCTCGATGGTGACGACCCCTATTTCGTCGTCGCCGCCGACAAGGGCACAGCGACCTTCTCCGACACCGCCAATGCTCTGGCGCAGGAGGCCGGCTTCTGGCTGGACGACGCCTTCGCCTCCGGCGGCTCGGCCGGCTATGATCACAAGAAGATGGGCATCACCGCCCGTGGCGCCTGGGAAACCGTGAAACGCCATTTCCGCGAAATGGACATCGACATCCAGACGACGCCCTTTACCGTCGCGGGCGTCGGCGACATGTCGGGCGACGTCTTCGGCAACGGCATGCTGCTCTCCCCGAAGATCCGGCTCGTCGCCGCCTTCGATCACCGCGACATCATCATCGATCCCGATCCCGATATGGAAAAGACGCTGGCCGAGCGGCAGCGCCTCTTCAATCTGCCGCGCTCGAGCTGGCAGGACTTTGATAAGAACGTCCTTTCGAAAGGCGCGATGATCATTTCGCGCGCGGCGAAATCGGTGACGCTGACGCCGGAAGCGGTGGGCGCGATCGGCATCGACAAAGCCGTGGCCACGCCGTTCGAGATCATGACGGCGATCCTGAAGAGCCCGGTCGACCTGCTCTGGTTCGGCGGCATCGGCACCTATGTGAAGGCGGCGTCCGAAACCGATACCGAAGTCGGCGACCGCGCCAATGACCCGATCCGCATCACCGCGGCGGAGGTGGGCGCCAAAGTGATCGGCGAAGGCGCCAACCTCGGCGTCACCCAGAAGGGCCGCATCGCCTATGGCCTCAAGGGCGGGCGCTGCAACTCCGACGCCATCGACAATTCGGCCGGCGTCAACACCTCGGACGTCGAGGTCAACATCAAGATCGCGCTGGCGGCCGCCATGCACGACGGGCGGCTGACGCGGGCAAAACGCGACCAGCTTTTGTCGTCGATGACCGCCGAAGTGGCGGCCCTGGTCCTACGCAACAATTATCTCCAGTCGCTGGCGATCTCGCTCATCGAACGCAAGGGCACGGCAAACGGCCTGGAACTCGCCCGCTTCATGAGCGTGCTCGAAGCCGCCGGCCAGCTGAACCGCAAGGTCGAGACCTTGCCGGATGACCAGACGCTGGCCGAACGTTACACGGCCGGCAAGCCGCTGACGCGGCCGGAAATCGGCGTGTTGCTGTCCTACGCCAAGATCGTGCTCTTCGATGCGCTCACCGCGAGCGACCTGCCCGACGACCCTTATTTTGCTACGACGCTGTCGAATTACTTCCCCGTCAAAATGCAGAAGTCGAACGCCGGCGATATATCAGGCCATCGGCTGCGGCGCGAAATCATCGCGACCGTGCTTGCCAATGAAGCGATCAACCGCGGCGGGCCGAGCTTTACCGTCGCGATGATGGACGCGACGGCGGCTTCGGCGCCGGAGGTCGTGCGCGCCGCGATCGTCGCGCGCGACGGTTTCGACCTCCCCAGGCTCTGGGCCGAGACCGATGCGCTCGACGGCAAGATATCCGGCGAAGTGCAGAACCGCATTTACGAGGAAATCAGCCACAGTTTTGTCGTTCTCACGCGCCTGCTGTTGAAAACCGCCATGACCAAAGCCGATATGGCAGAGGTGATTAGCCGGCTTCAGGCTGCCCTGAAGAAGTTGAGGCCTGCTTTCGCCGAACAGGCCGCCGGCGATGCTGCCGCACGCCAGGCGGAATATGCCGAGGCCGGCGTGCCCGAAAAACTGGCGGCCGAAATCGCCAACCTCCAGAGCTTCGCGCTGGTGCCGGAGATCATGCAGATTGCCGAGCGCACCGGCGAGCCGCTGGTGCGCGCCGCCGAAAATTATTTTGCGGTATCGAAAACCTTTCGGATCGCCCGGTTACTGGCGGCCGGCGGCCGGATTCTCACCTCCGATCACTACGAAAATCTGGCGCTTGCCCGCAGCATCGACCAGATCGCCAGCGCCCGGCGCGACATCGTCATCTCGGCGCTTTCCGATCACGGCAAGGAGAAGCTGCCCGTCCAGGCGTGGCATGCGCAGGATCGCGTCCGCATCAACCGCATCGTCGAGGAGCTTTCGAGCCTCAGCGACAGCGGCGATCCCAATCTTGCGCGCATCACTGTTGCCGCAGGCATCCTGACCGATCTTGCGCGCGACCGGGCGAGGTGAGACAGTCCGCGAAAAAGGAGCGGATGTTGAATCGCATAGACTGGACAGGAACGCAGCCGCCGAAAGCCACGGAGAAGGGCATCTGGGGGTGGATGTTCTTCGATTGGGCGGCCCAGCCTTTCTTCACGGTGGTCACCACCTTTATCTTCGGGCCCTATTTCGTCTCCCGCCTAACCGATGACCCGGTGTCGGCGCAGACGACATGGAGCAACATGGCGACGATCTCGTCCGTAATCATTGCCCTGCTCTCGCCCGTTCTCGGCTCGATCGCCGACCAGTCCGGCGCGCGCAAACCCTGGATCGGCTTCTTCGCGATCATCAAGATCGTCAGCCTCTTCTGCCTGTGGTTTGCAGCCCCGGGTTCGCCGATCCTCTATCCGGTGATCTTCATGATCCTCGCCTCGGTTTCAGCCGAGTTTTCGATCGTCTTCAACGATTCGATGATGCCGCGGCTGGTCGGCAAGCATGAGGTGGGCAAGCTCTCCAACACCGCCTGGGGGCTCGGTTACCTCGGCGGCATGATCGTGCTGATTGCCGTCGTCACGCTTCTGGCGGCAAGCCCGGAAAGCGGCAAGACGGTTCTCGGCCTCGATCCGCTTTTCGGCCTCGATCCCAAGACCGGTCAGGACGCACGCATCACCGGGCCGATCTCGGCCGTCTGGTACCTGATTTTCATCCTGCCGATGTTCTTCTTCACACCCGATGTCGGCAGAGGCCTGCCCTTCGGCACCGCAATCCGCGCCGGCCTGCGGGACCTGAGAAACACGCTCGGCGAACTCAAGGAACGCCGCGGCATCCTGAAATTCCTCATCGCCCGAATGATCTATCAGGACGGCGTCAACGGCCTGCTGATCCTCGGCGGCGTTTTCGCCGCCGGCATGTTCGACTGGGCGACGATCGAGATCGGCCTCTACGGCATCATCCTGAACGTCGTCGCGATCTTCGGCTGCCTGATCGCCGGCCGGATCGACAAGGGCGTCGGTTCCAAGGTAACCGTCGTCATCAGCCTCACCATGCTGCTTCTGGCCACCATCGGCATCATCTCGACCGGGCCGGGTTACACCCTGTTTGGCCTGATGCCGCTGCCGACCGCCGATTCCGGCGGCCTCTTCGGCACCGCCGCGGAAAAGGCCTATATCCTCTATGGCCTGCTGATCGGGCTCGCCTTCGGGCCGGTGCAGGCCTCGTCGCGCTCCTATCTCGCGCGTAGCGTCAGCCTCGAGGAAGCCGGCCGCTATTTCGGCATCTACGCGCTTTCGGGGCGTGCCACGAGTTTCATGGCGACGCTGCTTTTCTCGCTGGTGACCTATCTGAGCGGCTCACCGCGGCTCGGAATGGCGACGCTGATCCTCTTCCTCGCCAGCGGGCTGGTGCTGCTGATCCGCACGCCCTATCCGGCCGATCGCGCCTGACAATTCTCCGGCACCCGTCAGTGCCGGAAGTGGCGCATGCCGGTGAAGACCATCGCGACGCCGTGTTCGTTGGCGGCGTCGATGACCTCCTGGTCTCGCATCGAACCGCCCGGCTGGATAACCGCTGTCGCCCCTGCGGCGATCATCGACAGAAGGCCATCGGCAAATGGCAGGAAGGCTTCGGAAGCAACCGCCGAGCCCTGCGTCATCGGCGCCGGGAGACCGAGTGCCTTGGCGGCCTCTTCGGCCTTCAGCGCCGCGATGCGGGCGGAATCCACCCGGCTCATCTGGCCGGCGCCGATTCCGGCCGTCTGGCCGTCCTTGGCATAGACCACGGCGTTCGATTTGACATGTTTGCCGACCTTGAAGGCAAACTTCATATCATCAAGCTCCTGCGCCGTCGGCACGCGCTTGGTGACGACCTTGAGCTCCAGATCCTCGACCATGCCGTTGTCGCGGTTCTGAACGAGCAAACCGCCGGAAACGGTCTTTGCCGTCAGTCCCGGGGCGCGCGGATCGGGCAGGCCACCGGCCGACAGCAGCCGCAGGTTCGGCTTGCGAGCGACGATCGCCTTGGCCTCCTCCGTAACGTCGGGCGCAATGATCACCTCGGTGAAGAGCTTGACGATCTCCTCGGCCGTTTCGGCGTCTAATATCCGGTTGAGGGCGATAATGCCGCCGAACGCGGAAACCGAATCACAGGCGAGCGCCCGCTGATAGGCTTCCAGGAGGCTCGAGCCGGTGGCGACGCCGCAGGGATTGGCATGTTTGATGATCGCGCAGGCGGGCGCCTTTTCCGGCAGGAATTCGGCGACGAGTTCGTAGGCGGCATCGGTGTCGTTGATATTGTTATAGGAGAGCTGCTTGCCCTGCAGCAGCACGGCCGTCGAAACACCCGGGCGCTTCTCGCCCGTGGCGTAGAAGGCGGCCTTCTGGTGCGGATTTTCGCCGTAGCGCATCTCTTCCTTCAGCACGCCGCCGATGACGCGGTGGCGCGGCGTGTCGATCGCCAGCGCTTCGGCAAACCAGTTGGAAATCATGGCATCATAGGCCGCGGTACGGGCATAGGCCTTGGCCGCCATGCGCTGGCGGAAGGCATAGGCGGTCTTGCCGTCATCCGCCGAAAGCTGCTCCTTGAACTCGGCATAATCCTCGGGATCGGTCAGGATGGTCACATAGGCATGGTTCTTGGCCGATGCACGGATCATCGCCGGACCGCCGATGTCGATATTTTCGACGGTTGTCGGATAATCGCCGTCGGCCGCGCGCACCTCTTCGAATGGGTAGAGGTTGATGACGGCAAGATCGATGCCCTCGATGCCGTGCTTTTTCATCGCCTCCTGATGCTCGCTATCGTCGCGAATCGCCAGCAGGCCGCCATGCACCGTCGGATGCAGCGTCTTGACGCGCCCATCCATGATCTCGGGAAAGCCGGTGATCTCGGAGACATCGGTGACGGCGAGACCGGCAGCGGCGATCGCCTTATAGGTGCCCCCGGTCGACAGCAGACGCACGCCTCTTTCGGACAATGCCCGGGCGAGCTCGACGATGCCGGTCTTGTCGAACACGGAGAGGAGCGCGGTCTTGATTTCGACCTTGTCCGGGGCGGGGATCTTTTTGGAAATGACGGCCATGAACCTTCTCCGTTCGGGCTTCGGGAGATGTCCGCTAGAGCATGAGGCCGAAAAGTGTGAGCGGCTTTCGGACGACATCCTGCCTTAGGGACGTTTTCTTGCTGTCGCCGCGTTAGCACAGCTTTGACGCCACGCAAACAGCGCTGATGCTCTGCCTTTCGATTTAGTCCCGGATTCGAATTTGGCGAGCCGGCATTCCCGTCTAAGCCTTACGGGAGAGGAACCAGCGGATCTCCGTCTTCTCGGCCAGATCGAAATCGATCTCGATCTGGTCAGAGCCGCAAATGCCGGAGCTGTCGGCAAAGAAGATGTCTTCGGAAATCAGCACTTCGTTGCCGGGCGCGGAAAACAGCCAGCTTTCGCCGTCCGGCGCCGTCAGCAGCACGGATTCTCCATCGCTCTGCTGCAGAACGATGGACGGATGAATATGAAAACGCGCGACGGCCTTCAGAGCCTCGTCACTTTCATATCCTTCACGCCGGATGAGCCGGTCGTGACCTGTCACCATCGAACCTGCGGCATTGAGCGTCAGCTCACGCTCGTGGAGCACGCCGAACGTCCTGAGATAACCGTCATGGCTGAGCTTGATGCTGTCGCGCCCATCCTCCGTTTCCAAACGTTCGACTGTGACGGTTTTCACCGGTTCGGTGATCGCGTGATCGAGGAAAGGCGAGTGTGAAAAACGGCTGGATGAGGTGTCGTTGAGGATGACGGTCGAATGCGCCGCGGTCGTGCGCGCCATCTGCACATAGCGGTGTCCGGCGAATTTCGGCGAGCCGGAATTGACGATGAAGCGATGGCGGCCGGACGACATTTCGAAGGAAAGGCTGCCGGCATGCGCGGTCCGCACTGCGCCGCCCGAAGGCGGCGTGCCGGTATCGGCGATGATAACCGTCTTGCCCCCGGAAAGCCGCTGATAGCGCGACTGCGGCAAAGCCTTGAATGGCTGGCCGGCGGTCTCGTCATATCTGAGCACCGACATCAGCTCATTGGCGAGTGTGGAGGTTGCGCCGTTGAAAAGCGCCAGGTCCCCGTCCTGATGCCGGAAGAACCGCAAAGCCGGATACATGCGGTCGATGCCGGAGATCAGCTTCTGCGGCAGATCATGACCGAGATTGACGTAAGTCTGCCGCAGCGGCAGCAGGTCGAGCAGCAGTTCCAGGCCGATGCGCGGGTTGCGCGAGATATGGCCGCCATCCGGCAGAATCTGGCTATCGAACTGACGGTCGAGCGCCTGCGCCGCTCTTCGAAGCGTGGAGGCGCGGGCCGGCATGGCGACGGAGGCCATGGCGAGCGCGATGCGCAGCCGGAACAGCTCCAGGCCGCCGAGCGTATAGGGTGCCATGCGATGCAGGAACCTGACCTGGAAAGCCAGCGACTTCATGAAACGGCGATAGAAGCCGCGGTCGGCATTCTGCAGCACAACAGGCGAATGCGACAGCCAGGCGATGACGCGCTGAGCGGTGACGTCGATCTCCCAGGCAATTCCTTCCATACGGCCGGCATGGATGGAAAGCCAGCTGTCGACGATGGCGCGGGCAGCAGCCGCGCTGCGTTCCGTCTTGTGCGCCCGCATGTGCCGCAGCCAACCGAAGCTGTGCAGGCGCGTCGCAAAAGGCCGCGAGGGCAGGGTGAAGATGAAGGGCGATTTGCCGTTCGTTTCCAGCATGCGCCCGGCCAGAAGGAAACGTCCATTGAGAATTTCGTCGGCCACATGCGAATCGATGCCGCGAAGATCGGTCGGAGCGACGATCAGACGCTCGGGCGGTTTGATCGAATGGCGAATGAGCTTCAGGCGCAGCAATGCGACGCGGCGCAAGGCGCGCCGCCAAGCTTCCCGAACATACATGCTCGCAAAACGCCGACCGGACTGCATATTCTATTGTCTATTGACCCTCGTAGTTAAGAATAGGTGAAAAGCAGCCGATTTCATCGCCCACAATGAATTAATTCGTGACAAAATTCGAATATACGAAACTTAGTGCATGTCATTCGAGGACATTCCGGAGTTTCGCAAAGGATGACGGACGTGCTGCCCTCGCAGGGGTGCGGATTTGGCGACGCGTTTGAGCTCAATCAGACCGCTCGCCGCAGCACCGCCGCGTAGAAGCCATCGAGGCCGGAGGCGATGCCTTCGGGCATCTTCAGCATGGTCGGAAGCGTACGGAATTCGCCGAGCGGCGTGATCGCCGCTTCAAGACCGGGCCAGTCGCCGGCGCTGATCGGCACGCGCTCGATTGCGTCCGTATCGGAAAGAACGCGGGCGACGACCTCCTCGCCTTCGGCGGGATCGAGCGAGCAGTTCGAAAACACCAGCGTGCCGCCGGGCTTCAGCAAAGTCAGCGCATGAAGCAGCAGCCGCTCCTGCAGCGCCGCCAGCCTCGCGATATCATCCGGCCCCTTGGTCCACAGCACGTCGGGGTGCCGGCGCGTCGTGCCGGTGGAAGAGCAGGGGGCGTCGAGCAGGATCGCATCGAAACCTTCTGCCGGCTTGAACGTCGTCAGGTCTGCCGCGACCGTTTCCGCCTTCAGGCCAAGCCGGTCGAGATTCGACCGCAGCCGTCTTAGCCGGCTTTCCGACTGATCGAGGGCGGTCACCGCGCCGCCGGCGAGGATGAGCTGCGCTGTCTTGCCGCCGGGTGCCGCACAGAGATCGGCTGCACGTTTGCCCGAGAGATCACCGAAAAGCCTGGCCGGAATGCTTGCCGCCGCATCCTGCACCCACCAGGCACCGTCGTCGAAGCCCTCCAGTGAAGGAATTCCGCCGTCAAAGGCGGCAAGCCGGACTCCGCCCGTCGGCAGGGTAACGCCGTTCAGCTTCTTCGCCCAGGCTTCGGCGTCGGATTTGACGGTCAAATCGATCGCCGCAGGTTCGAGCTGTGATCGCGAGATCGCCAGCGCGGCGTCGCGGCCATAGGCCTTCTCCAGCCGTGTGAGGAACCAGCCCGGCATCGGCGGAACCTTGCCGATCTGCTCCAGCACCTCGTCCTTTTCGCGGCCGAGCCGGCGCAGGACCGCGTTGACCAGCTTGGCGAAGCGGCGATTGCGTGGATCGAGGTTGGCCTGCTCGACGGCAAGATCGACGGCCGAATGATCCGGCACGTCGAGATAGAGGATCTGCGCAGCCGCGATTGCCAGAACATGGTGCAAGGCCCGCGCACCCTCCGGCAGCGGCGATTCCAGCAGCAAGGCAATGGCGGCGTCGATGCGCGGCAGATGGCGCAGCGTCGTGTTCAGAATGGCGCGGACAAGGGCGCGATCGCTTTCGCCAAGCGCCTTATAGGCCGGATTGCCATGTTCATGATCGAGAGCGCCGTCGAGCGGCAGCTTGCGGTCGACGACGGCAGCCAGAATTTTTGCGGCCGCCGCCCGGGCCTGCAGGCCGGGCTTGGCTGGCGCCGATCGACCGGCGGAAGGTTTCTGTTTCCGGAATGGCTTTTTCGTGCCGTCTGAATTCAAGACCACGGACCTTTTGGCGGTTGCGAACCACCGCGACCCGTATTCGGAACAGAGCGCGATTTGCGCGACGGATTAGCAGCACGCACCGGTCCCGTCGAGACATTCATGCCGCTTTGCGCCATCTCCTGCAGCGCGGCAATGCGGTTTTCCGTGTTCGGATGGGTGGAAAACAGATTGTCCATGCGCTCGCCGGAAAGCGGGTTGATGATGAACATATGCGCCGTCGCCGGATTGCGCTCGGCATCCTCATTCGGCACATGGGCCGCGCCACGGGCGATCTTTCCAAGTGCGGAGGCGAGCCAGAGCGGATTGCCGCAGATTTCGGCGCCGCGCCGGTCGGCCGAATATTCACGCGTACGGCTGATCGCCATCTGCACCAGCATGGCGGCGAGCGGTGCGACGATCATCGCGACGAGAACGCCGATGAAACCGAGGGGATTATTGTTGTTGTCGCGATTGCCGCCGAAGAAGAAGGCGAAGTTGCCGAGCATCGAGATCGCGCCGGCAAGCGTTGCCGTGATCGTCATGGTCAACGTGTCGCGGTTCTGAATATGGGCGAGCTCATGCGCCATCACGCCGGCGACCTCCTCCGGAGAAAGGGCTTGGAGCAGGCCGGTCGAGGCGGCGACGGCGGCATTTTCGGGATTGCGGCCGGTGGCGAAGGCATTCGGCTGCGGGCTGTCGTAGAGATAGACCTTCGGCATCGGCAGCCCGGCATTACGGGCGAGATCGCGCACGATCGCAAAGAATTCCGGCGCATTGCGTTCGTCGATCTCATGCGCGCGATAGGCCGAAAGCACCATGCGATCGGAGTTCCAATAGGAGAAGAAATTCATGCCGGCGGCAATGAGAAAGGCGATCATCATGCCGCCCCGACCGCCGATCAGAAAGCCGACGAACATGAAAAGCGCCGTCATGAAGGCAAGCAACATGGCAGTGCGAACGAGGTTCATTGCGAATCTCCAACTCCGATTTCGGCGTCGCAAGCTTTCATTCCCGGCGACCGCGCATTATGATTTGGTTATTCACCCGCCATTTTCAATATTTCCGGCAGGAGAAGGCCATGCAGGAAGCCGATAACGACAATAGCCAAACGCCGACGGTGGAGGGATCGGAGCCGCCGCGCAAAGTGCTGTCCCCGGCGGCCCAACGTGCGCTTGCCGAGGCTGAGGAACGACGGAAGAACCAGAAGCCGCTGGAGCTTCCGCCTGAGATCGGCGGCCGCGGCGGAGCCGAGCCCGCCCGCTTCGGTGATTACGAGATCAACGGCCGGGCAATCGATTTTTAGGCAAGGATTGTTCGGCCCGAATCCGGGCCTCGTGCGGGCCATCCAAATTCAGCCAGCCAAAACAAAGTGAGCCGCCCCGGGACTCGGATGGCCGGAGCGGCTCTTTATATCAGGCGGTCACCTTGTTCTGCCGGTTGGCGATCAGATCGTCGACGACGGCGGGATCGGCGAGCGTCGAGGTATCGCCGAGAGCGCCGAAATCGTCTTCGGCGATCTTGCGCAGGATGCGGCGCATGATCTTGCCGGAGCGGGTTTTCGGCAGGCCGGGCGCGAACTGGATCTTATCGGGCGCGGCGATCGGTCCGATTTCGGTACGCACATGTTTCACCAGTTCCTGGCGAAGCGTGTCGGTGCCTTCGTGGCCGGCCATCAGCGTCACGTAGCAATAGATGCCCTGACCCTTGATCGAGTGCGGATAGCCGACGACCGCGGCCTCCGACACCAGATTATGCGAGACGAGGGCGGACTCCACCTCCGCCGTTCCGAGCCGGTGGCCGGAGACGTTGAGTACGTCGTCGACACGGCCGGTGATCCAGTAATAGCCGTCTTCGTCGCGCCGGCAGCCGTCGCCGGTGAAATACTTGCCCTTGTAGGTGGAGAAATAAGTCTGGATGAAGCGGTCGTGATCGCCATAGACGGTGCGCATCTGGCCCGGCCAGCTGTCAGTGATGCAGAGATTGCCGTCGGCGGGGCCTTCCAGCACCTTGCCCTCATTGTCGACCAGCTGCGGCTTGACGCCGAAGAACGGCACCGTCGCCGAACCCGGCTTCAGATCGGTCGCGCCCGGCAGCGGCGTGATCATATGGCCGCCGGTTTCCGTCTGCCACCAGGTATCGATGACCGGGCAGCGCTTGTCGCCGACGACATTGTAATACCATTCCCAGGCTTCCGGATTGATCGGCTCGCCGACCGTGCCGAGCAGGCGCAGCGACGAGCGGGAGGAGCGCGTGACGAATTCGTCGCCGGCGCCCATCAGCGAGCGGATTGCCGTCGGCGCCGTATAGAAGATGTTGACCTTATGCTTGTCGATCACTTCCCAGAAACGGCCCTGATCCGGGAAATTCGGCACGCCCTCGAACATCAGCGTCGTCGCGCAGTTCGCCAGCGGCCCATAGACGATATAGGAATGGCCGGTAACCCAGCCGACATCGGCCGTGCACCAGTAGACGTCACCGTGATGATAGTCGAAGACATATTCATGCGTCATCGCCGCATAGACGAGGTAACCGCCGGTCGTGTGCAGCACGCCCTTCGGCTTGCCGGTGGAGCCTGACGTATAGAGAATGAACAGCGGATCTTCCGCCTTCATCTTCACCGGCGGGCATTCCGGTTTCACGCTGGCGATTTCCTGATGATACCAGAGGTCGCGGCCGGGCGCCCAGCCGGTCTTGCCACCGGTGCGGCGCACGACCAGCACCTTGCTGACAGTGACATGCTGGCGGGCGGCGATATGAATCGCCGTATCGGTATTGTCCTTCAGCGGCACCGGCTTGCCGCCGCGCACGCCCTCGTCGCAGGTGATGACGAAGGTGGATTCGCAGTCGACGATGCGCCCTGCCAGCGCCTCCGGCGAGAAGCCGCCGAAGACGACCGAATGCACCGCGCCGATGCGGGCACAGGCGAGCATCGCATAGGCCGCTTCAGGGATCATCGGCATGTAGATGGTGACGCGATCGCCCTTCTTGACACCATGCTTCTTCAACACGTTCGCCGTTCGGCAAACATGGTCGTAGAGCTCGTTATAGGTGATCTTCTTATCGATATAGGGGTTGTCGCCTTCCCAGATGATCGCCACCTGGTCGCCATTCGTCTTCAGATGGCGGTCGATGCAATTGTAGGAGACGTTCGTCTGGCCGTCTTCGAACCATTTGATCGAGACCTTGCCGGTAAAGGAGGTGTTCTTGACCTTGGTATAAGGTTTGAACCAGTCGATCCGCTTGCCGTGCTTGCCCCAGAACTTGTCCGGATTTTCAATGCTCTCCTCGTACCATTTCAGGTACTTATCCTTATCGATCAGGGCGCGCGCCTTCACCGGCTTCGTGACCGGATAGATCTTCTCCGACATGGAACTCCTCCTCATGGGACATGCGACGGACCGCGAGCTATACAGGGCCCGAACTTCAAATCACGGCAATTCATAGCAGTTCGCATCGCTACGGCAATTAGACAAAGGTCATTTCATTTCGGAAGAATTGCAATTCTGCGACAGTCCGGTTATATAGCGGCATATTTCCCGGACATTGTGGTGACAATCCACGGACCGCGACCGGCGCGGACGATAGAAGGACTATATCCATGGCTCAAACATTGCTCATGCCGAAGGCGACTGCCATCTGGCTTGTCGACAACACGGCGCTGTCTTTCGATCAGATCGCGCAGTTCTGCAAACTGCACCCGCTCGAAGTCAAAGCGATTGCCGACGGCGAAGCGGCGCAGGGCATCAAGGGCCTCGACCCGATCTCCACGGGACAGCTCTCCCGCGACGAGATCGCCCGTGCCGAAGCCAACCCGAACCACAAGCTGAAGCTTTCCGAACCGAAGGTGCGCGTGCCGGAATCCAAGCGCCGCGGCCCGCGTTATACGCCGGTCTCCAAGCGTCAGGACCGCCCGAACGCCATTCTCTGGCTCGTGCGCAATCATCCGGAGTTGAAGGACGCGCAGATTTCCCGCCTCGTCGGCACGACGAAATCGACGATCGAGCAGATTCGCGAGCGCACCCACTGGAACTCCGCCAACCTGGCGCCGATGGATCCGGTCACGCTCGGCCTCTGCAGCCAGATCGACCTCGACATGGAAGTGGAAAAGGCTTCCAAGGGTCGTCCGCTGCCGACCGCCGCCGAGCTGGGCGCAACGCTGCAATCGGCGCAGGAAACCGAGCGCCTGACCCCGAGTTACGAGCGCGAAGAGGAAAAGGAAATCGACGCCGACGCCGTCTTCCGCAAGCTGAGCTCGCTGCGCTCGGCCCCGAAGGACGAAGACGAGGACGACCAGTACTGAGATATCAGCCGTCTCATGCAAAAACCCTGCCGAAACCGGCGGGGTTTTTCATTGGCGTTGACCACCTGTAGAGCATCTTGCTCAAGGCCGACTAATATGCGGGTTTCCGGCAGCCTTTCCGCTGATTTCACATCGGCAGGGAGCCAAAACCCCGTTTGCGCAGTGCCTCTTCGATCTCTTCCAGGATCGCCGGATCATCGATGGTTGCCGGCATTTTCCAGGGTATGCCGTCAGCGATTTTCTGCATGGTTCCGCGCAGGATTTTGCCGGAGCGCGTTTTCGGCAGGCGATTAACGGTGATGGCCGTTTTGAAGGCCGCGACCGGGCCGATCGACTGGCGGATCATCGCCACGACCTCTGATTCGATCGCCGCCGTTTCACGGGAAACATCGCGTTTCAGAACCAGGAAACCACAGGGCGCCTGACCCATCAGTACATCGGTCACGCCGATGACCGCGCACTCTGCGACATCGGGATGGCGTGCGCAGACCTCCTCCATCGCTCCCGTCGAAAGCCGATGACCGGCGCAGTTGATGATGTCATCAGTGCGCGACATGATGAAGAGATAACCGTCCTCGTCGACATAGCCGGCATCGGCGGTCTTGTAGTAACCGGGAAATTCATCGAGATAAACCGACCGGAAACGATCGTCGGCGTTCCAGAGGGTCGGCAGGCAACCCGGCGGCAAGGGCAGCTTGATGACAATGTTGCCAAGCGTTCCCGCCTCGACCGGGTGACCGGCATCGTCGAGCACCGCGATGTCATAACCGGGCATCGGCAATGTCGGTGAGCCATGCTTGACGGGGAGGGCACCAAGACCGAGCGGATTGGCGGCGATCGGCCAGCCGGTCTCCGTCTGCCACCAGTGATCGATGACCGGCACGCCGAGCATGCGCTCCGCCCATTTGGTCCGCTCTCTCACCGGCTAGAAACAGTGCCCGGAAATCCGGCATCGTATATTGGCGCAGCAGTTCGCCCTCGCCATCCTCCCGCCGGATGACGCGGAATGCGGTCGGTGCCGTAAAAAGCACACGCACCTTATATTCCGAGACGATCCGCCAGAAGACGCCGGCATCCGGGGTGCCGACCGGCTTTCCCTCGTAGATCAGCGTGGTCACGCCTGCGATCAGCGGTGCATAAACGATGTAGGAGTGACCGACGACCCAGCCGATATCGGACGCTGTCCAAAAGACCTCGCCCGGCTTCAGCCCGTAGATATTGCGCATCGACCAGTTGAGGGCGACCATATGGCCGCCGTTGTCGCGCACCACGCCCTTCGGCTGGCCTGTCGTGCCGGAGGTGTAAAGGATGTAGAGCGGATCGGTCGACTTGACGGGAACACAGGCCACCTCGGCGCCGCGATGGCGCGCCACCGCCGCCTCGAAATCCTGGTCGCGGCCACCGGCGAGTTCTGCCTGAAGCTGCGGCCGCTGCAGCACCAGGCAGCGCTCCGGCTTCATCCGAGCAAGCTCGATCGCCTGATCGACCAGCGGCTTATAGGCGACGGTGCGGCCGGGCTCGAGGCCGCAGCTCGCGGTGATCACCAGCTTGGCGCCGCTGTCGTCGATGCGCGCCGCAAGCTCGCTGGCGGCAAAGCCGCCGAAAACGACGGAATGGACGGCACCGATGCGAGCGCAGGCGAGCATGGAAAACACCGCCTCCGGCACCATCGGCATATAAAGGATCACGCGGTCGCCTTTGCCGATGCCAAGCTCGAGCAGCGCCGCGGCGATCGCCTTCACCTCGCCAAGCGCCTCGTCATAGGTGAAGCGGCGTTTCTCGCCGGTCATGGCGCTGTCGAAGAGGATCGCCATCTCGCCGCCGCGTCCAGCCGCGGCATGCCGGTCCAGGCAATTGTAGCAAGTATTGGTCTCAGCCTCTGAAAACCAGCGGCCATAGACGCCTTCACCGGGTGAAAAGATCCGCTCCGGAGGCTTGAACCAGTCGATATCGGCGGCGGCTTCGCGCCAGAAGCCTTCGGGATCCTGTTTCCAGGCCGCATAGACCTGACGATAGCCGTTTTGCATCTGCTCCTCCCCAGGACATGCAAGCCTCGATATCAATTTAGGCTGGGCCGGGGAGGACGGAAAGCCCGACGAAAGCAGATATTAGCGCGCGCCGAAAATCGCCGATCCCACCCGTACGCTGGTGGCGCCGAAGGCGATCGCCGTCTCGTAATCGCCCGACATGCCCATGGAAAGTTTCTCGACGCCGCATTTCAGTGCAAGCTTTGCCAGCAAGGCGAAATGCGGCCCCGGGTTTTCGCCGGCCGGCGGAATGCACATCAGCCCGTCGATGGCCAGGCTGAGCTCATCGCGGCAGAGGGCCACGAAACCAGGCGTATCTTCGGGAGCGATGCCGGCCTTCTGCGGTTCCAGCCCGGTGTTGACCTGGACGTAGAGCCGCGGCGTCCTGCCTTGCCGCTTCATCTCTTCGGCAAGAGCACGGGCGATCTTTTCGCGGTCCACCGTCTCGATGACATCGAAAAGCGCCACCGCATCCGCCGCCTTGTTCGATTGCAGCGGTCCGATCAGGTGCAGTTCGATATCAGGGTACTCGGCCTTCAGATCAGGCCATTTTCCCTGGCTTTCCTGTACCCGGTTCTCACCGAACACCCGCTGCCCCGCCTCGATGGCCGGGCGGATCGCATCCGCCTCGAACGTCTTCGATACGGCGACGAGCTGAACGGAACCAGCCGGACGGCCTGCCTGGCGCTCCCCAGCCGCGACCCGCGACCGCACGTCATTCAACCGCTCTTGAAGGTCCATCGTTCTGCCTCGACATATCAGCGTGAAAAGAATTGGCAATGAACTAGCCAGCCATTCCGTGCTTGCCAAGACCCGCGCTGGTGAAATCGCTTCGGCGGCATGAAGATCGGACGCTTGCAACGCCTGCAAAACTTGACGCTACGGTGGTTTCATGGTGAAGGTCTCGGCCAACTCCCCTGATTTTCCGGAATTTTGAATACCATGGCCACCGAACGTTATAATCCGCGCGACGCCGAGCCCCGCTGGCAGCAGAAATGGAACGAAGACAAGGTTTTCGAGACCGACAATTCGGATCCGCGCGAAAAATATTATGTCCTCGAAATGTTCCCCTATCCCTCGGGGCGCATTCATATGGGCCATGTCCGCAATTACGCCATGGGCGACGTGGTTGCCCGTTACAAGCGTGCCCGCGGCTATAATGTGCTGCATCCGATGGGCTGGGACGCCTTCGGCATGCCGGCGGAAAACGCCGCTATGGAGCGCGGCGTGCACCCGGCATCCTGGACCTACCAGAACATCGCTTCGATGAAGGCGCAGCTGAAGGCCATGGGGCTGTCGCTGGACTGGAGCCGCGAATTCGCCACTTGCGACGTCGACTATTACCAGCACCAGCAGCACCTGTTCCTGGACTTCCTGGAAAAGGGCCTGGTCTACCGCAAGCAGTCGAAGGTGAACTGGGACCCGGTCGACAATACCGTTCTTGCCAACGAACAGGTGATCGACGGCCGCGGCTGGCGTTCCGGTGCACTGGTCGAACAGCGCGAGCTGACGCAATGGTTCTTCAAGATCACCGATTTCAGCCAGGACCTGCTGGACGCGCTGGATACGCTCGACCAGTGGCCGGAAAAAGTGCGCCTGATGCAGAAGAACTGGATCGGCCGTTCAGAAGGCCTGACGGTCCGCTGGGAGATCGTGCCGGAAACGGCGCCCGCCGGCGAGACCGAAATCACGGTCTATACGACACGGCCGGACACCTTGTTCGGCGCCTCCTTCCTGGCGATCGCCGCCGATCATCCGCTGGCCAAGGATGCCGCCGCGAAGAATGTTGAGATCGAAGCCTTCTGCGAGGAGTGCCGCCGCGCCGGCACCTCGCTTGCCGCGCTCGAGACTGCCGAAAAGAAGGGCATGGATACCGGCATCCGCGTCAGGCATCCGCTCGATCCCTCCTGGGAACTGCCGGTCTACATCGCCAATTTCGTGCTGATGGATTACGGCACGGGCGCGATCTTCGGCTGCCCGTCGGGGGACCAGCGCGACCTCGATTTTGCCCGGAAATATGGACTGCCGGTTGTGCCGGTCGTCATGCCGAGGGATGGTGACGCCGCAAGTTTTTCCGTCGGCGACACCGCCTATGACGGCGATGGCGTGATGATCAATTCGCGTTTCCTCGACGGCAAGACAACCGAGGAAGCCTTCAATATCGTCGCCGACCGGCTGTCGGCGGCTTCCCTCGGCAATGCGCCTCAGGGCGAGCGGATGATCAATTTCCGCCTGCGCGACTGGGGCATTTCGCGCCAGCGCTATTGGGGCTGCCCGATCCCGGTCATCCATTGCGACGCCTGCGGCGTTGTGCCGGTGCCGAAGAATGATCTGCCGGTCAAGCTGCCCGAGGACGTAACCTTCGACCAGCCCGGCAATCCGCTCGACCGCCATCCGACCTGGCGTCACGTCGCCTGCCCGAACTGCGGCAAGGACGCTCGCCGCGAGACGGATACGATGGACACCTTCGTCGATTCGAGCTGGTATTTCACCCGCTTTACCGCTCCATGGGAAGCCAAACCGACCGATCCTGAGGCGGCTAATCGCTGGCTGCCGGTCGACCAATATATCGGCGGCATCGAGCATGCGATCCTGCATCTGCTCTATTCCCGTTTCTTCACCCGCGCCATGCGCGAGACCGGCCATGTGGCCGCCACCGAGCCTTTCAAGGGTCTTTTCACCCAGGGCATGGTGGTCCATGAGACCTACAGCCGCGGCTCCGGCGCCAGCCGGGAATGGGTGGCGCCCGCCGATATCCGCATCGAAGAGATCGACGGTAAACGCCGCGCCCAGCTGCTGACGACAGGCGAGGAGGTCGCCATCGGCTCGATCGAGAAGATGTCGAAATCGAAGAAGAACGTCGTCGATCCCGACGATATCATCGCCTCCTATGGCGCCGATACCGCCCGCTTCTTCGTTCTGTCCGATTCGCCGCCGGAACGCGACGTCATCTGGTCGGAAGCCGGCGTCGAAGGCGCCCATCGCTTCACCCAGCGCCTGTGGCGGCTGATTTCCGAAGCGGCCGGCGGCCTGTCGACCGTCACACCCGCACCGGCAAGCGAAGGGGAGGCTCTGGCAGTCTCGCAGGCGGCGCACAAGACGCTGAAGGCCGTTCAGAACGACTACGACAAGCTCTGGTTCAACAAGGCCGTCGCCCGCATCTATGAGCTCGTCAATGCACTTGCTGCGCCGCTGACGAGGGTTGCTGCGGGTGAAGGCGATATCGCCTATCGTGCCGCCGTGCGTGACGCTGCCGAGATCCTGATCCAGCTCGTCGCGCCGATGACGCCGCATCTTGCCGAGGAATGCTGGGCGACGCTCGGCAATGCCGGGCTGCTCGCCCGCACGGACTGGCCGCGTTACGTGGAAGCGCTGGTCATGGAAAATGACGTCATTCTGCCCGTGCAGATCAACGGCAAGAAGCGCGGTGAATTGACAATTTCTCGCGATGCAGATCAGAATGCCGTCACCAACGCCGTGCTGGAACTGGATGCGGTGAAGAACGTGCTGAACGGGCAGGCACCGAAGAAGATCATCGTCGTTCCCCAAAGGATTGTGAACATTGTCGTCTGATATCTCCCGCAGGCTGGCTCGCAATGCCGGCATCGCCATGATCCTTGCTGCCTCGGCCTTTCTTTCGGCCTGCCAGGTTCGGCCGCTTTATTCGGAGAACTCGGGTGTCGTCGAAAAGCTGTCCTCGGTCGGCTTTTCCGATGCAGCCAGTCGCGTCGAGCAGCAGGTGCGCAATCACCTGATCTTCCTGGCATCGCGAGGCGCCGGCGAAGCGGCAAATCCACAATATCACGTCCAAATGCGCGCAGCCTCGAGCGTCGCCGATACGCTGCTGCGGCAATCCGGCGATACATCGCGTGCCGGTCGCGTCACCGTCACCGTCACCTATACGCTGAGCGCCGTAGCCGACGGTCACGTGATCAAGGCCGGCAGTCGCCAGACGACGGCTCTGGTGGATTTCTCCGAGCAGGAATTCGCCAAGCAAAGGGCGATCCGCGATGCCGAAAACCGCGCGGCCGACCAGGCGGCGGAATTCGTAGGAGCGGATCTCGCCGCTGCCCTCAGCCGCTGAGGGCGGGGAAGTGGCTGAAATCAAGTCCCATGAATTCGAGACTTTCCTGCAGAAATCGGCGGGGAACTATCGGATTTTCGTCATTTACGGGCCGGATCGGGGTCTGATTTCCGAACGGGCCGGTCAGATCGCCGGCAAGACCGGCGTCGCACTCGACGATCCTTTCTCGCTGACCAAACTCGATATCGGCGATCTGCAGAAGGATCCCGGACGCTTGGCTGACGAGGCTCAGTCTATCGGGCTGTTCGGCGGCGAGAAACTCATCTGGATCCGCGGTGCAGCCAACGAAAAATACCTCGTGGACTCGCTGGCGGTGCTGGCCGAAAAGCCGCTCGAAGCCGCTTACCTGATCGTCGAGGCCGGCGATCTGAAAAAAGGATCCCTGCTCCGCAAGACGGCGGAAGCCGCACGATCCGTCATGACCATCCCCTCCTACGCCGACGACAGCCGCGCTCTGAACGGCTTGATCGACGCTGAACTCGGGGCGGAGAAGCTTGGCATTACCCCGGCGGCCCGTCAGGCGCTGATCGCACTGATCGGCGGTGATCGCATCGCTTCTCGTAACGAAGTGCGGAAGCTCGCCCTCTATTGCAGCGGACTCAATACGGTCGAAGAACATCACGTTGCCGAAATAATTGGCGACGCTAGCGCGATCTCCGTTGATGACGCCGTCGACGCCGTCCTCAGCGGTGACCTCAACGGTTTCCTGCATGCCATGCAAAAGATCAGCAGTTCAAAAACCGCGATCTTTCTGGTGCTGCAGGCCTGCCTGAAGCAATTCCAGCTTCTGGACATGATGCGCGCTGAAATGGAAGAAAAGCGTGTGCAGGCGCCTCAAGTCATGCAGACGATGGGTCGGCATCTGCATTTTCGCCGCAAGCCGATCATCGAGCAGGCGCTCCGCAACTGGTCGGCGGAAAACATCGCGCGTGAATCCAATCGGCTGCAGGCGGCGATCCTCCAGAGCCGGCGGCGGCAGGTGCTGGAAGACAGTGTTGCGATGCAAACACTTCTCTCCACCACCCTTCAATCCGGCCGCAAATCCGCGTGATCATCGCCTTTCCAGCAGGCGGCAGATTTCCTCAAGCTGTTCCAGCGACTTATAGGCAATCTTGATCTGGCCGCCGCCGTTCCTGTGATTGATTGAAACCTCCAGACCGAGGGCATCGGAAAGCGTTCGCTCCAACGCCAGCGTATCCGAATCCTTCTGATCGCGACGGAGAGCCGGCTGCTGCGGCTCTGATTGCGCCTTGATATTGTTCTGCGCCAACTTCTCGGCATCGCGCACCGACATGCCCTTGGCGACAATGGTGCGGGCAAGGCTTGCCGGGTCGGGCGTAGACACAAGCGCGCGGGCATGTCCGGCGGAAAGGCTGCCGGCGGCAAGAAGATCGCGAACCGGCTCCGGCAGTTTCAGCAAACGCAACGAGTTGGCGACGTGACTGCGGCTTTTACCGATAATTTCGCCGAGATCATTTTGGGTGTAGCCATATTCGGCGATCAGCTGCTCATAACCTAATGCCTCTTCGAGAGGATTGAGGTCCGCTCGCTGTACGTTTTCGACGATCGCAATCTCAAGCGCGGTCTTGTCGTCAACGTCACGAATAATGACGGGAATTTCGATCAGGCCGGCGAGCTGAGCTGCCCGCCAACGCCGTTCGCCGGCAATGATTTCATATCTGTCTTGCGACATCGTCCGCACCACGATCGGCTGAACGATGCCGTGCTGACGGATGGAACTTGCAAGATCGTGCAGTTCGGTGTCGTCGAAGAAACGACGGGGATTGCGCGGGTTACGGCTGACGAATTCGATCGGAATCATCCGGTCGGCGCTGACGGTGCGTTCAGCTTCGACCGGAACAGGCTGATCCATTTCACCAATCAGTGCTGCAAGGCCGCGACCCAGTCGTCTTTTCGATACGTCGTCATTCATAATCTACACTCACCTATACCCCGGAAATGATTTTACGCGGCCAGTCTCTGGCGCTCACGCTGAATGACCTCGGAGGCCAGTTGCAGATAGGCCTGGCTACCCGCGCATTTCAAGTCATAGAGAATAGCGGGCTTGCCGTAGGACGGCGCCTCGGACACCCGGACGTTACGGGGGATTAACGTATGATAAACCTTTTCCCCGAGATGCGTCCGCACATCATTGACCACCTGCTGGGCCAAATTGTTGCGCGCATCGAACATCGTCAAGACGATGCCCTGGATGTCCAGCCGCGGATTTACTGTCCGACGAACCTGACTGACAGTCTCGAGCAACTGGCTGAGCCCCTCCAGCGCAAAAAATTCGCATTGCAGCGGCACCAGCACCGAATGGGCGGCCGCCATGGCATTCATCGTCAGCAGATTGAAAGAGGGCGGGCAGTCGAGAAGAATATAGGAGAATGCCATAGCCTCGGGAGAGGACAGTGCCTTCCGTAATTTAAAGACCCGATCGCTCTGCTGCGCGATTTCCATCTCGATGCCAAGCAGATCCATGGTCGAAGGAACAATGAAGAGGTTGGGAACGGCTGTTTCCAGCGTCACGTCGGTGATCTCGCGTTCACCGACCATCAGGTCATAGGAGGAGAGCTTGCGATCGCGACGGTCGATACCGAGGCCGGTGCTGGCATTGCCCTGCGGATCCAGATCGACGATCAGGACACGCTCGCCGATGGCAGCGAGCGCCGTTGCCAGATTGATTGCAGTGGTCGTCTTGCCAACGCCACCTTTCTGATTTGCGATGGTTATTATCCGATGTCGTTCGCCAGCCATTGCTGCAATATCCGATCTGTTAAACCAAGCGCCGGAGATTCGATACTTCCAAAATCACGGATTCCTGCTCGACGGCGCTCTCATGTTCTATCAGATCGAATTCCCACCGACCACGGGCTTCGGCGATTTCCCTCAGGTAATCCCGGCCTTTGTGAAAAAACCCCCGGCAATTTTCCCTGCCAAGCATCCAAGGCGCTGAATAACCGATCAACCCATCAAGATCGGTAAGGGCCCGCGCCGAGATCGCGTCGCAATCTCCGATCTCCGCATAGGCGTCTTCGATTCGACTGGCGTGTACGCTTCCCCGTGCATTCGTCTCCCGCAGAGCCGTTCGCAAGAACGCAGCCTTTTTGTGGTTGCTTTCGACAAGATGCACCCAACCGTCTTGCAGCTCTGCCAGAAAGATTGCGGTAATCACACCCGGAAAGCCGCCGCCACTGCCGAGATCGACCCAGGTGACGGGCCGAGGGCAGATCTGAAAAATCTGACTGCTGTCAGCAATATGGCGGCGCCACAGCGCATCGAGCGTCGAGGGCGCCACCAGGTTGATCGTTTTGGCCCATTTTTGAAACAGCGTCGCAAAATGTTGAAGTCGTTCCTGTGTTTCACGTGAAACACGCAAACCGTTCAATTCCATTCTCAAAGACTCTCACATCTTGTATCAGGCGCTTTGGCGTTCGAATCCCTGCTGCCGACGCAAGTGCACCAGCAGCAGCGCAATGGCTGCGGGGGTCATGCCCTCGACAATCGCCGCCTGGGCAACGTTGAACGGGCGAGCAGCACTGAGCTTCGCCTTGAGCTCGTTCGAAAGCCCCGAGAGCGCGTCATAATTAAAATCAGCCGGTATCCGCCGCTCCTCGTCGCGTTGTTGATCGGCGATCGCCGCCGCCTGCCGATCAAGGTAGACCGAGTAACCTGCCTCGATCTCCAACGCCTCCGCGACCTTTGGTCGGAGTCTGCCCAATTCTTCCGGCCAAACCTGTCGAAGTGCGGCGAAATCATAGGCCGGATAGGACAAGAGATCGTAGGCCGTGCGGCGCTGGCCATCGAGGTTGATGTTCAAGCCCGCCCGTCGCGCCTCATTGGGTGTTACCGTCAGCGCAATCAACTGGGCGCGGCCAATGTCAATCTCGGCCAGATAGGCCGTGAATCGCTCGGCGCGCTCGGCGCCCACACATCCAAGCTCCATAGCCAGCGGTGTCAGCCGCACATCGGCATTGTCGGCACGCAATGTCAGGCGGTATTCCGCACGCGAGGTAAACATTCGATACGGCTCCGTAACGCCACGCGATGTCAGGTCGTCGATCATCACGCCAATATAGGAGCTTGTACGACTGAAATGGAACGGTTCCGAATCGGAACTGCGTAGGGCGGCATTCAATCCAGCTGCCAGTCCCTGGGCCGCTGCCTCCTCATAACCGGTGGTGCCATTAATCTGGCCCGCGAGGAACAGACCCTTCAGTCGCTTGACCTCTAGCGATAGCGTAAGCTCTCTTGGATCGACATGATCATATTCGATGGCATAGCCCGGCTGCAGGATCCTGGCCGATTCGAGGCCTGGAATGGTTTTGATAAACGCGGCTTGAACTTCGGCCGGTAGCGACGTTGAAATGCCGTTCGGATAAACCGTGTCATCATCCAGTCCCTCGGGTTCAAGAAAGACCTGATGTCCGTCGCGCTCTCCGAACTTCACCAGCTTATCTTCGATGGATGGGCAGTAGCGCGGCCCGACGCCTTCGATCTGCCCGGAATACATCGCTGAGCGCTTGATATTGTCGACAATGATACGATGTGTCGCCTCGGTGGTCCTAGTGACGCCGCATTCAACCTGCCGTGTGGTGATGGAATCGGTCATGAAGGAAAAGGGCACAAGCTCCTCATCCGCCCCCTGTCGGCCGACGGATTGCCAGTCGATCGTCTTGCCATCCAGCCGGGCCGGCGTTCCGGTTTTCAACCGTCCCAGCCGCAGCCCCAACCGCGCCAAGGTGGCAGACAGGCCGATCGACGGCGCTTCGCCGACACGACCAGCGGGCGTCTTTTCAGAGCCGATATGAATAAGGCCGCGCAGGAAGGTGCCGGTTGTCAAGACCACAGCCGGCGCCTGCAGCCGCCGGCCGTCTTTCATGATGACGCCAGCGACCCGGCCATCGAGCACATCGAGATCGAATGCGTCGCCCTCGATAATGTCCAGGCCTGGCGTCGCTTCGATTGCGGCGAGCATCGCCAGCCGGTAAAGCTTTCGATCTGCCTGGGTCCGTGGACCTCGCACGGCCGCGCCCTTTTTGCGGTTCAGCATTCTGAACTGGATGCCGGCAACATCGGCAACGCGGCCCATCAGGCCATCCATCGCGTCGATCTCACGAACCAGATGTCCCTTGCCGAGCCCGCCGATCGCCGGATTGCAGGACATGACCCCGATCGTGTCTCGCCTGTGGGTAACGAGCGCAGTTTTCGCACCGAGGCGCGCAGCCGCACTGGCCGCCTCGGTCCCTGCATGGCCGCCGCCGATGACGATCACATCATAGCCACTATCGGTCATATCAAAACTCCAAAACAGCAGGGTTTCTCGTGAACCTGAGGGCGCGCCGCCGGAAAAGGTTTCACGTGAATCACTTGCCGATGCAAAACTCCGAGAAGATCACGTCGAGCAGCTGTTCGACGTCCACTCGCCCGGTAATTCTCCCCAGGTATTCAGCCGCAAGCCGAAGCTGCTCGGTGCGCAGTTCAAGATCTGCGTCAATCTCCAAGATCGCCGCGTCGAGCGCTGCCAAACATTTCGTCAGCGAATCCTTATGCCTCTGCCGGCTAGGGATGGCCAGAGACAGGCCACTGAGACGCTCGGCGACAATGCGCCCGATCAGCTGGCGCAACTCCGACAGACCGTCACCGGTCAGCGTCGAAATCTCCAGGTCATAGCGATCCGAACCAGTCTCAACGAGATCCTTCTTCGTTCCGACAATAACATGGGGCAAATTCTGCTCCAAGTCGCCGGGGATCGTCGGATTGCTCATGTCGACCAACAGCAGCGCAAGATCGGCATCACGAAGCGCAACACGCGCGCGCCGCACGCCCTCCATTTCCACCCGGTCGTCCGCCTGGCGCAGACCGGCGGTGTCATAGAGTTTGACAAGAAAGCCGTCAATATCGAGATCGACCTGCAGCACATCACGGGTCGTACCGGCAATGTCGGTAACGATTGCGACGTCACGCCGGGCCAGAGCGTTCAGCAGGCTCGATTTTCCGGCATTCGGAGCGCCGGCGATCACCACTTTAAAGCCGTCCCTGATGATTTCGCCCGCCGAAGCCGCGTTGAGATGAAGGCCGAGATCGTCGCGAAGCCGCTTCATGTCGGTCCAGACCATATCCGAGACGGATCCTGGTACGTCGTCTTCGTCGGGAAAATCAAGCTCCGCCTCGATTAAGGCCCGAGCCCGGGTCAATCGCTCCGCCCACGAATCGTAAATTGCCGAGACACCGCCGGCACTCTGCTCGACGGCGAGACGGCGCTGCATCTCGGTTTCGGCGCCGATCAGGTCGGCGAGCCCCTCGACCTCGACAAGATCAAGCTTGCCGTTTTCGAAGGCCCGCCGCGAAAACTCGCCCTCGTTGGCCATACGAACACCTGGAATATCACCCAGTTCGGAGAACAATGCTGCCAGCACGGCCTTACTGCCGTGGACCTGCAACTCGGCCACGTCCTCGCCGGTAAAGGAGCGCGGGCCGGGGAAAAACAGCACTAGGCCGTTGTCGATCGGCTGGTTGTTACGAGTCCGAATCATTCGGTAGGACGCCGCGCGGGCAGCCGGTGCCGATCCCGCCAGTCGGACCAATATATCTTTAGTCAGCGGACCGCTGATGCGGACGACCGAAACACCTGCGGGCGGAGCACCGCTCGAAAGCGCATAGATGGTATCATTCAACATGGCCATGCGTCCGGCTTTTCAGTTCGAGTCCGAATCGACTCTCTCAAACAAAAAGCTGGCGACATCGAGACGATGCGCCAGCTCTTATAGGAGGAATCCGGCTAAGGATCAGGTGTTCATCGACTCGAAGAAGTCCGAATTGTTCTTCGTCTGTTTGAGTTTGTCGATCAGGAATTCGATCGCATCGGTGGTGCCCATCGGCGCGAGAATACGGCGCAGAACGAAGATCTTCTGCAGATCCTGGCGTGGAACAAGAAGGTCTTCCTTGCGTGTGCCGGACTTCAGAATATCCATCGCCGGGAAGATGCGCTTGTCGGCAACCTTGCGGTCAAGGACGATCTCGGAGTTGCCGGTACCCTTGAACTCTTCAAAGATGACTTCGTCCATGCGGCTGCCGGTATCGATCAGCGCGGTAGCGATGATCGTCAGAGAACCGCCTTCCTCGATGTTGCGCGCCGCGCCGAAGAAGCGCTTCGGCCGCTGCAGCGCGTTGGCGTCGACGCCTCCCGTCAGAACCTTGCCGGAGGAGGGAACGACCGTGTTATAGGCGCGGCCGAGACGTGTAATCGAATCGAGCAGGATGACGACGTCGCGCCCATGCTCGACCAGACGCTTTGCTTTTTCGATGACCATTTCGGCCACCTGGACGTGACGCACCGCCGGCTCGTCGAAGGTCGAGGAGATAACCTCGCCGCGAACCGAGCGCTGCATGTCGGTCACTTCCTCGGGACGCTCGTCGATCAGAAGGACGATGAGATAACATTCCGGATGGTTGGCCGTGATCGAATGCGCGATGTTCTGGAGAAGCACGGTCTTACCGGTGCGCGGCGGCGCGACGATCAGTCCGCGCTGGCCCTTGCCGAGCGGTGCTACCAGGTCTATCACACGCGGCGACAGATCCTTGGAGGTCGGGATCTCGAGTTCCATTTTGAAGCGCTCGTTCGGGTAGAGCGGCGTCAGGTTGTCGAAATGAACTTTGTGACGAATCTTTTCCGGATCGTCGAAATTGATGGTGTTGACCTTGAGCAGCGCGAAATAACGCTCGCCTTCCTTCGGCCCGCGGATCGGTCCCTCGACCGTGTCGCCGGTTTTCAGCGAGAAACGGCGGATCTGCGACGGCGAGATGTAGATGTCGTCGGGACCGGGCAGGTAGTTTGCATTCGCCGAACGCAGGAAGCCGAAACCGTCCTGCAGCACCTCGACGACCCCTTCGCCGATGATTTCCACATCCTGGCTGGCAAGCATTTTGAGGATCGCAAACATCAGCTCCTGCTTGCGCATCGTGCTTGCATTCTCGACCTCGAGCGATTCGGCGAAAGCCAGAAGATCCGTCGGGGATTTGCTCTTAAGTTCCTGAAGCTTCATTTCAGCCATGAAGTGACCAATACTCTTTTCAATTTCGAAGGGGAAAGGCGATGTTGGGTCGTATTCGGTACTGCGAGAGGGGCTCGCAGACGACTGAAATCTACACACATGCCACGTAGATGAGATGCGCGGAAAATAGCGACTCGTTATCGCCGCCGCAAGGGGGCCGCTTAAAATGAAGCAAATTTAACCTGAGAGAGGATTTCTCCTCAGAATGGCTTCACCACGACGAGGATCACGATTGCGATCATCAGCACTGTCGGCGCCTCGTTCATGAACCGCCAGTAGCGCGCAGACCGGCGATTTTCGTCCCGCTCGAACGCGCGCACGGCGTTGCTGAAGAACATGTGGATCGCGGTCAGCAGCACCACCAGCCCGATCTTTGCATGCAGCCAGCCGCCCTGAAACCCGTAGACCGACCAGGCGAGATAAAGACCGAAGATCCACGTCAGCATCATCGCCGGCGTCATGATGATGCGAAGCAGCCGGCGCTCCATCACCTTGAAGGTTTCCGACTGCACCGAGCCTGGTTCGGCATCGGTATGATAGATGAACAACCGCGGCATATAGAACAGTCCTGCCATCCAGGAGATGACCGCGATGATATGAAGCGCCTTGATCCAGAGATAGAGATTGTCGGGATTCCAGGCGAAAAGCCCAACCGCCATCAGCGCGAAGAAGACGAGCGCAAAATGCGCGCGGCGTCGGGCGTAAGCGCCGGCTCTGCGATCCGTCTGTTTTTCCGTCGTCATGCCTCGGGCATCCGTGACCCCCGCACGCGCTCGACCAGCAAACGCACATGCTCGGGGTCGGCTTGCGGCGTGATGCCGTGGCCGAGATTGAAGATCAGCGGTCCGTTGCCGAGATAATGCAGAATATCGTCGATACCCTCTTCCAGCGCCCGGCCGCCGGCAACGACGCGCATCGGATCGAGATTGCCCTGAACCGGACCATCCTTCTGAAGTTCGGCGGCAAAGGCCAACGGGACGGACCAGTCGAGACCGATCGCATCCGCTCCGGTCTTCTGACGATAGGTTTTCAGCTGGTAGCCCGCACCCTTGGCGAAGGCGATGATGCGCGCCTGCGGCCGCCGCGCTTTGATCGAGGCGATCATCCGTGCAACCGGCTTGACGGCGAAGGCGTCGAACTCTTTCTCGCCGAGAACACCCGCCCAGGAATCGAAGATCTGCACGGCATCGGCGCCGGCGTCGATCTGCGCCACCAGATAATCGGCCGAAACGTCGGCAAGCAGCATCAGCAGATGTTCGAAGGCGCGGGGATATTTGTAGGCGAAGAGACGGGCAGGGGCCTGATCCGGGGTGCCGTGGCCGGCGATCATATAGGTAGCAACCGTCCAAGGCGCGCCACAGAAACCGAGCAGAGTCGTCTCTTCAGGCAATTCCTGCCGCAACCGCCGCACCGTTTCCAGAACCGGTCGGAGATAATCGACAACGTCGTCGCCGTTCAATCTGCCGATGCCCGCTTCATCGATCGGATCCATCTCCGGTCCATGGCCTTCAGTGAAACGAACATTCCGCTTCATCGCGTCGGGAATGACGAGAATGTCGGAAAACAGGATCGCTGCATCGAAGCCATAGCGGCGGATCGGCTGCAACGTCACTTCAACGGCGTGATCGGGCGTGTAGCAGAGATCGAGGAAGCTTCCGGCCTTTGCCCGGGTCTCCCTGTATTCCGGCAGATAGCGTCCTGCCTGTCTCAT